>JAGXGE010000012.1 GCA_024637015.1 Aequorivita sp. | reverse complement strand
GCGAAGAACTATACGAGATGCTTGGAAGAGTTCAGATAGTCGGTGTAAATCAGAGTTTATTAGATTTGACAGGAGCAAACAATTTAGAAGACTTTGTAGCTAATCGCTCCAAGTTTTTTGTAAGTATGACGGAAATGACGGTATTTAAGTTAATGGATTTAATAAGGGATGGTGGTGGATATTTTGAAGAAGAGACGAAAATCAAAAGCCTATCTGGCGAAATAAGGGAGGTTATAGTACGGCTAAACTATCCTGCAGCTCCGCCCTATAATTCTGTTGCCATTACGATGCTCGATGTTACTAAGCAAAAAGAGTTTGAACATAAAATAACGGAAAGTGAAGAAAAATACCGCTCTTTAATAGAACAGGCAGCAGATGGAATTGCCCTCTTGGATCAGCAGGGTTATTTTTTGGAAGTGAACAACAGCTTTTTAAAAATGATTGGGTATGAGAAAGCCGAAATCACTAAAATGACGTTGAGGGATCTAATACCCGAAGAAGAACTTAATAATCAGGCAATCACTTTAAAAAAACTGTCTGAAGGCGAAATTCCATTTTATGAACGAATGCTTAAAAGAAAAGACGGCACCATATTTATTGCTGAAATTAATGCAAAAATAGACAACAATGGATTACTGATAGGCTTTATCCGGGATATCACCGACCGTAAAAAAGCAGAAGAAGAAATTAATAAAACAACCTTGCAGTTACGGCAGTTAACAAGTCACCTGGAAACTATCCGTGATGAAGAACGCAATCGGATTGCCCGTGAAATTCACGATGAGCTGGGTCAGCAATTAACTGCTATTAAAATGGATGTAGCATGGATTGATAAAAAAACAGCACCTGAAGCTGGCAATATCAAAAGCAAATTAAAAAATATCATTACGCTCTTAGATGGCAGCAATCAATCTGTAAGAAAAATATTGAACGAATTAAGAAGCGGTACATTAGATCATTATGGCATTATTGATGCCTTGGAATGGCACACGATACAATTCAGAGAAAATACAGGAATTGCTATACAGTTTTCAAGCCTGCAAACCCATATTGAGCTGCCACAGGAACAAGCCAATTGTATTTTCAGGATTTACCAGGAATCCTTAACCAATATTATGCGGTATGCAAAGGCAAGCAAAGTGCTGAGTTCATTAAATAGTAACGGCAACCTTATTACACTCTCAGTTGAAGACAATGGAACAGGTTTTAATATGGCAAAAGTAGAACATACAAAATCGTTTGGTTTGCTGGGAATGAAAGAACGTGTTCGGGCATTAAATGGTCAATTTGAGTTAACTTCCTCTCCGGGAAAAGGAACGAAGATTGTTATTCATCTGCCGTATAAAACATAAAAAAGTAAAATGAAGAAAATTATTTTAGCCGATGATCACAGCTTTATCCGCTTGGGTATTATCCAGATATTGAAAGATGAATACCCGTCAGTAGAAATAACGGAGGTAAGCGATGGCGAATCATTGGTTAAAGAAGTTACGCTGCATGAGTTCGACTTGGTGATTTCCGATCTGGATATGCCAGGAAGAAGCGGACTGGAAGCATTGGAACAAATAAAACTCATCAAGCCGGGGTTGCCGGTGTTAATCCTCAGTATTTATTCAGAAGATCTTTATGGCATCAGGGTATTAAAAGCCGGAGCCGCTGGTTATATGAATAAAAACGCAGCTCCTTATGAATTGATTTCCGCTATTCATCGAATCAAGGGAGGAAGAAAATACATTACTTCTGAATTGGCAGAAAAATTATTGTCGCAGATCGATAAAAGTAAAAATCCTCATGAGTTGCTTACCAACAGGGAAATGGAAATTTTTAAATTGCTTGCGTATGGTAAAACACTTACACAAATAGCTGATTCTTTTTCGCTGGCCTTAACAACCATCAGCACACATCGCAGCAGGATTATGGAAAAACTCGATTTGTCTACCAATTCTGAACTTACACGCTATGCCATCGCACATAAGATCATTTCTGATATAGACCTGTAAAGCATCCATTTCTTTATATTACAAAGCCAGTAGTACTTCTACTACCAAAGAAAGGCTTAAACTGCTAATAGCTATAGGCTACTGTTATGCGTACTTTGTTTTACTAAAGAACCGACATGAAGATCTTAATTGCAGATAGCTCAATATTTATTCTTGATAGATTGGAAAATCTGCTACTTGAAACATTTAGTAATGCAGCAGTTTTGCGTGCAGGTTCCTATAAAGATGCAATGATGCTATTTAAAGAACAACTGCCGGGTATTGTTTTGCTCGATGTGAGTTTGCCAAGGTCGCTCAGCTTACTGGGGGAAATAAAAAAACGGCAAAGTAAAACTTGTGTCATTGTATTGTCTATTCAGATTGATCTTAAAATTCATGAAAAATACAGCTTGCGGGGAGCCGACTTTTTTTTAGATAAATACTATGAGTTTGAAAAAATTCCCGGCATTATAAAAACACAGCAAGTAGTACCTGGTCAATAAATTAATATTTCTACCCCGATGATAAAAATGCACAAACAGGTTAAAAAGATGGTAAATCCCTCCCTAACATTTAAAATCTTTTCTGTTTGTGTGTTTTTTTTATTACCGAAATATGTCTTTTCTGATGAAATGGAATTTGAAGTAAAATTCTTTAATAAAAGCGGTTAAAACCAAAATATCAACGTGAAAAAAATAGCAGAGATTTTAGACGTGGCCAGTAATAAGAGTCCTACTCTTACCGATGAATTTATCGTTCATCCGGCTATTGATAATGCTGAAACCAAAATAAATGAAGAATATAGAAGTCACCTTGCCGCAATCGTCGAATCTTCTAACGATGCCATTATAAGTAAATCATTAGATGGAACCATAAAAAGTTGGAATAAAGGCTGTGAAAAAATGTTTGGATACACGGCTAAAGAAATTGTCGGAAAAAATATTTCCTTAATCATTCCAATGGAATGCATTAATGAGGTAAAAAATATTATTGCGAGGGTTACCAAAAATGAAACCATTGAGCCTTACGAAACAGTTAGAATCAAAAAGAACGGTGAGCAATTGCATGTTTCAATTACAGTATCCTCGCTCAAAGACCGGGCAGGGAACATTAAAGGTGTTTCTACAATTGGCCGTGATATTACATCCCGGAAAAAAGCCGAAGCAGCACTTATTATTGCCAACAAAGAACTTGCTTTTCAAAATGAAGAGAAAGAAAAACGGGCAGTGGAATTGATGGCTGCCAACAGTGAACTTGAAATGGCTAAATTCAGGTTAAAGGAAGTGAATAAAGAACTGGAAGCCTTTACGTATTCTGTTTCACATGATCTGAGATCGCCCCTGCGGGCCGTTAACAGCTATGCACAAATTCTGCAGGAAGATTATGCTGACAAGATAGATGAGGATGGTATAAGCATTATTGAGAGCATAAGATATAATGGCGAAAAAATGGGCAACCTTATTGATGAGCTGCTTGCTTTTTCCAGGCTTGGTCGCAAAGAAATAGCAAGAACCAAGGTAAGCATGAAAGAATTAACTGATGCTGTGCTTAGTGAGTTAAGCGTTACGTTTCCACATCATGCAAAAATAGCAGTGGGCAGATTGCCTTCTATAGCGACAGACTATACCCTGATGTACCAGGTCATGTTCAACCTCGTTTCGAATGCGCTTAAATATTCGGGTAAAAAAACAGAACCCGTTATAGAAATTTCTGCCATCGAAAAAAATGGCAAAACCTGTTTTGTTGTAAAAGATAACGGTGCCGGATTCGATATGCGTTTTGCAGATAAATTATTTGGCGTATTTCAACGACTTCATGCTGAAAGTGATTTTGAAGGGAATGGCGTGGGGCTTGCCATTGTGCATCGGATCATTACAAAATTCGGCGGCGAAATTTGGGCAGAAGGAAAAGTAAACGAAGGTGCAACATTTTATTTCACAATCAATTAAAGCATTGTATCATGAATAATTATATGGAAATAATTTTAGTGGAGGATAATAAAAGCGATGCCGATTTAATTATGCGGGCATTAAGGAAAAATAACGTTGCCAACAAAATTGTTCATTTAAAAGACGGGCAGGAAGCTTTGGATTTTTTTGAAGCATCCTATTTATCCGGAAATGGTATGGAAGTAATACCTAGAATCATATTGCTCGATCTTAAAATGCCAAAAGTGAACGGCATCCAGGTATTACAGCAATTGAAATCAAATGAGCAAACAAAAAATATTCCCATTATAATGCTTACCTCGTCTAAAGAAGAAAGCGACCTGGAACAATGTTATAAGCTGGGTGTAAACAGTTATGTAGTAAAACCTTTAACGTTTGAAGATTTTGTAAAAACAGTTTCACAACTCGGTATATACTGGTCTATGATCAATCAGCAAAAATAAAATAAACAATGAAACATCGTATCCTGCATATTGAAGATTCAAAAACAGATGCTGATATCATCCAGAGGATGTTGTATAGATCTGGATTGAAGTTCCGGTATCACTTGGCTAGTGATAAAAAAGATGTTGAAAAAGAGTTGGATACATTTCAGCCGGATCTTATTCTTTGCGACCATTCATTGCCATCATTCAATTCCAAAATGGCTTATGTACTTTGTAAAGAAAAAAAAATCGACTTGCCTTTTATCCTGGTTACGGGCGCCGTATCAGAAGAATTTGCGGTGGAAATGCTCAAGTTGGGTATAGATGATTATATACTAAAAACAAATTTGCAACGGCTGCCGGCGGCAATCACAAATGCATTATCTAAAAAAGAAACGAAGAAAAAGATAAAGGGCATCCGGTCAAAATTACAGCAATCGGAAACACATCTGCGTACCATTTTCGAAAACTCTTCCAACGGGCTGTTATTGATTGATAAAGACTTTACAATAATTGAATTCAACAGCCTAATGGCAGAATTTGCAATTATTACAGTGGGCAGGCCATATCATAAGAATGAGAACCTTCTTGATATATTGCCGCAGGATATAGGAGTAAGCTTTGAAGAAAAAATTAGAAATACTTTAAAAGGAGAAAGTGTTTCTTATGAATCCACATATTCACTTGACGGGGGGAACACTTTAATATTTCAGGTGAACATGAACCCGACAAGGGATTATGAAGGTAAAGTGACGGGCGCCTGCATTTCTGTCGAAAATATTACAGAACGCAAAAAAGCAGAAGAGGCAATTAAAGAAAGTGAAGAAACTTTCCGGCGGTTGTTTACTGAATCGGCCGATCCAATATTGCTGCTTGAAAATACAGGCTTTAAAGAGTGTAACCATGCAGCAGCTTCTATTTTAGGATATTCTTCCCCGCAGGAAATTATTTTAAAGCAGCCCTGGGAAATTTCACCTGAAAAACAACCCGATGGCAGGCTTTCAAATGAAAAAGCGGCAGAGATGATTGAAAAAGCATTGCAGTATGGAAATTACCAGTTTGAATGGGTATACAAAAAAATAGATGGAACTGAATTCCCTGTTGAAGTGATGCTTACACCAATCATTTTAAAAGGCAAACAATTGTTTTATACTATTTTGCGTGATATAACCAAACGCAAAATTGCGGAAAAAGAAATAAGGGATTATAAACTTGCACTGGACGAATCTTCTTTAGTAGATATTTCAGACAGTAATGGAAAAATAAAGTATGCGAATGAAAATTTTCGCAGGCTATCAAAATACAGTCAGGAAGAATTAATCGATCAGGATCATCGTATTCTCAATTCAGGATATCATCCAGTAGAATTATTCCAGAATCTCTGGGCTACTGTACAGGCGGGAAAAATATGGAGAAATGAAGTAAGGAACAGAGCCAAAGACGGTAGCTTTTTTTGGGTAGATACCACTATAGTACCTTTTCTAGATAATAATGGAAAGCCTTTTCAATTTATAACCATCAGAAAAGATATTACCAAGCGCAAAAATGCAGAAAAGGAAATGGAAAGCCTTGCCAACAGGTTGCAGCTTGCAACAAAGAGTGCAAAAATGGGAATATGGGATTGGGATTTAGAAACTAATAAGCTTGAAGGCGATGAAGGCATGTACAAATTGTTTGGAATTGCTACAGCCGATTTTAATCCTGTGTATGATGGTTGGATATCTAGATTACATAATGAGGACAGCCAGAGGATAGCAAGCGAACTGCAGCTTGCTATTACCAATAAAAAAGATTACAATACTGAATTCAGAATTGTATGGGAAGACTCATCTATTCATTATATAAGGGCTACAGGAATAGTTGAAAGAGATACTAGGGGGAAAGCACAACGTATGATCGGAGCCAATTGGGATGTTACAGAATTAAAGGAAAAGGAAAACGAATTAAGAAAAAGCGAAGTGTTTAATCGCAGCGTAGTCAACTCATTAAGCTCCCATCTGTCAGTAGTGAATGATTCTGGACAAATTGTTTCTATAAATGAAGCCTGGACTAATTTTGCTCTCCAGAATGGAGAAACTTCAATGGAGAGAACAGGCGTAGGAAGTAATTATTTTGAGGTATGCGAAAAAGCGTTTATGGACGGTGATGAAATCGCCGGGCAGGTATTGCATGGAATGAAGAATGTTTTTAATAAAAAAATTGAGGATTTCTATTTGGAATATCCATGTCATTCCCCATCAGAGGAGAGATGGTTCGGCCTTAGGGTTGCTAAATTTGAAAGTGATGAGCCGCTGATTTTGCTGGTTCATACTAATATCACGGAACGTATACTTGCTGAACTTGAGCGGCAAAAAATCACAAATGATCTCATTCACCGCAATCAGGATCTTGAGCAGTTTACATATATTGTATCGCACAACCTTCGAGCACCTGTGGCAAACATTAAGGGACTTTCGGATATACTGGGAGATAAATCGCTGTCGAAGGATGAATATAGGAGTGTTATGAAAGATCTTTTATATTCTGTCAATAAGCTTGATACGGTAATTCTAGACCTGAATTATATTCTTCAGCTGAAAACGGGTGTAAGCGAGGCTAGAGAGCGAGTGGTGTTTGCAGAGTTGGTAAATGGAATAGAAGAAAGTATTCACTCGCTCGTGTTCAGCGAAAATGTAAAGATTATAGCTCAGTTTGATGAGGTGGCTGAAATGGTTACTTTGAAAAGTTATTTATACAGCATTTTTTACAATCTTATAAGCAACAGCATTAAATATAAAAGACGGGATATTCGTCTGGTAATTGAAATAAAAAGTTTTCGAAGAAAAAATGAAATCGAATTGATATTTAAGGACAATGGTAGAGGGATTGACTTGAAAAACAGCGGAGATCAGGTTTTCGGTTTATACAAACGTTTTCACCCGGAAATAGAAGGCAAAGGCATGGGTTTATTCATGGTGAAGGCTCAGGTTGAAGCTTTGGGAGGAAAAATTTCGATTGAAAGCGAAGTTAACCAGGGAACAGAATTCAAAATAATATTTGCAACCGAAAAAAAATATGATAACTAAGCACCCACATTTTATTATTGTGGATGATGATCCCATTAATAATTTCATCACAAAAAAAGTAATTACGCATATCATCCCGCACGCTGAGGTGATTACGTTTACTAAACCTGAGGAGGGCTTAGAATATATCCTTTCTATATTTGCCAAACCCTTCAACGATAAAGCCATTCTTTTACTAGACATAAATATGCCTATCATGACGGGTTGGCAGTTTATGGAGGTTCTTGAAAAGAAAGGCTCCATAGTGAACGAACGGCTGTCAACTTATATCCTATCGTCCTCCGTTGACCCTGCTGATAAAGAAAGGGCCAAAGTAAATCTTCAAATCAGTGATTACATAGTGAAGCCTTTGTCGCACGAGGCAGTCCTTTCAATTTCCTCAATGAAAGCTGAGTGATTATAGCTTTATGAAAAAGCTATGTTCTTTTCTTAAAAGGCATAAGTAAGCTTTATTTTATGGGAACACATTGCATTGGGTTTCTCAGCAATCTCTACTTGTTAGATTTTATAATCCCTAGAGTTTTGATTTAGGATAGAACGTATGAAACTGCAAAAACATCAGTATTTGAAGTAATCTTGGTTACTTCTCGTATTTTAATTGATTATGTCGGAATTAATAACACACAAAACAATACTTAATAAACATAGCCACCCTTCGGGATGGATACGTTTTTTGGCCGTAACCGATAATAAGAAAAAATAAAAAGCCTGCATGCAACAAAGAATAACATAAATTGCAGAATAACACTCAAAAATGCCATTTTTGACTACCATTAAAAATCAGTTTTGAACTGAAAAATTTGAGTCTCTAAGCCGCAACTTGCGTTATTCGGGAGGTTGGCAACAAGTTTGAAAAAATGAAATACTCTTTAATATTTTTACTGACAATTTTACTTTTTGCTTGTAATAATGAGCGAAAATCTGACTTTGATTTTGAAAAGGATTTCGGAATGTATACGATGATGATAAACGAACTGGATTTCCAAAGTTTTTATTTAGAAGAGCAAATAAATTACGAAATATCCGAATTGAAGTTAAAAAATCAGTTGGATAACGAAACTAAAATCATTGACAGCATAACAAAAATCTACACAAATAAAATCGATGAAATTCTGACTGAATTAAACTCTGATTTAGTTAATGAAACAGACAATCCTAGTAAAGACCAAAAAATCCTTAAAGGATATGAAAAAGGAAACAATTATTTCTTTGAAGGCGATAGTTTGTCGAATAAAGCTAAATCTTACAAAGCTGTAACTAAAGAATATCGGAACGAATTAATCAAATATTTTGAACATCCCCTTTATATTAAAAGAGTTCAAGCTTCATTATCAATGCAAAATACTCGCGATAGATATGGAACAGAAACAGAATACATAAATTATTTGTTTAGAGATACACCTCTGATTGCTATAATCGTTCAACTAAAAAGTATGAAAAGGAATAGTTTAGAATTTCAACAGCAATTATTGCGAAAAAAACCAGTTGCCAACAATGCTAAAAATAATAGCGTTTTGGGTGAAAACTCAATTCGCTATTTTCTTTTAATTTAGTATATTGACAATCGAAAAGTAGTGCATTTTAACCGCTACTGCTCATACACGAGACCGTTTGCGGTCAGCTTAAAAGACGACAACAAATGACATTGACATTAAGAAAATGAAATCAGATAATAAACTCTTTGGACTTGGACTTTTGACAGCAATTTCTGCTTCACTCTGCTGTATAACACCTGTTTTGGCTTTGTTGGCAGGGACAAGCGGACTTGCTTCTACTTTTTCGTGGCTTGACCCTTTCAGACCTTATCTAATTGGACTCACTGTTATAGTGCTTGGCGTTGCTTGGTATCAGAAACTAAAACCACAAAAGCAAACAGACTGCAACTGCGACACGGAAGAAAAAACACCTTTCATTCAGACAAAGACCTTTTTAGGTATCGTAACAGTTTTTGCAGGACTTATGCTTGCTTTCCCAATGTATGCTCATGTTCTTTATCACAAGACAGGACAAGAAATTACTGAAGTTGAACAATCTAACGCAAAGAGAGCAGAATTTAAAATTAACGGAATGACGTGTTCAGGTTGTGAAGAACACGTAAACCACGAAGTGAATAAGCTATCAGGAATAATTAAGACGACTGTTTCATACGAAGACGGAAACGCAATCATTGAATTTGACCATACCAAAACTGACATAAACGAAATAGAACAAGCGATTGGTAAAACAGGCTATTCAGTAACTGAAAAGAAAGATCTAAAATGAACATAATACTGCAATCAACAATCACTTGCCCAGACTGCGGACATAAGAAAGAAGAAAGAATGCCAACAGACGCTTGCCAATATTTTTACGAGTGTGAAAACTGCAAGAAAGTATTAAAGCCAAAACAAGGCGATTGTTGTGTTTATTGCAGCTACGGAACAGTAAAATGTCCGCCAATTCAAGCAGGGGCAAATTGTTGTAAGTAAGACTAAAATGACAGAAAATAATAAAGCCGAATAACTAACACGCGCTATAGCAAATAAGGGTTTCAGGGTATTCTAAGATTTGTAGCCGCTTAAATTTTTCGTTTAACTTGATAGGTAATCGCCCGAAAACCCTTACTTGCCATACCGCCAACCATGACTCTCTTCCAAAAACAACCTCTAAATGACAATATCTCACAATTTCAAATTTATTTTTATTCATGTACATAGAACCGGAGGAACAACCATCACAAATTTATTACGGCAAAACTTAGGGAATAAAATAAACGTCATTTCAGAGCATGGAAATGCAGCCACTTCTGAAAAAGAAATGCTTGAAAAACACGCAGATTATTTCACTTTTGGATTTGTTAGAAATCCATGGGAGCGGATGCTCTCTTGGTATTCGCTAATCAATAAAAACAATACCGATACTATGGTCCAAACGAGGCAAAAATTTCAAAAATTCTTAGCGCTAGATCAAGCCTTTGCCTCTGGAGATTCTTTTTTTCATTATAACCAATTAGACTATTTTCCAACCTTACATGGCTCTTATGAGGGTATAAAGATTTATAGCTATGAAAAGTTTGAAGAAGAAACCCATAAGTTGTTTGCCCATTTGGGATTCGAACTACAAGAAATTCCTGTAATGAATAACACAGAAGCCAAAGTATACAAAGAATTCTATACGGCAAAGAGTAAGGAACTTGTAACCCAAAAATGCGAAAAGGACATCGCCTATTTTAAGTATTCGTTTTAAAACACAGCTTATACCAAGCTGTATAATTTATTGCTAACATCACATTACACAGCGCCAATTCTCTCCCCCCAACACGCTAGGTCACACCTTGCCAATGCAGGAGTGCATGACTGCGTTGGAAGAGGAAAATAAACCCCTGAACGCCAAGGTAGAAATGCTAATGGAGGTGATGCGGAAGTAGTTGGGTTTTTATTTATATTTGGAATTAAACAATAAACGATATAATGGGGATAAATACTATAATGGTGTTTATCCGCATGTTGTGCGTCATTTAACAAAAAGATGGATAAATATCAAGAAACATTTCAGACGTTGAATAAAGTAGCCAAAATCTACCAAGACAAGTTTATGAACTTAGGCTTGTATAATGATTCTTATGACAATTTTCTTGATTTAATTACTAAGGCAAATGCGTCAGTTCTGGAAATTGGTTGCGGACCAGGAAACATAACCAAATATCTTCTAACAAAAAAACTGATTTAAAAATTATAGGAATCGACATTTCAGAAAATATGATTGAATTGCCCAAAAAGAATAATCCAACGGCTGAATTTGTAATAATGGACTGTCGAGAAATTGACAGTTTAAATAAAAAATTCGATGCAATTGTATGCGGATTTTGTATTCCATACTTATCTAACAATGACTGTGTAAAGCTAATTTCTGACTGTAAAAATTTACTGAATAATTCTGGAATACTTTACTTGAGTTTTGTTGATGGTAACTATGAAAATTCGGGTTATATCTCAGGAAGCAGCGGAGATAGAACATATTTTTATTATCACAATTTGAATAATCTGGTAAAGACACTTGAATCAAATCATTTGGAGATAAATAGATTGATTCCGAAAAATTACATAAAAACTGACGGGACGGATGAAATCCATACAATATTAATATCAAAAAAAACGAACGCACAACAATGGCTATAAGTAATTGCTTGTTCTCGCCTACTTCTGAAAATCCTCGCGGATTTTCAGATTGGTGTGCACTTGCAAAGTTAAGCGCTAAACCACGCAACTACTCATACCCAAACCGTAGGCACAATTATAGAAAATGACAGACAACTTTGACCGATTAAAAAATCTTGATGATAAAAAGCTAATGGACGTTGTGAAAAACTATCGTCAGTACGGTTATGACGACAATATGCGAGAAACCGCAATCTCTGTATTGGAAACAAGAGGAATAAGCAAAGAACACCTTGAAATAACTGGAAATCTTAACAACAAAACTTATGATTTTGCAATTGAATTGTATAATTCATTCAGTAAAAATTCTAAAATTGCCTTTGTCCTTTTTGTAATTATTCTATTAACTAATATTTTAATACCGATTATTGCCGTGAACTCGGAAACTGTTGCAACTTTTTTATTATTAGCGAATTGGATTATCTTAATAGCGTATTTTGTTTTCCTAATAAAATCTTTTCTGAATCAAAACCGATTTTATAAAACTATTAATCAAGATTATGGAACGGAAGGAGCTTTAATGTATTTTTTTCTTGGAATGCCCTTCTATATATTTATGTACTTTTATTTTAGAAAACAGATGAAAGAAAAGATACACGAAATAAAATAACTGTGCCTAAAAGCGTAATGCTGGCTGAATGGCTAATATTTGTCTATTTTTTCCTAAGAAACTTTGCGGTGGGCAGAAGGCAAATTGCTCCGAAACCCTCATTAAGATTATACTTGGTAGTTGTAGGCCATTAAAATAATGAGAAATGAAGAATATATTAGTTACGATTGATTTTAATAAAAATGAAGAATTATTAATTGATAAAGCATTTCAATTGGCTGAATCATTCAATTCAAAATTATGGTTGATGCATATAGCTGCCCCAGATCCCGATTTTGTAGGTTATGATGTTGGACCTCAATACATAAGGGATGGTAGGGCTACAGAACTTAGAAAAGAACACCAGATGCTTCAAGAATACACAAAAAACCTTAAGAAAAAAGGAGTTGATTCAGAAGGCTTACTTATACAAGGAGCAACTATTGAAATGATAATAGAAGAATCTAAGAAATTAAATATTGATTTAATTATTGCTGGTCATCATGAACACGGTTTTTTTTACAATGCATTTATAGGAAGTGTGTCTGCAGAAATTATAAAAAAATCAAAAACACCTGTACTTATAGTTCCCTTGGATTAATGCTGAAATTACGCGCTACAACAATTTATAAAATGCATTAAAACGTTATTTTATACTCACTGTTCCTGAATTAACTAATATTACCACCAGAATATACTACTACAATTGATGAATTTTTGAAAAGTAGAATTGCCTGGTTCAAAATACCTCACAATTAATACACTTTTAACCCTTTCTACTGCTAGCATAACTTTGAAATAATTAATTTTGAGAAAATTCATAAAACAATACGATGAAGTACGATCAAATTTCCAGCAAACTCTTTATAAAAAACCGTAAAAACTTTATGGCCCAGATGAAGCCGAAAAGTGTTGCGGTATTTAACAGTAACGATATATATCCAATTGGCGCTGATAGCACCATGCCTTTCCAGCAAGCGCGCGATATTTTTTATCTTACCGGTGCAGATCAAGAGGAGACCATATTGGTTCTTTTTCCAGATGCGCCAAACAAGGAACACCGCGAAATGCTTTTTGTTCGCGAAACCAATGACCACATTGCTGTTTGGGAAGGCGAGAAACTTACCAAGGAAAAAGGCACTGAGGTAAGTGGGATAAAATCTGTTTACTGGCTTAAGGAATTCGACAAGATTTTCTTTGAAGTGATGACCCAGGCAGAACGCATCTACTTCAACACTAACGAGCATTACCGCCAAAGTGTGGAAACCGAGACCCGCGAGGATCGTTTCATCAAAAAAACCAAAGAGAAATTCCCTGCACACAGTTGGGAACGCAGTAATCCAATTTTGCAACACTTGCGTTCCGTAAAAGATAAAATTGAGCTTGACTTAATTCAACAAGCTTGCAACATTACAGAAAAAGGGTTCAGAAGAATCTTAAATTTCGTAAAACCCGGCGTTTGGGAATACGAGATTGAAGCCGAATTTATGCACGAATTCTTAAGAAACCGTTCGCGTGGTTTTTCCTATACTCCTATTATTGCCAGTGGAAACAATGCAAATGTGCTTCACTACATTGAAAACAACCAACAATGTAAAAAAGGTGATTTGATTCTTTTGGATGTAGGTGCTGAATACGCCAACTATTCCAGCGATATGACCCGAACTATTCCCGTAAGCGGAAAATATACCAAGCGCCAGCGCGAAGTTTATGATGCCGTAAAACGTGTGAAAGACGATGCCACAAAAATGCTGGTTCCCGGAAATTACTGGAAAGAGTTCCACGAGGAAGTTGGTAAACTGATGACCAAGGAGCTTTTGGGTCTAAAACTTTTGGACAAAGCAGATGTGAAAAACGAAGATCCAAACTGGCCAGCATATAAAAAATATTTTATGCACGGCACCAGCCACCATATGGGCCTTGACACTCATGATTATGGTGTTCTTTGGGAAAAGATGACCGAAAACATGGTTTTCACTGTGGAACCCGGAATATACATTCCTCAAGAAGGTTTCGGAATTCGTTTGGAAGATGATGTTGTTATTCAGAAAAAAGGAGAACCTTTCAATTTAATGCGCAACATTCCCATTGAAGCGGAAGAGATTGAAGAGATAATGAATAAATAGAACAGAGAAAAAAGACTTAAAGAGATTTTCTTTTTAAGTCTTTTTTTCAAAAACAAGATTAATGGAAACTTCATATATTTATGTTGGCATTTTTCTAATTCTACTTGGGGTTGCTGTAAAATATTTCAAACTTTACTTTCTAATCGCCGGCTACAATACTATGAGCAAAGCGGAAAAAGAAAAAGTAAATATTGAAAAAGTAACTACTTTGTTAAGAAACGTCTTAGTTTTTATAGGTCTGACAATGATTTTATTGGGTTTTGTCAGTTTATTCATGGAAGATTCTAGAATAGCTAGCTACGTGTTTTTTCCAATTGTAATTGGTAGTGTTATTTACCTTATAGTTAAATCGAATTCACAAGCTTATAAAAAATAGATTTAATATTCTTAAAGTTCTCAAAGGCATTTGATGTCTATTATCAATATGATTTTTCACTACAAAAACATTCCAATCCATTATAAAACTTTCGGAAAAGGTTCGGCAGTAGTCCTTTTGCATGGCTTTTTGGAAAGTTCCAATATGTGGAAACCCCTTATTCCACAACTGTCAAAAAACAATACTGTAATCACAATTGATTTTCCTGGTCACGGAAAAAGCGATATTATTTCTGAAATTCATACTATGGAATTAATGGCTGAGGTTGTAGATGAAATACTGAAACATCTTCAAATTCCTTCAGCAACATTTATTGGACACTCTATGGGTGGTTATGTTGTTTTGGCCTACGCCGAAATGTTTACTGAAAAGGTTGAAAAACTAATACTTCTCAATTCTACTCCTGTGGCAGATTCTGAAGAAAGGAAAGAAAACCGAAATCGAGCGTTAAAAGTAATTGATCAAAATCCGCGCGCCTATATTAATATGGCAATCGGTAATCTCTTCGCTGAAACTTCACGTGAAAAGTATTCTTCTGAAATAGAAGCTTTAAAAACAGAAGCATATTCCTTTCCCGTGGAAGGCATAAAGGGTGCAATAAAAGGAATGCGCGACCGAAAGGACCGTACAGAAGTATTGAGGAGTTTCAACAAAGCAAAACATATGATTTTAGCGGAAGAAGACCCTGTTTTACCACTTTTAGAAGCAAAATTGGTAGCGGAAAAATGTAATGTTTCACTAAAAATTATTGAGGGGGGACATATTAGCATGATAGAGAATAAAGATTTTGTTGTGAAATATTTACATTTTATCGGATAAAACTTGCACTTTATCTAAAAAAATGTTAATATTGATAGAGATAACCCAATTAAATTAACAAAGATGGATAAAGTTATGCCCCAAAGCCGAACTCCAATTTTGAGTCTTGTATGCACTGCGTTTGGCCATGATTACATCGTAACCCGCAAAATTACTGACCACATTAGCGAATATAAATGTGCTTGTTGTGGCAGAGAGGTTTCGAACAGCTATTCCGGTAAATTTGAAGTACTTACCTACAAGCAACGTGAAGTTAATGAGTGCTTGTCTTCTTTCTTCAGAAAAAAGAAAAGAATTTCAATTCATTAGAAATCTTCGATTCTTTAAGATTATTCTTCCTTTAAATTAAGGAACAAGAATTTTTGTGCCTTCATAAAAAATCTATCCATTGCTTTTCAAGGCATTCCAGCCTCTTGCCACTAAAGGTATTTTTGTCCCCGCACGGCTTATTAAATGCATTCCTTCTTTTTCATGGGTCATATGACCAATTACGGTTAAATGTGGATTTGCCTTTATTTTCGGATAGTCTTCTGTTTTAATTGTAAAGAGCAATTCATAATCTTCACCGCCGCTTAGAGCGATTGTAGTACTATCAAGATTGAATTCCTCACAGGTTGAAATAACCTGCGGATCGAGCGGAATCTTGTCTTCAAAAAGATTACATCCTACGTTTGAACTTTTACAAATATGTAATATTTCAGAAGATAGTCCATCACTAATGTCAATCATAGCAGTAGGTTTCACTTCAAGTTCCTCTAGCAATTTCAAAATATCTTTTCGGGCTTCGGGCTTCAATTGCCGTTCCACTAAATAGGAATAGGGTTCCAAATCTGGCTGTGAATTTGGGTTCACTTTAAACACCTCTTTTTCTCGCTCCAAAATCTGAAGACCCATATAAGCCGCGCCAAGATCACCGGTTACTACCAACAGATCATTCTCATTGGCACCACTTCTATATACTGCTTCGCCTTTATTTACAGCTCCTAACGCTGTAATACTTATTAATAATCCTGTTGTTGAGGAAGTGGTATCGCCACCAACCACGTCTACATTATAGGTTTTTGCCGCTGCTTCAATGCCTGCATATAATTCTTCCAAAGCCTCTATTGGAAATCTGTTTGAAACCGCTATAGAAACAGTTATCTGCGTTGGTTGGGCATTCATAGCGTAAATATCTGACAGATTTACAACTACTGCTTTGTAGCCCAAATGTTTCAAAGGCATATAGCTTAAATCGAAATGAACTCCTTCCAAAAGCAAATCTGTGGAAACAATCAGTTCCTTTTTTGCATCACATGAAATAACAGCAGCATCATCACCGATACCTTTAACAGTTGACTTTTGCTTTATTTTGAAATTTTTTGTGAGGTGGTCAATAAGTCCAAATTCACCTAAGTTCTCAATACTGGTGTTAGAATTTTCTTTATTTTCAAACATGATACATGATAGTTTATTGCAGGTTTTTGCAAAAATACACCATCGAAAAACAATAAACGAAACCTCTTATGAATAATGCGAAATTTCGTTTTTAAAAAAACAAAATTAAGTAAAGACAATTAGCATACTAACATTTAACCTTTTGCGTTTGTAGAAAAGGCTATATTATAGTTACATTTAGCCCTTTTAAAACCTTATCCTAAATAACATGAGAAAAATATTACCAGTTTTAGCTTTATTTATCAGTGCATTTTCTTTAGCCCAAACTCCTTGTATCAATGGGATGGCGGGACCCTACCCTTGTAATGGCATGGATCTTATGTCACACTTAAGCCTTAGCTTTTTGGGTGCAAGCTCAGGAAATGACTCTTGGGGGTGGACCGATCCGCAGGATGGAAAAGAATACGCAATAATGGGCTTGAGCAATGGTGCCGCATTTGTTGATATTTCAGATCCAGTAAACCCTGTGTACCTTGGAAAACTTCCAACACACACAGATTCCAGCACTTGGAGAGATATAAAAGTGTACAACAATTATGCATTTATAGTTAGTGAAGCTAGCGGACATGGAATGCAGGTTTTTGATCTAACAAGATTGCGAAATGTGCAGAACCAGCCTGAAACCTTTTCTGAGGATGCTTATTACGGCGGCTTTGGGCATTGCCACAACTTAGTTATCAATGAAGAAACAGGGTATGCCTATGCAGTTGGAACTAGCAGTTTCAGTGGAGGCCCACATTTTGTGAACATTCAGGATCCATTGAATCCTGTGGCAGCAGGTGGTTTTAATGGAGATAATTATTGCCACGATGCGCAAGTTGTTCTGTATGATGGGCCAGACCCAGATTATGCTGGACGTGAAATATTTTTCGGAAGTAATGAAGATAGAGTTTCTATTGTGGATGTAACCGATAAAAATAATCCTCAAGGCATTTCAAATGGTTTTTATGGCAGTGTTGAATATACTCACCAAGGCTGGCTTACTGAAGACCAACGTTACTTTCTTATTGGCGACGAATTAGATGAGTCCTCTTTTGGTTTTAATACAAGAACCATCATTTTTGATGTAAGCGACTTGGATAATCCCGTGGTGCATTTTGAGTATGAGGCAGATACACAGGCAATAGACCATAATGGTTATGTTGTGGGCAATGACTTTTACCTTGCCAGCTACCGTGCAGGATTACGTATAATAGACATAAGCGATATCGAAAATCAAAATATGGCTGAAACCAAGTTTTTCGATACCTACCCAAATAACAATTCTGCCAATTTTGATGGCGCTTGGAGCGTTTATCCTTATTTTGCTAGTGAAAACATAGTAATTAGTGATATTGACAGAGGTTTATTTATTGTTAGAGACCATCTTCTGGGATTAAACGACAATACCGCTTTAGATTTTTCAGTTGCTCCAAACCCTGCAAAGGATTTTGTTACAATTAGCTCAAAAGCAGACCCAATTAAACAGGTTGAAATATTCAATATTCTGGGCCAAAAAGTAATGGATCAAAATTTTGCAGAAAGCCTTTCAGAAAACATAAACATATCAAATCTACAAACTGGAATGTACGTGATGAAAATAAATTCATCCACAACGAAACGATTGTTAATAGATTAAAAAATAAATTATTTATCCCCTTATGCTATCCCTTAAAAAAAATAAATTAAAAGCGCTCCCAATTCTGCTTTCATTCACTTTATTAATTATTTCCTGCGGAAAAGACGATGGAGGTGGTGATGGTCCAGTCGAAGAAATAAACGGAGATATAGAGTTTATAAAAACCTTTGGCGGAAGCGAAAGTGATGAAGCCATTTCAGTAGTGGAAGCTGCAGATGGCGACTTTGTTATTTTAGGAAACACGCGAAGCTCCAATGGAGACATAACGGACAGAAGCGGAAACGACAGCGATTATTGGTTGCTAAAAATTACCAAATCTGGAGAAAAAGTTTGGAGTAAAACCTATGGCGGAAGTAATGACGAAAGCGCAGCCCGTATTACCAAAACAAATGATGGCGGATATCTTTTAAGTGGATATACTTCAAGCAACGATGGCGATGTTTCTGGAAATGAAGGCTTTCAAGATTATTGGATTGTTAAAGTAGATGCTGCAGGAAATAAAGTATGGGACAAAAACTTTGGTTTTGCTGGCAGTGACCAGGCCTATAAAGCATTCCAAACCTCAGATGGAGGATATTTCATAACAGGATTTTTTGATGTTTCCGCAAGTGGTGGCGCAGGCAATGATCTGCAAAAAGGGGTTGCTCACGGAGTAGGAGAATTTTGGGGCATAAAACTGGACGCAAATGGCA
The DNA here is from genome assembly GCA_024637015.1 of Aequorivita sp. Lineage (GTDB taxonomy): Bacteria > Bacteroidota > Bacteroidia > Flavobacteriales > Flavobacteriaceae > Aequorivita. Next base: position 11,935 of record JAGXGE010000012.1, on the reverse strand, counting down.
CTAAACAATGGAGACGCTATTTTGGTGGAACCAACAACGATCGAAGCTATGATGCTTTGGAAACTGATGATGGCGGCTTTTTGATGACCGGCACCTCAGAAAGTGTTGATTTTGACAAAACAGACCCCAAAGGAGGTTATGATTATTGGGCAGTCCGTTTAACTCCGTCTGGCGATTTGGTTTGGACCAAATCTTATGGAGGTGCTGAGATAGACAATTCCTATGCATCCTTAAAAACCAACGATGGCAACTATATTATGGTTGGTGATTCACGCAGTAGCGATCAAGACGTAACCTCTCCGCGTGGTAATGCCGATGCATGGATGGTAAAATTTGACGATAGCGGAAATAAAATTTGGCAGAAATCGTTTGGAGGTTCACAGTTTGATACCGCGCACAGTATTGTGCAACGTGCCAATGGCGATTATATACTTTCCGGACACAGCAGAAGTGCCGATGGAGATTTGCAAACCAATAACGGCGTAAACGACGCCTGGATATTTATGGTTGACAGTAACGGAGCTCTGAAATTTGAAAAAAGTATTGGTGGCTCAGCTCTCGATTTTGCTTCTGAAGCCATTGAAACATCAGACAGTAAAATAATTGCTGTGGGAGACAGTGAAAGTAACGATTTAGATATCCCTTTAAACCAAGGATCTAAAGATTTTTTAATAATTAAGATAAAATAAATCAATAGCAAAAACCTATTTATTTAGCCTATGAAAAAAATAGCTTTTTTACTATTTCTGGCATTTGTTGCCTTTGGTTGCAGTAATAACGACGATTCACCACAGCCAGAAGTTTTGGGATGTACCGATCCTAATTCATTAAATTACAACCCAGATGCCAATACTGATGATGGTTCTTGTGCTTATGAGAAAACTGTCACATTTGCATTTACCCAGAATTGGGCTGGAAACCCAGTGACCGTAGCGGATTTTAATTCAACCGTTTATCAAAACGCTGCCGGAAATTTTGTATCCATTTCAACGCTTAGGTATTTAATTTCAAGAATATCTCTTCATAAAGCAGATGGAACAACGGTAGATTTCACTGAATATCAACTTGTTGATTTAACCGACCCTACAACTTTAATCCTATCTCCCGCATTAAATGTGGTTACAGGAGATTACACCGGCATTTCATTTATTTATGGCTTTAATGAAGCAGACAACGTGAGCGGAGCATACCCAGACTTGAATGCTGCAAATTGGAACTGGCCATCCCTGCTTGGTGGCGGTTATCACTTTATGCAGATGGAAGGTTCTTTTGATGATACAAACGGAGCGCCACAACCTTATGCATATCACAACGGTACAGCGCGAGTGAGCGAAGGTAATTTTGAGCAAAACTTTATCAGCTTCGATTTCGATAAGAATTTCACTATTTCTGATAATGCATCCATAGAAATAAAAATGGACATTTCAGAATGGTATAAGAATCCATTGACTTGGGATCTAAACGATCGAAGTGTTGATTTAATGATGAACTATTTGGCACAGAAAGATATGCAGAGAAACGGCGCAACTGTATTCAGCATAGGTGCTATAGCACAATAAATATAAAATGAAGGAACGGTCAAAGAAAACATATCGATTATTAATTGGGTTATTTACATTCACCCTTTTGGTCGCCTGTTCTTCAAATGATCCAGATCCAGTTGATCCTACTGAAGTCTATGTGCCTACGCCCAAACCTTTGACCGTTCCTCCCATTTTTGAGCGCTTGCTCCCCCCACCCCTCGTTCCTGCAGATAATCCTCAAACTGAGGAGGGAATAGCTTTGGGAAGAAAATTGTTTTTTGACCCTATCCTTTCTGGAGATGGAACACAGGCCTGTGCATCATGTCATAAACCGAGTAATTCCTTTACCGATGATTCGCAATTTAGCATAGGTATTGACGGTATTGAAGGCACCCGAAATTCAATGCCACTCTACAATATGGCTTGGAATGGCCACAATAAGTTTTTCTGGGATGGCCGCGCATTAAGTCTTGAAGCTCAAGCACTGGAGCCTGTTACTAACCCCATTGAAATGCACAATACATGGCAAAATGCTGTTGGTAGTTTGCAAACTGACGCAGATTACCCCGAACTTTTTAATAAAGCCTTTGGAACAAGAACTATTACCAAAGAGATGACTGCCAAAGCGATTGCACAATTTGAAAGAACGCTTATTTCAGCAAATTCTCCTTTTGACAGATATCTTCAAGGAGAAAATTCGTTAACACCGCAAGAATTAAATGGATTCCAGATATTTATGGATGAAGCACGAGGCGATTGTTTTCATTGTCATGGAAATGAAAATAGTCCGTTGTGGACCGACAATATTTTCCACAACAATGGCCTAGATGCAATTATTACAGACAAAGGTCTTGGAAATGTTACCGGAGACCCCAGCCAAGATGGATGGTTTAAATCTCCTTCTTTAAGAAATCTTGCTTATACAGCACCTTATATGCACGATGGCCGTTTTGCTACTTTAGATGAAGTAATAAATCACTATAGCGAAGGACTGGTTTATTCACCAACTATTGACCCGCTAATGAAAGCTGTTTCACGAGGCGGCGTTCATTTAACGGAACCAGACAAAGCAGATTTAAAAGCCTTTCTACTTTCACTTTCCGACCCGTCCTTTATAAACAATCCAGATTTTCAGGATCCAAACTAATTTGGTCCTCTTTTTCAGACACTTCAACTCCAAGTAAAACTTACTGTTAATTATTGTTTAAAACTATTGCATCATAGTTTTAAAATCCAGCTTCTTTATGGTTAAAAGTACTATTTGATGTATATTTGCCCTCTAATTTAGAATTAATCTATATATGATTAAGGTAAGTGAAAATGCAAAAACCAAGATTGCGCAACTGATGGCCGAAGACGGCTTTAATATTGCAGTGGATTTTGTTCGCGTAGGCGTAAAAAGCGGTGGATGTTCTGGTTTGAGCTACGAGCTGAAATTTGACCACAGTTTGGGCGAAAATGATAAACTTTTTGAAGAAGAGAATGTGAAAATTGCCGTGGACAAAAAGAGCTTTTTGTACCTCGTGGGAACAACGCTGGAATACAGTGGAGGGCTTAACGGAAAAGGTTTTGTATTCAACAATCCAAATGCAAACCGAACGTGTGGTTGTGGAGAATCTTTTTCACTATAAAAATTCAAGGTTAAAAGTTCAAAATTCAAAGTTGGGCCGATTGAAGATTATACATTTAAACCATGGCAACGATTGAAAAATTTGAGGATTTGGAAATTTGGCAAAAAGCACGATTGATGTGTCAGGAAATTTACCAAATAAGAGAAAAAACAAATCTTAAAAGTGATTACAAATTATATGATCAAATTAATGGGAGTTCGGGATCGATTATGGATAATATTGCTGAAGGATTTGAAAGAAATGGCAACAAAGAATTCAAGCAGTTTCTGTCAATAGCAAAAGCATCTTGTGGTGAAACAAGATCTCAACTTTATAGAATTTTAGATCGAAAATATATAACGCAAGATGATTTTAACACACATCACGAAACTTTAACTGCGCTGAGTAAACAAATAGCAGGATTTATGATTTATCTGCAAAAAAGTGAATTAAAAGGAAGCAAATTTAAATAAGTTCTAATTCAACCTTGAACTTTTAATTTTGAACTTTGAATTGAAGAATATGAAGTATACAGAAGATGATTTAAAAAAAGAATTGGAAACCAAGGAATACGAATATGGTTTCTATACAGATATAGAATCTGACACTTTTCCCGTTGGATTGAATGAAGAAATTGTGAAAGCTATTTCCTTAAAAAAAGAAGAGCCAGAGTGGATGACCGAATGGCGCTTGGAAGCTTTCCGCTATTGGCAGGAAATGGTGGAACCAGATTGGGCAAATGTGCATTATGAAAAGCCTAATTTTCAAAATATTTCCTATTATTCCGCCCCTAACAAAAAGCCAAAATACGACAGTCTTGATGAAGTAGATCCCGAACTTTTGGACACATTCAAAAGACTTGGAATTTCACTAGACGAGCAAAAGAAACTTGCCGGAGTTGCCGTGGATATCGTGATGGACTCAGTATCCGTTGCAACCACTTTCAAAAAGACTTTGGCGGAAAAGGGAATCATTTTCTGTTCTATTTCCGAAGCAATAAAGGAACATCCAGAACTGGTAAAGAAATACCTGGGAACTGTAGTGCCGCAGCGCGACAATTTTTATGCAGCTTTGAACAGTGCCGTTTTCAGCGATGGTTCATTTTGCTACATTCCAAAAGGTGTTCGTTGCCCGATGGAGCTTTCCACCTATTTCAGGATAAACCAAGCAGGAACGGGTCAGTTTGAAAGAACCCTCGTAATTGCTGATGAAGGAAGCTACGTAAGTTATTTAGAAGGCTGTACTGCCCCAAGTCGCGATGAAAACCAGTTGCACGCCGCAGTAGTTGAACTGATTGCTTTGGACGATGCCGAAATAAAATATTCAACCGTACAAAACTGGTATCCAGGTAATAAAAATGGAAAAGGTGGAGTTTACAATTTTGTAACTAAAAGAGGCCTTTGTGAAAATAGGGCCAAAATTTCGTGGACCCAAGTTGAAACGGGAAGTGCCGTAACTTGGAAATATCCAAGTTGCGTTTTGAAAGGTGATAACTCAATCGGGGAGTTTTATTCCATTGCCGTCACCAATAACTTTCAGCAGGCTGATACGGGAACTAAAATGATACACATTGGCAAAAACACACGAAGCACCATTATTTCCAAAGGTATTTCAGCCGGGAAATCACAGAACAGCTATCGTGGTTTGGTGAAAATCTTGCCAAATGCAGATAACGCAAGGAATTTTTCGCAGTGTGACTCTTTGTTGATGGGCAATAGTTGTGGCGCGCACACCTTTCCATATATTGAAGTAAAAAATAAAACCGCACAAATAGAACACGAAGCCACCACCAGTAAAATTGGGGAAGACCAAATTTTCTATTGCAACCAACGCGGTATTGACACCGAAAAGGCAATCGCACTTATAGTTAACGGCTTCAGTAAAGAAGTGTTAAACAAGCTTCCTATGGAATTTGCTGTGGAAGCACAAAAATTATTGGAAATAAGTCTTGAAGGATCTGTTGGATAAAAGATTCTTTTTCAAATCTCAATATTTTTAAAGAACTAAATCAACTATTAATTATGAAAAAAATCATTTTGTTGTTAATGCTTTCGGCAGTAGTTTTTTCTTGTAAAAATTCCGAAGAGAAAAATAAGGAAACCGAAGAAACCACTATTGAGAATGTAGAAAATGCAGAAAATTTAAAAGCCTATAAAGGAGATTTTATAGATTCAAACGGCTCCCTTGTATTGATGGGAAGTAATTTTATTTATGGCGTTAAACGGGACGCACTTTCCGAACAGCTTTCAAAACAAGTAGCAGCCGTAAAAAAGGAAGATTTTGATATGGTTGGTGTCATCGTTCGCGGTGTTGTTTCCAAAAATACTGATAGTGACAGTGAATGGGAAGAAATTATTACAATAAAAGAAATTATGAGGGTTAACGATAAACCTTCGGAAGTAGATATTAAATTAGACGAAACAGCTAAGAAAAAGTAAAATGTTAAAAATAAAAGATTTATACGCCGGACTAGAAGGAAAAGACATACTGCAAGGCATCAACCTTGAGGTAAAAGCGGGTGAAGTTCACGCAATAATGGGTCCTAACGGTTCCGGAAAAAGTACGTTGGCATCAGTAGTTGCCGGAAAAGAAGAATTTGATGTTACAAGAGGTTATATCACTTTTGAAAATGAGGATATCTCAGAATTGGATCCTGAGGAAAGAGCTCACAAAGGCATCTTCCTTTCGTTCCAATATCCTATTGAAATCCCTGGTGTTTCAGTGACCAACTTTATAAAAACGGCCATCAATGAAACACGCAAAGCCAAAGGAAAAGAAGATATGCCAGCTTCTGAAATGTTGAAAATGATAAAGGAAAAAGCAGATATGCTGGAAATTGATCGCAAATTTCTTTCACGTTCACTAAACGAAGGTTTTTCTGGAGGTGAAAAGAAACGAAACGAGATCTTCCAAATGGCCATGTTGGAACCTAAACTAGCCATTCTTGACGAAACAGATTCTGGACTGGACATTGATGCGTTGAAAGTTGTTGCAAACGGTGTAAACAAACTAAAAAGCAAAGATAACGCAGTGTTATTGATTACGCACTATCAGCGCCTTTTGGACTACATAGTCCCAGACTTTGTTCACGTACTTATGAATGGGAAAATAGTAAAATCCGGTACTAAAGAACTGGCTTATGAGTTGGAAGAAAAAGGATACGACTGGATTAAAGAAGAATTGGTTTAACTAATTCAAAGTTTAATATTCAAAGTTCAATGTTAATTTGAATTCTGAAAATTCCCCTTCGAAGGGGGCTAGGGGGATGTTTCCCCTGAAACTTAATTTCACAATTGAAAAAAATGAGTTTTAAAGACAAATTATTATCATCATATATTGCACTCGAGGATTACTTGGAGTTTGATTCGCCATTACACGATGTGCGGAACACTGCCATAAAAATCTTCGAGGAAAAAGGGTTTCCCACCAAAAAAGAGGAAGCTTGGAAATACACCTCGCTAAATTCCCTTTTAAAAAAGGAATACAGCATTTTTCCAAAAGCTGAAAATGCAATTGAATTTAAAACGGTTAAAAAATATTTTCTTCACGATATTGACACCTACAAGGTGGTATTTATAGATGGAGTCTATAGTTCTTTCCTTTCAGAAACTACACACGATACCTTGGATGTTTGTTTAATGTCTTCGGCCTTGAACAAAAGCAAATACAAGCCCGTGATTGAAGCTTATTTCAACAAAGTAGCGAAAAGCGATAGCTTGACAGCCCTAAATACGGCATTCACGAAAGAAGGCGCTTACATTCACATTCCCGCTCATAAAGAAGTTGAGAAGCCTATTGAAATAATCAATTTTTCAACTGGGAGTGAAGCCGCAATGTTCCTTCAACCAAGAAACTTGATTGTAGTTGGAGAAAATGCACAAGTTCAAATTATTGAGCGTCACCAAAGTCTTTCCAGCAATGAAGTTTTTACCAATTCAGTTACAGAAATTTTTGCCGAAAAGCGCGCTTATGTAGATTACTATAAAATTCAAAATGATGCGGAAACCGCTTCGTTAATAGATAATACATACATTTCACAGGAACGCGACTCGATTTGCCGTGTGCATACCTTCGCTTTTGGCGGGAACCTAGTTCGTAACAACCTCAACTTTTATCAAAAAGGGGAGCACTGTGATTCTACTTTGAAAGGAATTACCATCCTTGAAGGCAAACAACATGTAGATCACAACACTTTGGTTCACCACATAGCGCCAAACTGCGAAAGCCATCAAGACTATAAAGGCCTTTTTGCTGAGTCTTCCATAGGTGTTTTCAACGGGAAGATAATTGTTGAAAAAGACGCGCAAAAAACAGACGCTTTTCAGCAAAACAACAACATTTTAATTGATGATAAGGCAACGATAAACGCTAAACCACAGTTGGAAATTTTTGCAGACGACGTGAAATGCTCCCATGGTTGTACAATCGGCCAGTTTGACGAAGATGCGTTGTTTTATCTCCGCAGCCGCGGAATTGGTTTAAAAGAAGCCCGCGCTTTACTGATGTACGCATTCGCCAATACCGTTTTGGAAAGTGTAAAAATACCTGAATTGAAAGTTAGAATTAATAAGCTTATTGCCAATAAAATTGGAGTTAGTTTAGGGTTTCAGCTTTAAAAAATCTCCCTTTTATGAGCTTTGATGTTCAAAAAATACGCAACGATTTCCCCATCCTTTCCCGAAAGGTAAACGGCTATCCGTTGGTGTATTTGGACAATGCCGCCACTTCGCAAAAACCACAGCAGGTTATTGACTCTATTGTTGATTATTACAGCAACTACAACGCAAATATCCATCGTGGCGTACACACCCTTTCGCAGGAAGCCACAGATGCTTACGAAGCTTCGCGAGAAAAAATTCAAACCCATTTTAATGCGAAGGAAGCATACGAAATCATTTTCACCGCAGGAACAACCCATGGGATAAATTTGGTTGCCAATGGTTTTTCGGATATTCTAAAAAAGGGCGATGAAATAATCGTTTCGGCAATGGAACACCACAGCAATATTGTGCCGTGGCAAATGCTTTGTGAGCGAACAGGAGCCATTTTGAAAGTGATTCCTATGAATGAGGATGGCATTTTGATTATGGAGGAATACGAAAAATTGCTTTCCAAAAAAACCAAATTGGTTTTTGTAAACCATATTTCAAACGCATTGGGAACCATCAATCCGATAGCTCAAATTACAGAAAAAGCACACCAAGTTGGAGCCGCCGTGCTTATTGACGGTGCGCAATCCTGTTCACACATAAAGCCAGATTTACAAAAATTGGATGCGGATTTTTACGTAACCTCAGCTCATAAAATGTGTGGCCCAACGGGCGTTGGTATTCTTTATATGAAAGAAAAATGGGGAAACAAACTTCCTCCCTACCAAGGTGGAGGCGAGATGATTGCCGAAGTTACTTTTGAAAAAACAACTTATGCAACCCTTCCGCATAAATTTGAAGCGGGAACACCCAATATTTGTGGGGGAATTGCATTTGGAGCAGCTATAGACTACTTAAATAGCATCGGTTTCAAGGCAATTGAAAAGCACGAAAACGCACTTTTAAAATATGCCACAGAAAAATTGTTGGAAATAGAAGGTTTGAAAATTTACGGTACAGGTCCAGAAAAAACTTCGGTAGTTTCCTTCAACATTGAAGGAATCCATCCTTATGATATTGGAACGATTGTCGACAAATTAGGTATTGCCGTGCGGACTGGCCACCACTGCGCTCAACCAATTATGGATTTTTATAAAATTCCCGGAACGGTGCGCGCATCCTTTGCATTTTACAATACTTTGGAAGAAGTGGACGCTTTGGTAAATGCCGTAAAAAAAGCTAAAGTGATGTTAAGTTAATACACCACTAAAAGTTAAAGGTTGAACTTTGAATGTTAAACTTTAAAACGAAAAGATTATGAAAACACTTGCCACATTATCCATTCTCATTTTTACAATATTTTTTACTAGCTGTGATGAAACCAAAAAAGTAATCGACGTTGCTGGAAGCGTTCAGTTAACAGGAAGTTATACCGTTTCTTCAATAAATGGAAAGAAACTCACCAACACCACAAACCCAACTTTCACGATGTCCGCTTTAGATAACTCCTTTCGAGGAACCACGGGTTGCAATTCGGTTTTTGGAAGTTATACTCTTGATCTTTACAGCATCAGTTTTGGCGATTTAGCGGTTAGCGAAAAAATGTGTATGGACAAAAATATTATGAAAACCGAAAGAGATTTTTTGGATGCATTGAACAATACTGGATCTTACAATTTACAAAATGGAGTTCTAACATTTTATTCCAAAACAGATCGCAGTGTCTTGCTCAGTGCTACCAAAGACGCAAACAATTAAAAAAGAACTATGACGATTGAAGCAATACAGGAAGAACTGATAGACGAGTTTTCAATGTTTGAAGACTGGATGCAGCGCTATGAATATATGATAGATTTGGGTAAATCACTTCCACTTATTGACGAAAATTTGAAAACTGATGACAAGCTTATAAAAGGTTGCCAAAGTAAAGTATGGCTTAATTCTGAAATGCAAGATGGAAAAATTACTTTCACCGCAGATAGTGATGCCATAATTACAAAAGGTATTATAGCAATTTTGGTTCGGGTTTTTTCAAACCAAAAACCGCAGGCAATACTAGATGCGAATACTGATTTTATTGATGAAATTGGGCTAAAAGAACACCTTTCACCTACCCGTGCAAACGGCTTGGTTTCAATGATAAAACAAATGAAAATGTATGCATTGGCATATCAAACACAATTAAAAAATTAATCAGATGGCAGCAGAAATAGATATGGCCGAACTAGGCGAAAAAATAGTAACAGTCCTAAAAACCATTTACGATCCCGAAATACCTGTAGATATATATGAACTTGGACTTATCTATGACGTTTTTGTAAACGAGGATCGTGAAGTAAAAATATTGATGACCCTAACAACCCCCAACTGCCCAGTAGCAGAAAGCTTACCTATGGAAGTGGAAGACAAAGTAAAGTCTATGAAAATGATAAAAGACGCCGAAGTAGAAATAACTTTCGACCCCCCGTGGACACAAGAGCTAATGAGCGAAGAGGCGAAATTGGAATTGGGAATGCTTTAATAAGGCTTTTGGCTTTTGGCTTTTGGCAAAAAACATAACTCTGAACTCATAACTCCTAACTTTTTAAAAAGTGTCTGAAGAAATAATAAATCGCGTAGCGAATAGCAAACTTTTAACCTTTGACCTTGAGGAAATTTATCCTAAGGGTGAACGGGTTTCGTTTGATATTTCCCAGTGGTTAATGGAAGGTATTGTTCTTCGTGAAAGCGAATTCCGTGAAAAAGCTAAAGAACAAGATTGGAGTCAATACCAAGATAAATATGTGGCGCTTTTTTGCAGTACAGATGCGATAGTACCCGGTTGGGCATATTTACTTTTATCTCTTCATTTGGCCCCTTATGCCAGGAAAGTTACTGTGGGAAGTTTAGACGAATTGGAAAGCATACTTTTTGCGGAGTTACTTCAAAATTTAGATGTTTCAAAATACACAGACAAATCTGTAATCATAAAAGGTTGCGCCCACAAACCCATTCCACAAAATGCATATGTGCTTTTGGCTCAAAAACTTCAGCCAGTTACAAAGAGTATTATGTACGGTGAAGCTTGTTCATCAGTACCTCTTTTTAAAAGAAAGTAGGAATTTTCATTTTTTATTATGTTATTTTTTAGATGTTCAAAAGAGTAAGTATTTTTATAAGATAAAACCTCATAAAATATGAAAAAACTTTTACTTCTTGCAGTTCTTTTTACTTCACCCATGGCATTAATTGCCCAAGAAGAAACCCCAAAAGACACCATTCCCAATGGCTGGACACGCGCTGGCAATCTTTCATTATTATTCAACCAAGCAGCCTTTAATGCAGAGTGGATTGGTGGAGGAACTTCTAATTATTCCGGAAACCTTTCCCTTACTTATGATTTCAATTATAAGCACGACAAAATTTCTTGGAATAACCGTTTGACCGGCGAATATGGCATCACCAAAAATAAGGATGATAAATACTCCCGCAAAACCAATGACCGTTTGGAATTCAACTCAATTTTAGGACAACAGATAAAAGAAAGCAATTGGTATTATTCTCTATTCTTAAATTTCAAAACACAGTTTGCTCCAGGCTATGAATTTAACGAAAATCTTAATCCAGAGGATGAAGGCTATCGTACAGAAACCACTCATATCTTATCACCGGCTTATATTCAATTTGGTCCTGGGATGCTTTGGAAGAAAAGCGACAATCTGTATGTAAACATTTCGCCCGCCACTGCAAAATTTATATTGGTTGATAAAGATTTTACAACAGTAAATGAAAGTGTCCCAGGGGCTTTGGACGCGTATAACGAAAACAAATACTTCGGCGTTGACGCCAATGAAACCAGCCGTTTTGAGTTTGGCGCTTCAGTTTCTGCATATGCAAAATTTAATATTATGGCGAATATTTCCGCAGAAAATATTTTAAATCTATATTCAAACTACCTTGAAGATCCTCAAAATGTGGATATTGATTACACTTTCAATCTTGTTATGAAGGTGAACAAATACATCACTTCAAACGTTACTTTTCAAGCTATTTACGACGATAATGCTGTGCAAGGTTTTCAGATTCGCGAGGCTTTGGGAGTGGGTATAACCTACGGGTTTTAGACGTTAGACGTTAGACGTTAGACGTTAGACGTTAGACGTTAGACGTTAGACGTTAGACGTTAGACGTTAGACGTTAGACGTTAGACGTTAGACGTTAGACGTTAGACGTT
>JAGXGE010000011.1 GCA_024637015.1 Aequorivita sp. | reverse complement strand
TTCCAACTCCGCGGCAGAACCTAAGCTTATATACAAAAATCTTTTAAATTCCTTCTTTGATTCCCGCGCAGCTCCTTCCGAAATATTCGAGGGAATGGAGACGGCTGAACGGCGCATCTTGCCCATGAGTCCAAATTTTTCTGACTCGGGAAAATTATTGGTAATCTCATAAACTTCAGTTACCAAATCCATCGCTTCCTGATAAACCTTTAAATCATTGTGAGATTTCATAATAAATATCATTTTCAAGAATTAATCCTTTCACAATCCCTATAGCAAATGTGATTCTCCTCCAAATATTCACAATTCATCCATCCACTCATTCACCTATTCACCCATCCACCTATTCACCCATCCACCTATTCACCCATCCACCTATTCACCTATTCACCTATTCACCTATTCACCTATTCACCCATCCACCTATTCACCTATTCACCTATTCACCTATTCACCTATTCACCTATTCACCTATTCACCTATTCACCTATTCACCTATTCACAAACTAACAAACTAACAAACCCTTTTACCAATAAATTTCATAATTAAAGAAACCGCTTCTTCCACAGAAATCAAAGTTGTATCAATCTCAACATCCGGTGCCATCGGTGCTTCATAGGGTGCGTTAACGCCAGTAAAATTTTTTATTTCCCCAGTTCTTGCCTTTGCATATAATCCTTTAACATCCCTCCGCTCGCATTCTTCTATAGGTGTATTCACAAATACTTCAACAAAATTTTCATAACCTACAATACGTTTTACATTTTCGCGATCTTCTCTGTAAGGCGAAACGAACGAGGCTAGCACAACCAAACCCGCATCAATCATTAAGTTTGACACTTCTGCAATTCTCCTGATGTTTTCAGTCCTATCTTCCGGAGAAAAGGACAGATTGTTGTTTAACCCTTTTCGAATATTATCTCCATCCAAAAGATACGTGTGGATATTTTCCGAAACAAGTTCCTTTTCCAAAGCATTGGCTATGGTAGATTTTCCAGAACCTGAAAGTCCTGTAAACCAAATAAGAAAAGCCCCATGGTTTTTTAAAGCACTTCTTTCTTTTTGAGTGATACTGAAGTTATGTGGAATTACATTTTCTTCCATAAAAATCTATTTTCTGCTTGGTAGGCCATAATTAGTTCGGTACCAAACACGTTCGTGAAGATAATATAAAATCATTTTTGTTAAAAGTTCCGAGACACCAATCTTAAGCCCAGTCAATGGATTTCCGGTAATCAACCAAGAAAGCAACATAGTGTCTAACGTTCCAATACCGCGCCAAGTAAAGGTTTTGGCTATGTGGCGCTTTCGACTTTCGCGAACAACTCCTTTTTTTGAAAGATTGATCTTAAACCAAACCCGTTCGTGAAAATAGTACAAAACCATTTTGGTAATCACTTCAGCTAAACCGATTTTCAACCCAATCAAGGGATTGCCCGTAATAAGCCACGATAGAAGAATAGTATCTATAGTTCCAACAATACGCCAGGTAATGGTTTTGGCAATATGCCTTTTTCGGGATTGGTCTTGCATTAAACTTTTACTAAAAAATAGTTATTCAGCAAGTTAGGTTTATTGTATAACATGGGTTTGCCAGTGCTTTGATCAATCACAGAAACACCTACGGCTTTGCAAATAGCGTGTCCGGCTGCAGTGTCCCACTCCATTGTAGGGGCGTATCGTGGATAAATATGCGCCAAACCTTCTGCGACCAAACAGAATTTTAAAGAACTTCCTTTTGAAACTATTTCAACTTTGTTTTCTTTTTCTATTTCTGAGATAAAGTTTTTGGTCTCCTCATTTAAATGGGAGCGACTGCCCACAATTTTTATTGGAGGAGCAATAATGGCAGGTTTAATTATTTCAGCCTTTTTGAAAATTTCCTCAATTGTAGTTTTCTCAGAAGTAAGAGTAATCTTTTTTGAAGTTTTTCCATCTTCAGAAGTAAAAAAGAGTTCTCTTGAAACCGGGACATAAATCACACCAAGCATCGGATTTCCATTTTCAACCAGAGCAATGTTTACCGTAAACTCACCATTCCTTTTGATGAATTCCTTTGTGCCATCCAGCGGATCTACAATCCAACAACGTGTCCAATCTTTTCTTTCTGAATAATCAAGTTGGCGATTTTCTTCACTAATTATAGGAATATTAGTCATCTTTAGAAAGCCATTGATGACCTCATTGGCATTTTTATCAGCCTGAGTCAAAGGAGAATCATCACCCTTAGTTTCTACAATGAAATCTGTTTCGTAAATTTTTAGGATTTCCTTTCCGGCACCTAACGCAGCCTGAATGGCTACGGATAAGTTAGTTTTCATAAGTAAGACTTGTTTCGGGTGCAAAACTACAACTTTTGAATAAAGCAGTTATAATGAAAAAACTATTTATATAAATTTTAGTATTCGGTTGTCTGTTGTCAGTTGTCTGTTGTCAGTTGTCAGTTGTCAGTTGTCTGTTTGAGCTTGCCTGATTAAGGATAATTATATTTCCGAATGCACTTATTCACAAACTCACCCTTAGTCTTGCAGAACTTCAGCGTAGTAGGAACAAACTTTTTTTATTCTAAATAACAATCTCTAACTACTCACTACTCACTACTAATTACTAATTAAAAACCCCATTCACGGATACTCCATAGCAAAGCCATAGCAAAGCCATAGCAAAGTCATTAAAATGTAAGAAAACAGCTCTTTTTTCCTACAAAATATAGTATGCTTTAATACTTGTGATTTCCAAGCAATTAAATATTCCTATTTCAAGTTAAAAAAAGGCTAAACCCACAGTAAAAATTGATTGCCCAAAAAGTGTTGGTTATCTTTGATAAAACCTTTAAAAACAATAATCATGAGCTATTTAAACCTCGATAAAAAGAAAACAACTGCCACAGCTAAAGAACTAAACATATTGTTGGCGGATTATCATTTATACTATCAAAAACTTCGAAATTTCCATTGGAATGTTGTAGGTCACAATTTCTTCGATCTTCACATTAAATTTGAGGAAATGTATGAAGATGCAAAGATGAAAGTAGATGAAATTGCAGAACGAATTTTAACGCTCCGTTTTCAACCCACTAGTAATTTTACGGATTATCTGAAGATGAGCAACTTGATAGAGTCTTCATCTGACACAAAAGATTTGCAGATGGTGAAGATTCTTTTGGAGGATCATGGAAAAATTTTGCAACAGATGCGAAAAGTAATAGAAAAGGCCGACGCCGCAGGTGATGAAGGAACTATTGATATGATTGGCGGCTTTATTGGCCATATTGAAAAAATAAGCTGGATGCTGGATGCTTGGACTATGAAAACAAGTGATAAACACCCGGAAGTTTAGGCTTTATGCTTTAGGCTTTAGGCTTTAGGCTTTAGGCTTTAGGCTTTAGGCTTTAGGCTTTAGGCTTTAGGCTTTAGGCTTTAGGCTTTATAAAATTAAAAAACTGGGAAGAAATTCTAAATTTCTTCCCAGTTTTTCTTTATTCTTTTTTCTCTCGTTTTTTCCTAAAAATCAAATCCCAATCCAAAAGTAACTCTTGCTCCCTCTGTGGAATTAAAGATACTAAAGTTGGCGTTCAACCCTCCCGAGCCGTTAATCCAAAGGCCTCCACCATAGGAATTATGCCATTTTTTTGAACTTTCCCCAGGCAGCCAAACTCTTCCCAAATCTGTTCCCCCATAAATTCCCGTTTGGAGCGGAATCAATCCAACTTTAAACTTTGGCAAACTATAGCGAAGATCTGCGCTGCCCACTAAAAATGACTTTCCTGTAAATCGCTGTTCCCTATAACCTCTCAATCCATTGTCGCCGCCCAAATTCGAAGCTTGGTAAAATTGATAACTGTTTCCTATATTATGTTGGTAATTCACAGTCGTTTTCAAAACTAAAGTTCTATTCTTAACCAAGGTATTGTAGAACCCAACCCGTGATTTTACAAAACCAAACACATCATCGGTATCTTCAAGATTATCAGTAACACCTAGGTTTAAATCAAACAACATACCTATAGTGGGGTTTTGGGGGTCATCATAACTTCGGTAATTGTATATGCCTTCCAAAGTTCCAAAATAACTTGTTTTACCTTTGTTTTCTAAATTTACTTCTGAAATAAATTTAGTTGGTGAATTATTTACTTCAAAAGCGTCAAAAGTTGTTTGGACTTTAAAGAAACTACCAAAGTTACTATTGCGGAGCAAACCAACATTTCCTGAAATATGCTGTACTTCCACCCTATTAAATTCATAACCTTCGCTATCCTGAAAGTTCCTTGTTTCGTTTCCGAAGCCAAAAAAGTTCACTTTGTAATTAGGGCTTGTAAGTCTTGCACCAAAACTGAGGTTGAGGTTATCCTTAATATTTGCGAATTCACCAGAATATGAAATCTCAAAACTGTTAATGTCTGTAAAATAAGCTGCATTAATAACATGCTTCTGTGAAAAGGGATTGCGCTGAAAATTATCAACCCGATAGGCGAATTGTAAAGCAGCCCTAAAGCCATCATCGGGATTGTAGCCAATTGCTGAAACCAATCCCTGCGAACGTTCAATCTGCTTTCGAAAATTATAGGTATTCAAATTATATATATCGGTAAAACGAATGGTTCCTCCTTTTTTTTCCTCCACAATATTGGGCTTGCTTTCATAATCGTACACCTTCACCCTACGCCCTTCCTTTAAACTGAAAATATCTTCATCCTGACCACCAATAATCCGTATAAAAAGCAAATTATTGTCATTTCCAGTTACGGTGAATTTATCTTTTCCGCCAAGGCCGTATATCCAGAGCTCTTTGGTATCGTTTTTTAAATAGGTTCTGTCAATTAATGTATCTGATTTTATTCCATTTATAGTAGTAAAACTTCTAACATTTGTTTTTCCGTCGGGCAAGCGGGTAATTTCAAAAAGATCGTCATAGTCCGTTCCAATAATGGTTTGAAGGGTAGAGAGGTAGCTGTAATAGCTATCGGCAATATCCACTAGATTCTTCTTGCGTTCTTTCAGTTTCTGTTTAATTTCTTCAAGCGATTCGTCCTGCACTTCCTGTGGAATTCTATTGAACGCCTTATCAATCACAGCGTCCGTTATACTATCCTGAAGCACTTTGGCAAGATATTTCCACTGTACACGACCTGAGTTTTCAAGTAATGCCCTATCCAGAATGACACCTTCCTTGTTGAACCACCTTAAATCTGTCAGGTTTTTTCCATAGACATGTGTTTGTTTAGAACCGTTGAATAATGAGCGGGTAAAGTCGAATATATTTCCATCAAAACTTGAAAAAGCATTGTCACGGTTTTTAGGTATGGGTACATAAACATCCTTTTCGTAGTAGTTAAAATATTCCGCCCATTGCCAATGGTCCGGTTCTCGGTCCCAATCGCCAATGAGCATGTCAAAAAGCCTGGATTTTATATAGTTTTCCTCATCGACAAAAACATTACCCGTCTTGCGGAGTTTTATCAAAATATCATCGGTGGTTTCCACATCATCAGGATATTTAAAAAGTCCTTCCCCTTCACTTCTCTCAGATGGTTCTATAGAAATAAGATACAGATCGTCTCCAAAGTTTTCGTTGTAATTACCCAAACGTTTTTGCTTGGGTACATAATATAATTGCGGAGTTGTATAAAACACGTTGATCGCATTTGCCATATCTGGTATAGCCATAACTGCATAGGGATGTGAAGCGACATAAAAACTGGCATTCTGCCCTTTTAGAGAAGGTACATCAGTTTTTTCCACTTCGGAAGGTTTAGCGCTATTGTCTTCAAAAACCACTTTTCTTGAAATCTGTAGCGCGTTTTTTTCCATGGCCCTCATTCTGTATCGATTGCCATTTTCATCGGCCAACAATAGCGAATTATAATCACCTTCATTTCCTTCACGAATAACGCGCAGCCCTCCGAATAGTGTATCCAAAGATGCTACCTTGGCATTGACTGGCTGCGAATAGGCATTCTTGTATTTCGCACCCCAGACAGTCTTGAAAAACAAAGGTTCACTGATGCTGTCCTGCTTATAAATGGGCACTGTATATTCCTGCGGAAATATTTCGGGATAATTTGAAACATTTAAGTTTTTAGGAGCAGGAATCACTTCTTTCTGAAAAAGGAGCTCAGGTTCATAATTTTCCCCCTTCACAAAATAGCGCACCCAAGAAGAGCCATCGTCAAACACATCCAAAACCGAAAATCCTTGCTTTCCTGTACTAAAGAAGCCATCCTCTCCCGTGGCAGCATAAGATTCTTTGGATCCTGCTCCTGAAACAATCTGGTGAAAACCCTCTTTCTCTATATACTGAAGATTATGGTCATGGCCCGACACAAAAACAAGGCGCTTGTTATTTTTGGTGAGCTGTTGCAATCGGGTCATAAAATTATTATACAGCTCGTTATATCTATCTTGAACGGAAACCCCTCCTTGTGATCGAATCTGAACAACCAATGAAGATAAAATGGGTAAGGGAATTTTCTTTTGGGTTGGGTACAAATGTTTTTCCAATGCAAAATAACCACCGTGGTTTCCATTGGTGAACATTGGGTGGTGCATAGCAAAAACAATCATCTTGTTTTGGCTTTTTTCCAGTTCCAGTTGCAGTTCAATAAAGAACTTTTCCCTGGTTTTTATATCGCATTTTTCATTGATAGTCGGACTTTTGTCCCAGTCTTCCAAAAACCATTGTGTATCGATAACAATCAACTGAATATTATCGGAAACGTCAATACTTTCCAAAGGACAACCATTGCTGGGCCTAAAAGCATCCTCATCGGGGAACAATGCTTCTACATAATTCTCTTCACGCGCAACACCAATCACGCCGTTATTGTACCACTCATGGTTTCCTGGAATGAAAATGGTCTGCCCTTTATAATCACTTACCGCCTTATGTTGGGCATTGATCATGTTTTCAGATTCCTTTCGGCGTGGATGGCCTTCAATATCCATTCCTGCAGGATAAATATTGTCGCCCAAATAAATGGTATAGTTTCCGGATTTTTTTTCGTTTTTGAGATAGTTCTGAAATGTAGCAAGCGCATCACTCATCCCGCCCATTGGGGAAAGACCTGCATCACCTACCAGATAAAAAGTTTTTTCTATTTTTTTTTCCGAAGGATATATAGGGTTTGCTTCTTTATCCCTAAACTGAGGTGCATACGTTGCACAGGAAGAAATAAAAAAAGCAATGAAAAATAGAAAAAAGAACTTTTTAAAAATCATACATCATTTACATTGAAAACGCTAATCCAAAAGTAAAACGCAATCCCTCTTCCCCAGTAAATAGATTGAAGGATGCGCTCAATAAATCAGCGGTATTTACCCAAAATCCTCCCCCGTATGAACTATGCCAAACGTCGGAAGTATCATTTGGAACCCAAACCCTTCCCACATCGTAGCCTCCAAAAACACCTATTTGTATGGGCGTTAACGCCGTGCGGAATTTATTGAAACTATAACGAAGATCTGCTCCAGCTACTGCTGAACTTCTACCTGTAAAACGTTCATTTCTGTAACCGCGAAGACCCGTGTCACTACCTAATTGTGCTCCTTGATAAAATTCAAAATTATTACCAATATTGAACTGTCCGCGAACATCAGTCTTTAAAACCAATTTTCTACTTCTTGTAATTGCATTATAAAATATAATTGAAGGTTTCACATAACCAAAAATTTGATCACTATCTTCTATGTTTTGTGTTCCGCCCGCAACAAGTGCAAAATTCATTCCCCTAGTTGGATTTACTTTATTATCGTAACTTTCATATTGATACGTTCCTTCAGCCGTTACAAAATTCTTGGTTTTGTCCAATTCTGTCGGGGTAGGAATTGCATCTGAAATAAACCTTCCATCTGTTCCCTCCACTTCAATTGCATCAAAAATGGCCTTAAATTGAAACATACTCCCATAAGGAGAATCTTTTTTAAATCCAATGGAACCTCCATAACCACCAATGCGTACACGGTTATAATCCAAACCACGGTCAAATTCATAATCTAGGTTTATGGTTTCATTTCCAAATCCAAAATAGTTCTCAGAGAAATTTGGGTTTTGGAAATACCCGCCAATTAAGAAATTCCAACTACCAAAGATATTGGCAAATTCACCTTCGTAATTCACATCGAAACTTTGCGTGGCAAAATAATAGCCAAAAGCAAATCTATGTTGCTGGGTAAATGGGTTGCGCTGAAACCCAGTAATAGTGAAAAGATCTGAAAAGCCCAATTTAACCCCATCATCCGGATTATAGCCCACAACAGGAAGAAACAAGTTTACAGATTGTATTTGCTTTTTATAATCGTAGGTATTGAAATCATAATTGTCCGTAAACCTAAATGTAGCGCCGTTTTTTTCCTCAACTGTGCTTTTTTTACTTTTTTGATCGTAAACCTTCACTTTTCTACCGTTGGCAATATTATAGGTATCGTTGTTTTGACCTCCAATAATTCGCATAAAAATAGGGTTGTTTCCATCTCCTTTTACTTCAAAAACATCGTCATCATCAAGTCCGTAAACCCAGATTTCTCTGGTTTCCTTAGCATCAAAAGTTCTGTCAACCATTAAATCGTCTTTTCCGCCATCTTTTAAACGATAGGTTTTTATGTTGGTTTTTCCTTCGGGTAAACGGGTGATTTCAAAATAGTCATCCTTATCAGTTCCTGTGATTACTTGTAGTTTGGCGAGATAATCATAATACTCTCCGGCAATTTCTACAATATTATCGCGTCTGCCTTTTAGCTTTTGCTTAATTTCCGCCGCAGTTTCGTCCTGCGCTGCTTTGGGAAGATCTTCAAAAGCGCTATCAATCACATTATCGGTAACGTTCTTTTGAATGATTGCGGCCTGTGCCAGCCAAGCTTCTTTTCCATAGTTTTGAATCAATGCGTGATCCAGTTTTATTCCTGCAGCATTAAACCATTTGGTATGTTTCAGTTCCTCACCGTATACCTGAAATTGTCTCGAAGTATTAAACAACGCTCTAACTACATCCAAAAGACCCCCATCAAAATTTGAGTAAACTTGGTCCCTATCTCTCGGAATTGGCAGAAACAAGGAATTTCCATCCTCATCTTTATGTTGCGTAAAACGCCATTGATCGTTGTGGCGGTCCCAATCGCCAATGAGCATATCAAAAACCCTGGCACGGATATAGGCTTCTTCATCCAGCTTATATTTTTCGTCCTTGCGAAGTTTTGCAAGCAAATCGTCAGTGCTTTCAACATCATCGGGATAATCAAAAAGTTTTCCTTCAAACTCCTTATCGGGCCTTTCAACTATCATATATAGTTCATTACCATACCCATCATTATATTTTCCGAGGGCTTTTTGCTTCGGCACGTAGTATAGCTTTGGGTTTGTGTGAAGAATTCCTGCTGCCTCAGACAGTTGAGGAATTGTAAAGGCGCCGTAAGGATGCGCAGCGGTATAAAAATCAAGAATTAAGTCTTCCGGAATTGTATTTAAAAAATCATTTTCTATAATTTTATCCTTAATAATTACAGTTTGCAGAAATTGCACAGCACTCTTTTTTAGGGCGCGCATATTGTAGGTTCTCCCATCTTTATCTTCCAACCTGAGCGATCGGGTTTGATGGCCTCCTCCTGCACGCATAACTTTCAGCCCCCCGTAAAGAGTGTCTAAAAGAACGGTTTTTGCGGTAACATCTGTGCCGTATATTTTTCTGTAATGCTTTCCCCAAACGGTTTTGTAAAAGCCAGTTTTTTCAACCATTTCATCACTATAAACTTTTGCCTGTGTAGTTTGTGGAAAATTTTCATGAAGTGTAGAAAAATCATAATTTTCTTCAGCCGGAAATATTTCCTTTTGAAAAAGAACTTCTGAAGTGGCATCGTCATTGGCTTTAAAAAATCGCACTTCAGAAGCGCCATTTTTTTCCACATCAAGCCTCGCAAAACCAAGTCCACCATAAACAAACTCTCCAAACTGGCCTAAAGCAGCAGCCGTTGCCCCAGAGCCTGAACCGGAAACAATCTGTTTTACTGATCCGTCTTCAATATATTGTAAAGATTCATCTAGTCCAGAAACAAAAACGAGACGATCAAGGTCTTTTGTAAGTACTTCCAATCGGCTCATCAATTCGTTGTAACGTTCGTTATAACGATCCTGTTGTGAAATTGCACCCTGAATCTTTACCTGCTTAATGAAGGTGCTAAAAAAATCTTTGTGAATCATCGGATATTTTCCGCCGTGCTCTCCGTAGGTAATAAGCGGATGGTACATTGCAACAATAATTGTCTTATCTGCGTTTTTCTTTAGTTCGCCTTCAATTTCAATAAAAAATTTGTCACGGGTTTTTATGTCACATTTGTCGTTCATTTTTGAATAATCGTCCCAATCTTCCAAAAACCATTGCGTGTCCAGCGCCAATAGATGCACATTATCATTTATATCTATACTTTCCAATCCGCAGCCATTGTTTGGTTGAAGCACATCTGCATCATTAAAACGGTCTTTGAGAAAGTCTTCTTCCAGTTCCAGTCCGTCCACACCACTTTTCCAATCGCGATTGCCCGGAAGCACCACTACTTTTCCCTTAAAATCTTTTAGTGCTTCAAGTTGCAGATTCATTGAATTTTCAGCATCCTTTTTTGCCGCCTCATCATTTGGTTGCATTCCCGAAGGGTAAAAACTATTTCCTAAAAACAAGACATAGCTATCTTCGGAATTGTTTTCACTTAGATATTTTTTTAAAGATTGAATGGATTTTGAGGATTCACTCCCACCCTTTCCGGAGTTTCCAATTAAATAGAACGTTTTGTCTATTTCTTTTTCGGAAGAATCATTTGGAAGATTGTTTTCAGCAGTTTTATATTGGGGGCTGTAGGTTGCACAAGCAGAAAAAATGGCTGCAGCAGCAAAAGTTATAAAGATGTTAATTTTATTCATATATATTTTTCGGTATTGATTTTTTAGTACTTTGGATAACTAAATTTTTTCCATGGACAATATTGTTGAAGCTACTGATAATTTTATATTCCAATTATTTAAAGACGAGCTTCCAAATACCTTTGTTTATCACAATTACACCCACACAAAGCGTGTTTATAAAAGTATAAACGAAATTATTGAAAACTCCCAAATTGATGTTAAAGATGCTAAAACACTGCGTTTAGCAGCTTTGCTCCACGATACGGGTTACATTGTTTGCCGCGAAAATCACGAAGAGGAAAGCGTGAAAATTGGAGTAGCTTTTTTGAAAAAACACGAGGTTGAAAATGATATAATTGAGGGCGTAAGAAAATGTATTCTTGCCACAAAATTCAAAAATACAACACCCCAAAACGAGCTTGAAAAAATTATTAGAGATGCGGATTCTTCCCATTTCGGGAAAGATTATTTTGAAGAAGCAAGCGAATTTTTGAGGCAGGAATATCTTTCTCAAAATATAAACAATTATTCACCAGAGGAATGGCTTGAGGAAAACATAAAAATGCTTGTGGAGAGCCATGAGTTTTATACAGATTACGCCCTAAAAAATTGGCAACCCGTAAAAGAAGAAAATCTTTCAAAACTCCTCAAAAAACGTAAAAAACACAAAGAAAAATTTCAAAAAGAAAAGACTAAGGCCAAGTTGAAGGCCAAATACAAAAATGACAGTCCTGAGCGCGGAATTCAAACCTTTTACCGTACTGCCCTAAGAAACCATATGAAATTGAGTGATATCGCGGACACAAAGGCCAACATCATGCTTTCGGTGAATGCTATTATCATTTCTTTGGTGCTTTCAAATCTTATATCAAAGCTGGACAACAATAATTATTTAATAATACCAACCGCCATTTTCATACTTTTCAGTGCTATTACAATGGTTCTAGCAGTGATTGCAACCCGGCCCAACGTAACGCGTGGAGAATTTACCAAAAAGGATGTGGAAGAACAAAACGTAAACCTAACCTTTTTCGGGAATTTCCATAAAATGGAACTTGAACAATTTGAATGGGCTATTGATGAATTATTGAAGGATAGAGAATACGTTTATAAATCGCTTACTAAAGATTTATACTTTTTAGGGAAAGTTCTAAACAGAAAATACAGGATTTTAAGGCTTACCTATACCATTTTCGTTGCGGGAACTATTATTTCCTTAATTTCTTTTGCGGTATTTTTCTATATGGAAATGTAAAATTTATTCCTGAATTTGCGAAATCAAATCTTCGTAAGTATAATATTCTTTTGCTTTATCAGTGTTTTTGGAATAAAGCACGTTCACTCGCAAAGCTTTTAAACCAGTAACCCCCTGCAAATCTTCCAGCTCCAAAATTTCAATTTCTTCTCCAAGCATTTTTTGGTACTGCAGAAAACGGATGTACTTTAAATATTCCTCCTCGTCTTCTTTTTGAGAATATATAATCGATATTTTCCCCGGTTGGGTTATGCGCTCTTCGGTGTCTTTTATATGTGCTTTGTCAACACGCTTTTTTACAACTTCATAACGAGCATTGTAAGTGCCGTCAACATCAAAACGCTTTTCGTCCATTCTAAACCTCAGTGAGAGCGAACCGTTAAAAGCCAAAATCATGGAAGCAACATCAAGTTCTACTGGTAGTTTGTCCTTGAAACGGTAATAATTGTTTTCCATTTCACAAATCACTTGCAACTGCCAAAGCTTAAGATTGTTCAGGAATATTTTGTTGAATGTTTTTTCCTTTGTAATAGCTTCACCTATGTATAAATTATGCTCTACTCCATCCGTCTTAAAACGCTCAAAATAGTGTGGATACATTTTCTGGGCCTCCTGCTGCTTTTTATCCAATACCGAAGCCAATCTTTTGTTTATAAGCATTACCGATTCATCGTAATCCTTCCTGTTTTTGTATACAAGACCTGTACTAAAATCTATCAACTGATAATATTCATCAACCAGTTCCTTAAATGTTTCATTTCTTTCTCTGATATATTTGAAAAAAGGTACTATTTCAGAAATTAGAAAATCCATAATTTTCCTCTCGGTATCCACTTGCAGGTTTTCTTCAATTTCTTCCAAATAATCAGTTATGGCAAAATTCATTTGTTCTAGAATAGGCAAAGGAGTGTGGACGCACAATTTTTTTAAAGCAGTTTCTATATAGGTCAACTGCAATTTCAAATCCTTTTTTGTAGCTTCATTTCGCGCCTCTGATGAACCTTTAATATCTGTCTGCCCATAAAGAGGGTGGACATCCTCAAAAACTATTTCGCGGAAAAAAGTAGGGTTGCCCTCTGTAATTGAATTTAAATAGCGCTTTGCCTCTTTGCGAAATTTCCATTGCACGCTGCTGTGGATGGCCGTACATTCTTGTTGGATTATAAGTTCCAGCTCGTTTTCAAAATTTTCCTTTGAACGCACCACAGAATCAATAAGGAAAGGCATAATGTCACGCAGTTTATTGGCGTTTATCGTGTTCAAGTCATTGGCATTAGGAGAAACAAGCTCCAGAACCCCAAGAATTTTTTCTTTTGAAACAATAGCGGCAAAGATAGCGCTCTTCATTCCCTGATCCAGCATTTTTTTATAGAGCAAATTTTCTGGATATATTTTGTGGTACCTCTCTGCATCGGTCACGCAATAAAATTCCTTTTTTTTGAAAAGTGTATAATAAGAAGCACTGCAAAGTGCCTCCTTGCTGGCTTGTGACTTTTCGCCATTGAGGATAAAACTAGAAATCTCATTGAAAAGAGTACGCTCAAAAGATTCATTTTCTTCGTTATAATCAGCAAAACCTATCATAAGGTCTTTAAGATTAAAGATAGCCCGAAAAATACGACTGAAATCTGTATTGTGAAATCCGCCATTTTTTTCCAAACGCAATAAATTGGTCTTAAATTCAGAAATTGACACATCCATAGTAACATCGGTCAACGTTGCTATTACAAAGCCATTAAAGACCCAACTTCCAGGGGGAAACTTTTCTTTCCAAACGGAAATGTCCTCAAAACTTTCCAACAATTCATTTATATCATCCTCTGAAATGTCTTTTGACTTTGCCGTTTTTTGAATTTCAACAAAATCGGCATTATAAAATATTCTATAGTTTTTAACCATTCCCTGCTCATCGGGAATACTGTAATGAAAAGATCGCTTAAAATCTACTTTCTTATCATAATAATGACTCAATATCATGTTACAACCCATAATATAGAATTGATTTTCATCAAAATTTATGATATCCATTGAAAAATCTTCTCCGACGCCTTTCAGAATTTTTTTATAGCGCTCCGTGCTTTTAAAAGCTACCTCTTGAAAGGGAATAGTTGCAAATTTTATTTCATTGGTGCCAAGTACTGAAGGAAACAAAGGTTCAAGAATAATATCAATCTGTTCTTTATATTTTGAAAGTTTATCAAAATCAGCTATTCCTGAAGATAGCACAGGGAAATCGGTTTCCAGAGCAAGTATTTCGGAAATTTGTTTTTTTGCTATAGCACTTTTTTCCGCTTTTTCTCTATAGGCATCAAAAACCTTTTTGAAACCAATTTTTATTTTTAATGGGAAATCTTTTTTCTCTTTAATCATTATTTTCATAGCTATTAACCAATAAAAGTAAGCTTTAACAAAATTGGAATATGTTAATAAAAAATAAAATCTTCAACCATTTCCTTGATTGAAGCAATAAACCGTTATTTTTGTCCAAATTTTAAAAAACCAATATATGAGACTGATTTTTGCATCACTCCTTACAATTTCACTTATTTCCTGCAATAAAGATACCAACAGTTACAAACTGGAAGGCGACGCCGTTGGTTTTGCCGATGGAGCGGAAATATTTGTTTACACTCTGGAAAATAAACAACCGAAAGTAATTGATACTCTAAAAGTTACCCAAGGAAAATTTTCTGCAACCTATCCAAAAACCGATGATCTAAATCTGAGTTTTTTGAGAATTAACGAAATAAACGGTTCTGTTCTATTTTTTCCTGAAAATGAAGATATGACAGCAATAATTTATAAGGATAGTATTCAAGCATCTCGCATTATCGGCGGAAAACAAAACGAAGCCTATAGCAATTTTGTTTCAAAAATGACAGCTTTCAACAAAAAGAAACAAGAAAGCATGGAACGTTTCCGTGAGGCAAGACAGGCCAACGATACTGCTGCCATTGCACAGATACAAAGCGAAAACTTGAATCTTGTCGGGGAAGAAACCGAATATAAAAAGCAATTTTTAAAAGAAAATACAAACTCCATTTTCTCCGTAATGCTTATTTCTGAAATGATAAACAGAAAGGAAATTACACCAGCCGAAGCATCTGCATATATAGAAGATTTTGATCCTAAACTTGCAAAAACTGAAATAGTACAGGATTTAAAAACAAATCTAGAAGCACTAAAAAAAGCTGAAGTGGGAAGTGCTGCGCCAAACTTTAGCGCACCAACTCCAACAGGAGAAACAATGTCTTTAAAAGATGCAATGGGCAAATATACCATTATAGATTTTTGGGCCTCTTGGTGCAAACCTTGCCGTTTGGAAAATCCAAATGTGGTAAATGTATACAATAAGTATCACGACAAAGGCTTGAACATTATAAGTGTTTCTTTAGATAAAGCTGATCAAAAAGACAAATGGATACAAGCCATAAAAGACGATAAAATGGATTGGTACCACGTGTCCAATCTTCAGTTTTGGCAAGATCCAATTGCACAACAGTATAGTGTGCGTTCCATTCCAGCAACTTTTCTAGTAGACGAAAACGGAATGATCATTGACAAAGACTTGCGCGGAGCGGCTTTGGAAGCAAAGATTGCCACGCTTTTGGGCGGGGAGTAATCTTTAGGGTTTTAAGCTTTAGGCTTTAGGCTTTAGGCTTTAGGCTTTAGGCTTTAGGCTTTAGGCTTTAGGCTTTAGGCTTTAGGTAAAAATAAAAAACCTCGGTTCTTATTCGGAACCGAGGTTTTTTTATATGGAAAAATTTCTATTTTATTTCACCTTTCAAAACTAATAAAGCATCAACACATTCACTTAATTCAACAGAAAGCTAACGTTTACCGAAGTTCTAATCTCCATTTCACCCAGTGAAATTGTTTGGTCGCCACCTCCAGAAGAAGAATCCATCATTGCCATTTTATACATAGGCTGGGGCGCACCTGAATTATTAAATTCACTTATAGAAACTGCTTTTCCAACAGTTTGATTTAAAACTGAAGTATATTCTTTGGCCTTCATTTGTGCGTTTTCAACTGCTTTTTTACGGGCTTGGCTCTTCAATGCTTCGCTGTTTGAAGAGGAAAATTCAACCCCGTCAATGCGATTGATTCCCGTATCAATAAGACCTTTCATTACAGGTTCATATTTTTTTAAATCTCGAAGCTTTACTGAAAGGGATTGATTTGCCGCAAAAGTGTATGTTTTACTATTGTAATCATAGTTTTTACTAAGGTTCATATATTCTGTTTTTACATCTTTATCGTCGATGTTCATTTTCTTCAGAAATTTTAAAACTTCACTAATTGTCGCATCGTTTTGTTCTTTCAAGGTTTTGGTATTCTCTCCTGTATTTTCAACTCTAATTTTGATTGTAACTTCATCTGGAACCACACGAACAATCCCTTCCCCGGTTACGTCTATCGTGGGTGGTGGTAAAGTGTTTTGCGCCATCATAGTTGTGGTTGTTATTGCTAAAATTAAAAGTGTTTGTAAGGTTTTCATAGTTTTCTTTTTTAAATCTTATTAAATTTATGGAGAATGAACAAAAGAATTAAAGGAAGCACAAGCAAAACAACGATCCACAAACTGGTCTCGAACAAATAGGGCGCAAACAAAAGTGTTAATACATACCCTCCAATTGCTCCACCAATGTGAGCGTCGTGGCCAATATTTCCCAATCTTTTTTTCATTCCATAGATAGAATACAACAAATATGCCATCCCAAAAAGCCATGCCGGAATTGCTATTGGAATAAAGAAAAGATAGAGTCCCATATTTGGGAAGAAAAGAATAGCGGAATACAATATTCCCATCACCGCACCACTTGCCCCTATAGCGCTATAGTGGTATTCGTCTTTGTGAAAATAGAATGATAACAGGTTACCTGCAAGCAAGCTCACTACATATATAATCACAAAAAATGTAACGCCAACACTATTTATAACAACAGGTGCAAAAAAATAAAGCGTAAGCATATTGAATAGCAAATGTGAAAAGTCTGCGTGTAAAAATGCAGAACTGAACATTCTAATATTTTCCCCGCGACGTATTCCCGCTATGTTGAATTTGTATTTCTCAAAGAATGAAAAATCATTAAAACCTTTCATGGAAATGATGACGTTTGCGGCAATTATTATTATTGTTGCTATATCAATATTTTGCATTGGATTATAAAAGTTATTGGGTTATTAATTTATATTGAATTTTGAATTCTAATTCTTGCAATAAAATTAGTTAGTTTTGCGATAACAATTCCTATGCAAAGATTGCTTTATATACTGGCATATCCAATTCTTTGGCTGCTTTCCATCTTGCCGATGCGCATTTTGTATATTAAATCTACCGCGCTGTACTTTTTGGTGTATTATGTGGTTGGCTATCGTAAAAAAGTTGTCAAGGATAACCTCGCATTAGTTTTTCCTGAAAAAACCCAGGATGAACGCAACCGAATCGCGCAGCAATTCTTCAAACATCTGTGTGATATTATTTTTGAAACCATAAAAGCCTTTACCATTTCTGAAAAGGAAATCCGCAAACGTTTTGTGGTAACCAATGCTGAAATACTTGATCCATATTATCAAAACGACCGAAGCATCCTACTAATGGCCGGCCATTATGGCAACTGGGAATGGAGCGGAATTCTAAATAAACTGATGCAACATCAAGCCCACGCCGTGTACAAACCACTGGGTAGTAAACAATTTGATGCTTTGGTTAAAAAAACACGGGAACACTTTGGAGGCATAATCGTTAGCAACAAAAAGATTGTGGGCGTGCTTTTCCGAAAGTGGAAAAAAGGAATTAAAACACTCACTTATATTCTTTCAGACCAAACCCCAAAGCTTGGTGCATTTAAACACCGAGATACGTTTATGGGAATAAATGTGCCAATGTTCACCGGAACTGAAGAATTGGCAAAAAAGCTGGACTTCGCTGTACTTTACTTAAAAGTTGAAAAAGTGAAACGTGGCTATTATACTGCCACTTTTGTTCCATTGGTTGACAACCCAAAAGACTACCCAGATTTTCAAATTACACGAATGTTTTTTGATGCTTTGGAAGATCAAATCCGAGAAAAACCTGAGTATTATTTATGGTCGCATAAACGTTGGAAGCTCCGGAATCTTTAATGATTTGGGGAATAAAAAGCCTCTTAGACTTTGACATAATTAAATTATCTTTACGGGATAACGGTAAAAAATGTTACTATATAACGAGTTGTATGCCATTTATAAAAAACCTGTTTCTGACAATATTACTATCAATCGGAATTAATTTGACTTATGGTCAAACTGGCCATTCTATGCATTCAGTTAAGTTCTTCAAAAACAATACTGAAAGAAGTATTAAGATTTCGGAGATTTCAATAACTGTGGACGGAACCAAAATTAGTGGAGAAAAAGTCGGAAACGAATACAGATTTCCTAAAATTGATTCTACCAAAACATTTGAATTTCTCATCAAATCGAATAAAATGGATTTTAATTCAGGTCCATATGATGCTTGGATTTTGAATAAAGGCTCGAACATAACACTCGGAAAAATAAACCGAATTGATAAACTTCTCTCTGTTGCGGAATATAACGGAATGGGAAAAACGGAAGAGGATTATGATATATTTTCAAAACGATTTTTTGTAGCAAATGATTATACGATTGACATAAATGAATTTGAAAAAATTAAGCGTCTTGACTATTTAGTTTTCAACCCAATTCAACAAGGAGATGGAAGTTATGTTTTGACTCAAAAAATAATTGAACTTAAAAAATAAAAACGGCATACAACATGCGTATATAACATATAAATAATGGTATGAAATTAATTTTAACCTGTGGCCATATTTCAGGATGAAAACGCAATTCCCTTTATTTCCCCAATAATTTTATCGGCTAAAGTATCCGCTATTTCCTGTGATTTTGCCTCTGTATAAATTCTGATAATCGGTTCCGTATTTGATTTTCGCAGATGTACCCAGTTTTCGGCAAAGTCAATTTTTACTCCGTCAATAGTATTTATATCTTCCGAAGCATATTTTAATTCCATCGCTTTCAGAATAGCGTCAACATCTAATTGTGGCGTTAGTTCAATCTTCTTTTTGCTCATAAAATAAGCGGTGTATTTTTTCCGAAGTTCGCTAACAGCAATTTTTTCGTCTGCCAAAAAGCTTAAGAACAAGGCGATTCCAACCAAACTATCGCGACCGTAATGCAACTCCGGATAGATTATTCCACCGTTGCCCTCACCTCCTATCACGGCATTGGTTTCCTTCATTTTCTCAACAACATTTACTTCACCAACAGCACTCTCAGTGTAAGTTCCGTCGTGCTTTTCCGTTACATCGCGCAAGGCTCGTGATGAAGACATATTGCTCACCGTATTTCCAGGAGTGTTCCGCAAAACATAATCGGCAACCGCAACCAATGTGTATTCCTCACCAAACATTTCTCCTTTTTCATCTACAAAAGCAAGTCGATCCACATCGGGATCTACAACGATTCCAAAATCGGCGTGGTTTTTAACAACACTTTCCATCAAATCGCCTAAATGTTCTTTCAATGGTTCAGGATTGTGTGGAAATTGTCCGTTTGGCGTGCAATGCAATTTCACAGGCTCTACCCCCAAAGCTTCCAAAAGCAATGGCACTGCAATTCCACCAGTAGAATTTACAGCATCTACAACCACTTTAAATTTGCAGCGCTTTATTGCATCGGCTTTTACTAAAGGCAGATTCAATATTTCATCAATGTGTAAATCGATGTAGGCATCATTTTTATGAATTTCACCAAGATTGTCAACTTCAGCGAATTCAATAGTTCCGTTTTCAGCGATATCGAGAATTTGCTGCCCAGCTTCTGCATTTAAAAATTCGCCTTTGTTGTTCAGCAGTTTTAGTGCATTCCACTGTTTTGGATTGTGGCTTGCAGTAAGAATAATTCCTCCATCGGCATGTTCCAAAGCAACTGCTATTTCAACGGTTGGTGTGGTGGAAAGATTTAAATCTATCACTGTAATCCCCATTCCAACCAAAGTGTTCATTACCAATTGCTGGATCATTTCCCCAGAAATCCGTGCATCGCGGCCTACAATAACCTTGTAGCTTTCTTTGTTGCGTTGTTGCTTAACCCAGCTTCCGTAAGCTGCTGCATATTTTACCGCATCAATAGGAGTTAAATTTTCGCCTTGCAATCCGCCAATAGTTCCGCGGATACCCGATATAGATTTAATTAGTGTCATTTTTTGCTATTAATGGTTAATTGTAAATCAAACTTCGCAATTCGTACTTCATATTTAGCACTTCGTATTTCGTACTTCGCACTTCAAAAGTTATTTTCTAAATTTATTTTTCAATTTTAAAAAGTAAAGCTCAAAATAGGTGTAAGATAAATGTGCTATCAAAAGTGTGCCTGCAAAGGTAAACAGGTGTATTAAAATTATGGTTAAAGTTTCATTAAGGTTGTGGAGCATTTCCAATTTCAAAAACAAAAATACAACAGCATTCAACACAATGGCGTGAAACATATAAATTCCATAGGAAATACTTCCGAAATGGTGTAAAATTTTGCTGTTCACCTCTACCCCACGGTTATTGAAAGCCAGCGAATGAATGAAGAAACCAAATAGCAAACAGGTGAACAACGCCCGAAGCCAAAAAGGCTCGAACATAAACCAATCGGTCACAAAGTAAAGTAATGTCGCAATGCAAATTACTAAGGGAAAAACTGCTGATCGCTTTAAAAACTCAAGCTTTTTCTTTTCTTCAAGAATTGCAATCACCCCACCCGAAAATAAGTAGAAAAACACAAAAGTATATTTTCGAAGCACTTCAAAAAGATCGGACCAATAAAGGATGAAATAACCAAGGAGCAAAAGACTTAAAGTCCGAAGAATCCATTTCACGTTTATAAAAAACAGCAGTGGCGCAATCACGAGATAGAATTGTTCCTCAATCCCAATAGACCATAAAATTTCAAGTATTCCTCCTGGTTCGTATATTTTCGCGAAGACATTCGGAAGAAAGAAAATGTTGTAAAACAGAGCTTCTTTCCAAGTATAACTAATTTCAAAAGGAATGTTTAAAAAAGGTAAAATAACGTTATAAAAAAGCAGTCCGAAACCCAAAACGAGATAATATAGCGGAAAAATCCGCAGAATTCTTCGAATATAAAAGTCTTTTATGGAGAAAGCATTCCTGATTTTTGCACGATAAATTAGTCGAATTATCAAAAAACCACTCAATACAAAAAACATATAAACCGCCTCCAAACCTCGATGAAAAATAGGAAGCCCATCAAAATAAGGTAGTCCCTGATTGTGCGAAAGTTGGGGCAAGTGATAAAGCAACACAAAGGAAGCAAGGAAAAACCGCAATGGGTCCAAATTGGGTAACCTGTTCAATTTTCAGTTTTTACAGTTCAAAAATACATATATTTATTGAATGAATTTTTTAGCGCATATCTATCTCTCTGGTGATGAAGAAGGCGTTATCATCGGCAACTTTATAGCCGATGGTATCAAAGGGAAGCGCTATGAAAAATACCCACCACAAATAGCAAAAGGCATTTTGTTGCACCGCGGCATAGATAGCTTCACGGACGCGCACCCTATAGTGCACCAAAGTACGGCGAGGCTTCACGAAAATTATAGCCATTACAGCGGCGTAATAGTAGATATTCTTTACGATCATTTTTTGGCGAAAAACTGGAGCAAGTATTCCGATGTGCCTTTAGATGAATATGTACAAAATTTTTATGATCTGTTGCGGAAAAACTTCACCATTCTCCCACCGCGAATCCAACGAATGATGCCTTATATGATTGCTGACAATTGGCTGCTAAGTTATGCCACAGTAGAAGGTATAAGTAAGATTTTGGCTCAAATGAACGTCCGTACCAAAGGCATTTCAAAAATGAATTTGGCCGTTGCTGAGCTCGAAGAATTTTATGAAGAATTTGAAGCTGAATTCACTTCCTTTTTTGAAGAATTGATAATTTTTTCCAAAAATAAACTTACAGAATTATGAAATGCCCATTAACAAAATATAAATCAACTGAAGATGTATAGGTTGGGCATTCCATCCCTGTGCAGAGCGCAGTCGAAGCATTCCAAAATATCATATATAATATACTGATGAAATTATCCTACCTGTTTTTAATCGCTTTTTTGTTTTTTTCCTGCAAAGAAAAACCGAAAGCGCAGTACCTAGTTGAAAAAACCAAAGTCGAAACAAAAAAGGCCGTAATTGCTGATAGTGCAATGGTTGTTTCGGCACGCGCCGAAGCCTCAAGAATAGGTGCAGAAATACTTAAAAAGGGCGGCAACGCTTTTGACGCTATGATTGCCACCAACATGGCTTTAGCTTTAACGTATCCCAACGCAGGTAACCTTGGCGGCGGCGGATTTATGGTATATCGAACCCAATACGGCGAAATTGGCTCTTTGGACTATCGCGAAAAAGCACCTATGGCCGCCACAAAAAATATGTACCTTGATAGAGAAGGAAACGTTATTCCCAACAAAAGCTCGATTGGCGCCTTGTCAGTGGGTGTTCCAGGAACAGTTGCTGGAATGTTTGCGGTTCACGAAAAATTTGGAAGTTTACCAATGGAAGTTATTCTGAAACCCGTAATTGAACTTGCCAAAAAAGGATATATAATCACCGAGAAAGAGGCCGAAGCATTAGAAATCTATAAACCTTATTTTGAAAAGGTGAATGGCCAAAGCATTCTCTATTCCAAACCCATTCAAGAAAATGATACTTTAAAAAATAGCGCGTTGGCAAGCACATTGGAGCGCATTTCCAAAAACGGTCGAGCCGAATTTTACGGCGGTGAAACTGGACAAAAACTCGTTTCTTTTCTGAAAGAAAAAAATGGGATTCTCACTTTAAAAGATTTGGAGGCCTACGAAGCCCAATGGCGCGAACCGATTGTTTTTCAATACAAAGATTTAAAAATAATCTCCATGGCGCCCCCTTCCAGCGGAGGAATCTGTTTGGCGCAGATTTTAAAAATGGTGGAGCCATTTCCGATTTCAGAGTATGGTCTTAATTCAGAAAAATATATTCAAGTTTTGGCTGAAGCCGAACGCCGTGCGTATGCCGACAGAAGCTATTATTTGGGCGACCCAGATTTTATTGATAACCAAGCGGATTCCTTACTTTCCGAAGCTTATCTTTCCCAAAGGATGAAAAATTTTTCATTTGAAGCTGCAACACCGTCCTCAGAAATAAAACCAGGTGTAATTGTAGGTTACGAAAGTCCTGAGACCACACATTATTCTATTGTGGATTCCTTCGGAAATGCAGTTTCCGTTACCACTACACTCAATTCATCATTTGGTTCATTGTTGTATATAAACGAGCTCGGTTTCTTTTTAAACAATGAAATGGACGATTTTAGTGCGAAGCCAGGCGAACCAAATGTTTATGGCTTGATAGGTGGACAAGCAAACGCCATTGCACCCCAAAAAAGAATGTTGAGTTCAATGACTCCTACCATTGTTGAAAAAGACGGAAAACTTTGGATGGTGGTGGGAACTCCTGGCGGATCAACAATTGTAACTTCAGTGGCGCAAGCCATTTTAAATGTTTATGAATTTAATATGGATATGCAGCAAGCCGTGGATGCCCCACGCTTTCACCATCAATGGTTGCCAGACGCCATTCGGTATGAATTTGAAAGATTTCCAAAGGAATTAATTGAAGAACTAAAACAAAAAGGCTATCCGGAAAACACCAAAACCGACCCAATTATCGGAAAAGTGGATGCCATTTTAAAACTTCCTAACAATAAACTTCAAGGTGGTGCCGATAGTCGAGGTGACGATACCGCTATTGGATATTGAATTTAAAATTTTTATGCACGCTTAATCGAAATCTTGTGCATTATATCGAAAGGTGTATATTTGGGCAATAAAAAAGGTTAGATTTGAGGGAATTAACCAAGGATTTTTACAAATTTTAGATTGAGATTTTTTGAAGAACCTATTCATATTCGCTGTTGCGGAAGCTTAAGTAGTCTTTTTTTTATCTCTTGTTGCAAAATTATCACTCCACTTTTGCAATAAACTCTTTTTGATATAAATATCCTTTTATAAGTACCTCTTCGCCCAATTTAGCGAAGTTTAGCCTATGAGTAATAAATCTTTTCCAAAGGATTTGTATTCCATTATTGCCTTGGCGGTAAGTGGAGTGTTATGTGTAGTGCTAATATTTCTGCTATATGAAAGAAGTGAAAGCACCATAGGATTTGAAGCTATTTTAAAAAGTCTAACTACTATTTTCATTGCGATAAGCGGTTTCTTATCGGCAATCTTAATGGTTTTTTTGGCAACTTCAGCGATGGCTTTAAAATCAAACAAAGTCAAAATAATTACCAAAATAAGCAAGACTACACAAAAGATGCACATTTTCAGAAATATTGCTGAAATTATGTTCAACTCAAACATGTGGCTTCCAGGCTTAAAGGATTATATTGAAAAAGAATTTAATGATCTTTCCTATTTTGAAGTCAAAGAATTTTATAAAGGAAAATCCAGACTTGCCATCGAGTTTCTGCAAGAAACACATCATTTTGGTGAAACCGAAAACATTTATTTGGAATTGAAATCCTTATTGATGACCAATCCAAAAGAAAAACGCATTCCCGAAACTATAGATTATCCTATTTCATACAGTAACAATATTATAGAAAAATGGGCGGAGCACAAATGTGGTTCGGGACTATGGTACGTTTTCGGCTACAAATACGGCAATTACAAAGAATCAATAAACTTGGAAGCGGTTTTTGAAAGGCACCAAGAAAAAATCCTTACGTTGGCAAACACAATAGATAATGACGTCTTTGAAGATTCCTCTTTTAATGAAGTTTTTTTCTCAAAACTTTGGGAATATATGACGAAAGATGTTATTCCAAAACTTTACCAATTTCAAAGCCAGATGGACAAGAAAGCACCGCGGTTGGTGCGTTATCTATATATAATCTTCTTGCTGTTGATGGTTTTCGGCGTCTTGCTTCCCCTTATTTATTTAATGCTAGGTTTTTCATCGTGGGCAATAATTGTTGGGTATTCCATCGTTATTAGTACTATATTTTATATTGCCGTAACCTTTCATGTTTATCTTTCCAAAGAAGTAAATCAGTAATTTTTTAAAAGAACGTTTTTTCAGCAAAAATTAACATCCGTAAGATGGCATGCATTCTTTATTTTCGGTTCAATTAAGTACCTTTGCAAGCTATGTCAAAAAATGAGAATTTTATTGAAGTTTTGGGTGCCCGCGTCCACAACTTAAAGAACATTGACGTTCGAATTCCAAGAGAAAAATTAGTAGTAATTACAGGGCTTTCCGGAAGCGGAAAATCCTCTTTGGCGTTTGATACCATTTATGCCGAAGGACAGCGCCGTTATATTGAAACCTTTTCTGCTTATGCCCGCCAGTTTTTGGGAAGTTTGGAACGCCCTGATGTTGATAAAATTGAAGGCCTCTCCCCAGTAATTGCAATTGAACAAAAAACTACAAGTAAAAGTCCGCGTTCCACCGTTGGTACCATTACCGAAATTTACGATTTTCTACGTCTTTTTTACGCCCGAGCAAGCGACGCATACAGCTACAATACAGGCGAAAAAATGGTCAGTTATAGCGACGAGAAAATAAAGCAACTTATCTTGGAGGATTTCGCCGAAAAAAAAGTAAGTATCCTCGCTCCAGTAATCCGTTCCCGAAAAGGGCATTACCGCGAACTTTTTGAGCAAATTGCAAAACAAGGTTTTCTGAAAGTACGCGTAGATGGAGAAGTACGCGATATTGTAAAGGGAATGAAAGTGGATCGCTATAAAACCCACGATATTGAAATTGTCATAGACGGATTAAAAGTTCCATCGCCCTCCGAAGCTTCGGCGAAGGCTGGCGAGGGAAGCGATAACAACAAACGTCTTTCCGAAACCATAAATACCGCAATGTACCACGGCGATGATGTTTTAATGGTTTTGGATAACGATACTCTTGAAGCACGCTATTTCAGCCGTTCGTTAATGTGCCCTTCTTCTGGAATTTCATACCCAAACCCAGAGCCAAATAATTTTTCGTTCAACTCTCCAAAAGGAATGTGCCCGAAATGCAAAGGTCTCGGAAAACTATATGAAGTTAATTTAAACAAGCTTGTTCCAAACCCCAAACTTTCCATTAAGCAAGGAGCTTTGGCGCCTCATGGCCCACAAAAAAGCAATTGGATTTTCAAGCAACTTGAATTGATTGCGGAACGCTTCAATTTTAAATTGAGCGATACTTTTGAAAGCATTCCTCAGGAAGCCAAAGATGTTATCTTTTTCGGCGGAAATGAAAAGTTTGACATTGCTTCCAAGGCTTTAGGCATAACCCGGAGCTATAAAATAGACTTTGAAGGCGTTGCCACCTTTATACAAAATACATTTGAAGCCAACGAAACTACTTCCCTGAAACGTTGGGCCAAAGAATATATGGATAAAATTCCATGCCCGGAATGCGAAGGAGCAAGGCTTCGGAAGGAATCACTTTACTTTAAAGTAAACGGAAAAAACATTGCCGAGCTCGCCCATATGGACGTGGTTGAACTTGCAGAATGGTTCAAAAACCTCGACAAAAACCTTTCAGAAACACAACTTAAAATCGCGTCAGAAATTATAAAGGAAGTGCGTTCGCGACTTCAATTTTTGGTGGACGTTGGGCTTACCTATTTGGCTATGGACCGAAGCTCAAAATCACTTTCTGGTGGCGAGGCGCAGCGAATTCGTTTGGCAACACAGATTGGTTCACAGTTGGTTGGCGTGCTTTATATTTTAGACGAGCCCAGTATTGGTTTACATCAACGTGACAACGAACGCTTGATATTTTCTTTGAAACAATTAAAAGAACTTGGAAATTCAGTAATTGTTGTGGAGCACGATAAAGATATGATCCAGAGTGCCGATTATGTTATAGACATTGGCCCTGCAGCCGGAAAACACGGTGGCGAAATCGTTTCAGTAGGCACACCCGAGGAAATAGAAAAACATGACACCCTTACTGCAGATTATTTAAACGGCCGGAGAAAAATTGAAGTTCCAAAAAAACGTCGAAAAGGAAACGGGAAGACACTAACGCTTAAAGGCGCTTCGGGAAATAACTTAAAAAATATATCGGTCTCATTCCCTTTGGGGAAAATGATAGGCGTTACAGGCGTTTCGGGTAGTGGAAAAAGTACGCTCATAAACGAAACCCTCTACCCTATTTTGAACGCGCATTTTTTCAATGGCGTAAAGAAGCCGATGCCCTACAAAAAAATTGAAGGGCTAGAAAACATTGATAAAGTAATAGACATAAACCAATCGCCGATAGGCAGAACACCGCGAAGTAACCCTGCGACTTATACAGGCGTTTTTTCAGAAATAAGAAACCTTTTCGCCAAAACCTCTGAATCGATGATTCGTGGTTATAAGCCAGGCCGTTTCAGTTTCAACGTTGCTGGCGGACGCTGTGAAACCTGTAAAGGAGCGGGATTACGGGTTATTGAAATGAATTTCCTTCCAGATGTTTATGTGGAATGCGAAACTTGCCAAGGCAAACGCTTCAACCGGGAAACATTGGAAATTCGTTATAAAGGAAAATCTATTTATGATGTTTTGGAAATGACTATTAACGAAGCGTGTGACTTTTTTGAAAACATTCCTAAAATATATCGAAAAGTAAAAACCATACAAGACGTTGGTTTAGGCTATATTACACTCGGACAGCAATCCACAACTCTTTCGGGTGGAGAAGCTCAACGAATTAAATTGTCCACAGAGCTTTCCAAACGCGATACTGGAAACACTTTTTATATTATGGACGAACCCACAACGGGGCTTCATTTTGAGGACATCCGCGTACTGATGATTGTTCTGAACAAACTGGCGGACAAAGGCAACACTGTATTGATAATTGAACACAATCTGGACGTTATTAAAACCGTTGACTATATAATAGACATTGGTCCCGAAGGAGGAAAAGAAGGTGGGAAAATTATGGCTTTGGGCACGCCCGAAGAAATTGCCAAAGACAAAAAAAGCTATACAGCCCAATTCCTTAAAAAAGAATTACATTAGCTAATATCACTATTCAAAATTCAAGGTTCGCTTTTTGAAAAACCTTAAATTTTGAACTTTGAAATAAAAACAATGAGAAACGAACAAGCACCGAAAAACTGGAATGAAGTGAAAACCAATGACTCTTGGGCCATTTTTAAGATTATGGGAGAGTTTGTCAATGGTTATGAAAAAATGAGCCGTATTGGTCCTTGCGTATCCATATTTGGATCTGCCCGCACAAAACCCGACCATAAATATTACAAATTAGCAGAAAACATTGCAAAAAAAATCACCGAAAACGGTTATGGAGTAATCACTGGAGGAGGTCCTGGAATTATGGAGGCCGGAAACAAAGGTGCGCATTTGGCCGGAGGAACGTCAGTAGGTTTGAATATCACGCTACCATTTGAACAAAACGACAATCCTTATATTGACAGCGACAAAAGCATTGATTTTGATTACTTCTTTGTTCGAAAAGTAATGTTCGTGAAATATTCACAAGGGTTTGTAGTTATGCCTGGAGGCTTTGGTACGCTTGATGAATTTTTTGAAGCATTGACGCTAATTCAAACTCACAAAATAGATAAATTCCCTATAATACTCGTTGGCACCGAATTTTGGGGCGGCCTTTTTGAATGGATAAAAACAACACTTTTGCATGCTAATAATAATGTGAATGCCGAAGATTTAGATCTTGTACATTTGGTTGACAATGAAGATGAAGTTCTTACTATTTTGAATGAATTCTATAATGAATACAATTTAAGTCCGAACTTTTAAAGCTCAGAAAAACTTCTTGACACTCCAACATATTTTATATAGCATTCTTTTTTTTCTTACTGTTCAGGTATCGGCGCAGCATACCATAAGCATAGATGCAACGCTGAATCCTTCGCAGAAAACTATTGCTATCAAACAACAGATTACCTATCAAAATACTTCCACAGATACTTTAAAAGAAATATTTCTTTTCGACTGGGCCAATAGCTTTTCATCCAAAACAACGCCATTAGGTAAACGTTTTGCCGAAAATTATGAAAGCGCATTTCACTTTGAAAAAGACGAGGAACGCGGAAAGACTAGCATTGAAAAAATTTATAGCAACTCCACCGCTCCTTTGCAATGGCAGCGTGGTAAAGCTGTGGATATTTTAAAGATTATCCCCAATACACCCCTGCAGCCTGGAGATAGTTACACCTTCAATTTAGATTATACCGTTAAAATTTCCGATGACAGATTTACTCGCTACGGAGTTGATAAACAGAACGACTTCAAACTGCGCTATTGGTTTATCTCTCCAGCGGTTTACGATGGGGAATGGCAGATTTATAGCAATAAAAATACAGACGATTTATACTTAACACCTTCAGAATTTTTCATAAAACTTCATGTTCCGAAGAATTATTCCTTGACCTCAGACTTTGATTTGGTTTCAGAAAACATTTCAGGAAACATAAAAAACATAGAGCTCATTGGGAAAGACAGAGAAAACGCTGTACTTTATCTTGAGAAAAACCCAACCTTTGATACCATTGAAACTGATAAAGTACAGGTTGTAACCAACCTTCAAAACAGTAAGGTCAACCCACCCGTGCAGGCTTTGATGATTGATAGAGTTGTTCATTTTTTGGATTCAAAACTTGGGCCCTATCCATTTAAAAAAATGGTTATAAGCGAAACAGATTACCGCACAAATCCCGTGTACGGTCTTAACCAATTGCCCAATTTTATAAGCCCTTTCCCCGATGGCTTTGAATATGATATGGAGCAACTAAAAACCATTACCCGATATTATATTGACAACACTTTGGTAATGAACTCCCGCGAAGACTATTGGTTGCAAGATGCTTTGCAGATTTATTTGATGATGGAATATGTAGACACCTATTATCCAAAAATGAAAATAATAGGCAACCTGAGCAATTGGTGGGTTATTCGGTGGGCGCATGCTTCAGACCTTGAGTTCAACGACCAATACCCTATACTTTACCTTAATATGGCGCGCAATAATATTCATCAGTCACTTACTGCGCCCAAGGATTCTTTGTTGAAATTCAATATGAATATTGCCAACGCTTATTATGGCGCAAGCGGATTAAAGTATTTAAACGATTATTTAGGCAATGACATTTTGAATAATAGCATCAAGGAATTTTATTCCGAAAACAAATTAAAACCAGTTAAATCTTCAGATTTTGAAGAATTTCTTTCCGAAAAAACAGAGCTTCCGATAAATTGGTTTTTTGAAGATTTTGTAGATACCCGAACAACTATCGATTTCAAAATAAAAAAGGTTAAAAAGAAGGGAGATTCTTTGGAAGTTTTCATCAAAAACAATCGAAAGTCGGAATTACCAATTTCGCTTTATGGTTTAAACAAGAATGAGGTTGTATTTAAAATATATACAAAACCCTTTGATAGCATTACTTCAATAACAATTCCTTCGGAAAATATTCGCAGGTTGGCACTAAATTACGAAGGAAGAATACCCGAATACAACCGTAGAAACAATTTTAAGACGGTAAATGGTTTATTGAACAAACCTTTACAATTTCGTCTTTTTCAGGATGTGGAAGATCCGAACTACACACAGTTTTTCTTTATGCCCATTTTTGAATATAATTTGTATGATGGCATTTCAACGGGCTTGCGTCTTTACAATAAAACAGTACTTCCAAAAGCAGTTCACTACAGTTTGGAGCCGCAATTCGGTTTTAGAAGCAAAACCCTTGTTGGTAGTGCTTCCATCAGTTATACCCAAGCCATGGACCAAGGTAACCTGTATGCTATGCGCTATGGATTTTCTGGCAATTATTATTCTTACGACCGTGGGTTGTTCTACAAACGTTTTACACCATACATAACCTTTTCTTTTAGAAATGAGGATTTAAGGGACAATGAAAAACAGTATATCAATCTTCGAAATGTAAATGTTTATCAGGACGAAGACCCTAATAATCCACTGCAAGAGCCAAATTACAGCGTTTTCAATATGCAGTATGTATATTCAAATCCAAACCTTATCAATTATTTTAGAGGGATTGTGGATTATGAAATTTCTTCAAAATTCAGCAAACTTTCTGTGAACCTTGAATACCGAAAACTTTTTTTAAGCAATCGCCAGT
Source organism: Aequorivita sp. (assembly GCA_024637015.1). Lineage (GTDB taxonomy): Bacteria > Bacteroidota > Bacteroidia > Flavobacteriales > Flavobacteriaceae > Aequorivita. Next base: position 194,838 of record JAGXGE010000011.1, on the reverse strand, counting down.
TAAACCTTCGTTTTTTTGCAGGTGCTTTCCTTTTTAACGATACACGCGAGAATGAGGATTTTTTCAGTTTTGCCTTGGACCGCCCTAACGATTATCTTTTTGATTATAATTATTACGGTCGTAGCGAAGATTCCGGTCTTTTTAGCCAGCAGTTGATTATTGCTGAAGGTGGTTTTAAATCGCAACTAGAACCTGCATACGCAAATAGCTGGATGACCACCGTGAATGCTAGCACCAATATCTGGAAATGGATCTATGCCTATGGCGACGTTGGGCTTATTCACAACAAAGCTCGTGGCACAAACGCTGTTTTTGATAGCGGAATTCGCCTAAGTTTGGTTGCTGATTATTTCGAGCTATATTTCCCTGTTTATTCAAGTTTAGGCTTTGAACCCAACTTGCCACATTATGATGAAAAGGTTCGGTTTATTGTAACCTTAAGTCCGAAAACTTTATTGGGACTGTTTACAAGAAGGTGGTATTAATAAAAAAATCCAAAAACACAAGTGGCAATTCAAGATAAAATTACACAAATTTGGGTTAAAACTACAGGAAGAAAAATAGATCCTGAAGAATATTATTGGCTCATCGGTCCAATTGGGGCTAAAGATATAATAAAGGATAAATTTTTTCTTGAATTGGCAGAAAATGAAAACCTAGAAATTCAAAAAAACCAACCAAATTCAGGTCTTTTAGAAACCATAGACGCGCTGGGGTTCAGCAATGAAGAAAAATTGCTTTTGAACAAAAACGTAACAGACTTTTATGAAAACACTTCAAATTATGATTTTGAAGTATGGTCTGAATGGAAAGGTATTTTCAGACCTTTTGGAAAGCTTCTTTCCCTAGTTTTCAGTAAACGCTTGTAACAACTTAATTTACCCTTAAGTGCTATGGACACTTCAAAAGGACTTAAAAGCGAAATCATAAAACTAAAACACAAGAGCACAAAGGAAACTAAATGGACCATATGGTACCGAATTATTAAAAGTAGTAACGATGTTATTTATTCGGGCATTTATACAACTTGCAACAATCCAAATTATAAAAAACCACTTTTGAAAGTGATATTTTCCCTGCCAAATGGAAATGCTTCGGTTGTAATGACCCACAGTATTGGAAAAGCCGGTTCGTTATTGCTCAGCTCTGATGGTAAAAAATTTGGAGACAACGGATTTTATTTCACATTGACAAATCATAAAGGCAAATATTGGGCGCGATTTGTAAAGTCCATGCACGAATGGATTCGAGTTTATGAAGACGACGAAAACATTTTAAGAGCTGACCACAACTTAAATTTTTACGGAATACGGTTTTTAAATCTGCATTACAAAATGTCAAAAAAATAGTATGAAGAATTAACAAGTCAACAAGATGCAACTATTGAACAACTGGCGAATCATCCTTCTTTTATGTCTCACTTTGGGTTTAGCCCCTTTCTTTCCCGAACCACATCTTTGGGGAAAACTAAAATGGATTGCAGGTGGCGCTGTAGGAATGAATGCTGCAGATTGGTTTGATATTTTGCTCCACGGCTTTCCTTTCATTCTCTTGTTTAGATTATTGATACTTAAGATTATTCCTTCCGAAAAGAATTAAGCTAACAAAAACATTCCTTTTCAAAAATAATCTGTGCATAACTAAGCATTGCGAAACACGCTCGATTTCGCTATTTTTGCAAATATAAAAACTCATTGTAATGCAAACAGACCCTAAGACTAACGGCGAGATTTCCTTTGAAGATTTCAAAGAAACAGTTTTGAATGATTATAAAATTGCTGTTACCAGCCGTGAATGTAGTCTGTTGGGCCGTCGCGAAGTGCTTACTGGAAAAGCAAAATTTGGAATTTTCGGTGATGGAACGGAAGTGCCGCAACTGGCTTGGGCTAAAGCTTTTAAAAACGGCGATTGGCGCAGTGGGTATTACCGTGACCAAACCTTTATGATGGCCATTGGAAAGCTTACCATTGAACAGTTTTTCGCAGGTCTTTATGCACATACAGACATTAAATCAGACCCAATGAGCGCCGGAAGGCAAATGGGTGGTCACTTTGCAACGCATAGCTTAAATGAGGACGGTAGTTGGAAAAACCTTACACAACAAAAAAACAGCAGTGCCGATATTTCACCAACCGCAGGGCAAATGCCACGATTGTTAGGTTTAGCACAGGCTTCAAAAATTTTTAGAAATATAAAAGGGATTGAAAACAAAACCAATTTTTCCATCAACGGCAATGAAGTTGCTTGGGGAACTATAGGAAATGCCAGCACCAGCGAAGGCCTTTTTTGGGAAACCATAAACGCTGCCGGTGTATTGCAAGTACCAATGGTGATGAGCGTTTGGGACGATGAATATGGAATTTCAGTTCACGCAAAATACCAGACTACTAAAGAAAATATTTCTGAAGTTTTAAAAGGATTTCAGCGCAACGAGGAAGAAGATGGGTATGAAATTATCCGCGTAAAAGGTTGGGATTACCCAGAACTTATAGAGGTTTACAATCGTGCATCAAAAATTGCGCGTGAAGAACACGTTCCTGTTTTGATTCACGTTCAGCAGTTAACCCAGCCACAAGGCCATAGTACCAGTGGTTCGCATGAACGTTACAAAAGTAAAGAACGTTTGGAGTGGGAAGCAAAAAATGATTGTAACGTGAAAATGCGTGAATGGATTATTTCTAGCGATATCGCTACGGAAGAAACGCTTACTGAAATTGAAAAAAATATAAAGAAAAAAGTTCGTGATGGTAAAAAAGCAGCTTGGGATGCTTTTGTTGCGCCTCAGAAAAAAGAACAGGAAGAAGCTGTTTTATTGCTTGGAAACCTAGCCGAAAACAGCAGGAACAAAAACTTCATTGAAAAGTTAAAGAACGAACTAGCTTCTGAAAAAGAGCCGTTGCGAAAAGACATTCTCGCCTCAGCACGAAAAGCTTTGCGTTATGTGGTAGGTGAGGATTCTTCTGAAAAGAAACAACTTCAAGATTGGATTGAAAATTATTTCGAAATAATCCAACCTAAATACAGCGCACATCTTTACAGTGAAGCAAAAGAAAACGCCAAAACTATAAAAGAAGTACTTCCCTCCTACGCCAAAGATGCTGAAGAAGTAGATGGCCGCCTAATTATTCGCGATAATTTTGACGCAATTTTCAACAAACACCCCGAGGTTTTAATTTTTGGGGAAGACAGTGGCGAGATTGGCGACGTAAACCAAGGCTTGGAAGGAATGCAGGAAAAATATGGCAAACTTAGGGTTGCCGATGTTGGAATCCGTGAAGCCACAATTCTTGGTCAAGGAATCGGGATGGCAATGCGCGGCCTGCGTCCTATTGCAGAGATTCAGTATTTAGATTATATATTATACTGTCTTCAAATAATGAGTGACGATTTGGTGACGGTTCGCTACCGAACAAACGGTACCCAAAAAGCACCATTGATTGTTCGTACCCGTGGCCATAGACTGGAAGGAATCTGGCATAGCGGTTCGCAAATGGGCGGCTTGATTCATCTGCTTCGCGGAATGTATATTCTTGTGCCGCGAAATATGACCAAAGCAGCAGGATTTTACAACACCTTGCTTGAAACCGACGAACCTGCATTGGTTATTGAATGTCTGAACGGTTACCGTTTAAAAGAAAAAATGCCGAACAACCTAGGCGAGCTTAAAACCCCAATAGGAATTGTTGAAACCATAAAAGAAGGAAAAGACATCACACTGGTTTCCTATGGAAGCACTTTAAGAATTGTGGAAGAAGCCGCTAAAGAACTACAACAAGCAGGCATTGATGCCGAAATTATTGATGTGCAATCACTCTTACCTTTAGATCTTAACCACGATATGGTAAAGAGCGTAGCTAAAACCAACCGTTTACTTGTTATTGACGAAGACGTATCCGGAGGGGCTTCAGCATATATACTTCAGAATATTGTGGATGTTCAGGGCGGTTATAAACATTTGGACAGTAAACCACAAACACTTACTGCAAAAGAACATCGTCCCGCTTATGGAACGGATGGAGATTACTTCAGTAAGCCTTCAGTGGAAGATGTTTATGAAAAGGTTTATGAAATTATACATGAGGCCAATCCAGCCAGTTTTCCGAAGTTAAGATAACGCTAAAGTCCTGTTTTTCTTCAGCTAAGCTGCGTATCTTATAGCGTATAATAAAAACATACCGCTATGAGAAACATTTTTACACTATTGCTAAGTATTTTATTTATTGCATTCACGTACGCACAGGATGTTAATGATAACGTTCGCTTCATCCCCCAATCAGAAGTACCGAAAGCAGTCTTGGAACGTCAGGAAGCACTATTTCCTACCAACTTCATTTCAGAATGGCAAGTGCAGGAAATAGACGGGATGCAAAATGCCTCAAATATTAGATACATAGCTAAATTTGAAGAAGACGGTCGGCCGGGGTTTTCAGCATCATACCTTCCCAATGGAATGCTAATCTTCAATTCAGAATTTACACCAAGTGAAATTATTCCCTCCTCGGTAAGACTGAAAGTTACTAGTGATTATAAAGATTACACCGTTCATGCCACGGAATTCATAACCTTTTACAATCCTAAACGGGAAATCTACATGATTAAATTACTGGACGAATATCGAATGAGATACGCCTTTTATAACACTATAGGCAATGAAATTCATAAAGAAGAACTTCCAGTAGAAATTCTCTTATTGATGAAATAGGTCCTAAAAAGAAAACAGAAATGCTATAAGTTTTTGAAATCTAGTCGGTTCAAAGAGTGTGTTTCAACGAATATTTATTTCTTTAAACTATTTATTGAGTATTCTTCAAAAAATATTTGGAATTCCGGAATTAATTACTTTAAATTAGCAATTCAATTATATAAAAAACAAGTATATGTTACATTTCAGCCTAAATACAAACAATAATAACCCGCTGCCGTAACAAAAACTTGTCGCGATATATGGCCTGTCAAGTTTTTCTTGACAGGCTTTTTTTTTGAAATAAAACTAACCATTTAAATTATAGAAATTATGTGTGGAATTGTATGTGCATTCAAACTTAAAGAGCCCGCAGAGGCTTTGAGACTTCAGGTATTGTCAATGGCAAAGTGTATCCGTCATCGCGGTCCAGACTGGAGCGGAATTTTTAGTAACGACAAAGCGATTATGGCACACGAGCGCCTAGCTATTGTAGACCCCACTTCAGGAAAGCAACCACTTTTCAGCAGTGATGGCAATTTGGTTCTTGCCGCCAATGGCGAAATCTATAACCACATGGAACTTCGAAAGCAGTTCAAAGATTATGTATTTCTAACTAAAAGTGATTGCGAGGTTATTCTCCCTTTATATAGAGATAAAGGCGCAGCATTTTTGGATGAAATGAACGGTATTTTTGGCTTTGCGCTTTACGATATTAAAAACGATAACTATCTTATAGCGCGCGACCATATGGGCATCATACCCCTTTATATGGGTTGGGACCAGAACGGAACCTTTTATGTAGCTTCAGAATTAAAAGCTTTGGAAGGCATATGTACAAAAATTGAACTCTTCCCACCCGGCCATTATCTTGATAGCCGTGAAGGCGAACTGAAACGTTGGTATTCTCGGGATTGGATGGATTATGAAAACGTAAAAGACAACGTCACCGAAATTGCAACCCTCCGCAAAGCCTTGGAAGCTGCCGTGCACCGTCAATTAATGAGCGATGTGCCTTACGGCGTATTGCTTTCCGGTGGTTTGGACAGCAGCATCACTTCCGCCATAGCAAAAAAATATGCCGAAAAGCGTATCGAAAGCGAAGACACCGAAGGCGCGTGGTGGCCACAGCTCCATAGTTTTGCTATCGGACTTGAGGGCAGCCCCGATCTGGCCGCCGCACAAAAAGTGGCAGATCATCTAAAAACCGTACACCACGAAATAAAATTCACCATTCAGGAAGGTATAGACGCCATCCGCGATGTGGTTTATCATTTGGAAACGTATGACATTACTACCATCCGAGCTAGTACACCTATGTATTTAATGGCACGTGCTATTAAAGCAATGGGAATAAAAATGGTACTTAGCGGTGAAGGGGCTGATGAAATCTTTGGAGGCTATCTATATTTTCACAAAGCACCAACTGCAAAAGATTTTCATGATGAAAACGTACGTAAGCTAGACAAGCTGCATATGTATGATTGTCTTCGCGCCAACAAATCACTAGCAAGTTGGGGTATTGAAGGGCGTGTTCCTTTTTTAGACAAAGAATTTATGGATGTGGCAATGCGTATCAACCCGCAGGACAAAATGATTAACGGTGAACGTATGGAAAAATGGGTACTCCGCAAAGCCTTTGAAGATATGCTACCGGCAAGCGTTGCCTGGCGCCAAAAGGAACAGTTCAGCGACGGCGTGGGCTACAGTTGGATAGACACCCTAAAGGAAATGGTAAACGAACAAGTAACCGACGAGCAGCTCGCGAACGCAAAATACAAGTTCCCACTACAAACGCCCAGTAGCAAAGAGGAGTTTTATTACCGAAGTATTTTTGCAGAGCATTTCCCTAGCGACACTGCAGCGCTCAGTGTGCCTTCAGTACCTTCTGTGGCTTGCAGTAGCCCCATTGCGTTGGAATGGGACGCCAGCTTTAAGAATATGAACGACCCAAGCGGAAGGGCTGTTAAGAATGTGCATGAGGATGCTTATGCCAAATAGTGCTCAGTATTCACTAGCAGTTTGCAGTGAGTAAATTAAAGCACTAAGGATTTTTTCTTTGGTGCTTTTTTTTAAGCAAACCAAAAACCAATAAATAGCTCCAATTTCATTCCAAGCTTGTCGGAAGCCCCCTGGTGCACTTTTACAGAACGTGTCCGTCTAAATAAAGCATTTGCAATGTAGGCCTAGTGCTACGAGCATATCGCCTCGTTTGCGTATGTTTACAGCTTGTGCCAAATCACTAAACTTCCGACCCACTCTCCCCAGTTATGTATGTTACCCTCTCTTCAAAAATTAACAATCTAACTCCTCAAGCAAAAGGAAAATATTTCCCTATCTTTAAACAACCAACCAAATTTCTAAGCTATGAGTATATTCCATTATTATGATTTCAAAGATTCTGAAGTTTTCATCTTCGATAATTTCCTTGTGAACCAAATAAAGGAAGGCGTTAACATTACTTCCGAGCACAACGAAAAATTACGTGAAGTGCTGGACAAGCATTTCGCCCATAAGAAATTGGTTTATATTTCAAACAGACACTTTAACTATTCTGTAGATCCCCTCACCTATCTAGAAACCTCAAAAATACACAACCTCGTTGCCATGGCCATAGTTGCCAAAACCAAGATGTCAAAATCCAATGCCCAATTGGAAAGCATGTTCTACAAAAAGAATTTTGCAATATTCGAAACCCTGAGCGAAGCTATGGCATGGGTGCAAAAGCAATTGGTGAAAAGTGAAATTGCTAAAAAAAAATAATATTATACGTTGCAGAATGTAGGCTTATCAGTGTTATTGCTTATTGTTCATTGTAATTGTTAATTGACCTAAGGCAACCACTTCTTCTGAAAATTCGGCTTGCGCTTTTCAAGAAAGGCATCGCGGCCTTCCTTTGCTTCGTCCGTCATATAAGCAAGTCTCGTGGCTTCCCCGGCAAATACTTGCTGGCCTACCATGCCATCATCAGTAAGATTCATTGCGAACTTTAACATCTTGATAGAGGTTGGAGACTTCGCAAGAATTTCCTGAGCCCATTCATAAGCAGTATCTTCCAATTCATCGTGCGGAATCACGGCATTCACCATCCCCATTTCAAAAGCTTCCCGCGCCGAATAATTTCTTCCGAGGAAAAAGATTTCCCGGGCACGCTTCTGCCCTACCATTTTCGCTAAATAAGCACTTCCGTAGCCGCCATCAAAACTGGTAACATCTGCATCGGTCTGTTTGAAGATTGCGTGCTCCCTGCTCGCCAAAGTTAAATCACAAACCACGTGCAAACTATGGCCGCCACCAACAGCCCAGCCAGGAACTACACAGATAACGGCTTTCGGCATAAAACGAATCATTCGTTGCACATCGAGAATATTTAAACGGTGATACCCGTCATCACCTATATACCCTTGGTGACCACGCGCCTTTTGATCGCCACCGCTGCAAAAACTGTAAACACCATCTTTTGAGGAAGGCCCTTCGGCAGAAAATAGAACGACGCCAATGGAAGTATCTTCCTGCGCATCGTGAAAAGCGTCAAGCAATTCCGCAGTAGTTTTGGGTCGAAAAGCATTGCGCACGTCAGGTCTATTGAATGCTATCCGTGCTACGCCGTTTGATTTTTTATAGGTTATATCTGTATATTCTTTGGCGGTTTTCCAGTTGGGTGAAGACATAATTGTTATTTTAGCGTAAAGTTACAGTCAATTTTTAATGAAAAAAACTCTTCCGATAATAATTTTATTCTTTTTGTGGGGTTGCAAATCACAGGAGAAAGTTGTTAATGTTCTTTTTGTTGGTAATAGTTTGACGTATTATAATGGAATGCCTCAGTTACTTCAAGACATGTTAAATGAAACTGACCTCAATATAAAAATAGATCAGATTACATTTCCTGGAGTTTCATTAGAGAGTCATATAGATTATATGACTGACCCGAATAAAGAAAATTCCAGATATGAAAAAAATCCTGGAGATACTACAATCACTGAAAAGAAGGTCATTCAAAAACCGTGGGATGTAATTGTAATGCAGGAAGGAACCGTTAGACTATTAATTCCTGAAGCTAAGAATAGTCTAGTGGTACCTGCAATCCAAAAAATTAAAAGTTTAGCCACAAATGAAAAATGCAAGTTTATTATTTTTCATACGTGGGCTTCAAATAAAGCTGAGTTTCCTAAAGAATATTGTTACTCGTCTTCTATAATTACTAAAAAAATTGATGGAACAAAATTCTGTTCAGAAAGAATAGCAGATTTAAAACAAGAAGTAGAATTAATTGATAAAGCATATCAGTCGATCGTAAAAACAACCTCAATTGAAAAAAGTAATAATGGAAAAATTGTATACAATTTCATGAAAAATAACCCTGAGATTAAGATATATGCTGACGATCAGCATCCATCTGTTGAAGGGGCCTTTTTAAATGCTTGTATATTTTATGAAATGCTAACAGAAAAAAAAGCTAAAAACTTAAAGTTCAATGGAAATATCGATTCAAAAATTTCCAATATTATTAAAAACTCTATTTAAACAATATCTAATGAAACATTTTTTTCTACTCTTTTCAATTCTTTTTACAACATTCCTTACCGCACAGGAGGCATACAAGTTTACAACCGTTACAAACCTTGAAGCAACGCCGGTTATTAGCCAAGGTGTAACGGGAACTTGCTGGAGTTTTAGTAGCATTTCATTTTTGGAGAGTGAAATTATTCGCCTTACGGGAAAAAAAATCGATTTAAGCGAAATGTACCAAGTGCGAAATACTTATCCCATAAAAGCCGAAAACTTCATTATGCGTCAAGGGAAAGCACAGTTTAGTGAAGGTGGCTTGGCACACGATGTGATGAATTCTGTTGAAAGAAATGGTTTAGTTCCCGAAGAAGCCTTTAGCGGATTGTTCGCTGGGGAAACTACTTACAACCACGCTGAAATGGCTGCTGTGCTAGAAGCGATGCTAAAAACCTACGTAGACAATCCTGGCAGAAAGCTAAGCAAGAAATGGCGTACCGCTATTGAAGGTGTACTTGATGCCTACATCGGTAAAAACGTAACCAATTTCACTTTTGAAGGAAAACAATACACCCCGCAAACCTTTTTGGCAATGACCAAAATACAGCCAGAAGATTATGTGAATATCACCAGCTTTACACAAGCACCTTTCTATTCAAAATTTATACTCAACATTCCAGACAACTGGAGCAACGGCAGCTTTTATAATGTTCCTTTAGATGAAATGATGGCAACTATTGACAATGCATTGGAAAAAGGTTTTTCGGTAGAACTGGATTGTGACGTAAGTGAAAAAACTTTTTCTTCTAAAGATGGCGTTGCGGTTATTCCCGAAAATGCTGAAAACAATATAAAAGCGCTGCAGGTTATTTATCCCGAAAAGAAAATAACGCAAGGATATCGCCAAGAAGAATTTGAAAATTTTGACACAACCGATGACCATTTAATGCATATTACAGGATTGCTTCGCGATCAAAACGGCACAAAATACTATAAAGTGAAAAATAGCTGGGGCACCGATGAAACAAGGGTTGCAAATGGTGGTTATGTATATTTCAGCGAAGCGTATATGCGTTTAAAAGCGATAAGCATTACAGTTCATAAAGATGCGCTACTAAAGAATACAGCGAACAAACTAAATTTATAACAGACAGAGGAACTGATAACCAAGAACAATCCTCAACAAACTCTTTTAAAACTGGCTCAAATTTTGATACCTTTGTTGCAATGAAAAAACTACTGTTTCTTCTCCTTTTACTTCCGCTGATCGCTTCGGCCCAGTTGGATTTTGAGAGCAATAAATTTAAACTTGATTTTGTAAAGCTTCCCGAAATTGAAAGCTTGATGACCAATTCCTTGCCTTCAGAATCAAATTTCTCGAACAAATATTCCAAAAAACTTCCTTCCTTTAAATTGAGCAAAGATAACTACCGCGAGCCCGTGAGTATGTTTGATGCAATGGCCTCAAATGAAAGTTACGTAAAGTCTAATATTCAGATTTCCCTTGACCCTAGAGAATACGGAGTTTATGGAGGAAATGCTAGCTATACTGCAGATGGTTCAACAACCGTTAGAAATATTGCCTATAAAGAGTCGCGAGGGTTTTTAAGACCTGAACTTATGCCCTATTCCTACGGTGTTTTCCAACGCCCTCGGCGGAGTGGTTTCTATGTAGATTATGGCATTTATACTTCGCCTTCACAGTAGTTCTATACCGTCTTCCTTAATTGTAATTTGTTTGTCTTTGTAGAGTGTTCCAATTGCTTTTTTAAAACTTTTCTTGCTCATCCCCAATAAGTTTTTTATTGAGTCTGGGTCCGATTTGTCGTGCAAGGGCAGGAATCCACCAGCAGCTTCCAGCTCCTCACGGATAAAGTTTGCATTGGGCTCGATGCATTTGTAACCTGGGGTTTGAAGCACAATGTCTATTTTATTATCAGGGCGTATTTTTTTTATGAAAGCCTTCATTTTATCACCCGTGCGGATGTCCTCAAAAATATCTTCTATATAAATTAACCCTTTGTGAACACCGTTTACAATAACATTAGCTCCCTTTTCTGTTAGGTGTGTGACCAAAATATCAACTTCCGCAAATGGTTCAACAGTCAAGGTTTCATTGCTAAGAAAATGATTTGTTTTACTACTGCCTACCAAACGATTTGTCTTTTCATCAATATATAAGTATACAATATACCAATTGCCCTTTTTCATAGGGCGCGCTTGTTCCTTAAATGGGACAAACAATTGTTTTTCCAAACCCCAATCCATAAAGGCGCCATATTCCGTTACGTCGCTACAGTGCAAATATCCAAAAGTGTTTAATTGTAGAAAAGGATCTAAGGTTGTAGCAATAGGTCTTTCTTCGTTATCGAGATAAATGAAGACTGAAATATCATCACCAATTTCATATTCCTCAGGTTTATATTTATGTGGCAGCAGCACCACATTTTCCTCTTCATCTCCTAAATATAGACCTGGCTCAGTTTCCCGAAGAATTTCCAAAGTATTGTATTCGCCCAGTTTTATCATAGCTGCAAAGGTACTATTTTATAATCTTAAAAAAATGTGAAACACGTATATAGAAATGAAACTTAAAAAGTAAATTCACGGCAATATGGAACAAATTTCTCCACATAATCTCCCGCCGGAATTCCAATTGACCAAAGTAATTGAAATGGAAATTGGGAATTATTTTTTCTATGAAAATATTGTTATCGTTGAAGCAAAAGAAGGAATATTATTATCCTACAAAAAAGATATTTCCGTCGTTTTATTAATTTTGAATATCACCGAAGGTAAACCTTGGGTTTATATTTCAAACAGAATTAACTCCTACTCTATACAACCATTAGATTATAAATATTTGAATAAAGTGCCATCTCTAACAGCTTTGGGAGTTGTAAATTATACTGAAGCTGGATATCTAAATTCTGAACTGGAAGCCAAATTCTGCAAAAAACCATTCCGGGTTTTTAATAATCTTACCGAAGCCGCAATTTGGGGAAAGGGTATTTATGAAACAAATTTGAAATAATCCAAAAGCACTTTATCGTTTACGGTTGAAGGTGTAAAGATTTCCAATAAATCCGGCCCTTCATTTTTACTGAAGAATTCTTTTATTTCTTTCTTTAAATCTTCCGCTTTGTCTATTGTTGTATACCTAAATCCATACATCTCCGAAAGCTGTTTTGCAGTTAAACTGTGTTTTGTTTCAAAATAAGTATCAAAAAGTTTGGAATTTTTTTCACCCGGAAGTATTCTGAAAATACCGCCACCACCATTATTGATAACAATTATTTTAAAATTTTTGGGAATATGATTGTTCCACAGCGCATTGCTGTCATAAAAAAAACTGAGGTCGCCAGTTATAAAAACCGTTGGCCGTTTTGAAGCGTAAGCCGCTCCAACAGATGTGCTCGTGCTTCCATCAATGCCGCTGGTGCCACGGTTGCAAAATACTTCAGCCGAATCGTGAATATCAAAAAGCTGTGCATAACGAATGGTTGCACTATTGCTCAACTGCAATTGCCTATTTTGGGGAAGCTGCTTAAAAATTTCGGAAAAAACCATAAAATCTGAGTATGGAATTTCATCTTCGTATGTTGCATGGCGTTGCAACCTGTGTCGCTTAATCGCAAGCCAATGGTTTTGATAATCGCTGTGTATGGTTATTTTCTTTGGAAGAAATTCAGCAAAAAAATTGCTTATAGTCGTTTTGAAATGCTGATTCAGCACAAAAAAAGTATCATAAGCTTTTTTGGAATTAACGTGCCAATGTGCTTTGGGCGGAAAACTTCGCAGAAATGACTTTATTTTTTTTGAAACTACCATTCCACCGAATGTGAGCAAAATATCGGGTTGTAGTTTTTTGAAATCTTCATCGGTCAAAGGCGCAATAAGTTGATCTATTGCTGAAATAAAATTTTCATGATGAAGGTTTGAAGTTGTTTCCGTCAATACCAAAATACTTTCATCTTTTGCAAGTTGTTCCACAAAGTGCTGTTCCACACTATTGGGTGGTAAAACTCCCACAAGAATCATCTTCTTTTTACTTTGGTTCCATTGTTCGGCAAAAGTGGTTAAATCTTCAGTTATGTCTTTAGTCTCTATACGAGGTGGAACATTTTGGGGCCAAACCAATTGGTTTTGTGTAGTGTGATACAAAGGTTCCGAAAAAGGAATGTTGATATGAACTGGACCATTAAGTTCTATTGCCGTATTGAGTGCCGTATTCAGTTCGGTTTCATTTTTTATCTGAAATGATTCGCCTTCCTCACAATTGGCACTATAAAGAATATGATTTGCAAAAACATTTTCCTGTCGGATGGTTTGCCCATCCCCAATATCAATAAAATTCGAGGGCCTATCAGCCGAAATTACAACTAAAGGAATATCGCTGTAAAACGCTTCCGCAATAGCGGGATAATAATTTAGCAAGGCAGAACCGGAAGTGCAAAAAAGCGCTGTTGGCTTTTTTAATTGCTGCGCCATTCCCAAAGCGAAAAAAGCTGCACAGCGCTCGTCCACAATACTGAAGCATTTGAAGCTTGGGTTTTCAGCAAAACCAATAGTTAGGGGTGCATTGCGGGATCCTGGAGAAATTATAATGTGATCAATACCCTTATCCAAACATAATTGCACAAGAGTTTGTGAGAGAATTTTATCAGAGAATTTCATGGATTACAAAGGTACAAAGAAGCCTAAAATATTATAGCATTGGTTTCAATACTTGTAGCATAGTTTGCATTTTATTTTGCGTTTCCTGCCATTCTTCATTTGGTTGTGAACCGAGCGTTATTCCTCCACCCACAAAAAGACGGGCAGTATTGTCAAAAATCTTCATACAGCGAAGGTTTACCATTAATGATGCCGAAGCCCCATTGTCCATAATTGGTCCCAAAAAACCTGTATAAAATTCCCGGTCGTAACCTTCATTTTCAATTATAAAATCCTTTGCATATTTTTTTGGACTTCCACAAACGGCTGGGGTTGGGTGAACTACCGCCGCAATAGTAGCTAAGGTGGCTTTGCCGTTTTTGAGAATTCCAGTAATGTCTGTACGGAGGTGCAATAACGATCCCGCGCGATGTGTATGTGGGTTCGAAACCTTTAAAACCGAAGTCACCCTCTGTAAGCTTGTGGTAATAGCATCAGTAACCAATTGTTGCTCATCCAGTTCCTTTGGTCCCCATATTACAGGTTGTTTGTTTGTAAACGGTTGCGTTCCAGCCAATGCCATTGTTTTAAAAGAATCATTTTCAATATGCACCAGCGTTTCAGGTGTGGCCCCGCACCAAATGCCTGTTTCAGGATGGCACCAAATATATTTAAAAGCATTGGGATAAGTTGAAAACAATTGCTCTATCAATTTTTCAATCGAAAAATTTTCCAAAACAAAATCCTTGTAGCGGGAGATTACGATTTTTTGTGCCCTTCTTTTTTTAATATTTTCAATAGTTTTGTTAAGTAGTTTGATGTATTTATCCCTCTCTTTAATATCTTTTGAAACATCTACCGGAGTTAAATCAACATCTGTTTTAAGCAGTTGACACTGCAACATTTCAGAATCATTTTCAGGAATGTAAAAAACGGTCTCTTCATATTCAAATGGGGCAAAGACAAAACCGTTATCAGTAAGCTTTACATCTGTATAAAGAAGGTTATCTCTTTGTAAAAGCGCAGTTGCGCTTTCACTTTCGGGCATTGAAAAAATCACAAAAGGCAAATCATCATTATATTGTTTTGAGATTTTTTCGATCAATAGGTTAAAGTCCATCACTAGTTTTTAGGTAAGGTAAGGGTTGTAAGTTTTATCATTGAAACGAGTGCCCCTTCTTCATTTGTAATTTTTATCTGCCAAAGTTGTGTGGTTCTTCCTTTATGAACAATACTGGCATGGGCATAAACATAGCCGTCGCGAACGCTTTTCACATGATTGGCGGCTATTTCAATTCCGCGGATAACAATGTCTTTTGAATTTAAAAAGAAGAATGCCCCTGCACTGCCAACGCTTTCGGCCAAAGCTACTGACGCTCCGCCATGCAAAACGCCGTCTGGCTGGTGCACTTTTGGTGTCACGGGCATTCTGGCAACCAGGAAATCGTCACCTACTTCAGTGAATTCTATCTCCAAGGTTTCCATTAATGTATTTTGGCACATTTTGTTACACGCGACCAAAATTTCTTCGTTGGTGTACTTCATTGTATTGGTTTACATTTGTAAAAATACAAAATTGAATTCAACAAAATGAGTATCCAAAAAAAGGTTTCCTATACGGCCACAAATACTTACAATACGCTTAATGAACTTACCGAAAAAACTAAGAATGTTTGGATGGTTTTCCATGGAATGGGTTATTTGAGTAAATATTTCATCAACTATTTTTCAGAACTCAGTGTTGAGGAAAATTACATCATAGCCCCCCAAGCACCTTCCAAATACTATCAAGATAGAGCTTTTAAGCACGTTGGCGCATCGTGGCTGACACGTGAAAATACTGTTGCAGAAACCCAAAATATTTTGAATTATGTGGATGCAGTCTTTAAAAAAGAGGTTTTAAACACAATGCCAAACCTTATTGTTTTAGGGTATTCCCAAGGCGTTTCCATTGCAACCCGATGGGTTGCGAGCCGAAAAATTCAATGTGATAAATTAATACTTCATTCAGGCGGAATTCCAAACGAATTGCTACCTTCAGATTTTGAATTCTTGAAGTCTTCCACAGAGGTCATATATGTTTATGGTGATAAAGATCAGTACATTACTGAAGCCCGTAAAACTGAAGAACATTTAAAAGGCAGTAAACTCTTCAAAGACCGCTTAAACATTGAGGTTTTTGAGGGTATCCATGAAATGAGCAGGGAATTCCTATTAAAGACTTCGAAATAGCTCCATCTTTTTTGTGCATTTCATCGAATAATTTTGTGTTTTAACTTCTTTTTTCTTTCTTTTACTACGCTTTAACAACTAATAGACCCAACTATGGAAAAAGCAGTACTAACCTGCGTATTTATGTTTATAGCGTCTATAGTTTTGGCGCAAGTGAGCAACCAAGAAAAACAAGTTCTTTTAAATCTATATACAGCTACCAATGGGCCTGAATGGAACAATCAATGGAACCTTGAAGCACCCGTGGAAACTTGGTATGGAATTGCTTTAGAAAACAATAAGGTAGTCGGCATTAATTTGTTGTTCAATAACTTGAACGGAACATTGCCATCATCTTTGGGACAGTTGGAAAATTTAAAAAAGCTGGAGCTTTCCTTCAATTCAATTTCTGGAAACATTCCTGCAGAGTTAGGCAATCTTCAACAATTGGAAGTTTTGGCCATCAACGGGACAGCCTTAAATGGAAGTATTCCTGAGAGTTTAAGCAATCTTTCAAACTTGAAGCAATTGCACTTGAGCAGCAATCAACTAAGCGGGACAATTCCTGAAAGCTTTGAAAAGCTTAAAAAAATTGAAGTTTTTAATGTTTTTGATAACAATTTAAACGGAACATTACCATTGGGATTGGCAAATTGTCAAAACCTAAAACAACTAATGGTAGCGGAAAATGATTTTAACAATCCAAATGATTTTTCAGTGATTTTGCTGTCAAATTCTGGGGCAAAAATAGACTTATTTGAAAACTCACCATATACTGAACCCACCCATTCCATAATAGCTGTGGAGAGGGACGAATCTGAAGATTAACACTATTCTATATTTCCTCATTTCCAGGCGGCCTTTAACGGGCCGCTTTTTTATGCGATAAAAACCATATTTTATCGTTAAAATGTATTGCCAGCTTTAAAATTATTAGTAGATTGTGCTAGATTTTTGGATCCAGTGGCCCCCACCCACTCCAAAGATCTTAAAGCTTAATATTTGGTTAAAATAGCTTTTAAATGGAGCGACCTTTTTAGGTCGCTCTTTTTTTATAAAAAACTTAATATTATTTGTTTCACATAACAATTACTTTTATATAAAATAAATATCTTTAATTGTTATGAAAAAGATACTACCTATCCTTCTATTGCTTCTTTGCTCAACAGTTATTTCGTCTCAAAATAATAAAGTTGAGAAACTAGAAATAAATCTTGAGAACTACACATACCCTTTTGAAGTTTCTTTTATAAACGTAGAAAATCAGCAGCAAAATCTGAAAATGGGTTATATGGATGTGATGCCCAAAAATTATAATGGAAAGAATGTGCTCTTGCTTCACGGAAAAAATTTTAATGGAGCTTATTGGCAAACTACCATCAACCAGCTTACAAAAGAAGGATTTCGCTTAATAGTTCCCGACCAAATAGGTTTTGGAAAATCATCCAAGCCCGAACATTTTCAATATACTTTTCAGCAATTGGCAGAAAACACCAAAACTTTGTTGGACAGTTTGGGAATAAGAAAAGTAGCCGTTCTTGGTCATTCAATGGGCGGAATGCTTGCAACGCGTTTCGCATTGATGTATCCAGAAACCACTGAAAAATTGATTCTTGAAAACCCAATCGGGCTAGAAGACTGGAAGCTAAAAGTGCCCTACAAACCTGTGGATTGGTGGTATAAAAACGAACTTGAAAAAGATTACGATAAAATAAAAGCATATCAAAAAGAAAGCTATTACGATGGAAACTGGAAACCTGAATATGAACCGTGGGTAAAACTCTTGGCAGGTTGGACGCTAAACGAGAATTATCCTTTAATAGCCTGGAATGCAGCTTTAACTTATGAGATGGTTTTCACCCAACCCGTGGTGTATGAATTTCCAAATATTAAAGTTCCCACACTTTTGATTATTGGTACACGTGACCGAACCGCTTTGGGAAAACCATTAGTCTCAGAAGAAGTTCGGAAAACGATGGGACTTTATAATGAATTGGGCAAAAAGACACGGGATGCCATTCCAAATGCTGAATTGGTTGAAATACCGAATGTTGGGCATTTACCGCATATTGAAGCTTTTCAAGAATTCATAAGTCCGCTTGTTAACTTTTTAAAGGAATAGACGATGTCATTTTTTATAATTGTAGCATCTAAAGATCACGTTCAAAAAGGAATTGAAGGTGGTTTTGCGCAAGCTGGTCACGGCAAACGCACACAACTTGACAAATTGAAAAAGGGCGATTGGATAATTTATTATTCTTCCAAAGCGAACTATGGAGATTAAAAACCTTATCAATATTTCACCGCCTTGGGAAAAGTAATTGATGATGAAGCATTTCAAGTTTCAGTAGATGAAAAATTCAAATTTATTTCAGTACTTTCAAGGATGTTTTTTGTAAAATCTTTTTATGAAGAATGTCCTTTTTCGCCCCCTATTTTTCCAGTTTTCGCTTTTTATCAGCAAACAGACTTAACAGAAATAGTGTCGCACCAAGGGTTTACCATGGGCTAGGATTGGTGCTGTTTTTGAGTTGTAATCCTCGCCAAAACAAACCTTTAATTGCATCTAATTTTTTAGGCTTAGGTTTTAATTCTATTTACTATATTTCCAAAGCAAAAACACTAACCTTTAATTTTTATTTATGAAAATCATTAAAACTATTTCCCTTGTCCTCTTTTTTGTAATGACAAGCAATTTATTGTCAGCTCAGGAATTTCAAGTACCCCAAAATATTACCCTAAACAATGACCAAGATTACAAAAAATATGAAACCAATGTGGTAAATGCGGTTACTTGGCTAGAAAACACACCTGTAAACCAACAATCAGCTAAAAGAAAGCAAGTAAATGGATTTCTACTGCAATGGATTACTGGTGCACCAGATATAACAATAGATTTAGGAGAATTCCAAACAGGCTTAACTAAAGATAACCCAGACTTATTAATTGCATACTTAGGAGGTTGGACAAAATACGCCATTGAAAATCCGTCCGAAAAAAGCAATAAGCTTATGGGCAATCTTGCAGGTGTAAAATGTGTGCTAAAAATATATTCGGAAAATGTAGGGAAAGGAATAACTAAAAGTAGACAGCTAGAAAAATTGCTAAAAATGGACGAAAGCGAGTTGCAAGCCTATGTTCAAAAAGAGGTTAAATAATATTTACCTCCCATTTGATTATTAAAAAAACCGCAACCCTTTCAGGTTGCGGTTTTTATATTTAGCTATTTTAGAAGCTTATTTCACTTCTTCGAAGTCTACGTCCTCAACGTCGCTGTTTTCAGCTCCGCCGCCTGTGCTTCCTTGCTCTGGTCCTGCTCCGGCATCACCGGTTGGGGCGCCTTGCTGGTCTGCTTGGGCTTTGTACATTTCTTCAGAAGCAGTTTTCCAAGCTTCGTTTATTTTATCCAAAGCGGGTTGAATGGTTTCAACTTCTTTGGTTTCGTACGCTTTTTTCAATTCTTCCAAAGCATCCTCAATTGGTTTCTTTTTATCGTCAGATAATTTTTCACCAAATTCTTTCAGTTGCTTTTCAGTTTGGAAGATCATTCCATCAGCTTCGTTCAACTTTTCAGCTTTTTCTTTCGTGGCTTTATCGCTTTCAGCATTTGCTTCTGCATCTGCTTTCATCTTTTTGATTTCATCTTCAGTCAATCCAGAAGAAGCCTCAATACGGATGTCTTGCGATTTGTTGGTAGCCTTGTCGGTAGCGCTTACTTTAATGATACCGTTGGCATCAATATCAAACGTTACTTCAATCTGTGGAGTACCGCGCTGTGCTGGTGGAATACCATCCAAGTGGAAACGACCAATTGTCTTGTTGTCATTCGCCATTGGGCGCTCCCCTTGCAATACGTGAATCTCAACACTTGGTTGATTATCTGCTGCAGTAGAGAATACCTGGCTTTTCTTGGTAGGAATAGTTGTGTTGGCTTCAATCAATTTGGTCATTACACCACCCATAGTTTCAATACCAAGGGAAAGTGGTGTTACGTCTAATAAAAGAACGTCTTTCACATCTCCAGTCAATACACCACCTTGTATTGCAGCACCTACGGCCACAACTTCGTCTGGGTTTACACCTTTGCTAGGTTTTTTTCCGAAGAATTTTTCCACAGCTTCCTGCACTGCAGGAATACGGGTGGAACCACCTACCAATATAATTTCATCAATATCGCTTTTGCTCAATCCAGCAGCTTTCATTGCTTTTTCGCAAGGCGCAATTGTTCTTTTTACAAGATCTTCAATCAATTGCTCAAACTTGGCGCGTGTCAACGTTTTTACCAAGTGTTTTGGTCCGCTGGCAGTAGCTGTAATATAAGGTAAATTAATTTCTGTTTGTGTAGCCGAAGAAAGTTCAATTTTTGCTTTTTCAGCAGCTTCTTTCAAACGTTGAAGTGCCATTGGGTCTTTGCGAAGGTCAAAATCTTCTTCTGCTTTAAACTCATCTGCCAACCAGTTAATGATTTTTTGGTCAACATCATCACCTCCCAAGTGGGTATCACCATCAGTAGCAAGTACTTCAAAAACGCCATCACCCAATTCTAGGATACTAACGTCGTGCGTACCACCACCAAAGTCAAAAACTACAATCTTTTGGTCTGTACCTTTTTTGTCAAGACCATAAGCAAGTGCTGCTGCGGTTGGTTCGTTAATAATTCTTTCTACTTTAAGTCCAGCAATCTCGCCCGCTTCTTTAGTTGCGTGACGTTGACTGTCATTAAAATATGCAGGAACGGTAATTACCGCACGAGTTACTGGCTGACCCAAGTAATCTTCAGCGGTTTTCTTCATTTTCTGAAGAATCATCGCGCTCAATTCCTGTGGAGTGTACAGACGTCCGTCAATGTCAACACGGGCGGTGTCGTTGTCACCTTTTACAACTTTGTATGCTGCGTGTTCCGCTTCAGATTTTGATTCGGAATATTTGTTCCCCATAAATCTTTTTATGGAGCTAATGGTCTTTGTAGGGTTTGTAACGGCCTGACGTTTTGCAGGATCACCTACTTTAATTTCGCCACCTTCCACAAATGCAATTACGGAAGGGGTTGTTCTTTTTCCTTCGGCGTTAGGAATAACCGTTGGCTCGCTACCTTCCATAACGGCAACGCAGGAGTTGGTTGTACCTAAGTCGATTCCAATTATTTTACTCATATCTATTGTGTTATATTATTAATTTAGATTCTTAATTTTTTATTTACGCTTTTTATAAGACAATGATTGTGCCAGCGGAAGGCGTGCTGACATGGTGTCAGTATTTAAGATAAAAAATTAATTAGTAGTTTTGAAATACAAACCAATCTTTTTTTTGAAAAGAGAATTTATTAAAATAAATCCCTTAATAGTAGGAGTAGCAACAGGTCTATATCCACTGCTTTACAATTATTATACAAATTTCACACTAGTTGATTCAGTAAGCCAATTCTTCTTTTTTATTGCCTTCTTTTTAATGCTTCCAGTGGCAATAAATATTCTATTAAAGTTCTTTTCAAAAAAAACAGCTTTTATTTCCAAAAACTATATGCTTCTATTGAGCATCTCGAATTTAGCAGGATTTGCTGCATTGATGATCTTCAGTTTGGTAGGACCTAAAAAAAAGTTGATTCTGCTTGTTATAGTTCTTGCTGTTGGACTTGCCTTTTTAGTAAAAAACCATTTAAGGAAAGTGATTATATTGGAATATATACTTGCACTGATTGTTGCAGTTCAATTAGGTTTTTATATTGGCAACAATATAAATTTTTCTACAAAATGGAAGCAACTTCCCGATGACATTTCAGAAGCTACTTTCAGTAAAAAACCGAATGTTTATATTATTCAGCCTGACGGTTATGCCAATCCAAGCATTTTAAAAAAGGAACCTTACAACATTGACAATAGCGAGTTCGAAAGTTTCTTGACTGAAAATGATTTTAAGATTTATCCCAACTTCCGAAGCAATTATTCCAACACAATAACTTCCAACAGTTCATTGTTTGCCATGAATCACCACTATTATAAAAACCCCAAACCCAATACAAAAGAACCTTACGGACTGCGCAAAAGTATTTCGGACAATAATGCTGTTTTATCAATTTTCAACAACAACAATTACAAAACCTCTTTAATCATTGAGTCTTCCTATCTTATTGTTAACAGGCCAAAGATGGCTTATGATTATTCTTCTATAGATTATGACGAATTATCTTTTTTGTCGCGAGGGTTTGATTTATCAAAAAATAGCCTAAAGCAAATGCAGCGAGCTATTGAGGAAAATAAAAACCAATCAAATTTTTACTTTATTGAAAAAATACTTCCCGGTCATATTTCAGTTTCAAAAAATAACTCAAAAGGAAAGGACGAAGAAAGAAAAACCTATATGGAAAAAATCGGAAAAGCAAACGTTTGGCTTCAGGAGATAATTACTTTAATAACCCGAGAAGATCCCAATTCATTAATAGTAATAGTTGCGGATCATGGAGGTTTTGTTGGCTTGAACGCTACCTCAGAGCGCTATAAGAAAATAACAGACCAAGACCTTATCAATTCTATATTTACTTCTATGCTCGCCATAAAATGGCCTAATAATGAAGCACCTCATTTTGACGGTGAACTTAAAACCAATGTCAACTTGTTTAGAATTTTATTTTCATACCTCGCGGAAAACGATACTTATCTTAACTATCTTGAAAAAGATAAAAGCTTCTTAATTGTAGGCGAAGATGCTCCTTTTGGAGTTTATGAAGTAATCGATGGGAATGGAGCTGTTGTTTTTAATAAAGTTTCTTTTTAATTGCAATTATCTACTCTTAACTTTCAGAAGTCCCCCCATTGTTTAGTATAGTGTGGGCTTCGTAGCCTCTTTTTATTTTTTACCAAATTTCCAAAAAGTAATTTCCTTTTAACTTTCCCTTAAAACAAAAGCCTAAACACAATTAGTACCTTTAAAATCATTAAAAAATCCAAAAACAAAAGAAATGAAAGCAGTACAAGTACCCGAAGCAGGCGCAGACTTTAAAATAGTAGATATTGACAAACCCACTCCGAAAGACAACGAAGTACTAATAAAAGTGGAAGCCTGCGGCATTTGTCATAGTGACAATTTTGTAAAACAAGGCGGTTTTCCTGGTTTGGAATATCCGCGAGTTCCTGGTCATGAAGTTGTGGGGATTGTAGAGAAAGTCGGTAAAGACGTAAGAAACTGGAAAAAAGGCCAACGAGTTGGCGTAGGCTGGCACGGTGGACACTGCTTCACCTGCGAACCTTGCCGACGAGGTAACTTCATTAATTGTGAAAATGCCAAAGTATGCGGAATTTCTTATGATGGTGGTTATGCTGAATATATGTGTGCCCCACAGGAAGCTTTGGCGAGCATTCCAAAAGAACTATCAAGTGAAGAAGCCGCACCACTTTTATGTGCTGGAATAACCGTTTACAATGCCATGCGAAACAGTAATATCCGCCCAGGAGATTTGGTTGCCATACAGGGAATTGGAGGTTTGGGACATCTTGCCATTCAATATGCAAACAAAATGGGGATGAGAACCGTAGCCCTCTCCCACTCTGATGATAAAAAGAAGCTTGCCAAAGATTTGGGCGCACACCATTATATAAATACTAAAAAGGATGATGCTGTAAAAGAACTTCAAAAGTTGGGTGGCGCAAAACTTATAGTTGCCACTGCTCCATACGCCGATGCTATTAGCGCAGTTGTAGATGGATTGGGAATAGACGGACAATTGATCTGTATTGGTGCCACGGGCGATGCCGTAGAAGTTTCACCAATGCAATTACTACCACAAAGAAAATCAATCTCTGGGTGGCCCAGCGGAACTGCTATTGATAGTGAAGACACACTCAATTTTAGTGTAATGACCAATACAAAACCAATGATTGAAACCTATAAACTTGATGATGTGGAAAAAGCGTTTAAAAGAATGATGGATAATAAAGCGAGGTTTAGAGTGGTATTGGTTCCCTAGAGAATGGATATTACATTAAGAACAGTTGAAATACTTATTTATCAATAAAATGGCAAATTCCAAATTCTTTTTTGGGGTTTGAAGTTTAGAATATTTTCAGAACTATGTGGAATTTAAAAAATAAAAAAGCTGTAATTACAGGTGGTACAAAAGGAATAGGAAAAGCTACGTTAATGGAATTTTTAGCTTTGGGTGCAGAAGTAATATTCACATCTCGAAATAAAGAAGAAATTACTGCTATTGAAAAAGAACTTCAAAAGGAAGGACACAAAGTCTTTGGGGTTTTAAGTGATGTTTCTGAAGCGGAAGGTCGGGACGCAATTGTTTCAGAAGTAGAAAAACGATGGGGAACTTTGGATATTCTAGTAAACAATGCCGGAATTAATATTCGAAAAAGTGCCGTGGAATATTCCGACGAAGAATACCAAAAAATAATTGGAATCAACTTGACTGCCCCATTTATGCTAAGTCGAAAATTATATCCATTTCTGAAAAAGTCCGGAAATGCATCCATTATAAATGTAGCTTCTGTCTCTGCTGTTGTAGACACCAAAACCGGATCACCTTATGGAATGTCTAAAGCGGGTCTTGTTATGCAAACAAAAAATCTCGCTACGGAATGGGCAAAAGATGGAATTCGTGTAAATGCCATGTCTCCTTGGTTTACTGAAACACCTCTTACAAAAAAATTATTGGGCCAAAAAGAGCGCATAGACCCCATTTTAAAACATACTCCAATCGGGCGCGTTGCTCAAGCCGAAGAAATGGCAAATGTAATTGCTTTCCTTGCAATGGATAACTCTTCTTATATAACTGGGCAAAACCTAGTTGTAGATGGCGGAATTACAAGTACAGCTTTATAATTTTTACATTTTTTCTTCCAGATATTTATGAATGGCAGAAAAATCCATTCTACTCATTCCATTTCGGTTTGCTTCTGTAAATATTTCTTTTGCAAGATTGGAAAGATATAAAGGTTGTCCATTTTCATAGGCAGTAATTGAAGCTAAGTGCAAATCTTTTAGCATCCATTCCAAAGGGAATTGAACATCATAATTATCTTTCTTTATATTTTCCGCTTTAAACTTTGTGAATGGTGCTGAAACAATAAGGTTTGGGATTGTCTCCAATAGGAATTCCTTTTCAATTCCCAATTTTTGCCCTAACAAAGTAGCTTCCGAAAAGATAAGCATCGATTGCGCCAACATCATATTCACAATCATTTTAAAGGAAGCACCTTTTCCTGTACCGCCAATATGTAACACTTTTTTGCTCATCATATTTAAGTAGGGTTCCAATATTTCAACTTCTTTTTTTTCGCCGCCTACCAAGAAAATCAGTTCTGCTGCCTCCGCCTGTGGTTTAGATCCCGAAACGGGCGTATCCAAAAATTTGATGTTTTGTTTTTTTGCTTCTTCAAAAGCCTTTAAACTGAATGTTGGATTTACAGTAGAACAATCAGCCCAAATAGCATCTTTCTTCATCGAAGTTAATGCGCCATTCTTTCCGAAAAACACTTCTTCTACCGCTTTTGGTGTGGAAAGCATACTAAAAACAACATCTGCATCTTTCACCGCTTCGTTTATTGAATTTACTGTTTTTGCACCTTTTTCTTTTAAAGGTTTCATTGCTTCCTCACTTCAGTTGTAGACTGTGAGATGAACGTCATTTTCCAATAAATGTGAAGCCATTCTACTTCCCATAATTCCCAATCCTATAAATGTTATTTTCATGCCATTTCTTTTTCAAAATTTATATTAGAAGTAAATTAATTAGAAAAGTTGAGTTTCATATAGAATTATGTCTTCTTGTGAAAAATTTAGCGTTTAGCATTTACTCTAAGCAGTTCTTTCCATTGCGTGGTATACCTGGGGCTTCTTTCCTTTTTAATGAGTTCCCATTCACTAACCCGCGTGCCAACCAAACCTGAGGAAATGGTGGCCTTTCCAAATTTCCGGTTGATGGCGTCAAAGGTCTTGATCAGTTTTTCGTTGTTCAGTTTTGATGGCTGATGAAACAGATTGCCCTGCACATAATCCTGCGGAATAATTCCAGTAAGGTTCACTCCTACTTTTTTGTAGCGATAGCCTGGCTTATAAATTTCTACTAATGCTTTTCGCGCCGCAGAAATAAGTTTAAAAGTATCGTTTGTGGGAATATCCAGTGTCACCGTGCGGCTGTTGGAGTATTGCTTATCCACATTGCTGTGATAGTTGGTAATGATAAAAACCTGCACATAGGTGGCACATGATTTTTGTGCGCGAAGCACCTCGCTCACTTCACTAATGTAATACGCGCAGGCTTCCTCAATACGTTCCAAATCGGGCAGTTTGATACCGAAGGATTTTGCGGTGCCAATCCCTTTTTTGGGCGGTGGTTGCGTTACAAATTCATTGCAAGGTTCGCCTCTCAGCTCGCGCCAGGTGCGTTCGCCTACCACGGTCATTTCTTTTCGAATCCATTTCAGCGAGGTTTCGGTAAATTGAAAAGCATTATAAACCTCTATGTTTTTCAACCGCTCGGCGTGTTTTCTACCAATACCCCACACATCACCTATCTTGCACCATTTCAATGCCTCAATCCTTTTTTCTTCAGAATCAATCACACAAACGTGGTTGTTATCTGCAATTTTTTTTGACATTTTGTTGGCCAGCTTTGCCAATCCTTTTGTCGGTGCAATCCCTACGCCCACTGGTAATCCTGTGTTTTTGAAAATGGTGTCTTTGATTAAATGCCCGTATTCTCTCAAAGAAACATTTTTCATCCCTGACAAATCTGCAAAAGCTTCGTCAATACTATATACTTCAATATTTGGGGAAAAGGTTCCGAGAATATTCATCATCCGTTGCGACATTTCGCCATAGAGCGTATAATTTGAAGAAAAAAAGTTCACTTTGTTTGCAATCAATTGGTCTTTAATTTTAAAAACTGGTTCAAACATTGGGATGGCCGTAATAGCTTTAGCTTCTTTGTTGACGGCAATCACGCAGCCGTCATTATTACTGAGCACCACTACGGGTTTTCCCAAAAGATCAGGCCTAAAAACCTGCTCGCAGCAGGCGTAAAAACTATTGCAATCTACCAATGCAATCATCGCGCGTAATGGATTATATACGTAATAATTCCCCAAACGGTGAATTCTTCTTCGGAAAAGCCAAAAGGAATATGCTTTATTTTAAATTCACCATCTTGAATTACCAATGCCAAATCATCAAAATTTCTGGATAAGGAACGATCAATAATCAAAACATCTTTGTTGAGAATATTGTGTTCTTTAAAAATGTCTCCATCAACCCGCACAAAAAAAGTAGCGTCGCGATTAATCACTAATTCTTGGTTCAAATCTATAGTGGGCTCTAAATAATGTGTGGCGGGGCTTGCAAAACCAGTTTGCTTTGAAACGCCAGGCTCGTGTCTGCTTTTTACTTTTGTGAGTTTTCCTGAAGTGAAGATTTCCATAGCTCAAAAATAGGAATATTTCCTATTTTATGGATTATTTCCAATAATTATTATGAACAATTAATAACTTTCCACTTAGCAGTTATCTTAAAATTTCTTAGGTTTGAATCAAGATTGAATTTATGGAAAGTATCAGTGTTTTCGACATGTTAAAAATAGGAGTTGGACCATCTAGCTCCCATACATTGGGGCCATGGCGCGCTGCGTTGCGATGGATTGGTGAACTGAAAGAGAAAAACCAGTTTGAGGAAGTAGTAGGAATTTCAGTGGATCTTTACGGTTCATTATCGCTTACTGGAAAAGGCCACGCCACAGATATTGCGGTGATGTTGGGACTCTCGGGTTTTGATCCAGTTACCTACCCTATTGAAAACATTGAACGGGAGATTGATTTTATAAATTCTAAAAATAAATTGAAATTAAACGGCGAATTGGAAGTTCCCTTTTTTCCAAAGCAAAATATTATCTTCAATCGCAAATTTTTGGAATTTCACCCAAACGGAATGACGTTTAGGGCTACTTTAAAAGATGGTTCCAAAAAGTCTTCATCGTTCTATTCCATCGGCGGTGGTTTTACAGTGAAAAAGGAACGAAAGCGCAGAAAAATTAAAATGGCAAAATTTGCAAAGTTTCCTTTCCAAATCCAAAATGGTGTGGAATTGTTAGCCTATTGTAAAAGTGAAGGAAAATCCATTTCAGAAATAGTTTTCGAAAACGAAAAATCACTCAGGAGCGAGATTGAAATAAATGACGGTTTAAAGAAAATTTGGGACGTGATGCTGGACTCAATGTACGTTGGTGCTCACACTGAAGGAACATTGCCCGGCGGATTGAATGTTACCCGCCGTGCATTCGAGATGAACAAGAACCTAATTGGCGACACAAAATACAGCAACGCTATAGAGTGGATTGGTGCCATTAGAAACACCGAAGTAAAATTCCGTCAAATTTTGAAATGGGTTTCTTGTTTTGCCCTCGCCGTGAACGAAGTAAACGCTTCATTGGGACGTGTGGTTACTGCACCTACTAATGGGAGCGCAGGCGTAATTCCTGCCGTTATGATGTATTATATGGTAATTGAAAACCATGATGCGAATTTTGATGATGTGAAAAAATTTCTTTTAGTTGCAGGAGAAATTGGAAGCCTTTTCAAAAAAGGTTCTACTATTTCTGCTGCTATGGGCGGTTGCCAAGCAGAGATCGGGGTTTCATCCTCTATGGCCGCTGGAGCACTTTGCGAATTGATGGGTGGAACACCTGAACAATGTTTAATGGCCAGTGAAATTGCTATGGAACATCACCTTGGGCTGACCTGCGATCCCATTGCCGGTTTAGTGCAAATTCCTTGTATAGAACGCAATGCAATGGGTGCTATTAAAGCCATTAATGCTTGTGAAATGGCTTTGGATAGCGATCCTTCAAAAGCAAAAGTACCCCTTGATAAAGTAATTGCCACTATGTGGGAAACAGCAAAAGATATGACTTCAAAATATAAAGAAACTAGCGAAGGCGGTCTTGCTGTGCAAGTAAATATCAGTGATTGCTAAGCAAAAAGAGAAAATTATTCTTTATGACAACTTCCAATACGTATGGAATCTATCAGGTTCAAAATTTTCCAGCTGTCATCAGTATATACTAGGGTAAAAGAATTTGCGCCACAGTGACTGAATTTTCCATCTGTATAAAATTCGTAGGGAGTCCAAACATGGACTAGGTTTCCATCGCTACTAACAACATAATCAGTCAGTTTTTCCTCCCACTCTTGGTTTTGTCCAGTGGTGGCAGCATATTTCAACAAGTTAGCTGGGTTTGTGTAAAGCAACACATTTTGTTGTTCTTTATCGAGATAGGCTCTTTGCATCGTCATATTTGGATGCATAACCGATTTCATTTTTAAAGTATCTCCAGTTTTATAACCATTCATGAAAATGTCAATAATTATTTTTCCATTTGCCGTGGAGAGTGATTCTTGGGAAAAACAGACGGCACTTATTAATGCTAAAAAAAGTAACAGTGTGGATTTCATAATAAAATTTTAAGTGTTAGTAATCAAAAGTAGTATTTTTACACTTTAATATATTTATTTTAAAAAAATATGTCAACAGCCAAAAAAGAATACAAGCGTATCACCACTAAAACTTTGGTGGATATGAAAAAGAAAGGCGAAAAAATTTCCATGCTCACTGCTTATGATTTTACGATGGCGAAAATTGTGGACAGCGCTGGAATAGACGTTATTCTAGTGGGTGATTCTGCCAGTAATGTAATGGCTGGGCACGAAACCACTTTGCCCATCACGCTAGATCAGATGATTTATCATGCAGCCTCTGTAGTTCGCGCCATAGAAAGGAGTTTAGTTGTTGTGGATTTGCCTTTCGGAAGTTACCAAAGTGATCCAAAAGAAGCACTTCGGTCAGCCATTAGAATTATGAAAGAAAGTGGCGGACATGCCGTGAAGCTTGAAGGCGGAAAAGAAATAAAAGAATCCATAAAGCGAATTTTGAATGCTGGAATCCCCGTAATGGGCCATTTAGGCTTGACGCCGCAATCCATTTATAAATTTGGAACATACACAGTACGCGCCAAAGAGGAAGAAGAAGCCGAAAAATTGCTTGAAGATGCCATTTTACTGGAAAAAACGGGTTGTTTTGCAGTTGTTTTGGAGAAGGTTCCGGCTAAGTTGGCTAAAGAAGTTGCTGAAAGAATAAGCATTCCCGTAATTGGTATTGGTGCAGGAAATGATGTGGACGGACAAGTTTTGGTAAC
Source organism: Aequorivita sp. (assembly GCA_024637015.1). GTDB lineage: Bacteria > Bacteroidota > Bacteroidia > Flavobacteriales > Flavobacteriaceae > Aequorivita. The sequence continues at coordinate 164,596 of JAGXGE010000011.1, read as the reverse complement.
ACATGATATGCTTGGAATGACGCACGAGTTCAATCCGCGTTTTCTGCGGAGATATCTGGATCTATATACTGAAATGAAAAATGCTTTCAGCCAGTACAGTGCCGATGTGAAAAGCGGTGATTTTCCGAACGATAACGAACAGTATTAGATAATTAGATTGTTGGATTTTTAGAATTATCCAACAATCTAGTAATCCAACAAACCCAACAATCTAAAAATCCAGAAATCCAGTATACATAGCACCAAAGACAACCTTCAGGTTTTGTTTGAAGACAATCACCTGATTGTTGTTAACAAACGACCGGGCGATATTGTGCAGGGTGACAAAACTGGCGATGCCCCCCTTTCCGAAGTTGTAAAAGAATACATAGCCGAAAAGTATAACAAACCCGGCGCTGTATTTCTTGGCGTAGTTCATAGATTAGATCGCCCCACGAGTGGGGTTGTGGTTTTTGCAAGGACTTCAAAAGCCTTAGCACGTCTGAACAAAATGTTTTCCGAAAGGGAAACGGAAAAGATATATTGGGCAATCGTCAAAAATGCTCCGCCAGAAACCGAAGATACGCTGACACATTATTTAAAAAGAAACCCAAAGCAAAACAAATCCTACGCCCACATAAAAGAAGTGCCGGACAGTAAAAAAGCAGTACTCCATTATAAACTTCTGAAAAAACTGGACAATTATTATTTACTGGAGATTGTTCTGGAAACAGGTAGGCATCATCAAATCCGTTCACAACTCTCGGCCATTGGCTGTTCCATAAAAGGCGATTTGAAATATGGCTTTGATAGAAGCAATGCAGACGGAAGCATTCACCTTCACTCAAAAAAGCTGAAGTTAACACATCCAGTCCAAAAAGAAGAAATTGTTATTGAAGCGCCCACACCCGACGATTCGATTTGGAATGCTTGCACTTAAATTTTTATTAAATTTTTCTTTAGTGCAAAGATTACCAACCCTACCCTATTTTTTATTTTGAGCCGCTTAAATAGATCTTGCCGATAACCATCAATGGTTTTGGGGCTTAAGTCCATTACATCTGCTATTTCTTTATAGGTCATTTCCGAACAAGCCAACTGGAGAAAGATGAGTTCATTTTCCTTAAAATCCATAATTATTCCTTCTTCATTAGGGCTTATAGAATGTAATAATGTTTCAGAAACTTTCTCTGAATGATAGAATCCTTTTTCTATTAATTCATTCAATGCAGTGTTCAAAATTTCTGGATGAATATCTTTCAGTAAGTATCCTTTTGCACCTTTGCGAAGCATTTTAAGAATTGTTTGCTCATCATCTTCCATAGAAAGGGCTAGAATTTTTATTTTCGGATGGTTTTCCATAATCCATTCAGCCGTTTCAAACCCGTTCATTATGGGCATATTTATATCCAGCAAAATTATATCTGGCAACTTTTCTCCTTCATTAATAAGGTCTTTCAGCTCCAAACCGTTTTTTGCGTGAAAAAGAACCTTGAAGTTTGGAAAAGAATTAATGAGTTTTTCCAATGAACCTGCAAAAAGGGAGTGATCATCAACTACTGCGACAGTATGTTTGCCTTCTTTGTTCATTGTGTATTTTTATATGGGTAACTTAAAAATAATTGGGTGCCTTTTCCTGTTTCCGAAACAATTGAAAAATCTGCATTTAAAAGTGCGGCCCGGCTGCTCATAGTTTCCATTCCCGAGCCGTCTGTTTTTATAGAAGCATCAAAACCGACACCGTCATCAATTACTGATATATCCAATGAATTTTCTTTATAATCTAAATGTACGAATAATTTTGAAGCTCTTGCATGCTTAACCACGTTTGATAGAAATTCTTGAAGAATTCGGAAAATAATAATTTCACTCGGGCTGTTTATTGGTATTATGTCTCCCGTTATACTTAATGAAGGGTCCAAATAACCCAATCGTTTAAATCGGTCAAGCTCTACTTGTAGTGATCCTATTAATCCATTTTTAAGAACCACATCGTTATTGAGTACTTTTGAAAGCGAACGAATTTCCTGCACCGTTTCTTGCAAGATACCTTTAGTTTCATTTATTTGGACATAAAAAGATTCAGGGATAGAGTTCATTAAAACATTCAATTGAATGTTGGCCACGGAAAGCAACTGGCCCACATTATCGTGAAGTTCCCAAGCAATGTTTTTAAGCGTTTGTTCCTGAATTTCTATTTGTGAAGCTGAAAGTTCGCTCTGGTAGCGTTGCTCTGCCATATAGCGCTCTTTAAGAAATTTATTTTTTCGTCTTTGAAAAGCTATAACAAAAACAATAGCAAAAATTGTCAAGAACAGCAGAACTGCAATAAAGTATACTATTAAAAGTTTTTCCTGAGGGAGTAAGGGTCCTTTTTCCGTAAGCATATTAAAAATCCAGCTATATAAATGGAATAAAGCAAGTAATTAGATCCAAAGATAACCTGTCTATATAAACTGACAAAGCCAGGGTCAATAGAATTACTATAATATGTGCTATAGATAAAAAATGGGGTTGTACAAAGGTGGAAAATCAATGCTCCAACAGAAACATAAAAGGGCAAGCTTTTATGCACTTTAAGTATTTGGTCACTTTTCAGCAATTCCAGATAATAAAAAGCTATACTTAAGAAAACAAATAAAGTTCCAACAATATTGGAAATTGGCATAAATTTTATAAAGAATCCATTAGAAAATAAAATTTCTAAAATACTCACAATAAAAAATAAAATCGAAATGCGATCAATAATGATTGTGGATTTTTTAGATAATAAATACCATTTAAAATAATTGATATAAAATAAGTAACTTAATATTGAATAAATATTTCCTGACCAATAATTATCTTCGAAAGGAGTCCCTTTTAAAAAACTTAAGAATGGTGAATCTAAAAAATAAGCATACCATCCAAACAATTCATTAAAAATCGTAATCCCTAAGAACCAAACTAGATATAATGTAGGCTTGGATTTATTTTTTTTATAATAGATTACTCCAACAAAGAATGCTAAAAATTCTAAAAAATTTACTAATAGAACTGCTATCACTATTAATAATTTGTAGGAGGAAATCCAGTAATACTTTTATTCAAAGGCTGTAAGTTATAGTTATTAGGCGAACCTGCCGTAACCCCTGAAGTTGGAGCTAAAAACACGGTCGCTTTATCATTGGTAGCATTATCATAAGCTGCAAAATATATGCGAACTCCAGGTTGTGCACCCATACCAGATCCGGCTTTTATATAATCTAAAAACTGCTGAAGTTCAGCAACGCTGAATAAAAACTCTCTTGTATCTGGAGAGCCCATGGCCTGTTCAATATCAACAGCGCGTGTTGCTACCCAGTTATTTTGCAATTGTCTTGCTTCTGCTTCGGTAATACAGTTTGATGGTTTTGACATAATTGAAATTGATTTATTGGTTTAGTTTGAACGAATTTAGCAAAAACAATTAAATAAGCATTTTATAAAACAAATAAACAGGGAAAAACCCCTTAAATAAAAAGGGTTTTTCCTATATCAACATAAGGTTTTTCCCTAATTAACTGTAAGTAGAAAACCTGCCAAAATTTAGGTAAAACACTGTTGTACAGTTTATTATTGATGAGTATATTTATTTTTAAGTTTTATTTAAAAAATTCACCCACAAATTGAGCATAATACAGATGACAGTTATTGTTCAAAAAAATAAAAAAGTCATGAAAAAAAACAAATACATAAAAGAGCTAAAAATCGCTAACACACAAAAAAGAAACGGTAGTGATAACAACAAAAAAGATGTATTGAAAATCCAATCTTGGCTTTTACTCTTCGCCATTCAGCACCCCGAAAGAGGAACAGCAACAGGCATTGATGGCGACTTTGGTCCTGCAACCGAAAAGGCGGTTAAAAATTTTCAAAATGCTATAAACATAGGTTCATCGGGAATAGTTACCACACAACTTTTCAATAAACTTTGTGAAGGAATGAAAGATGCCTTTGAAACACCTTTACAATCAACTTCTCTCAGGAATGCCGTTTTAGAAGTTGCTGAAAACCATTTGAAAAACGGTCCTTTCGAGCTTGAAATAAAAGGACAATCCAATAGCGGACCATGGGTACGCGCCTATATGGACGGCCATGATGGTTCGCCATGGTACTGGTGTATGGGTTTTGCACAAACAGTTTTAGATCAAGCCACAAGTGCCCTTGGAAAAGATTTTCGGAGTTTGATGCCACTTACTTACAGTTGTGATACTGTGGGGACAACAGGTCTTCAAAAAATTTATTGACCCGTTACCAAGCCATTCGAAACAATCCTTCAATAATGAAACCTGGTGATTTTTTCTTACTACAAAAATCTAGACATGATTGGACACATACGGGAATAATAACTTCTGTAAGCAACGATGTGATTGAAACCATAGAAGAAAACACCAATCAAGCAGGTTCCCGAAACGGAATTGCCGTGATGAAAAGAACCCGAAATTTCAGGAATTCAAAGTTGGATGTATTTTCAATTGAGCCTTTGGTGTAGTTCCTTATAAAACATTAAAAACCAGAATATTTCATTATTGTCTGTAAATTAGAATCTTATACATCTTTTATGGAGGAAACAGAAGAAAAAAAATCCTGGATAGCAAAGTTGATGGACATTGTTCACCATCTTTTTAGATCGTTTAAAAACTTTTTTAAGTCTTCAATATTAAGTTTGTTTGTAATACTGATTATTCTTTTGCTGCTAACGCAAATGGATCAAGCATTCACGATGATGGTGGACTTGATAGAAAGTAAATGGCTCTCCATGCTCCTTTCTTTTTTCTTCATTAATGGTTTGGCGGTGGCCCTTTCTCATTATCCAATCTATACCTATTATGCTGCAGATTTAAACAATAGTGGCGATTATACTAAATGGCATGCCAAACATCCATTAAAATGGTGGATTTTTAAGCATTACACTGTTTATACTTTTACAACCGAGAAAAACACAGATTACAAACCAGACAATTGGGCCAATTATTTCCGCTATTTCACGGGGATTTTAATACATATTGTATGGATCCACTTCATTATAAGTAGTTTTAAACCAAATTTTATTTTTGAGAATTTTCCGTTTGACGATGTAAAAATTATCATTTATCTACTTTTGCTGGTTCCTTTTATATTATACATCTATCTAAAAGAAAAAATAACAAAATACGAAAGTGAGAAAACTTCGAAAGAGCTTCCCGAAAAGCTAACCAAACTCTACAGAAAATTAGCCCTTTGGTATCTCATAATTGTCATTGCCTGTATCGTTTTGTTGCTCAACACCCTTTCTTGGGGGAACTTCAGTCCCGGTGGATTTATCCTTCTGTTATTGACTAGTTACGTTTTTATGTTCAATTATATATTTTTTAGATTGTTACGGTCAAAATTCGGTGTTATTTTAGGCACTTTGAACAGCTCAAAATACCTTCCTGCTTCTATCTTTTTTGAAAGAATTCACTTTTTAGAGAAGTCTGAAAATTATCTTTTAATGTTCTATATTAACTTTTTGGTTGCTGTTGTTTTGTTGCTTTTTTCAACACTGGCGAGCATCTTGGGGTGGCAACTTCTGAATGGAATTCCAATCCTATTAGCTTTCTTTTATTTCTACTATTTCATCTTCGCAAGTTTGGGTAAGTATTTTTTTGTGACACGAAAAAATAAATTAAGAAACACCACGAGCTATAAAGTTTTTTTAGTGACGATTTTTGTATTGGTTGTTCTTGTAATTATCTCCAATTTCACCAATAGAGAAGTAACAACCCACGAACTCGATTTGGTTGAAAACACAAAAACAGAAGTTCCAGAATCGGTATTTCTCGACAGTTTAAAAGCTAAAAAAGATAATACACTTTTCTTTATCGCCTCTCATGGTGGTGGCCTAAAAGCCAACGTTTGGACATTGAATGTACTTAACAGGTTACAGTCAAAAACAAAAGGGAAGCTTCTTAAGCAAAGTATTGCTTTTTCTGGCGCATCTGGCGGTTCACTCGGTTTAGCTCTTTATAGCGGTCTTTATAAAGAAGATGGACTGGATACACTTCGCATTCAAAAGAAAATAGATTCCTTGGCAAAACAAAACTATACATCGTTAGATTTAACACTTACTTTTGGGTTGGATACTTACCGAAAAATCTGGCCCTTGAGCCAACGCATTGGGCTTCATGACCGCCCATATTATGCTATGGTAAAGTATCAAAATAATATTCAAAACACACCCTCCAAATATCTATCGGAAATTTCTTTCCGCGATTACTGGAAAGAAGCATTTATGAAAGATGGTTATTTCCCTTCTTTGATTATGAACACAGCTGGACAGAAAGGAAACAGAGGCATCCTGTGGTCAGTAAAACAAAATAACTTTGAAGATATCTTTCCATATGCCGAGAACTTGGCCGATCTGGCTGGCAACAAAACTTTGCCTTATTACCAAGCTGTTTCTACAACAAATCGATTTCCCATCTTCAGCCCTGCTGCAAAAATAAAAGGCCACGGTCATTTTATTGATGCCGGAGCAATTGACAACAGTGGACTTTTGGGCTGCTTAGATTTACACAACTATCTGCTTCGCAAGCAAGTTTTGAAAAACAAACAGATAGCATATATTGAAGTCATAAACAGCAAGAGCTTATATGTAAATTATTTGGTTGAAAAATTTAAAAAGGAAAACAAAATCGTTCATATCCATAAAAACGAAAATGAATCAGACAATATCATGGTGGACCTTGAAACTGGATTGAACCTCGATAAAATTCCTGGATATTTGAGTGATTATATTACCAACTGGGAAAAATATGAGAATGGCGAACTGCGTTATTTCAAAATTTTTATGCCACACAAAGTTTCAATGGACGATGTGGAAGCACTTTTTAAGGGAAAAATCACAAATCCGAAGACTCAATCAAAACTTGAGACCTTTTTAGAAAAAGAAAACAATCTAATTCTTTCCATTACCGAAAAGCCAGACAAATCCTTCTTTGATCCGTGGGAATTTTACGAACCAACTCTTTCAAGGCATTTAAGCAAAAGTAGTCTGAATTATATTCAAGCAATTTTAGAGCATCCGTTACTAAAGGAACAATTCTCAGAAATTGAAACCCTTATTAAAAGTAAAAATGTAGAGAAAAACACAAACCCCGAAATTGTTTTTTAAAAATTGGTTAAATTATTTTCCGTGCAACGTATTCAGTGCATAAATTGCAAAGCTGCCCAGCCAGTGGCCACCTTCGTAACTATCACCTACCAAATTTGGATATGAATACGCTACGTGTTCATTGGCAAGATTTTGAAGGTGTTTGTATTTTGGGTACTGTTTTGCCAAACCGTAAAAAACCCAAGCTCTACTAAAATTTAATCCGTCCAGATGTACCAGTTTTCCATCGGTGCGGTCACTAACCTCGCCTACTTTCAAATGATAGTTTTCATCAGCAAGTTGTGGCAAAAAAGCATCCATCCAAGCCGTGAATTCTTCTGAAGAAAGCACGCGCTGCATAATATCCACTTCTTCCAAACAAGGTGAAAGAAAATCATATCCACTGGGCTCCCAAGCTATTGGACAATTTTCGTCATTGAAATAAAAATCTCGTGCGCGTTTTTCAATTAATTGGTTCAGTTCTAAATCGTTTACTGCTTCTGCATAGTCATAAGCGAATGTCAATCCAAAAGCTGTATTGGTATGCTCCCCAACACGAATGGGGTAATTGAGTTTTGGCAGAAATTCCTTATAACGAAATACTATAATATCAGCTAATGGTTTTAGGTTTTGTTCCAATTGCTTCGCCATTGGGTCGTCCCAATTGTGAAGTTCTTCAGATAGTTTCAGTAGCCAAGCCCAGCCGTAAGTTCTTTCAAAAGATTTATTGATGGGCTTTTCAAAATATACAACCTCAGTCGCCACGTTTTCAGCTGTGATTTTTTCTTTCAACAATTTTCGAACTTCTTCCGCCCTGTTCATTTCAGGGAATTGCTTTAGTAACGTGACCATAGACCAATAGCCGTGTACGGCACTATGCCAATCAAAACAACCGTAAAAAATTGGATGAACTGTTGTAGGTTCAACTAAATCTGATTTGCTTTCCAAAGTTTCTCCTGGCTTATAAGGATATTCCGTGCCAACACAATGCAAAGGGAGTTCAATCAATTTATTGGCTTCGGCCAAAGTGAAAGTTGGCTCGGGAAATTTTTGGACTGAAATTTCTTCTTTTTTAGAAATTTTTGAATTTTCATTTTGATTGTTTTTACAACCAAAAAGAAGGGCTAAGGAGAAATAAAGAACGTAGAATTTATTCATAGAAAAAGTATTTAGATAAAGATAATTAAATATAAAAACCACGAATGCACGAATAAAAAAAGAATTCGTGCATTCGTGGCAATTATAATTTCAATAGGAGTTTTTACAATTTCACATCTTCTAATTTCACTTCCTCTCCATTTTTATCTAAAAGTTTCACTTCATCAAAACCCATTTTTTTGAACTGTGCGAATTGAGTAGCAGCATCTCCAACTACTAAATAAGCCATTTTGGAAGCATCCAAATATTTATTAGCCAACGCTTTGTGCTGCTCTAACGTCATGTTTTTAATGGTTGCTTCTTCGTTTTCAATATAATTGGCAGGTAAATTATACTCGTTTATTTCCTGTAACATTCCCAATAATGAACCTTGGGTCTCAAAACGTCTGGCGTTCGATTTTATAAGTGCATTTTTAGTAAATTCGAGATCTTCAGGGGAAATGCCTTCTTTGTATTTTGAAATTTCATCTCTGAAAATTTGAACGGATTCACCAGTAGTATTGGTTCTAACACTTGACGAAGCTGTAAATGTTCCTGGAATTTTGCTTCCGCTGAAATTAGTCCGTGCTCCATAGGTATACCCTTTTTCCTCGCGAAGTATCAAGTTCACATTTCCTGAGAAAGAACCGCCCAATTTATAGTTCATCACTTCTGCAGAATAGAAGTCTTTGTCGGTTCGTGGCAAAGCAATGTATCCAATATCAATAACCGATTGTTTCGCGTTTGGCATATCAACAAAATACAGCGAAGCCTTATCCCTATTGTTAGCTATTGGATATTCGGGAATAGTTACTTCTTTAGAAGGCCAACGCTCCTCCAAACCTTTCAAATCTTTCAACACAGAGTCTTTATCAATTTTTCCAACTACTTGGAACGTGCTTATTGAAGGCGAAAAATTCTTGGTATAATAATCTTTCAAATCACTCATTGTAATAGCCTTCACCGACTCTACATTTCCAACAGTTGGATAACTGAAAATGTGATCATCACCATAAAGCACTTTGTTGTAAACTCGACTTGCAACCACATTTGGATTTGCATCAGAGCGTTCAATTTCGTTAATGGTCTTGGTTTTAATACGCGTCAATTCCTCTTCATCCCAACGTGGCTCCAAAAGTATTTCGGTAACCAAATCCATTGTTTTATCAAAATTACGGGTCAGTGTATTTCCGCGAATCACGATAGATTCATCAGTAGTGTACATCCTTATGCTTGCGCCCAAAAGATCTATTTCTTCTTCCAACTGCTCTGGAGTTTTATTGGCTGTACCTTCCATCATTATATCGCTCATCAAATTTGCTACGCCGTTCTTTTTCATATCATCCAGCAGATGGCCACCTTCAATCACCAAACTGAAGTTTACTGTTGGAATTTCATTTTGTTCAATTCCTGAAACTTTCATACCATTTTCCAAATTTGTCGTCCACATTTCAGGTACGTTAAGTTCAGGTGCAGGCCCTTGAACGGGTGGTTTTGAACGGTCAAAATTGGAAGGTGTTTTTACTATTTCAGTATTTTCATCTTCCACTTTTTTGGTAACGTTTTCTTTGATTTCTTCCTCTACAATTTTTGCTTTTTCAGAATTTTCTGCAATCAGATTCAGTTGTCCTTTTGGAACAAAGCTGGTCATTACATAAGGTTTGTCTTTGATGTATTTGTTGTAAACACGCATTACATCTTCTTTCGTAACTTTTTTGATGTTTTCAATATCTTGTGTTATAAAACCAGGGTCACCAGTAAAAACATTATATCTGGCAAGTTGAAAAGATTTCCCCAAAACGCTGCTGATTCCATTGTAAAACTGAGTTTCTAAACCAGCTTTAATTCTTTCAATATCACGATCTGTAACTCCCTCTTTTTCAAAAAGCACAAACGCTTCATTAATTCCACTTTCAACAGAATCCAAATCCACACCATTATTTGCTGTTATTGAAATTTGAAAATCTCCGGCCAATTCATTTGAGCTATTGTAAGCTGTTGTTCTTGACGTTAAATCTTTTTCTTTTACCAATACTTTATAAAGCGGTGCCTTTTTTCCTTGGGAAAGAATTTCGCCCAAAAAGTCTAATGCATAAGCATCTTCAGTGTATTGTTCCAAAGTTGGCCAAACCATATTCAGCTGTGGTGCGGTGGCAAAATTATCTTCGTGATAAAATCTTTTGGTTTCCGAAAGAGTTACTGGTTGAGGCTTTAAAGGTTCAACCTCTTGAAGTCGCTTTATTTCACCAAAATATTTTTCAATCATTTTTTTGGCTTCCGCCGTATCAAAATCACCTGCCAAAACTAAAGTAGCGTTGTTTGGACCGTAAAAACGATCGTAAAACTCTTTTACGTCTTCCACAGTTGCATTTTGAAGATCTTCCAATTCACCAATTACTTGCCAATTATAAGGGTGACCTTCGGGATATAAGTTTTTGTCAATCACCCAACTGGTATGGCCGTAAGGATTGTTATCCACGTGTTGGCGTTTTTCGTTTTGGACCACTTCCTGCTGATTTTCAAACGCAGATTCGGTTACCGTGTTTATCAAGTAACCCATTCTGTCGCTTTCCAACCACATTACGGTTTCCATTGCGTTTTTTGGAACCACTTCATAATAAACCGTTCCATCTTTCCAAGTTCCACCATTTAGCGTTCCTCCAGCATCCTGGATGGTTTTGAAAAATTGATCCTGCGGTACATTTTCAGATTCCTGAAAAAGCATGTGTTCAAACAAGTGGGCGAACCCAGTTCTGCCTGTTTTTTCACGGTTGGAACCAACGCCATACTGAATAGCGAGTGAAACAATGGGATCACTTTTATCTTGATGAAGAATTACATCGAGCCCATTTTCGAGTTCATATTTTTCAAATGGAACAGAGAGTTTTGCACTATCGTCTTTGGTAATGGCCTTTTCATTTTTGCAGGAAATTGCAAAAAGAGCTACAGAAGCCAAAGCTACAAAGCTCATTTTAAGGGAAGTTTTAAACATAATGAATTGATTTTTAAGAAAGTTTTAAAGATACTATGTGAAGTGTTTTTAAATCTTAAAAATAAGTTAAAACGAGATCGGAATTATTGATGGTGAAATTTCATCCAAACCACCCATCCCTATCCAAACTTCTATATTGAATTGCTTCGGAAATATGATTACCATTCAATTCTTTAGTGGCCTCCAAATCGGCAATGGTTCTGGCTACTTTTAAAATTCTATCATAAGCGCGCGCGGAAAGATTCAATCGTTCCATCGCGGTTTTTAAAAGCTGTAGTGACGCCTCATCAAGCTTACAGAACTGACGAATTTGCTTCACGCCCATTTGTGCGTTGTAGTGTACCTTTTCAAATTCCAAAAAACGTTCGGACTGGATTTTTCTGGCATTGGTAACCCGCTCGCGAATAACAATGCTAGACTCACCACGGCGTTCATCACTCAGTTTTTCAAAAGGAACTGGAGTTACTTCAATGTGAATATCAATTCTGTCCAAAAGTGGCCCAGAAATTTTACTCAAATACCTTTGCATTTCTGCAGGTGAAGACATTACTGGTGCGTCGGGATCGTTAAAATAACCACCAGGGCTCGGGTTCATACTTGCTACGAGCATAAAACTTGAAGGGTAGGTAACAGTAAATTTTGCTCTAGAAATGGTTACATCACGATCTTCTAAGGGCTGACGCATCACTTCCAAAACGCCGCGTTTAAATTCGGGCAGTTCGTCTAAAAATAAAACTCCGTTGTGAGCCAAACTAATTTCGCCGGGCTGAGGATATTGTCCTCCGCCAACGAGCGCGACGTCAGAAATTGTGTGGTGTGGGCTTCGGAACGGTCGTGAAGTCATGACGCCACCTTTTTCCATGGTTCGTCCAGCAACGCTATGAATTTTCGTGGTTTCTAGACTTTCCTGTAAAGTCATTGGCGGTAAAATACTTGGCAATCGTTTCGCTAGCATCGTTTTTCCAGAACCCGGTGGACCGATCAAAATAATATTGTGTCCGCCAGCTGCGGCAATTTCCATACACCGTTTAATGGACTCCTGCCCTTTCACATCAGCGAAGTCGAACTCAGGATGTTCCAAATGGTTATAGAATTCCGCTTCCATATCAACTTCAGTTTTTTCGAGCGGAATGTTTTCGTTGAAAAAATCGATTACTTCCTTTATATTCTCTATTCCAAAAACTTCGATGTCTTCTACTATGGCTGCTTCCTTAGCATTTTGTTTCGGAAGAATGAATCCTTTAAAACCTTCTTCTTTAGCCTTTAAAGAAATTGGTAAAGCACCACGGATGGGCTGTAGATTTCCGTCTAAAGACAATTCACCCATAATAATATATTCAGAGAGTGGATTTTTTTCCTCAATTTGTTCTGTAGCAATTAGAATTCCCATCGCCAAAGTAAGATCATACGCTGAACCTTCTTTCCGAAGATCTGCAGGCGACATATTGAGAATTAATTTTTTTCCAGGAATTTTGTAACCGTTGTTTTGCAGGGCAGCGGCAATACGAAAATTGCTTTCGCGGATAGCGTTATCGGGCAGGCCAACCAAATGATAACCTATTCCACTATCAACATTTACTTCAACAGTAATAGTTGTGGCCTCAACACCAAAGACAGCGCTTCCATAGACTTTTGTGAGCATAACATGTTCATTATAAACGGGGAGTCTACACAAGAAAGATACTAAAAAATGTTGTATGTAGGAAGTATAAAACTGAAGTTATGATTTAAGTTCCAAAAACTTATTAATTAATTGTTGTGTTGAAGCAGATACAATAGCTGAAGGTTCTCTTTTTTCAATTGTGGCTAAAGTGCCTTTTGCAATAGTCTTTCCAAGTTCTACACCCCACTGATCGAAGCTAAAAATATTCCAAATTATCCCTTGCACAAAAAGTTTATGTTCATAAAGTGCTATAAGGCTTCCGAGATTTTTTGGGGTAAGTTTTTTTATCAGAATTGTATTGGTCGGTTTGTTACCTTCGAAATATTTGAAGGGATTTTCAACTTTTTTATTATATGTTCCCTCGCAAAGCGCTTCGGTCTGCGCAAAAAAATTGGCCATTAAAATATTGTGGTTTTCAATATTGTCGTGCAAAGGTTCACTGAAACCTATAAAATCGGTAGGGATCAATTTTGTGCCCTGATGCAAAAGTTGAAAATAGGCATGTTGCGAATTACTGCCAACATTTCCCCAAACAATTGTTCCTGTTTGATAGTTTACTTTTTCTCCATTTCTGTCCACGCTTTTTCCGTTGCTTTCCATCACGGCCTGCTGAAGGTAAGGAACCAGTTTGTTTAGATATTGTGAATATGCAACAACAGCTTCACTTTCCGCTTTAAAAAAATTATTGTACCAAATTGAAAGTAAAGCAAGCACAACCGGAATGTTTTTTTCAAAATCTTCCTTTTTGAAATGATTGTCCATTTCAAAAGCGCCTTTAAGCAGTTCCTCAAAATTCTTGAAACCAACGGCACAGCAAACGGAAAGTCCAACAGAACTCCAAAGCGAAAATCTACCGCCAACCCAATCTTGCATTGGAAAAATATTATCTTCGGAAATGCCGAACTCTTTTGCGCCTTTTTCATTCGCTGAAACAGCTACAAAGTGTTTTTGAATGTCATTTTCAGCGCCTTTTTTCAAAAACCATTCTCTTACAACCGAAGCATTCGCAATAGTTTCCTGTGTTGTAAAACTTTTGGAAACTACTATAAAAAGTGTTGTTTCAGGATTTAGTTTATTGAGTTTTTCCGTCACATCATCGCCATCGATATTGGCAATGAAATGAATTTTTATATGATTTCTGTAAAACTGAAGCGCTTCAGTTACCATTTCTGGCCCTAAATGACTTCCACCAATCCCAATGTTCACAATATCTGTAATCGCTTTTCCAGTATACCCCTTGTGATTTCCACTGATTATTTTCTCTGAAAAAAGCTTTATTTTCTGAAGTGCGGCTTTCACTTCAGGTTTCATATTGTCGAAATCGCGGAGCGCAGTGTGCAACACGGCCCGATTTTCAGTCTCGTTTATTTTTTCTCCAGAAAATTGTTGGGTTATGGCTTCCTTCAGTTTTACTTCTTCGGCAAGTTTGAATAGAAGTGAAATGGTTTTCTCGGTAATTCGATTCTTCGAATAATCAACATAGAAATCCTGCCATTCAATCTTGAAACGTTCTGCTCGGTTAGGATTTTCCAAAAAAACTTGTTGCATTTCCTGCGATTCAATTTGCTGAAAATGTTTTTCAAGTGCTTTCCAAGCTTCAGTTTTTGTAGGATTTATGGAAGGTAAAGACATTCTTAGAGTTGCTTTTTTTTATAATATTCAATCAATCCGTCAATTGGACGTTGAACGATATTTCCAAGTTCAAGATTGTGTTCTGTAAAACATTCTTTGATTATTTCTTCCGAAAAATGTGCGATGGATCCAATAAAATGAACTGGAACTTCGTGTGCTTTTTCAAAACAAAGAATGTGGCATTCAATAAAATTTAAAACACCTTCTTTAATCAACTTGTAAAAGTATGGGTTTATTTCTTTCTGAGTAAAAATGAATTGCGCAAAAGAGGCCAAATATGCATTTGGATTGGGCTTTTTATATAAATTCATTTTTATATCATCAGCCTCCAAATTGTAACATTTTTCAAATTCCAAAGCAATTTTCGGTGGCATTCGATGGTAATAATAATCACGAATCAATCTTTTTCCAAAGTAATTTCCACTGGCTTCATCCATTAAAATATAGCCCAAAGCTGGAATTGGCGTATGAATATCGGTGCCATCAAAATAGCAACTGTTACTGCCCGTACCTAAAATACAAATAACTCCAGGTTCACTGGTAGCAGCAAAAACTGCCGCAGCCATATCTTCGGAAACGCTTACTTTTGCCTTTGTAAATAATTCTTCTAGGGCTTCTTTTAAAATTTTTCGTGGCGTTTCCGTACCGCAACCAGCTCCATAAAAATCTAGTGCTTCAACGCTATTAAAATAGTTTTTCAACATTTCGTTTGAAGCAATGCGAAGCAATAATTCTTCTTTTGGAACCACAGTGGGATTTAAACCTAAGGTTGCGGTCTTAAAGACAAGGTTGCCAGAATTATCCAGCAATACCCAGTCACACTTTGTAGAACCACCGTCGGTAATTAGAGTCATATTTTATAAAGTTGCAATGTAAGCGGCCAAATCTACAAGTTTTGCGGAGTAGCCGTATTCATTATCATACCAAGCCACTAACTTAAAGAAATTATCGTTAAGCGCAATACCAGCGTTCGCGTCAAAAGTACAAATGTGCGGGTCTGAAACGAAATCTTGGGAAACTACTTCGTCTTCGGTATAATTCACGATTCCGTGATAGTCGTTTTCGGAAGCTTTTTTGAAAAGCTTTTTAATTTCTTCGTAAGTAGTTGGTTTTTCAGTTCGAACTGTTAAATCTACAACGGAAACATCTGTGGTTGGAACCCGAAAAGCCATCCCTGTCAGTTTTCCTTTCAACTCTGGAATAACTTTGGTTACTGCTACAGCAGCACCAGTACTAGTTGGAATAATATTGCTCAACGCACTTCTTCCCAACCGATAGTTTTTCTTTGAAGGCTGATCTACCGTGGACTGAGTAGCTGTTACGGAATGTACTGTGGTCATCAAAGCTTCAACAATACCGTATTCATCGTTAATTATTTTTGCCATCGGCGCAAGACAATTTGTGGTACAAGAGGCATTTGAAATTATAGTGTCTGTTGCCTTTATTTCTTTGTGGTTAACTCCCATTACGAACATTGGAGCTGTTTTTGAAGGAGCAGAAAGTACAACTTTTTTTGCGCCAGCTTTTAGGTGTGTAGAAGCCGTATCAACTTCTTTAAAAATTCCTGTACAATCTATAATTATGGTTGCACCAACTTCGTCCCATTTCAAATTTTCAGGATCTTTTTCGGCAGTGACCCTTATTATTTTATCATCAACAATTAAATTTCCGTCTTTAACCTTAACTGTACCTGGATATTTTCCGTGAACGGAATCATATTCCAATAAATATGCGAGATGATCTACTTCTAGCAAATCATTTACCGCAACAATTTCCATATCTTTTCTTTGGGATGCTATTCTGAAGGCTAAACGCCCAATTCGGCCAAAGCCGTTAATTCCTATTTTCGTTTTCATTCCTGAATTTTATTTTTTTAAATTTTAAATTGAAATTATATCTGCTACACGTATCAATTCTTCGTCAATTTCATTGTTTCCTTTTATTGCTTCGGAAAAGGGAACCGAGGTTACTCTATTATGAATTATACCAATCATAACGTTTGTTTCACCTCGCAATAGCGCATCAATCGCTCCAACACCTAAGCGACTGGCAAGAACACGGTCATAACAACTGGGTGAACCACCACGTTGAATATGGCCGAGAACGGTAACCCGCACTTCATATTCTTTTAAGTTTTCTTCAATATATTGAGCAAGACCAAAGATGTTTTTTCCAATTTGATCTCCTTCGGAAACTACAACGATACTTGATGATTTTCCTGATTTCTTACTTCGGTTTAAAGATTCCAACAAACGTTCGCGGCCCATATTTTGTTCGGGAATCAAAATTTCCTCTGCTCCGGCTCCAATTCCTGCGTTTAATGCAATATCGCCTGCATCGCGGCCCATCACTTCTACTAAGAAAAGACGATTGTGTGAATTTGCTGTATCGCGAATTTTATCAATCGCTTCTACAGCGGTATTTAAAGCAGTGTCATAGCCTATGCTGTAATCCGTTCCGTTAATATCATTATCAATAGTTCCTGGAAGGCCAACAATGGGGAAATTAAATTCTTTTATAAACACAGAAGCTCCAGCAAAAGTTCCGTCGCCACCAATGACTACCAAGGCATCAATGTTTGCATTTTTAAGATTTTCGAAAGCTTTTTTTCTACCTTCGACGGTCATAAACCCCTTTGAACGGGCAGATTTGAGAAATGTGCCACCTCGGTTAATTATATTTTTTACCGAGCGCGCATTTAGCTCCTTAAAATCTCCTTCAATTAAACCTTCATAACCACGATAAATACCTACGCATTCCATTTTATGATATACACAGGACCTAACTACTGCCCTAATAGCTGCATTCATTCCTGGGGCATCTCCTCCACTGGTTAAAACACCTATTTTAATTGGTTTTTTCATAGTCTGAAAGTTACTATTATTGTTTGCAATTTAAAATGATTTTAATCAGAAAAATACGTGTAAGTACGTATTGTGAAAATTTAATAACTAGTCTATATTTGAATCATAGAATTAGTGGATAATGCACAAAGAAATATTTTTTGTGGGGATAGAAAATATTCTTAGTGCACTTTAAAGTTTACTAAGTTAGGTTTGTTAAAGTTTCCCGGCCAATGGTCGGGAAACTTGTTTTTTGTACCTATCCTCTTTAATCCTTCTTTCATTAAAAATTCATTGGGAGAAATTTTTGAACGAAATTGATCCTCGCCATAAGGTTGGCAACTATAAGGTGTTCTTTGGAAAAGTATGGGATATTTTTTCGAAGTATCTTTTGGAGAATAAATTACCGTGAAAAGCTTCGCGCCATCTCGCATTGTGATTATGGTTTCCGTTTTGTTGTAATTTTCCTTTACATAATTTTCGTCCTGTGCGAATGAAACGAAACTGATAAATAATAAAACTAATAGTATTTTTAATACATTCATAGAATTTTAACTTCTCTCTACTCTGGAAAATAAGTTATTTTGATGATTTTTTTTGTTCCTTCAGTTATCTTAAAACGGTCATCCATGCGATGGTCGACTACCCAAACTATCTTATCATCGCTTAAAAGTAGCCAGATTTTTTCTTTTTCAGTTAAAGGGATTTTTTCGTCTTTAAAAAATTTACTAATTTTCTTTTTTCCCTTCATTCCGAAAGGTTGAAAAGTATCACCACTACTCCATTTTCTAAGCTTTAAAGGAAAATTTAATTTTTCAGAGGCAACATAAATTAAGTTTTTCTCGGTTTCACCAATATATTCAGAAGGCTCAATTTTCAAATTGATTGGCGAAGTAATTCCTTTTTCGTAAACCAAAAATTCTTCATTTACTTTTTCTGAATCAATTTCCGTCAGAACCAATTCTTCACGATTCTTCAAAAGCCGGTGCGTTTTTGAAAAAAGCTGCTTGCCCGTTTGTGCAACTAGTAAACTTGAAACATCTTCCCATTCCGTAAATCCAAAACCATTCAACAATTCATAAAGCAAGGCTTCGGTATGCGGTAATTCTTTGATTTTCTGAATGTTGATTTTATAAGAATCTATCTCTTCGGAAATAACTAGTTTATAAACCAACGCCATATAATCTTCAATAAGATTTTGTGTAGCTTGTAGGTTTTGTTGGGTTTTTTGAAAGTTTTTTAGAACCGATTCATTTATTTCTTTGAATTGTGGCAACACTTCCAAACGTATCTTATTCCGAAGGTAGTCTGTTTTTTTGTTGCTGCTGTCTTCACGCCATTTCAAATTGTTTGCTTCGGCATATTGCAAAATTTCATCACGTGAAAAATTCAAAAGTGGCCTTATCACTCTGTTGTTTTCCTTCGGAATTCCTGTGAGTCCGTTTAAACCAGTGCCACGAGAAAGGTTGATGAAAAACGTTTCCAAATCGTCGTCCAAATGATGAGCGGTCAATAAATAATCGTATTTAAAATTTTTTAAAATTTCGGTAAACCAATTGTAACGAAGATCGCGAGCTGCCATTTGGGTTGAAATTTTCTGTTCCTTGGCAAATTTTTTCGTATCAAAAGTTTCGGCAAAAACTGGAATTTCAATATTTTTTGCCAAGCCGACCACAAACATTTCATCGCCATCACTTTCCTTTCCTCGTAGCGAAAAATTGCAGTGTGCTAAGGCAGTTTCGAAATCCAATTCCTTCATCAAATGGGTTAAAACTACACTGTCCAAGCCACCGCTGCAGGCAATGAGCAGTTTTTTTCCTGCTAAAAAAGGAAATTTGGTTTCAATATTTTTTTTGAATCTAGCTAGCAATCTTATTATGATTTAGAAGAAATTAATGATTATTCCAGCAATAACGGCAATTCCAAAGCTGAGCATCGTACCAATGAGTACGTATTCGGTTTTTAGAGTCTCATCATTTCTATAACGCAGAATAGATTTGGCGGCAATTAAAAAACCTACCGCTGAATATTGTGAAACAATAATGAAAGTGAGTGTTAAAATTCGTTCCAAAACGCCGATTACCTTACCAGCATTGGGCATTTCGTTATCGCTGGATACTTGTATTTCGGTTGCTTGAAATACTTCTTTTATAAAAATATTTGCTGGCTTTAAGCACACTAAATATCCAGTAATTATCAAAAGATATTTAAAATTAAGGGAAACTTCAATTGAAGGGTTTATTCCGTACCATTTATCAAACAAAACAACAACAACTGTCAGAATGATTAAGTGAATTGCTTGGTCTATGAAGAAAGCATATCTTCCAAAATGCTTACTATTGTTGAGATGACGTTTAAACCCATCTATCAAAAAATGAGTTATTGCAATTATTGCCGCAGCCAAAACGAAATTCACTTGCAAAGAAAATAACCACGATAGCGCAAAACAAGCTAGTGCGTGCCAATACAAAAAAGAGCTTTTAAAACCGATTGTGTTTTTTTGCTTTGCCAATTTATCGGTTTGAAAAAAATAATCCAAACACAAATGTGCAATGAATTGGAGTAGTAATAATTCTTTTAAACCCATAACTTCTATTTTGAAATTATCATTTTAAAATAGTTAACCGCATCTTCAATGGCGTTCCAGCCTACACTTGTTGAGTGCTGATTGACGGCAGATTGGCCAATACCGAGCTGTTTGGCTATTTCATCTTCTTGGTTGTTCATTAGTTTTAAATATAAAACTTCGCATTGCCGAGAGGTTGCTTTGCTTAACAAAACATCCAGCAGCGCCAGTAAAGGTTGGAAATTTTTATTTAAATCTTCATTTTTTGAAACAAAAAACAAAGTGTTCTTTATAACGATTCGTTCCTTGTTGTATGTAGTTTCACCGCTAATTTCGCGACCTGAAAAATAAATAGCCTCCCCGTCTATTACTCCCTCCTCGGGATTGTAACGGCTCAGTTCACCATAACCGATTGCGAGTCTTATTCCGTGGATTTTAAACTGTTTTACACGGTTATCGTCTTTTATATACTTTTTGGTTTCTATTGGAATAGCTTTTACAAAACTTTTAATGGCCAATGCTACTTGCAGGCCCTCAGCAGGATTGGGTATTACACATTCTAAATAGTCTCCTTTTATAATACGACCATAGACATTAAATTCCTGCTTTAAATTATTAAGCAAGCTTTTTAAGTTTTCCTCAACAAACTTGCTGTCTTCAAGGTTTAAACTTGTTGATGAAACAATGTCTCCAGATATAACTGAATAGTTCATTCATTATAATTTTATTCAAATATATAAATTTATTAGCTTATAAGCTAATAAATAGTATTTATAAGCCTAAACACTAATAAAGTGTTTTTATAAGCTCAAACACTTATAAAGAAGTATTCAGTACTTCCCGCATTGCCTTTGCTTTGAGTAAGCATTCTTCATATTCTTTTTCGGGAATGGAATTTATAGTGATTGCACTTCCCACTGAAAAGCTGACGTATTTTTTGGAAGCATTATAGAGAATACTTCTAATAACCACATTAAAATCAAAATCACCAGAAGGTGAAAAATAACCAATAGCACCACTGTATAATCCGCGTTTGGCATCTTCAGTCTCTTCAATAATTTGCATTGCTGAAATTTTTGGAGCACCCGTCATACTGCCCATTGGGTATGTGTTTCTCAAAATCTCAACACTGGAATAATTCTGTGGAACGGAACAACTAATAGTCGAAATCATTTGATGCACCTGCTCAAAAGTATAAATTTTGCAAAGTTCATCAACTACAACACTGCCTTTTTCGGCAATGCGCGACAAATCGTTACGCACCAGATCTGTAATCATAATATTTTCGCTGCGTTCTTTGGGGTCTTTGACTAATTGTTGCGCCATTTTCACATCTTCTTCTTTATTTCCCAAACGCTTAGCAGTGCCTTTAATGGGTTGGGAAATAACGGTATTTTCCGTTCTTTTGAGATAGCGCTCCGGTGAAGCTGAAAGCGCAAAAAGGGTATTTAATTTCAAAAAAACTGAAAAGGGAGGCTTTGAAATCTTATTTAGCTGAAGAAATGTTTCCAGGGGATTGATTTCAACATCTTCGGAATAAAATTCCTGACAGATATTTACTTCGTATATATCACCACGTTTAATATGTTCAAGCACCTCCTCTACTTTCTGAATGTAGCTGTCCTTTGTGGTTCGGATTTTTATGCCTAGGCTTTTAGAGATTTCAGGAGAATCGGATTTCTCATTCGTTTCAAAAATGGCTATCCAATCTTCTTCTATTTCATCAGCAACCATATTCAAATACAGAATTTCAACACTATTTTCAGAAAAAAAGAAAAGTTTTTTAGGTTGAAAAAAATACAAATCAGGAAAGCCCAACCCGTCAAAATTATTGGAATGTAGCCTTTCAACATCGTTTTTCAGATCATATGTAAGATATCCGAAAATCCAATCTGCAGTGGTGGCTTGATATTCCTTTAAATTGTCAAAAGCATTTTTAAAATCAGTCTTTAGCCCCGTGAAAGCATCAACGGCCAAAATTGCTTGATAAGTTTCGTGTTTTTGTGAATAGTTGTTGCTATCCAGCCAGATAACTTCTTCAAATTGCTGCGCCCAATTTAGAAAACGTGTTTTCGCATCTTCGGTTAAAGAAAAGGGATATTTCTTTACAGTGCGCATTATTGTTCAATTTGATGCACAAAATTCTGGAGGACGTCGGTAAATCCGAGTAATAAAACTTCGTTAGAAATTGAGTTGATTTCTTCAGAAAAATTTTCAGAATAAGAAGGAATACTGAAACTTTCTACTACAGTTGCTCCAAATCTGGGTAAAACATTTTTTGTGTACTCTAAAGCAGAAGCAGCTCCCCGTTTTCCATTTGATGTACTCATCAATAAAACTTTTTTTCCTTCGAGAAAATTTCGATCCAGCCTTGAAAGCCAATCCATTGTGTTTTTAAAATAGGCTGAAACCATTCCATTGTGCTCATTAACAGAAATAACTAATGCATCAACTTCTTTTATTTTATTATAAAGCATTTTTAAGTCTACAGAATAGCCTTTTTCCCGTTCAATGTCTTCTCCAAACAAGGGAAGTTCATAATCTGTTAGCTTAATTAACTCAACGTCGTGCCCAGCAATTTGGGATGAGGCAAAACCGACGAGCTTATGATTGATCGATTTACTGCTGTTGCTGCCAGCAAAGAATAGAATTTTTTTCATCTGCCAAAGTTATTGAAAAGTGAGGTTTAAAAAAACCCGCGTCAAAAAATTTGACGCGGGTTCTTAAAAAAGAAAATTAAAATAATTATAGCTTCACAATACGCTTTACAACACTTGTGTTTTCAGCATTTATTTTCACAAAATACATTCCTGTGGCTAGACTTTCCAATGAGAAATTAGTTTCTATTCCAGCTTCAGTAAGGTCTATTGTTTTAATGGTTCTGCCATTTACATCAGTAATAACTGCAGTTTCTAATTGCGCAGTTGTTTTATTCATCAATGTAATTTGACCGGTTGTTGGATTTGGATATAGGGTAATATTGTTATAAAATTCGCTATCCTCAAGACCTAAAACTTCTTCTACTGTAACATCAAAGGTACAAGTGTCAGCGTTTCCGGCAGCATCAGTTGCAGTCATTGTCATAGTTGTAACACCTACTCCAACCATAGTTCCTGCAGCAGGATCTTGAGTGATCACTGCTTCTGGACTACAATTGTCAGTTGCTGAAGCGTCGCCTGTATAATCTGGCAATGTATATTGATCGCCTACATTTACTTGTACTATTACATCTGCAGGGCAAGTGATTACTGGCGCTTCAGTTTCAGCATTAACCTCTGTGAGTGTGCGCTCTCCTGCACAACCTGGAGTTCCAAGATTGATATCGCTGTTTGGTGTTCCGAAATCTGCAGTTTCACAGGTTCCACCCCAATCTGCAGCCATGTCTGTATCTCCAACTCTTCTGAAAGAACCAGATGGACAATCACCAGTCAACGAAGCACCAATACCAGACCAGTCAAGGTCAGCAGCAGTAATATTGAATCCACTTATTGTAACATTGAATCCAGCTATTTCAGCAGCGGTAAAGTTCCAGAATACTGAATCTACAACGTTTCCGCTTGGGTCTATAATTAAAATCCATCCTGAGCCAGTATTGTCCCAGAATAGGTTATTACCCCAATACCCAGCTCCTCCGTCATCATTATAATCAATAACAGAGTTTGCAGCCATACTGCCTAGAGTTTTTACAATTGCGTTTACGGAGTTAATATTATTATAAGGAGTATCACTTGCCGCAACTTTGTATCCACTATAATCTGTAGCGACTCCTACATTTTGAATTTCAAATCTATCAGGAGTTTCCAAGTTGATTTCTGAAATAACCAATTGTGATAATGGTCCTGGCGCACTTTCTTGTGCATATACATTTATTGTTCCAGTTGGAGTAAATGTATATGAAATTCCTTCAAAAAGGAAGTTTCCATCTGTTAGGGCATCAAACCATCTAATAACATTTCCAGGATCGTTTAGTGTAGCTGTAACTGTTACATCATCACCAACACAAAAATCACTAACCCCTGTAGTAGCAGGTCCAGCAGGAACTGCTAGTACTTCAATGGTATCAGTATCTGAGGAAGCAACTGCACAAGCACTTGCTTGGATATCATAAGTAATTGTGTGTACACCAACTCCTGCAACTGCAGGATCAAAAGTGAATGTTGAACCGTTTCCGTTATCCGTAACACCTGGCCCGCTGTATGTACCACCACTTGGAGATCCACCGCCTAAATCTGTAAGTACTTCAGATGAAGCACAAACCTCTTCCAGAACAGATAGGGAAGCCAGTTGGGAAGGAGTATCAAATGCTTGCGTTCCATCACTTCTACTTCCAGAAGAACCTTGGCTAGCGCTAAAACCTAAACCTCTTTTTGCAAATGCATCCCAAAGTAGGCATTGGTTTGCACCGCCATAAATAGCTTGATCTGCAGCAAATATTGCATCACGTCCATCAACAAAACCAGGGCTACAAGGCTGTAATTTCATACCTTCAGTAACAATAGCCAATGCCATTATGTTTCCTGCATCTTGGTTAACATCTCCTGTAAAATTATAAATATCGGGATCAAAACCGTGTTCATCAATTAAAGCCCAAGTTACTTCCCAAAGCATTTCGGCCCAAACAGAACCAACACCGTGAGGCACAGCAGCTGTTTTAATAAAATCATAGGTTTGTGGATTAACTCCCATATCTGTACTGTATGGATAATCACGGATCCCAGAACCTCCTTGACCTTGTCCAAAAAGATAAGTTCCAACCGCACGGGCATCTGTACCTAAATCTCCAGGCTCTATAGTCAATAATACGCCAAAAAAGTCACTCCATCCTTCTCCCATCTGCTCTTGGTTTTGCAAACAACCTGATGCGCTAGGTCCACCAGTTAAGCGATTTGAAATACCATGACCGTATTCGTGCAAAATTACCAAGTTGTCAAAATCTCCATCTTTATCACCACAAATATACATTTGCATAGTTGGGTTATTTCCATCTGGAGGTGTTCCGAAGTTAGCATTACAAGTTCCTGAACCGTCTTGAGCTTCTGCATTTACAGAATCACTACCTGCGCCACCGTTTCCATAATTGTTTTCTTGAAAGTTACCGCCCGCTTCATCAAATCCATATTGATACATAACATCATGGAAGATATTGTTCATATAGAAAAGGTTAGTGATTGCAGCGTCCTCATATTGGTTTGCATTAGTATATATCTGGCTGAAAGGGAATCCTGAAAAATCCAAATCTGCACCTCCATCTGGTTGATAACCTGAATTATTTCCATCTTCATAAGCATTTGCATTATTTCCGCGAGTAGTTGTAAACTCAGCTCCAGCTACCCCATTGGTATCATGCCATCCAAATGGAGAAGCAGTTGCATTTGCAGGTAGTACCTCTATTGAACGTGCGCCGTAATAAGGACTTTCAAGAGGTAACTTAAATACTTCATAGCATTCTACGCAGGCAAGAGGCGAATTAGCTTTAAGCTCAGCATAATCTGGAATATCATATAAATTTGTGTTGAAATTGATTTCTTTCACATCATTGCTATGATCGTGATGAGTTGCACAACTTACCATCCAGTTTGCTCTGTTTATAATAGTTCCTGTATTGGCATCCACTCTTAAGCTCCACCAATCTTGTTGGCTTTTTTCTTGAATTGAAATATCCCACGTTAAAACCATTTCGTTGGTATCAGTAAGGCTATACATCAATTTTGCAGGGATTGGGCTCAATGAAATTCCACCATCGCTAAGCAATGTTTTTTTATCTACTCCACGAGCACCTTCTAAAATTGAAAGCGGCTGGGAAATAGAATAATTCAATTGTGCAGCAGCTGCCTGGACAGCTTGTGTAGCTGTAAGTGCAGGAGAACTGGAACCTGCCAATTTTTGAGTAGTGTTTTTAATGAATTTGCTGTCTTTTGAAATTACTTGTCCATTGGACAAAAGGTGAATACTGGATTCAGTTCCGTAAATTTCAATTCCATTGAATAACTGTCTGTAATAAACGTGTTGAATACCACTAGTTCTACTAACAGTTTCACTCGTTACTTGCCATTGAACATCTTGCGTCAATAATTCATTTTGCTCTACAAAATGATTCAATTGTTGATCGATTGCTCCTGAAAAGTTTTGTGCAATCATAGTGCCTGAAAAAACGCACATAATTGCCAAGAAAAAACTCCGGGTAACATTTTTCATTTCTTTGATTTGTTTAGATTAATATTAGTTTAAGGAGGTTAAGTTTTTGTAAAGCTATTAAAAAATATATTTTTCACAACTTTTTCTTAAGATTCACAATAAATTTAACATAGGGGGTAATATAAAACAATTAGTATTTTTTATGGTATTTCTAAAATCTCTCCTAAAGCGTAACTAATAATTTTATTACATTTACTTTCAAAAAAAGTTCAATGGAACAACCCAACGATCTCATTCTAGAGATGCAAAACGGAAGTGAAAAGGCATTTTCCAGTTTATATACTATGTATAGTGAAGCTATATATGGTATAATTTACAGTATTGTTTTGGACGAAAATACTGCTGAAGAATTACTACAGGATGTTTTTATAAAAGTTTGGAACAATGCTGCTTCCTATTCCATCAACAAAGGTCGCTTTTTTACTTGGTTGCTAAACTTTGCAAGGAATACAGCTATCGATGAAACACGTTCAAAAGCATTTAAAAACTCTAAAAAAAACCTAAGCACTACAAACTTCGTAGATATATTATCACCCTCCGATAGTTTAAACAAGAAGACCAATGCCATAGGCTTAAAAAAGTTTGTAGATGCCCTTAAACCAGCCTGTATAAAAATAATTGACCTGCTTTATTTTAAAGGTTTTACTCAAGCGGAAGCATCGAAAACATTGGACATACCATTAGGAACAATAAAAACAAGAAACCGAACCTGTATCAATGATTTACGGGTAATGGTCTTAGGATAAAAAACAATATGGAACCCGAAGAAATTATAACATCAGGAAATTTAGAGATGTATGTGTGTGGTGCATTGCCACCAGAGGAAGCACTTGAAATAGAAAGAGCAATTTCCGCCTATCCTGAAGTAAAGCGCGAAGTTGAGCTTATTGAGGAATCGTTAGTGCACTTGGCCGAAACGGTTGCTCCCCCTTTACAAGCAATGACTTGGACTCATATTTTAAATTCAATCAGAAATCTAAACAACACAAATGACTCCAAAGTAAGAAGCTTAAACTGGCCAGCAATCACAGGTTGGGCTGCAGCCATTATATTTATGGGTGGAATTATGTGGATGTTGAAACAAACAAATGATTTGAACGATTCACTTCAAGTTACTACTACCGAGAATACAATATTAAAAGAGGATAAAGCCAACGCTGAAAACCAGCTTGTCGAAAACAACGAAATCTTGGAAGTTTTAAGATCAAAAAAATATCAATCATATACACTTCCCGGAAATCAGGCTGTTGCGCCAGAAGCATTTGCGAAAGTATATTTAAACAAAACCGAAAATGTGGCATATATTGATATTAAAGGCTTGCCCACACCTCCCCGCGGAAAAGTTTATCAAGTTTGGTCCCTCAAAATGGAACCGCTTACACCAACGAGCGTCGGTCTAATTTCTTCTGAAAATAAAACCAGCGAAGGAATTTACAAGTTCGTAAACTTCCCAAACCCCGAAGCATTCGGAATAACACTGGAGCCTGAGGGCGGAAGTGAAACACCTACCCTATCGCAATTGTATACTCTAGGAATGATTACTATTTAAACAAAAATAAACTTCACAAAAAAACCATAAATAAATACAAAATATTATATATAAAAAGCGCCCACAAACTGCGGGCGCTTCAACTAACAAAAAAACTCTGAAAAACCGGGTTTAACCGGTTTTGTATAATCTATCAATTTCTTGATAGATAACCAACCTCAACCATACTTACGTAAAAATTAAAAAGGTTGGTTTTCTAATTTCTATAATTTTTCAATTTCTTTTGCCTTTACAGGCCCTAACTCATAAAAAGCGCCCATAAGCTCTTCTTTTAGTGGGGCTACTTTGTCTTTCATTCCATTGGCTTTATATATTAAAGCGGAATGGAAAAGTGCTTTAGGTTCCGAAGTTTTACCTTCCACATATTCTTCAATCGTTTTAAGGGCACTTTCCTTGTCCCCAGATTTCAATTGGGAATAAGCCAACAATTGATACGTTTCTGGCGTGGCGCGATTGGTTATTTCCTTGGCAGCTAACTTTAATGCTTTTTCAGAATCAGTTTCAGCATAAAGGTTTATAAGATAGGTATTATACATACTTCCATAATTGGGGTTTTCGGTTGCATTTATGAACTTCTCATATTGTTTCTTTGCTTCGGAAGTGTTTCCGTCAAATTCGGCCATTTCGCCTTTCAAAAGATAATAATCCGGCGCTTTGTGGTTTACCATTACAGAATCCAAAATACGGTTTGCTTCTTCAGTGTTCTTTTCAGAAGAATATACCATCCAAGCAAGTTGCTTTTTTACATAATGATTATCTGGTTCAATGGCCAACGTCTTCAAGTAACTATCGTAGGAGTCTTTAATTCTTCCCGCATGACCGTAAAAATCGCCAATATTGCTATATACCCACAATTTCAATCCTTTATTATCCCGTTCCTCCGCTATCTGTTTTGCCTGTTCCATATATTTTATGGCAGCATCCAGGTTTCCATTATGGTCGCTCCATTTTGCCAAACGTATTAAATAATTAAAATCTTTCGGGTCTTTTATGTTCCCTAGAAGTGTATCAGCTCTGTTGTACTCACCTAATTCCATCGCTACATCAAAGAGCATCATTTCAGTTTCCTTTCTGTTGTCTTCATAAGTATATGCACTATCCAGCAAAACTTGAGCTTCTTTAAAACGATGTTGCGAAATATAGTTGTGTGCCAAACTGCGTAAATAAGAATCCTTGTTTCTTGCAGAAACATCAAGCGACTTTTTAATTAGCATTTCCGAAGTCTTCAATTCTGAAATATCTCCTGTGCTGCCAAAAAGAGCTGCGTGGATTCCAGACAAACGGCTCATTTCCATCAAATGAGTAGAGTCATTATTGAAACGTGCTTGCCAAAATTCTAAATCTTTATGGATGGCATCTTTTCCGGGCGTTTTGTTAGTGACCAAGTATTGATCATAATCTTTGCTGTCTGTTACTCCTTTTGGCTTTTCTTGGCACCCAAACAGAAATACAATTGTGAGTATTGTTATTATTTTTTTCATTTTAAAGTGTTTTTGTTAGTCGTATTTTTTTTGAAATATCATTTAAACCAAAAAAGAGAACACGGACGGTTCTCTTTTCTGAATTTAAACTATACTAATTAAAAAGGACCTGCCAAATATGGGAAGCTGCTTAAAAAAGCAACATCATTTGTTGGCACACCATCGCTTGTTAAGTCCGGGTTTTCAGATCCATCAGGACCACCAAATACCAATAGCAATGATACATCTATCACATCATCACTTAGAGCTCTACCTGTTAAAATTTCTGTACCGTTAAAATATGTAGTGATACCTGTTTTACCCAACCATAATACATCATTTGACAATACAGTTGTGAATTCTTCTGCTGTTAGACCTAAAGCATTTGATGTGTAACCTGCATTTAGTGCAAGCAATTTATCTTGAAATTTTGTTTGAAAAGCAACTTGCATTTCAGAAGGAACCGTAGTGTTAAATGCATCTTTAAATCCTGTACTGCCAAAAACAGTATTTATACCCGGACGGCCCATTTGATCTTCCTGTCTGTAAGTTCCACTAAAGTCAAGTACTAGTCCGCAAGGTTCGCAAGCAGTTCCACCGCAGTCTATTCCGGTTTCTTCACCATTCATAATTCCATCGGTACAAGTTTCCTGTACTATTACGTTATCATCGTCATCTTTACACTGCACAAACAATAATGATGTTGATATTGCAGCAAAAAGGGTTATATATTTTAATGTTTTCATCTGTATATTTTATTTTAGAGTTAGGAAGATGGAATGCCCTTGTAATCTTTAATTAAATTTATAATTTGTATGTAGGCATTTCATCTTTTTAAATTTTATCAAGGTTAGCAATTATTATATTTTTCTTTTGGCTTCAACCCATACATTATAGATAGGTGTATTAGGAGCAAAAGGATTTACACCTGCAACTCCACCGGGAATCATAGATTTAGGAACCTCAATAACAATACTCAGTACGTTTGTTCCAGCAAATGTATCTACGCCAGGGTTGTTAAAACCACTTGCTGTACCGGCAAGTACTGCGTTATATTGATTAAAGTCAAAGAAGAAAGGATCTTCCCGTGGTCCTGCAAAAAATTTCATACCGTCTTTTTCGGCAATTTGAACATCATCTTTGGTTGAGATTTTCACGCTTCTTCGCGCTGAAGTTGCAATAGTACTCTCCAAACCTTGCATAGCAGGGGCGGTTGGTCCAAAGAAATACATAGAATCTCCACGCTTAATGGCTTGGATTACCAAGTCTTCCTTAAGATCATTGTCATTATCTATGTTAATCTCTATCAATACGGTTTCATCAAACACCGCTTGACTTGTTGGCTGACCAGGAGCTAACAATCCTTGTACATTGGCGGCAAAAACAAAGTTGCCATTATTCTCGCCCTGAAAAGCGTAAAAGTCTGTAATATCTGCGCTGGTACCTGCAACGGCGGGCGCATCAATGTGATCCGCGGAGATTAAAAATATCGATAGTGCGGCTAAGCCTAGTCCACCGATTACTGCAAAAAATTTTGATTTTTTCATCTTTTTTGTTGGTTTTTATTATTTATTTTTACTTGTTCGCTTATACTTACGCTTAAATGTAACTTATGGTTTTTAAAAGCTCGTTAATCTTTTGTTAACGTGAAAATCCACTTTTTGAGCGCCCTAAAATAATTATAAAAAATACAATGAACCCATCTGCGCCCGATTGGATTTTAAAATTTTTAAACCATTTTGAAAGAAAGGACCTTATAGACCCGTTTGAAAATGGCACCTTATTTTATGATGCACTAAAACAAACTGGTTTTATATATGGAGTCTCAGTAGCGGCAGTTCCAAAAAAAACGCTCGGAAACTTAAAGCTAACAGAAGAGGAATACACAAAAATAAACCTGTTCCACGCTTTGCTTTTTCAGTTTTATAAGAAGAATCGAAATGGAACCAACGAAGAGGCTATTGTCAATATCCTTTCTTTTTACCAACAACTTGAAAAAAGAAAAGCGGGCTTCTTTCAAAGATTTTCACTTTCACAAAGCCCTGCAAATACTTTAGAGTATATACTTTCCACACGATTGCAGGATGCCAATACTTTATTAAAGAAAAACACGGTTTCCCTACTTACCCATGCTTTGTTATATTTGGACGTATTGGCCTATAAACAATGGCAGATTGATCCAAGCATTACCAAAAACTATTATAAACAACTGGAAACTGTTGTGCTAACGGGTTGTTTTTATACCTTAAAGTCAAAAAAGAAAAAGTCTAAATACGACAAACTTTTAATTGAATTGTTTGAAACTTCCTCTGAATACATAATTGATGATGCCGATGGCGGGGCCGCTACTTTTTTGGAAAGCATAAACTATATTAATAACAGTGAAGATTCTCTGGAAAAAAGATATATGCTGGATCTTTGCTGTCTTACCGTTTGGGAAGACTTAAAGCTTGACGAAGCCGAGCATCAGTTTTTGCAGCAAATGCTGGTAACACTCGATTTTTCAGAAGATGCACTAAGGGAGAGCCTTTTCGCTTTAAATACTTTTTCAGAAAAATATACCAAAAAAATTCTTCTTTTTGAATATTCACATCCGGTCAAGCAGTTTTATAAACAATCTTCCTCTACCGTAAAGCTTTTGATTATTCGCAATAAAGACCGTTTGGCACGTGAGCTAGAAGAAAGTGGTGAATTGGTGGTTCTTTTAGGTCAATCTACATTACGTGATTTATCAGCTGAAGAAAAAACAAAAGTGAAAGAACAATTACTTGATGTTTGCAAAAGCATTCCTTCTCTAACCATTTTTCTTTTACCAGGCGGTGGAGTGCTTTTACCGCTTTTGGTAAAATTTATTCCGAAACTTTTGCCTTCTTCATTTCAGGAAAATAGAATTCAAATTGAGAAAAAGAAAAAATAGCACTATTCCAACCAGAGCTTAAAATCCTTAACTCGCTCTCGGGCAACAATTACATCTTGATCTTTATAGCTATTAAGTTTTAACTGAAGTCTGGAATTGGTATAGGAAATTATATCTTTTATGGAATTTATATTAATATAGAATTTTCGGCTGATTCTAAAAAAGGTTTCTGGAGAAAGCTCCTGCTCCAACTGCTCTAAGGTAGTTTCCAAAAGATAATCGCGACCATCTTCCGTGTGTGCATATGTACCTTTGTTTTCAGAATAGAAACACTCTATTTCATCTATAGAAATCATTTTTATATGCTGCCCTATTTTTGTGGTAAAACGTTTTTTATACTCGCGCTCCAGAGGATTGACAAGCAATTTTTTAATATCCTCAAAATTGAATTGCACATTTTGGAATGCAGGTTTTAATGATTTGTACTTTTTAACCGCAGTTTGCAATTCTTCTTCGTCAATAGGCTTCAGTAGATAATCTATACTGTTCAATTTGAAGGCCTGCAAAGCATATTCATCAAAAGCAGTTGTGAAAATGATGGCGCTTTTCACCTCAACCACATCAAAAATTTCAAAAGAAAGCCCATCGCTCAGCTGAATGTCCAAAAAAATAAGGTCTGGGTGTGGATTGTTTTGAAACCAATTTACCGCTTCTTCAACACTGTGTAGCATTTGGTTTACGTTTACATCCAGCTTTTCAAGCATACGTTGCAAATAGCGGGCAGATGGTTTTTCGTCTTCAATTATTAATGCGTTCATTCGAAGTTGATGGTTGATGGTTGATGGTTGATGGTTGATGGTTGATGGTTGATGGTTGATGGTTGATGGTTGATGGTTGATCTAAATTACCTTAGACTTAGTATTTCAAAATTGATCTTCATCCAAAAATTGCTTAATTTTTTTCTCTTCCCAGCGCTTAAAAATATTATTTTCAATATTTAATATATAAAAAACATAAAGCGCATGCGATACTAAACCGATACCCCAGAAAAAGGCTGTAACATAATTACCCCAGTCGGCAAAATCGATTTTTTCAGAATTAAAAACGTTCGCTGAAACAATTATAATTCCAGTGTTTACAAGAATATAAACGGCTAAGTGGCTGTAAAAACCTTTTAGCGTTTCCATTTTCCGCTTTGCTCGTAAATAGCTTATACTTTTTTTGGTTTCCATAGTACTATATTTTTAAAGTCGTGTTTTGTCTTCACGACATTCCTCTTCATCCATAAATTTTTTAATCTTTCTTTCTTCCCAACCTTTTCCAATAAAAGGCGTCCATTTAAATGTTTTAATAGCCTGAAAAAAGATTCCGATCCCCCATCCAAATGCCGCCCATAAAAACCAAGGATGACGAAGTTCATTCACATAATAGTTCAACCCTGCTAACGCGGCAATAAAGATGACATAAAACATCAAACTGCTGTAGAATTTCTTTATTTCTGCAACGCGACGTTTCGCTTTAAAATATTTGCTGTCTTTATTATTTTCAGATTCCATAATATTTGTTTTTAAATAATAGTATAAAAGTAAAGCAGCTGAAAACCAATATAAAAAAGAACCTTCCCAACCGTGATATTTATAGGATGAACCGTAACTTATTCATCCTTGTCCATCAATTCCCTTATTTTACGCTCCTCCCAGTTTTTTCCGAAGAGAGGGTTGTAGTTAAAGGTTTCTACAGCATGGCCCATAACGCCAATGCCCCACCCCACAATAGGAAAGAGCGCCCAAGGAAAACTTGTATTTGATATGTAATTTAAATAAATAAAAAAAGGTGCAAAGAGGATATAGATAAACAAGTGAATGTAAAAACCTTTCAGCTTCTCAACTCGCTTTTTGGCAATCCTGTATTTTTTTTCTGAAATAAATGTATCCGGTGTATTCATTATTTGAATATTTTCTCCTAAAATAGGAATCGCAATACTGAATTCTTTTTGGTTCTGATTAATAATTACGGGCCGCTTTGTTAAAAGTGAATATCTGTCGCGAATGTTTCGCAGCCCAACTCCTGTGCTTTCTTTTAAAACCTGTTTGGGCTGGCTGTTATTGGTCACAACCAAATTACCGTTATCTTCAGCGATAGTTATGTAAAGTTTCTTGTAAGGCGTAACTTGATTGTGCTTCACGGCATTTTCCAATAAAAGTTGAAGCGACAACGGAACCACTTTCGCCTGTGGGTTCTCTAATTTTGAAGGCGAAGTAAAAACAATGCTGTCTTCAAAACGAACTGCCAACAAAGACATGTATAATTTAGCGAATTTAAGTTCTTCCTCCAACGTTACCAATTTTTTGCTTTTCTGTTCCAAAACATAGCGATAGACTTTTGAGAGGGAAGTTGTAAAACGGGTTGCAGCCTCAGGGTTTTCTTCAATTAAGCTGGTGAGTACGTTCAAGCTATTAAAAAGAAAGTGTGGATCTAATTGGTTTTTAAGGGCGTCAAACTTTGCCGAAGCCGTGCCAGCTATTATTTTTTGCTCGGTTACAATGGTTTGCTGTTTATTTCGGTAATAATAAAAAGCATAAAAAATAGTGGTAACTACAACAGAAATGATAAACGATATATAATAATATTCAATCTTTTCATAAGATATAAATTCTGAAAAACTTCTTCCTTCAATTACTACTTCCGTTATTACGCGAATAAAAAAGAGCCCCAAAAGTGTGACCAAAATTCCACCTAAAAGCCCTTTTAAAAGATTTCTAGCCTTAAAAACCTGGTTTGGAAATTTTTTCAGCAAAAACCCAAAATAGTGAGCGTTGACCATATAAAGAACAACCGAATACAGTTGATTATAAAGAAACGCTATAAGAATTTCCTTACCATTGGCAAATTCATATCCGTTGATATACTGAATTAACCCCAATATTATAAATACAAGGGTTCCAACAAAAAATGCCTTACCAAATTCTTTTAAAATAAACATTGAAATAACATTTTGTAAACCACGAATTCACTAATAATATTTAAAAAGTAATCGTGAATTCGTGGTCTAAGTTTTTATTTACAGCTTTCCGCCTGAATTTGTTTCGCGCGCTCCTCGCCATAAGTTGGATAAAATTCACCTGCAGGTTTAAAGGTAGCAAAAAGATCTATGGCTCTTTGTATGTCTTTGCAATAGGGCTCAATGGATTGTCCAAAATATTTTGCGCCGCCCATATCCCATTCTGCTTTTGCTAAAACTATTCTAGGGTTGTCAGGAGCCAAAGCCAAAGCTTTATTATAAAGTTCAGACGCTTTTGCGGAATAAGTCATGCCGTATTGTTGGCCGTCAAAAACAATCCACGCGGTATATAATTGCGCTTGTAATACCAACAAATCTGGGTTGTCCTTAGAAATTGCCGTGGCGTCATTAATGAAATCCTGTGCTTTGTCCAATTGGGCTTTTAGTTTTGCTGGATCTTTTTCTGTAAAACTATTGATCACGTTTATTTGTGCTACATAATATGGTGGTAACCAAT
This sequence comes from Aequorivita sp., assembly GCA_024637015.1. Lineage (GTDB taxonomy): Bacteria > Bacteroidota > Bacteroidia > Flavobacteriales > Flavobacteriaceae > Aequorivita. The sequence continues at coordinate 129,070 of JAGXGE010000011.1, read as the reverse complement.
TATCTGGCTCCACCGCGGCTATGCGCTCAAAAGTGTTGGCTGCTTCCCATGATTTGTCTTCTTGCCACAATTGGAAAGCTTTTCGCATGCCCTGTTGGTATTTTGTTGGTGCAGCATCTGCATTTGTTTCTGTTTCAGTCTGGGCCTGCATTACTATTGCAGTAAAAAATAAAACAATATAAGTAACTAGGTTTTGCATAATTTTCAGATTTAAGTTGTTGGATTTTAATTTAAAGTTTTTAGAAAAGGACCATAACGATTCCTCCTGTTAAAAGTAATATACTTATTAAAAGTAATGCTTTCAATGTTTTTCCTTTGTTCTGTTTTTTTAAAAGTATTCCTAACATAACTTTTTGGTTTAATGGTTATTATTGAATTCAAATTTCTTTCAAAATGAGCGATTTCTAAAATTAGAAACACCCAACTGTAGTTTTTTATGACTGAATTGTAATTATTACAAATTATCTAGTTGGTTATCCTTTTTATCATCGCTAATGGTCCAAAAGAATCCAACAAAAAAGAACTGATCCGCTGCTGGGCGAAGCTCTCTTCGCGCAAAATTTCCGTTGGAATCTGCCGTATTTGCGTATTGATATCCATTAACATTCTTAAAGGCGAAAGCATTGTTTATTGAAAAATAGAGAATCTTTTGTTGTGATAATAAATATGCCCAGTTCAAACTCACACTGTTATACCCTTTTGTTTTTTTCTGAAGAAATCCTGGTTCATTTAAATCTGTATAAGTCCGGCCACTTCCGTATTGGTAGCTGAAGCCTATTTGACTTTTCCAATCGTTGATCCAGTATTTTGCGACAACCGAAAGATTGTGAGTATTCGCGAAGCTCGGGGTAGCTTCAATCGGAAAATTTTTATATTTCCGCTCAGTATCCAAATAGGAATAACTTACCCAATAGTCTATATTTTTTAGGGTTTCATTATCGCGCCAAAATAAATCCAATCCTTGTGCATAACCATCACCGCTATTATCAAATATGCTATTCACATCTGGCATTGCTTCATTATAAGTCACCAAATTGCTATATTTCTTTCTATAAACTTCCGCACGAAAAATTCGGTTATTAGCGGAATATTGATAGTTCATTATATAATGTTGTGTGTGCTGTGCTTGCAAATCATTCGTGAATTTCAAAACTTCATTTTCCGGTTGCTGAAAGAAATCACCGTAAGCCAAAGAAAGTTGACTGTTCTTCCCTGTTTTATAGGCGAAAGAAGCTCTGGGCGAAACCGTAAACTCCGTAAACAGCTCGCTGTATTCTCCACGAACGCCCAACTTTAAAGCAAGTTTTCGTGAAAAGATAATATCTGCTTCAGTAAAGGCCGCTGAAATATTATTGTTAAATTCAAGCTTCGATGCAAAATTGGGTTCTTCGTAATTTTCATTGAAATCGGTCACAAATTGTTCTGCACCAAAATTCAGTTTAAACCGATTGCTGAAACGTTTTTTCAACTTCAACTTTAAATGTGCAGAATTTTCCACATCTTTAATATCCGATTCATCAATACCCACCTTTGTGTTTCCGTAAGTATAACTTCCCCCAGCAAAAATTGTCCAATCGTTTTCTAGCATTTCACTGAAACTGGCGTTGGTATAAAAATTTTGATTGTTCAATTTAAAACGAACTCCTTCGGACTGGTTAACATCCTCCTGTGTAAGCGCAAAGTTGGAAGTATCAAATGCTCCATAAACTTTCAACAACCCATCCCCTATTTTCTGTCGGAAAACCGCTTCACCTGAAGCTGTTTCAAAAGGCTTTTGCCAATCATTTCTATCAGGAAGGATTGCAATATATGGCGCAAGATTTATATAGGAAGCATTTAAACTCAACGAACTTTTTTCCCACTTTTCAGTATGCCCTAAGCCGCCACCAACGCTCATAATCGCAATATCGGTCTTTTCCTGTGTGGGTTCATCAATTGTATTCAATAGTAAAACAGAGGAAAGCGCCTGCCCATATTCTGCTGAATACCCTCCAGTTGAAAAAGTAATTCCGTCAAAAAGAAACGGACTATATCTTCCACGGGTCGGAATGTTATCGGTTGTTGGACTATAGGGAGTAAAAACACGAATGCCGTCAATAAAAATCTGGGTTTCACCAGCATCACCACCACGAACAAAAAGACGACCATCTTCGGCAACAGTTGTGGTTCCAGGTAGCGTTTGCAAAGCGCCCACAAAATCGCCCAATGCACTTGCGGTTGTCACAATATCCAAAGGTTTTAAAACTGAAATCTTGCTATTGTCACCTGCAGAAAATGACCCTGCAGAAATGGTTACAGTTTCTAAAGAATTAACATCATCCCGAAGCACGATCTTTAGGTTTTTCATTTTTGAAATATCATCGGTCAGTTTGAAAGTTTCAAAGGAAACAAAGGAAATAGTTAAGGTTTGAGTTCCTGTTTCCGAAGTTTCAAAAGAAAATTTTCCGTTGTCGTCTGAAGATGCTCCGTCATAAGAGCCCTCGATATATACATTCGCGCCAATAATTGGTGTTCCGTTATTATCTGTAACCGAGCCGGCAACTGTGTTTTGACCAAAAATGAAAAAGGGTGAAAAAAGTGAAAAAAAAGTAATGACTGAAATTTTCATGAATTGGTTGGTTTTATTTTCAGCTCAAAGGTTAAATATTGGCTTATCTTTTCAGAAAAAAACAAACCGAATTGTGAAAATGGATTGCCCAATTGTAATATTTAGTTATTTAATAGAATTTAATTCATTAAACTCATTCAACAAATTCTAAAATATCCCCAGGCTGACATTCCAATACTTCACAAATAGCTTCCAGTGTGCTAAAGCGAACTGCCTTTGCTTTTCCAGTTTTCAAAATAGAAAGGTTAGAAAGCGTCAGTCCCACTTTTTCGGAAAGCTCATTTAATGACATTTTCCGTTTTGCCATCATTACGTCTAGGTTTACAACTATTGGCATAATTAGATTGTTAGTTCGTTCTCGCTTTGTATCTCCACACCCTTTTTAAAGACCAACGCTATTATGTAAATGATACCTGCAAAAAAAAGAAATTGTTCCGCGCCCCAATCTATTTCTAATGTAATTCCCTGTTTTATTATACGGTGTCCATACTGCTCTGCAATTATAGCTACAACGCCAATACTCAATGCATAATAACTGATTTTGGAAATGAGCGAAGCCGTGTTTTCATTAAAAGGATAATTTAAGTCGAACTTCAAAAAAAGTTTTACCACCAGAAAGGCAAGGTATGCTTTCATTGCTGTTAAGGCAATTAACATGCTGGCCACACCAATGTATTTTTCAAGATCAAAACTATAAACATCATGAAGATTTAATCCGAGATAAAGATCCTGCCCGCCTTCGGGATTAACGAAAAGACTTACAAAAAAAGAAATGAGCAACGCGCCAGTTTTAATACAAAGACCAATGAATACTATCCAGAAAAGTATGTTCATTAATTTCAAAATAATACTTGTTTTCATAATTGATTGAATTAAAATTACTTGGCGAATTTAAATAAATATTTATTGATAAACAATAAATATGTTTTATTTTTCGACAAATAAAATAATTCTTAATATAATTTTCTACAGTAAAGAAGGGTAAAGCTTTTGATTTTAAAGGCATTTTGCAAAAATTCTATTCTACTTTTTTCTGAAGCAAAAATTGTAAATTGTATCTTCGGAAGAAAACAAAGCAACATGACTGATTCGCAAAAAGTAGATGCTTTTATAGCTAAGCAGACAAAGTGGAAAGAAAAGTTGCAGCAACTTCGCGCTGTTTTTCAAAAAACAGAACTTACAGAAGAAGTAAAATGGGGCAAGCCCACATATACTATGGATGGAAAGATGGTTGCTGCAATGGCAGATTTCAAAAACCACATGGCGCTTTGGTTCCATCAAGGGGTATTTTTGAAAGACAGACAAAAAAACTGATCAATGCGCAGGAAGGTGTAACAAAAGCGTTGCGCCAATGGCGATTTGAGGAAGAGGATGAAATTGATTCCAATCTTGTATTGGAATATATCAAAGAAGCCATTGTAAATGCATCAGCAGGAAAAGAAGCAGTTAAAAAAGAAGTTTCCATTCCTCAAATCTTCAAAAGTGCGCTTGCTGAAGACAAAGAATTACAGAAAAGTTTCAATAGCTTAACGCCCGGAAAACAGAGGGAATATGCGCAATATATTGGCGAAGCTAAACGCGAAGCCACACAACAAACCCGACTTGAAAAATCTATTGAACTGATAAAAAAGGGCATTGGACTTAATGATAAATACAAAAACTGTTAATGGCCATTAAACCGAATTTTGAAAGATACACCATCCGCCAATTATGGTTTTATACTCGGCGTGCATTTTGGATTTTGGTGGCTTGGGTCATTATTTCAAACATTATGTTTTTTTATGAAGTTATCACGCTGAAAAGCAACGGCGTGTTGAGTTCCAGTTATGACTTTTATTCGGCTCTTATGGCCAACCTCATCGTCGCCATTTCAGCAGGGCTCATTGGCGGAATAGTAACTGTAAACCTGATGGAACGCTGGCTGCGACGCTTAGTTTTTTGGAAAGCCCTCCTCTATTTAATAATAGCTTACACTCTTACGGCATTACTCGTTGGTTCCATTGGTGCGCTATACATAACAAGTGAAGACCTAGGTGTTCCTTTTTATTATTGGGAAGTAATTCAAGAGATTTTTTATTTCTTTGGCTCGTGGCTTTTCATAAAGAATTATATTATTTGGCTTTTTATCGTTTTGGTTACGCTCATCGTTTTGATGGTGAATGATAAATACGGTCCCGGAGTCTTTCCTGATTATTTAATAGGAAGGTATTTTAGACCAAAGCACGAACGGCGTATTTTTATGTTTGCCGATATAAAAAACGCAACTGGAATCGCAGAAAGTTTGGGCGAAGAAAAATACTTTAATTTCCTAAAGGACTTCTTCAGACATATTGCTCCAGCAATTGTACAAACCCGAGGCGAGGTTTATCAATACGTAGGTGATGAAGTGGTTGTTTCTTGGAAAATGAAGTGGGGCCTGAAACACGGAAATGCAATCCAATGTTTTTACAGCATGAAAAAAATCATAAAATACAAGGCTCCTAAATATTTAAAAAAATACGGCGTTGTTCCCGAATTTAAAGTGGGCCTTCACTTCGGCACAGTAATGGTTGGTGAAATTGGGCAGATAAAACGAGATATTGCTTTTTCTGGTGATGTTTTGAACACAACCTCGCGTATTCAGGCTATGTGTAACGAACTTGATGTTGAAATTTTAGCATCAAAACCATTTGCCGATATCGCCTATAAATTACCCAAAGGCGTTTCCAAAAAAGAATTGGGAAAAGAAAAACTACGCGGCAAAAGTGAAGAGATTGAGTTGGTTACTTATATGAAGGAGTAAACATAACTTGCAATCAGCATTTAAAATTTAAAAATTTCTTAATTATGAAAACAGACAATTATACCAAAACAATCCTGACTATTATTGCAATTTGTTTAACTATAAATGTAATAAAGGATTTTGAAATTTTTCCTTCGGCCTATGCTTCTGAAAAGGCTGAACCCAAACCAGTAAACGAAGTGATGGATGTTCGTTTGGTGGATATCAACACTTATGATAAACTGAACGTAAATTTAAAAGGTGTAGATACTTACGACGAGGTAAAAGTGAATATCAAAAAAATTGAAACCACGGACGAGCTGGATGTAAATCTGGATGAAATTGGGGGCGGCTGGGTTTCAAACGGAGGGCCTATTCCTGTAAAAGTGCAGTAACTATTTTTTAAAAGGGCGAATAATCAATCGGGCAGCGCGATCATAATTTATGTAACTATACGTCCAATTGAAAAAAGTAACGACCCTGTTCCTAAACCCCACCAAGAACCAAAGGTGAACAAACATCCACAAAAACCAAGCGATGGCACCGCCAAAATGCAGATTGCCAATATCTACAACAGCTTTGTTTCTACCTACAGTGGCCATAGTACCTTTATCAAAATATTTAAAAGGTTCCATTGGGGTGCCCTTTAACATTTTTCTGAAATTTTTGCCTAGGTGCTTTCCCTGCTGGATTGCTGGTTGTGCCACTTGGGGATGCCCTTTGGGATATTCCTTGGTTTCCATGATAGCAATGTCTCCCAAAGCATATATATTTTTAAAACCCTTAACTTTATTGAATTCATCAACTCTATAACGGTTAGCCTTTTCCACCAATGCTTCGCCACTTATTCCTTTTATAGGTGCACCAGTAACTCCGGCTGCCCATATAAAAGTAGCAGTTTCAAACTTTTTACCGTCTTTGGTGCTAACTGTTTTTCCGTCATAATCGCTTATAAATGTTTCAAGATGCACCTGTACACCAAGGTTCTCCAGAAATTTTTGGGCTTTTTTAGAAACCGTTTCACTCATTGGCGGCAAAACCCTATCCAAACCTTCAATTAGGTGGACGCTCATTTCTTCTTCTTCGAGCTCGGGATAATCATTTTCAAGAATTCCTTTTCTAAATTCTGCCAAAGCTCCGGCTAGCTCCACTCCTGTAGGCCCAGCACCTGCAATAACAAAATTGAGCAATCGCTTTCTTTCCTCTTCATCGCTAGTGATATCGGCCTTTTCAATATTTTGAAGCATCAAACTTCGTATGTTCAGTGCCTGTGGCACTGTTTTCATTGGCATACTATTCTCGGCAATGCTTTTGTTTCCGAAGAAATTGGTTTTTGTACCCGTAGCGATTATCAAATAATCATATTTCAAACTTCCTATGGATGTTGAAATTGTATTGTTATCAGGATTTATATTTTCAACTTCAGCCATTCTAAAGTGAAAATCCATATTCTTTCTGAAAATTTTCCGAAGTGGATATGCAATAGAATCTGGCTCCAAACCAGCAGTAGAAACCTGATATAACAATGGCTGAAAAGTGTGGTAATTATGCCTATCGAAAAGGACGACTTGTACTTTTTCTTTTTGAAGCTTTTTTATGAAGGAGATACCAGCAAATCCGCCGCCTATTACAACAATTCGCGGTACATTGTTTTCAGGTATATTCATTTTTTTTATAAAGTATAAAAATACAATTTGTTCATCGAGTTATCTTATTTTTTAAGATTTTTGTAACAAAGCAATTCCAAAGAACACTAATTAAATAGCCAACAAAGAACCATTGAACAAAGAACTGGAACATAGTTTTGTTGCCCAACTTGAGGAGAACCAAAACATTGTACATAAAATCTGTAGGTTATACACCAATGACAGTGACGCTCACAACGATCTGTTTCAGGAAATAACCATACAGCTTTGGCGAGCGTATCCCAAGTTTCGGGGCGACTCCAAGTTTAGCACATGGATGTACCGAGTGGCTCTGAATACTGCAATAACGCTTTACCGAAAATCAAAACGCAGTATAAAAACGCAGGATTTTGAAGGAGTTAGTTTTAAAATTTCTTCAGAACCTTATGACGATACAGCCGAGCAACAGTTGAAATTAATGTACAGTGCAGTAAAAGATTTGAACGATATTGACAAAGCCTTAGTTTTTCTCTATTTGGAAGACAAAAATTACAGGGAAATATCTGACACATTGGGTATTACCGAAGTAAATGCGCGAGTAAAAATGAATAGAATAAAGGAAAAATTACGAACTATTTTAAATCCGTAACCCACTATGGATGAACTGGAACTATTAAAAAAACAATGGCAAAGCAGGGAACAGGAGCTTCCCAAGTTAAGCTTTGGCGATATTTATAAAATGCTGCTGAAGAAATCCTCATCCATCGTGAAGTGGATATTCTACATCAGTATTGCAGAAATTGTTTTTTGGACATTGCTTGCACTCTTAGTGCCAGAATCGAGTACCAAATTTAGTGATGACATTGGTTTGCACAATATTTTGGTAGCCATTAATGTAGTAAACTATTTAGTTTTTGGTTTTTTCATATTTCTTTTTTACAGAAATTATCGGAAAATTTCAACAACAGATTCCGTGAAAGAACTGATGGGGAACATTTTGCGCACGCGAAAAACAGTAAAATATTTTGTGATTTATAATGTAACTACTTCAGTTTTACTTATAGTAGGCATTAATATTTACTACTATTTAAACCAGGATATTGTCTTTAGGTTTATGACAGAAGACTACGGCATCGCAAATATTTCCCAGGAAAGGTTTATGAAAATGTTTTTTTCCATTCAAATCCTCTTTGGAATTGTGATGATTGGTTTCGTCCTGCTCTTTTACAGACTTGTTTATGGAATTTTATTGAGAAGACTTCACAAAAACTATAAAGAGTTGGAGAAAATAGAATTCTGAAGAAAGTAGCTATTTGCAGTGGTGGCATTCAGTTTTTTGTGTGTTGCATGACTACCAAATGTTAATGAATACTGAACACTTTTTTAATAGCGCCACTGTCGCTCTTTGTTGAGCTCTTCCTCACTTTGAATTTCGGAAGTGGGAATTACTTTTAGAAAAGAAGGATGCTGCTCAATTGCATATTCCAGTTTTTCAACAATTTCATCCATGGTGTCATTTTCATAATCAATATCCAGCGGTGGCTTTATTTCCATAGATTGAAGAATACCACGCTTTTTAATACGGATTCCCTTTTTATCAAAAGATCTTCTAAAACCATCAATTACAATGGGGACAACCACGGGTTTATTCTTTTTAATGATGTGTGCAGTTCCTCTGCGAATGGGTCTCCAAGGTTTGGTTGTTCCCTGTGGAAAAGTAATTACCCAACCATCGTTCAGTGCTTTCGTAATATTACTAACATCACTCATTTTCACTTGCTTGTTCACTTCCTTACCTTTTTCGCGCCAAGTACGCTCGATGCTTACAGAGCCTGCATAAGCAAGAATTTTAGGAAGCAAACCCGCTTTCATAGTTTCCTTGGCCGCAACAAAATAAATATTAAGCTTAGGACGCCATAAATAACCAACATTTTTTATACTGTCGTCCCTTCCGCTTAAACTTGCGTTAAAGACGTGGAGCATTGCAGCAACATCGGCAAAATAAGTTTGGTGGTTGCTCACGAAGAGCACATTTTTTTCGGGAAGGTTTTTTAAAATCTCACTGCCGTGAATTTGCAGATCGTTAAAACCCTTAAAACGTCTGTGAGTCATAAGACCCGCAATCCGGATTAACCAGAGTTTTAAAAAAAGTACATGCCCGAATGGGTTTTTTTTGAAGAGACTCATTTTTAGTGGTCAGTATTCAGTGGTCAGTATTCAGTTGCAGTAACCAATTGCTTTAGGCAAGAGTGGTTTCATTGATCATTATTCATTCTTGACAAATATACTAAAATAAGCCATTACAGTACCATTTTCAGCAATTCGCGCACTTCGTTGAGCATCATTGCTGTAGCACCCCAAACTATGTGGCCGTTCAGCTTAAAGGCGGGGACTTCAATACTGGTAGCGTATGATGTGGAAAGCGTTTGACTAATAATATTTGCATCATTCATAAAATCCTGCAACGCAACTTCTATTAGTGCTTCCACTTCTTCTTCCTGGGGAACAAATTTTGGTGCTTCCGTGGTTATTCCTAAGAATGGTTGTACAAAAAAATTACTCGGCGGAATATAAACTTCTGTAAGCTTTTTTAATACTGAAATGGTTTCACGCGAAACACCAACCTCTTCTTCCGTTTCCCGAAGAGCAGCATCTTGAATTGAATCATCTTCTATTTCCAACTTTCCGCCAGGAAAACCAACTTGTGCAGAATGAACGCCCTTATATGTTTTCCGAAGAATCAAAATCAGTTTGGTTTCAAAATTTTCCGAAGGATAAAAAAGCGACATTACACCGGCCCGCTTTGCAGTATCTTTTTCTCTGGCTATTCTTTTTAATTCCTGCAAACGTTCAATTGGCGCCATTTTAAATTGAACTGCTTCGCCTGGAAGTTCCATTTTTGTTACTTTTACAATCCGTTTTTCAAAATCGCGAAAATCCATTTATGAGAAAGTTGTTTATTTATTTCTTTGGAATTGTTCTGTTCTTAGGAAGCTGTGAAGATAATAAAAAGGCTTCCAATCCCGATAGCTATCGGGACGAAACTGATCCCAAAACTTCAGGAGAAACCAAAACCGAAATCAAAAAAGAAGCTGAAGTTGAAACCGAAAAGAAAGACTCAACCAATTACCCCGAAATTACCATTGAAAATGTAGTCTCTTTTTTAACTGAATACGGAAAAAAAAATCCTGAAACCAAGGTTTTGATAAATACCCGTTTTGGCGATATTGAAATTGAATTATATAGAGACACACCTTTACACCGAGCAAATTTTATTTATTTGGTGAAGCAACATTATTTTGATGAAACTTTTTTCCATCGAGTGGTTCCAAATTTTATAATTCAAGCTGGAAATAGCGATTTGGTTTCAACCCAAAAAAAACGCGCCGCTTTGGGAAAAGAGTATTTGCTTCCCGCAGAAATTATTCCCGGTCGAGTTCACGAATATGGAACGGTTTCCGGTGCAAAAGAGTATCGTGAAAACCCTGATAACAGAACTGCGCCATATGAGTTTTTCATCTTCCTCGGCCCAAAATCCTCAACAACACACTTAAACGGAAAATACACCATCTTCGGGAAAGTAACCAAAGGAATGGACGTGGTGGAGGAAATTTCAAAAGTGAAAGCAGATGACGGCGATTGGCCTTTGAATAATATTTATATTACTGTGAAAGTTTTGGAATAAATTAATTTTCCATTTCATTCTTCGTATAAATACTCGGCAAAGAAAGCTTAAAATAAACCGCCAATAACCGTACAATAATTACAATAGAACCCGAAATAACAACAATAAAATCTTCAGGAATTGGAGAATAATGCAATAAGAAATATGCGGAAGCTCCTAAAATACAAGCTGTGGCATAAATTTCTTTTCTGAAAATAATCGGGATTTCATTACAAAGAATATCGCGAAGCACACCGCCAAAACAGGCCGTAATTGTTCCTAGGGCAATGCAAATTGTAGGGTGAAAACCAGCCGCAATCCCTTTCTCTACACCAACAATAGTATAGAGCGCAATTCCAATAGTATCAAATAAAAATAGTGATCGACGAATATAACCAAGTCGTTTTCTAAAAATGACTGCAAAAATGGTGGAACCAAAAATAACATATATAAAAGTGAGGTTGCGCATCCAAGATACAGGAGCATCAATTAGAATATCTCTTAAAGTTCCGCCACCCACGGCCGCAACAAACGCAATTATCAAAATCCCGAATGGATCCAGCCGTTTGTTGAGTGCCGTAAGCACTCCCGAAATAGAGAACGCGATGGTTCCAAGAATATCTATTACTAATATTAGCTTCACATGTTTTGTGTAAAATGGTTATAATCGCGCAAAACGGTATCTATATATTGTTTGTCATATAAATCTGAAGAGGTTTCCAAAACAGTTTCCACTTTCTTACGAAGCATATTCAGCGTTTTAAAGTCGTTCGATTTTATTGCGATTAGATAGGTTTCCTTAATTAGCCGAGCGTCTTTATCAGTCAACTTGGTTACGTTCATGAACTTGGGTTGGTAATCTTCCGCAATTTCTTCTAAAATTGTATGACTTATCTTTACTTTGCTTTTAGTACTTATTACAACTGTCCCCGCTGCATGATCACCAACGCGTTGTCTTTTATCAGAAAAAATAATAGATAGTAAACCTATAGAACCCAAAAATATCCAAATATCCACCAAACGTAGCATCCACAACACCATATAATCGCTCCAGCGTGCTGGGCTTCCGTCTACTTTCACCACTCGGGTTTTCATCGCAATCTTCCCTACCGTTCTTCCATTGAAAAGTATGTGCATATAAAGCGAATAAAACATCACAGGCAAAAGCAACAATTGCTGTAGTCCAAAAACGGTCCAATGGTCACTAAATGCCATATTCATTGCTTCAGTTGCTAATTCCACAATATAGAAATATATAAAAAAGAGGAAGAGGTCTATTAAAAAAGCTAGAATGCGTTCGCCCACACTAACTATTTTATAGTCCAGGTTTACGTTTTGGGTTGTATTGATTTCTAAGTTTGCCATGTAAAAGCAAGTGGTTATATTTATCGAAAATTTCAGGATATGCGCGAAGCGTCATTCGTCAAGCAAAATAAGGAAAAATGGATTGCTTTTGAAGAGGCAATTACACTTAATTCAAAAATAAGTCCAGATCAGCTTGCCGACCATTACATCCAACTTACCAATGACCTCGCCTATGCACAAACCTATTATCCTGACAGCAAAGCACTTCAGTATCTTAATTCTTTGGCTTCGCAGGCCCATCAAAAGATTTATAAAAATAAAAAAGAATCCAAAAACCGCATTGTAGGTTTTTGGAAATATGAGTTTCCGCTATTTTTTAGACAGCATCAACGTATGCTTCTGTTTTCGTTTTTAATATTTGCCATTGCGACCGCTATTGGTGCAATTTCCGCATATAACGATGATTCCTTCGTTCGGTTAATTTTGGGTGATAATTACGTAAACGAAACGTTGAACAACATTGACAAAGGCGACCCAACCGCCATTTACAAAAGCGGCAGTGAAATTGGTACATTTTTGGGAATAACAATCAACAACATTCGCGTGGCATTTCTAGCATACGCTTTCGGGGTGATTACTTCTTTGGGAACGGCTTATTTACTGTTCAGCAATGGCGTGATGCTCGGAGCATTTTTCACTTTTTTTTTCAACCGCGATTTACTTTTTGAAGCTTCAAAAAGCATTTGGCTTCACGGGACCATTGAAATTTCGGTTATCATTATTGCTGGCTGCGCGGGAATGGTGATGGGCAATAGTATTCTTTTCCCCAAAACATATTCACGGAAAGTTTCATTTCTGAAAGGCGCAAAGGACGGCCTCAAAATTGTGGTGAGCACAATTCCTTTTTTCATTATTGCGGGTTTTATTGAAGGGTTTATAACCCGCTACAGCAATATGCCAGTTTGGTTGGCAATGACCATTATTTTTAGTTCCTTGGCGCTTGTTATTTATTATTACGTTATTTATCCAATCATCCTCAACAAAAAGCATGCAACACAAATATATACCGCTTAAACAGCAACGCGACGTAGGCGAAATGATCACAACCTACTTTGAGTTTTTTAAACAGAATTTCAAGCCATTTTTAAATATTTTCATCAGTTACAACGGAATTTTTATTCTAGGTTTTTTGGGGGTGAGTTATCTTTTGGTTACTGGTTTTGTGGGTGTATTCTCAGCACAATCGGGCTTTGGAATTGACAATGATCCATCTAATTACATAGCTTTTTTTATTGCCGGAGCCGTGGGTTTTGTAATTCTATTCCTTATCACAGCATTACTAAATTATAGTCTAGCAGCAGTTTATATGATTCAATATGAACAAAACAAAGGTGCAGCTGTAGAAAAAAGAAAGGTCTGGGAAACGGTAAAGCAAAACCTTGGAAAAATAATTCTCTTCGTCATTTTAGCGGTGTTTATGTATATCGTACTAATGGTGGTTGGCGCAATTATCTCGTTTATTCCACTTTTGGGCAGCATTGCGTACTATATAATGATCTTAGCCTTCATGAGTTGGATGGGTCTTTCTTTTATGGCTATGATAAATGATAACAAAGAAGTAACCGACGCTTTCGGTGAAGGTTGGAAACTAATGAAAAAATTCTTTTGGAAAAGTGTGCTTTCAAACCTCGTTATTGGATTGCTTCTCGGAATTTTGATGATGGTAGTTTTAATGATTCCGGGAATTTTAGTAGGTATTTACGCCTTCCATTCTTTGGATACGGGTGTGGATCTTGCCAATTCACCAATGGCTAATATTGTTTGGACGCTTGCCATTTCGCTAGTTTTAATTCTTTATACTATTAACCAATCGCTTTCACAATTTGTGAACGGCATTCTGTATTATTCCCTTCATGAAGAGACTTATAACGAAGCCACTCGCGAACGTATTGATAACATTGGCGCGGGTGAATAGATTTCTCTTCATATTGTTTTTCCTTTTGAATACCCTAGCCGCCACCGCATCGGGAACGGACAGTCTGACCGTTACCATTGACAGTAGCAAGATTATTCCAAAACATTTTTCTGAAAATTTATCCGAAAAATATTCTGGCAATGACTTTGATTACGATTCTGTGGAAGGCGAGGCGGAAAACTTTTTGGGTCGCGCCATTAATTGGTTCTTCTACAAACTTGGAGAAATTTTCGGCGTCCATCTTTCCCCTGAAATGTATCAAATTATAAAATTCATCATTTACGGATTGCTCATTGTTTTTGCACTTTATATTCTGGTGAAACTTCTCGTGGGCGATAATGCTTCGTCATTTTTCAGTAAAAAAAGTAAGATGGTCGCGCCACTCAATATCCAAGAGGAACATATTGAAAATGTAGATTTGGACAGCTACATAAAAAATGCTTTAAAGGAAGAAAATTACCGGTTGGCAATTCGGTATATGTATTTAAAATCTTTGAAATTGCTTTCGCTGAAAAATATCATCGATTGGCATTTTGAAAAAACTAACAGCGATTATTACCGAGAAATTGAAAGTGTCACTTTTAAGGAAAACTTCAAAAAGATATCCTATTTATACGACAATATTTGGTACGGAGAATATGCATTAAACAAAGCAGGTTTTGAGAACGCCCAAAAAGATTTCGAACTTTTAAACAAAAATTTGAAAAATGCTGGATAAACGTTCAAAAAGAGTGCTTTGGATTTTCGGGATTGTGTTACTAGGTATCGTGATTACAGAGCTCGTGCGTCCAAAACCAATAGATTGGCGCGCCAGTTATATTTCAACAGATAAAATTCCTTTCGGCGAATATGTGCTTTTTGAGGAAGCCTCTTCCCTATTCAAAAATACCAACATTGAAAAAGTTGATAAAGATCCATATGTATTTTTGACGGACAACGCTTACGCACAAAATTCCGCATATATTTTTATCAATGACGAATTGTCCTTTGATGAAAGGCAAACAGATGAAATCTTAAAATATGTTGAAAACGGCAACACCGTATTCATCTCTTCGCGAAGCATCGGCAATATTTTGCACGATTCTTTGAAAATAGATTCATCTACAGATTACAATATTCTTGAGGAAGAACTTCAGCCGAAATTTTTCTCACCATCGTTAAACCAGGATTCGCTTCCGGCATATAAAAAAGGTGTTTTCAGAACTTCTTTTGATAAAATTGACACATTAAAAACAACAGCTTTGGGTTTTTACGATTCTGAAATACCAAAACTTGAAGAACTTAATTATATAAAGGTAAATTTCGGAAAAGGACAGTTTTTGATTCACAATTTGCCTGAAGCATTTTCAAATTATTATTTACTGAAAGGCAACGAACAATACGCGGCAAACGTTCTTTCTTATATTGATTCAGACAAAATATATTGGGACGAATATTTAAAATCCGGCAGAAAAGTAGTCACTTCGCCGATGCGATTTATTTTGAATCAAGCGCCGCTTACTTGGGCATATTATGTTTTGCTTGGAGGATTGTTAATTTTTGTACTTTTCAAAGGAAAACGCGAGCAGCGCATTGTTGAAGTTATGGAGCCGTTGGAAAATACTTCGGTGGAATTCACGAAAACCATTGGCGATTTGTATTTTCAACATAAAGATTACAGCAATATTATCGCGAAGAAAATCACGTATTTTTTGGAAACCCTTCGCTCAAAATACTTTTTAAATACAAATGATATTACGGAAGATTTTATCAAAAAACTGGCTTTGAAAAGTGGAAGCACTTTGGAAAAGACCAAAAAATTGATGGACCTAATAAACCATTTAAAAGAAAAATCTGTTCACAGCGAAGCCGATTTGCTTGAACTGAACAAACAAATAGAAGCATTCAGACTATAAAATTATGGAAGAAACACAGGAAAATCCGTTAGCGTTCAATTCGCGATTAGATTTAAAAAATCTACAGGAAGCGGTTGAGAAAATCAAAACTGAATTGGGTAAAGTAATTGTTGGGCAACACGATATGTTGGAAATGCTCATCATTTCAATTTTGACAGACGGCCATTCGTTGATTGAAGGCGTACCAGGCGTTGGTAAAACGTTAACCGCAAAATTATTGGCAAAAACTTTGGCGGTAGATTTCAGCCGAATCCAATTCACGCCAGATTTAATGCCGAGCGATATTTTGGGAACGTCAATTTTCAACGTTAAAAATAGCGAGTTTGAATTCAAAAAAGGTCCTGTTTTTTCAAACATAGTTTTGATTGATGAAATAAACCGAGCTCCGGCAAAAACACAGGCCGCACTTTTTGAAATAATGGAGGAACGTCAAGTAACAATGGACGGTACAGAATATAAAATGCAACCTCCATTTTTGGTTTTCGCTACCCAAAACCCTGTGGAGCAGGAAGGAACTTACGCGCTGCCTGAGGCGCAATTGGATCGTTTTCTTTTCAAAATAAATGTGCCTTACCCAACTCTGGAAGAAGAAATACATATTCTTGAAACCGAACATAATAGAAAAGACGCTTTCGTTTTGGACAGTGTAGTTCAGGTTCTAAACGCAAAGCAAATCGCAGAGTACCAACACACAATAAAACAGATAATCATTGAAAGTAATTTGTTGAAATACATCGCGGCAATTGTTGATAATACACGAACAAACGCAAACTTATTTTTGGGCGCCTCGCCACGTGCCTCGCTAGCAATTATGAATGCTTCCAAAGCTTTGGCTGCTATGAACGGCCGCGATTTTGTAACGCCAGATGATATTAAAAAAATTGCTCCATCAGTTTTAAGACATAGAATTATGTTGACGCCCGAGCGCGAAATGGAAGGAATAACTGCAGATAAAGTGGTGCAACAAATAATTGAAACCATCGAAATTCCAAGGTAATGAGAAGTGAGAATTGAGAAATGAGAAGGAAGTTAATATTATAATGTCACCCTGAGCGCAGTCGAAGGGTTTTAAATTGAAAAACTAAAATTGAAAAGATTTCTGAAAAGCTTATACCTAAAAAAACGATTTTTTATCGTTCTATTCTCGCTTGCGGTCTTGTTTGTGGTTTCATACTTCTTTCAGGAATTGTTCGGGGTAGCTAGGCTTTTATTTTATTTGCTTTTAGCGGCTTTTGTTTTTGATATTTTGCTACTTTATCGAAACAAAACGGGAATACAGGCGCAACGTATTTTACCTGAAAAACTATCAAATGGCGATGATAATTCTATTGAAATTAAAATTGTAAATAGATTTCAATTTAAGACTTCCGTGAAAATTATTGATGAATTGCCCATTCAATGGCAGATTCGGGATTTTAAAATTGAAGCTATTTTGAATTCTTCCGAAGAAAAGAAATTTACATATCAGGTCCGTCCGACAGAGAGGGGCGAATATCATTTTGGAAATCTAAATATTTTTTCATCTTCAGTTTTGGGATTGGTTGCTCGAAAACAACAATTTTCCGCAGAAGCGATGGTTCCGAACTATCCCTCTTTTCTTCAGCTCAAAAAGTATGATTTTATTGCCTTTACCAATAGATTAAAACTTTTCGGACTAAAAAAGATTCGAAGAATTGGCAACACGATGGAGTTCGAGCAAATTAAAGATTACACTTCTGGCGATGATGTTCGAAACATTAACTGGAAAGCTACCGCAAAACGAAGCAGTTTGATGGTAAATCAATTTCAGGATGAAAAATCGCAGCCTGTTTATTCTGTAATCGATAAAGGAAGGGTTATGAAAATGCCTTTCAATAATCTGAGTCTGCTGGATTACGCAATTAATGCAACGCTTGTAATTTCAAATATTGTTTTGAAAAAACACGATAAAGCAGGAATGTTCACCTTTTCCCGGAAAGTAGAAGATCGGGTAATTGCGCAACGTAGAAGCGCACAAATGCATCTTATTTTGGAAACGCTTTATAACGTGGAAACCGATTTTTCGGAAAGTGATTTTTCGCGTTTGTATATAGATGTTAAGCGCCATATTAAACAAAGAAGTTTGTTATTGCTGTTCACAAATTTTGAAACGATGGACGCATTGCACCGTCAGCTGGCATATTTGCAGGCAATCAATAAAAACCATCTTTTGGTAGTTATCTTTTTTGAAAATACCGAATTAAAATCCTTTTTGGACAAAAAAGCAACCACGACCCATCAAGTTTTTGAGAAAACGATCGCGGAAAAATTCATTTATGAAAAGAAATTGATTGTAAACGAACTACACAAATACGGCATTCAATCTATTCTAACAGCCCCGGAAAACCTTACCGTGAATACCATTAATAAGTATTTAGAAATAAAAGCGAGAGGACTTTTATAGCATTTCAGCGTAAAAATTCAACAGTTGGAGAATTGCTTTTTCTTTCCAAAGTGAAGTTTTAGGACATTTGATATATAATTCAAAAACTAAAACTTACTATTATGAAAACAATCATCGCATTAATCGGTCTAACATTTTTCACTCACTTTTTGAACGCCCAAAACGACACTGCTTCAGTACCGGAAGGAACAACCATAAAGGTAACAGTACCTGTAAATAGTGACGAAGGAAGCATACTGGTCGCGCTGGATGACGAAGCTCATTTTATGCAGAAAGGATTACAAAGCGCTGAAGGTATTATTAAAGACGGAAAAGCTACTGTGACTTTTAACAATGTAGTTCCTGGAGAGTACGCCATTATTCTTTTCCACGACAAAAACAGTAACAAACAAATGGATTTTGATATGAATGGAATGCCTTTGGAGCCTTACGGTGTTTCCAATAACGTAATGAGTTATGGGCCACCACAGTGGAGTGACGCAAAATTTGAAGTTTACGAGCAACCTATAGAGATGGAAATTAGAATGTAAAAAAATCCATAATAAAATTTTAAAGCCCGATGTTTTACATCGGGCTTTTTGTTATAAACAAAATCTTTATATTTGAACATTTCGATAGTTTTTTTTTATATAAAAACTATCTTTGTACAAATACTTTACGCAATGACAATCACCCAACTTAAATATGTTTTGGCTGTTGCCGAGCATCAAAATTTCACAAAAGCTGCTGAAAAGACTTTCGTTACACAGCCTACGTTAAGTATGCAAATTCAAAAACTGGAAGACGAACTTGAAATTCAAATTTTTGACAGAAGCAAAAAACCTATTGAACTTACCAGCGTCGGAAAAAAAATTGTGGAACAGGCAAGAAATATCGTCAATGAATCTGAACGGATGCAGGATGTTGTAGATCAGGAAAAAGGATTTATTGGTGGAACTTTTAAACTGGGCATAATTCCAACAGTGATGCCCACATTATTGCCGATGTTTCTTAAGAATTTTTCAACCCGATACCCAAAAGTGCAATTGAAAATTGAAGAGCTGAACACAGACGAAATAATTACTAAAATTAATGATGGTTATTTAGACGCAGCAATTGCGGCCACACCGCTGGAGCATGAAAAAATCAAAGAACGAGTTTTATATTACGAACCCTTTGTAGGTTATATTCCCGAGAGCCATAGATTATTTTCAAAAGAAAAGCTGGAAATAAGCGATCTCGATATTGAAGATATTTTACTTTTAGAAGATGGGCATTGCTTCCGCGACGGAATTATAAATCTTTGCAAAGCTTCAAAACTTAACGGCAGTGAAAAATTTCAATTAGAAAGCGGAAGTTTTGAAACCCTTATAAAACTTTCAGATGAGGGTTTAGGTATGACGCTTCTCCCCTATTTACATACTTTGGATATTTTACCTTCCCAAACCAAAAATATAAAATATTTTAATGAGCCATCTCCAGCTCGTGAAGTGAGCCTTATTTATAGCAAAAGTGAGCTTAAAATGCAAATTATAAATGCATTACACGATATAATTTCTGGAGTAATACGGGGTGCGATTGCATTTCAAGATGTGAAAATAATCAGTCCAACCAAAAAGTAATCAGTTTGCTTTAGGCAGTTCTCAGTAATTGAATAACCTAATAACTAAAAAATCCCGCCGATTGCTCAGCGGGATTTTTTTTATGGGTTTAGATAGATTAGACATTGATTTAATTGAGGGTTCTGCTTGATAAGCGAGTCAATCCAGAGTTTAAGCTCCTCTACTTCGTAAGGTAGCAATCTGGTTAACGCTTTTTTCAACTCTTTGCAGAACAAATTGACGTCAAAACTTACTTTTGCAAGTACAGCTTTGGTATAATCATACATTGCTCTTGCCATAGTTAATTGAGGTTTAGTAATTAAGTAGCTTTTTACAATAAGCAAAGATTTTTTAAATTAATATGTTTTAAATATAACAAATAAATGTTAATTAAATTCTCTTTGTGCTCTTTTTAAACCTGTTAAAATTTTGTTAACAAGCTGAACATCCTTTTATAGCTATCGAAAACATTGACAACTATCTTTTAATTTTTACAGTCCATTCAAATTCAAAAATCGAGACTAAGTCTCCAGTAGAATCTCTTCCTTCAGATTTCATCCAACAGGTTTGACCCTCTCCTGAACTAATGGCCATTTTGATTGCAGCTTTTATAAGTTGACCGTCATTGCAATTAAAGGTTATTCTTCCTCTTGCCTTTTTGGAAAATGTAGCTTTATTGTTTGCCACAAGCATAGATATATTTTGGTTGCTCGCTTTAATGGCAGCCATCACCATGGCTCCAGTACTAAGTTCAGCCGCCATCCCTTGTACAGCCCAAAACATAGATTTAAAAGGATTTTGATTAATCCATCTATGCTTTACGGTGGTAACACACGCATTTTCAGAAATAGTTTTTACGCGTACCCCAGTGAAGTATGCAGAAGGTAATTTAAACAATAAGAAAGTATTGATTTTACTAGAGCTGAGTTTCATTTTCTTATAAATATCTCACGAAGATATTCAATATATCTCTGACTTCCTATTTGTTAAAATAATGTTAAATTTAGTACTATGTGTAACACACTACTATCTTTTAGACATATATTTGTATAAGAAAATAATAAGTTATGGAAACTACAATTTCAGAAAACCAAAAAAACACCAGTGCTTTCATTCACTTGTCAACATTTTTAAAATACTTTTTCCCGTTTGCAAATTTTATTGCTCCATTATTAATTTGGACTTTCAATAAAGACAAAGCTTTTGTGGACGAACATGGTAAGCAGGCTATCAATTTTCAATTGAGCGTTTTGGTTTATACTTTATTAATAGGTTTAATATGCCTTCCATTCTTTATCATTTTCGCTACAGATTTTATTTCATTGATTGAAACAATAGATCACAACGCCGGAGATTTTTCAGTGAACAACATTCAAAATCTTTCGGGATACATTTTGTTATTTGGTTTGGCGGTCTTGTTATTACTTGGACTGTTCGTTTTTGAACTTTACGCAGTGATCAACGCTTCCATTCACGCCTCACGGGGCCAATTATATCAATATCCGCTTTGCATACCATTTATAAAAACTAACCTTAAAAACCCTATTCAAAATGAGCACATTAGTTAGTTACCTATTGGCTGCCATTTTACAGTTTATAGGCGTAAGCATGCCGCAGGAACAGGAAACTGTTAGCGTATTGACTCATCAACAATGCGAAGAAACCACAAGCACGCTTCCTTATTCATTCATCATCAATAACGAACAGGAATTAAAAACAAGTAAAAAGGAATTATGAAAATCGAAAACACAAAAGCGCAAATGCGAAAAGGGGTTTTGGAGTTCTGCATCCTTTCCGTCCTCAAAGACGGCGAGGCGTATACTTCAGACATTCTTGAAACCCTTAAGGACGCAAAAATGCTTGTCGTGGAAGGCACAATTTATCCGCTGCTCACAAGGCTTAAAAACGCGGGGTTGCTTTCCTACCGTTGGGAAGAATCTACCAGCGGACCGCCAAGAAAGTATTATGATCTTACCGAAACCGGTAAATTATTTTTAACCGAATTGAACGGCACCTGGGCAGAACTGCAACAGGCCGTGAACAAAGTAACCAGGGAAAAAAACACACAATGAACAAGACAGTAAACATAAATTTGGCAGGCACTTCCTTTCACATAGACGAAGATGCCTTTGGGAAACTTTCGCGCTACCTAGACGCCATCCGTAAATCGCTGAAAGGTGCTGACGGAAGTGAAGAGATAATGCAGGACATTGAAGCCCGTATTGGCGAACTTTTTTCTGAAAAGATTGAAAGTCCATCCCAAGTAATAACCTTGAAAAATCTTGACGAGGTGATTGCTGTTATGGGACAGCCAGAAGATTATGAAGTAGATGACGAAATTTTTGAAGACGTTCCCCCTTCTTCAAAAACGCATACAAAATCAAGAGGAAATGCTACGCACAAACAGCTTTTCAGAGATGTTGACAACAAATACATTTCGGGGGTTTCCTCCGGTTTGGGACACTATATAGGTGTTGACGCCATTTGGATCCGTCTTTTGTGGATACTTTTGATCGTTGCAGGCTTTGGTTCTCCAATAGTTGTCTATATATTATTGTGGATTTTGGTCCCGCCAGCGCTTACAACTTCGGACAAGTTAAGAATGACTGGTGAACCCGTGAATATTTCAAACATAGAACGAAAATTCAAAGAGGGTTTTGACAATGTTGCTGACCGTGTAAAAAATGTTGATTACGATAAGTATGGTAATAAAATAAAAACAGGCGCTTCAGGTTTTTTTGACAGTTTGGGAAACTTAATCGCAACGCTTTTTAAAGTGTTTGCGAAATTTATAGGCGTACTTATAATTATTGTTTCATTATCTACCATTATTGGTTTGGTAGTTGCATTTTTCACCTTTGGCTCCATCGATTTTTGGGGCAATAATGAAATAACAGAATATATTGCCTTAGTAGATACAACCAATGTACCAATGTGGCTTTTAGCTTTGTTGGCTCTCTTCGCTATTGGAATCCCGTTTTTTGTATTGTTTGTTTTAGGGCTAAAACTTTTAATAAGCAATCTAAAATCATTGAGCTCTACTGTAAAAATATTACTTATTGTGGTTTGGGCACTTTCAGTTATAGGTTTGGCAATTTTGGGAATAAAGCAAGCTACTGAACAAGCCTACGAAGGAAATTATATTGAAGAGCAGATGCTACCCGTTCAAACCGGAGATACCCTTCGCATTTCTATGAGAGCTGACAAACAATTTAGTTACGAAGTTGGCAGAGATAATGGTTTAGATTTAAAATATACAGATGATGACAAAAGAGTAATATATTCAAGTGACATCACACTAAAAATAAAATCCACCAAGGATTCCATCGGAAAAATAGTCATCGGGAAATCTGCCGAAGGAAACAATCATCTCGATGCTAAAAAACGGGCAGAAGCTATTGAGTATATATATTCATTTGAAAACAATAGTTTACTGCTAGATGGGTTTTTCATCACAGATACTTCAAACAAATATCGTGATCAACAAATTGACATAACCATTTATGTGCCAGAGGGAACGGTAGTTTATTCCGAAGAAAATGCAACATCATATTACGGTTTCAATTCAGATTTTGCCGAATTGGCTAATTGGGACAACGAAGCGCATTATTTCAGAATTTTGAAAAACAGATTTGAATGTCTCGATTGCAAAGAAAAAGAGGAAATAATTGAAAACACTGATTCACTAGAAATGCTGGATTCCGAAGAGGTTTTGGATACAATCAAAAACCAAAATTGGGAGGAAGAAGTGAAAGATGGTTTCAAAAATAATAGTGCTTCAACAATAAAATCTGGCAAAACAATAACAGTAACTGTTGATTAATAACTAAAAACCATATACAATGAAAACAATAAACATCATAACAGCAATCGGAGCTGCATTTCTATTAAGTGCCTGTAATTTACATATTAATACAGGTGAAAACGGCAACGGAAAAGTTGTAACTCAAGAACGTAACGTTACCAAAGACTTCACGGAAGTAAGAGGCAGCGCTGGGTTGGATGTATATCTTACTCAAGGTGATGAAAACAAAATTGTGGTAGAAGCCGATGAAAACCTACAACAATATATTGAAACTGATGTGGAAAATGGAAAACTTCATGTTACCACTTCCGAAAATATTGGTCGTTCCAAAGCCAAAAAGGTTTATGTAACTTTTAAAGAACTCAACACTGTTGAGGCCAGCAGCGGTGCAGATGTAACTGGAAATTCTGTGATAAAGAGTGAAAACTTATCTTTAAAAAGTAGTAGTGGCGCTGATTTAAAAGTGGAAATTTTCTCCAAAAATCTTACCGCCAAAACCAGTAGTGGTGCAGATTTGGTAGTTTCTGGAAAAGCTTCTTCACTACAGGCAGATGCTTCTAGTGGAAGTGAACTGAACGCAAAGGAACTTTTGGTAATAAGCTGCAATGCCGAAGCATCGAGTGGCGCCGAAGTTACAGTAAACGTAAAAGACAATTTGGAAACAAAAGTTAGCAGCGGCGGTGATGTAAATTATTACGGAAACCCTGTTTCGGTAAATTCAAACAAAAGTCATTCGGGAAGTGTAAATAAAATGTAGTGCTATCGACATTCCGTCATTTTAATATATTATTCGCGAATTGCTAAAAAAGGCTTAACAGTTTCCCAAAAACTGCTAGGCCTTTTGCCTTTTATCATAATTTTAAGAGGTTTTTACCTATAAAATTGGATATTAGATTAAAACAAAAAATTATGAAAAAGATATTGATATTATTCGCAATAGTTGCATTTGCATCCTGTAGTTCTGACGACGATTCAGGGAACGTAAATACCAACGAATTTGAAAACATTAAAACCACTTTGCCACAAGGCGAATGGAAAGTAAGTTTATTAATTGATGGACAATCTGACCACACCGCAGCCTTTGAAAGTTTCGTTTTTACCTTTAATCAAGATGGAACCGTAATGGCGAAGAATGATCTCTTTACAGAAAACGGTACTTGGGCTTATGACAATTCCTCAAGCAGTAGCGACAATAGCGAAGAGCTTATTCTACAATTTAGCGAAATGACTCCTTTTGATGAAATTAATGACGACTGGGATATTGTTTCGGTAAACAATTCCAAAATTGAACTTTCAGATATAAGTGGCGGGAACGGTGATGTTCAATTACTAACGTTTACGAAATTATAAGTTGAATTTAATATGAATCAAAAAAAGCCACTTCAACAGTGGCTTTTTTTGATTCATTTACTAAGTTTTACTCAGTAACTTCTGTTTCAATAGTGGCTAGATAACGTTCTGCGTCTAAAGCAGCCATACAGCCAGTTCCCGCAGCAGTTACGGCTTGTCGATATTCTTTATCCTGCACATCACCACTGGCAAAAACTCCCGGTTTGTTAGTTTTTGTAGATTTTCCTTTTGTAATAAGGTAACCTGTTTCATCCATATCCAACTGACCCCTGAAAATATCGGTATTTGGTTTATGCCCGATTGCTATAAAAAGACCAGTAATTTCAATTTCTCTCTTTTCGCCCGTTTCATTGTTTACCATTCTAAGCCCTTCTACAACTTGCTCACCCAAAACTTCGTCAACCTCGGTATTATAAAGAACTTCAAGGTTTTTTGTGTTATTAACGCGGTGTTGCATCGCTTTGGAAGCCTTCATATAATCTTTGCGTACTAACATTGTCACCTTATTGCAAATGTTTGAAAGGTAGGTAGCTTCTTCAGCAGCAGTATCTCCAGCTCCAACTATAGCGACATCTTGGTTTTTATAGAAAAAACCATCGCAAACAGCACAAGCAGAAACTCCACCACCACGCAATTTTTGCTCACTCGGCAATCCCAAATATTTAGCGGTTGCACCAGTTGAAATAATAACTGTTTCGGCTTCAATTTTAGTTGCATTATCAACAGTTACTTTGTGAATACCCCCTACTTCATTGCTGAATTCAACGTTAGTAACCATTCCTATTCGCACTTGAGTTCCAAAACGTTCGGCCTGTTGCTGCAATTGCACCATCATTGTTGGGCCGTCAATTCCATCAGGATAGCCGGGAAAATTATCAACTTCAGTAGTTGTAGTTAGCTGTCCGCCAGGTTCCATGCCCGTGTACATAACAGGTTTTAAATCTGCGCGTGCAGCATAGATTGCAGCTGTGTATCCCGCTGGGCCAGAGCCAATGATAAGGCATTTTATTCTTTCAATAGTTTCGTTCATAATAAATATCTTCAATATTTTTCAGATTTCAAAAATAACAACTTTAATAGGAATGGAATACTAAAAGTTATTAAGAATTATAATAAACTCATTCAGTGAGCTTATGAAAATAATCCGTTATTTATTAAATATGCAACTTGCCACACTTCATATTTTGATTATTTTTGTCCTTCTATTTTAGGTTCTGATACTTAAAAATAGAGTTTTCAGCTCAACTGTAATTTTGGATATAGCACTTAGGCAGGCTCAGGGTAAACCGCACTACTTGAAGGTTCAGAAAAATAATTACCAGTCGTACTAAATTTAAAGTATGGGTTTTAAAACATCATTCGGGATGTAGCGCAGCCTGGTAGCGTACACGTCTGGGGGGCGTGGGGTCGCAAGTTCAAATCTTGTCATCCCGACTATAAAGAAGACATCAATCTTGGTGTCTTCTTTTTTTTTCCAAAAATCCGAGCTGACATATATCATTTTATATTATATGCTCAAAAAGTACTTTTGATGTCACAAATTAAAAGCTATGCAAAGCACTTTAGTTTCAAAATATAACGTTGCCGGACCACGATACACAAGTTATCCAACAGTCCCTTATTGGAACAATAACAATTTTTCTTTAAGCGAATGGAAAAAAGGGGTAGTCAAAAGTTTTGCCGAAAGCAATTCTGATGAAGGCATAAGCCTTTACATCCACCTTCCGTTTTGTGAAAGTCTTTGTACATTTTGCGGTTGTAACAAACGTATAACCAAAAATCACGGTGTTGAAACCCCTTATTTGGAATCCGTTTTAAAGGAATGGCGCCTTTATTTGGAACTTTTTTCTGAAAGACCGATTATCAAGGAATTACACCTCGGTGGTGGCACACCCACTTTTTTTTCAGCCGAAAATTTAAAACTCCTTCTTAAAGGAATTTTCCGCGATGCAACTATTGCCAAAAATCCATCATTCAGTTTTGAAGGACATCCCAACAATACTTCCGAAGCGCATTTACAAACACTTTTTGATTGTGGCTTTACAAGGGTTAGTTATGGCGTTCAGGATTACAATCCAACCGTGCAGTTCGCAATACACAGACTTCAACCTTTTATAAATGTGAAGCGAGTAACTGAAAAAGCTCGTGAAATTGGCTACACTTCGGTGGGACACGATATAATTTTTGGTCTTCCCTTTCAGAAAAAAGAGCACATTATTTACACCATTGAAAAAACCAAGGAATTAATGCCAGACCGCATCGCCTTTTACAGCTACGCTCATGTGCCGTGGATAAAAGGCAACGGTCAGCGCGGTTTTAAGGAAGCGGATTTACCAAGTGCAGCTGAAAAGCGCGATATGTATGAAACCGGCAAAAAAATGCTAGAAGAAGCTGGTTATATTGAAATTGGCATGGACCATTTCGCTCTTAAAAATGATAGCCTTTACAAAGCTGTGGAAAATAGAACCCTACACCGCAATTTTATGGGTTATACCGACAGCAAAACCCAATTGATGCTGGGCCTGGGAGTTTCAGCAATTGGTGACAGTTGGTATAGTTTTGGGCAAAACGTAAAAAATGTAGAGGAATACCAAGAATTAGTAGGTCAAAATATTATTCCTGTTTATAGAGGGCATATTTTGAATGAGGAGGATTTATTAATTCGCAAGCATATCTTGAATATGATGTGTAAGCTGGATACTTCCTGGGAGGAAAAAAATCTTCAATTTGATGAGTTACCCGAAGTTTTGGAAAAATTAAAAGAAATGGAAACTGATGGATTGCTGAAAATAGATTCACAAAATCTTCAAATTACTGAAAAGGGACGTCCTTATGTTCGTAACGTCTGTATGGCTTTTGATCTGCTTTTGCAGCGCAGCAAGCCAGAGATGCAGCTTTTCTCCATGACGGTTTAAATTTAACCACTAAAACATATTTTCCAAAAATACCACCCAAAGTTGACGAAGGTCATATTTACAAAAAATCTTAAATAGGATATTTGTGTCTTAAATATAGGGATAATGAATTTTCTAAAAACCACGCTCCCACTAATCCTGTTGTTCAGCTTAACAAACAGCTACGCTCAGTTTACCGTAGATGCCCAACTTAGGCCAAGATTTGAATACAGACACGGATATAAAACACTTTTTCCTGATAATGTAGATCCGGCAGCTTTTGTATCGCAGCGAACTCGTCTCAATTTTGGTTATAAAACCGAAAAACTTAACTTTTATCTAAGTCCTCAAGACATACGGGTTTGGGGCGATGTGCCGCAATTAAACACAGTTGATGAAAATGGATTTTCATTGCATCAAGCATGGGGTGAGCTGCTTTTTACTCCACAACTATATCTTAAAATTGGTCGACAAGAACTTGTTTATGACGATCAGCGTTTTCTTGGAAATGTAGATTGGGCACAACAAGGAAGAAGCCATGATGCTGTAATTTTAAAATATGAACCCAGTTTTATGAGATTGCATTTTGGCGCTGCATACAATCAAGATAAAGAAGCTTTAACCGGAAATGTACTTACAACAAATACCTATAAGAACCTACAGTATGTATGGCTTCACAAAGATTGGGAGAAATTAAACGCCAGTTTTCTGTTTTTGAATAATGGATTGCAATACATAGATGAAATTGATGAATCTAAAAATGAAACACGATACTCCCAAACTCTTGGACTTCATTTAAAGAGAAATGTAAACAAGTTTAGCGTTATTTCAAATTTGTATTATCAACTAGGGAAAGATGTTTCAGATAATGAGCTGCGGGCCTATTTACTTTCACTAGAAGCTAAATATGCAGCAACCGAGAATTTAATTGTAGGATTGGGAGGGGAGCTGCAAAGTGGAAACGATTATGGACTTCCTTCAAACGGAAAAAATGAAGCTTTCAACCCACTTTATGGCACTAACCATAAGTTCAATGGGTTTATGGATTATTTCTACGTTGGTAACCATCTCAATAATGTTGGCCTAATTGATGCTAATGTGAATATTAAATATTCTTTCAACAAAAAAGCAAATGTTCAAGTTGCATTTCATCAATTTTTCGCAGCAGCGGAAATTGTAAACGAAACTTCAAAAGATTTAGGTTTTGAACTAGATTTAGTATCTTCGTTCAAAATGACAGAATTTACAGGCATTCAGGCAGGTTATTCACAATTTTTTGCTTCAAAGGGAACTCAAACCGTGAAAAACAATTTTGATGGCAACTCAAATAATTGGGCGTGGATAATAGTGACAATAGATCCCGTTCTTTTCTCTTGGCAAAAACAAAATACAGTAACAATCAATTAAACAACCACTCTTAAATAATAACCCATGAAATTAAATCTAAAAAAAACCTTAGTTACAAAAATGTTTCTCGGTCTTGTTACCCTTGCATTTCTTTCAAGTTGTATAAATGATCAGTCCTACAAAAAGTACAATGACACGGTAGATATTCCTGTAAACCAGGAAATGATTGCGGAATTAACATCACCGCCAAATGTGCCAACACCTATTGGAAAACGAATGGCCAAAAAACTAATTGTTGATTTGGAGATTCTAGAAAAGGAAGGCGAAATGACTGGAGGTGTAAAATATGTTTATTGGACTTTTGGTGGTACCGTTCCAGGCAGTTTCATAAGAACAAGAGTAGGCGACGAAGTAGAATTTCACCTAAAAAATCATCCAGATAATAAATTGCCGCACAACATTGATCTTCATGCGGTGAATGGTCCCGGCGGTGGCGCGGAATCATCCTTCGTTGCTCCTGGGCACGAAAAAGTATTCTCTTTTAAAGTGTTGAATCCGGGGCTTTATGTTTACCATTGTGCTACAGCACCTGTAGGTATGCACATTGCAAACGGAATGTATGGTCTTATTTTGGTTGAACCAGAAGGGGGCTTATCACCAGTTGACAAAGAATATTACATTATGCAAGGTGATTTTTATACCGAAGGCAACTATGGAGATCGTGGAGTTCAGCCGTTTGATATGCAAAAGGCTATTGATGAAAAACCAGACTATGTAGTATTTAACGGAAGTGTTGGCGCTATGACTGGTGATAATGCTATAACCGCAAAAGTTGGGGAAACGGTTCGTCTCTTTGTAGGTAATGGCGGTCCAAACCTTGTTTCATCTTTTCACGTTATTGGGGAGATTTTTGACAAAGTGCATGTGGAGGGTGGCGATTTAATTAATGAAAACGTTCAAACCACTCTAATACCTGCTGGAGGAGCCGCAATTGTAGAGTTTAGAGTAGATGTTCCAGGTACTTTTATATTAGTTGATCACTCCATTTTTAGAGCTTTTAATAAAGGAGCGCTTGCTATGTTAAAAGTAGAAGGCGAAAAGAACAAAACAATCTACTCAGGAGAAATTCGAGATGGAATCTACCTTCCAGAAGGAGGTGCCATTCAATCTATGCCAAAGGACAATGGTAAGTCTGAAGAAATTAAAGCAGTTGGATTAGAAGAAAAAATGAAGTTTGGTAAAGACATTTATGCAAGTACCTGTCTGGCTTGTCACCAAGCAACGGGAGCAGGTATTGAAGGTGCCTTCCCTCCATTGGCAAAATCAGATTATCTAAATGCTGATGTAGATAGAGCAATTGATATTGTTCTGCACGGTAAGACTGGAGAAATTACAGTTAACGGTAAAAAGTATAACAGTGTTATGACAGCCCAAGCGTTGAGTGATGAGGAAGTATCAAACGTGCTTACTTATGTTTACAACAGTTGGGGAAATTCAAAAAAAGAAGTAACTCCAGAAATGGTAAAAGCTGTTAGAAATAAATAAAAAATTGTTCAAATTGAAATTACACAGTACCGTCCTTTGTTTGGTTTTTTTATCCTTTTTTAGCACTATATCAGCACAAAAAATTGATATGGCCACTGTAAAGGGCGGTGTTTATCTTCCTTTATATGGAACAGCAGATAAATTAGTAACTGTCTCACCATATTTGATGGATGTTTATCCAGTTACAAATGCTGATTATCTAAAATTTGTGAAAGAAAATCCACAATGGAACAGAACCAATGTGAAGAGTTTGTTTGCAGATAAAAGTTATTTGACAAACTGGACAGGTGATTATTCTTTCAAAGGATTGCCAAATTCACCAGTTACAAATGTTTCTTGGTTCGCTGCAAAAAAATATTGCGAATGTCAAGGCAAACGGCTACCTACAATGGATGAATGGGAATTTGCGGCAATGGCCAATGAAAAAGTACAGGATGCACGAAAAATAGAAACCTACAATCAATATATTCTTAACTGGTACGAAACTCCAAAAACCTTCAGTAACCCTGTTGGAGAAACTTTTAAGAATTATTGGGGAATCTATGATTTGCACGGTTTGGTTTGGGAATGGACACTGGATTTTAACTCCGTTTTAATTTCAGGAGAATCCCGAAAAGATGTTGATAAAGATTCGAACCTTTTCTGTGGAAGTGCTGCAATAGGTGCTTCAGATTTAATGAATTATGCCGCATTTATGCGCTATGCTTTTCGCGGAAGTATGAAAGCGCGCTATTCTTCGCAGAACTTAGGCTTCCGCTGTGCGAAAGATATTGATAACTAACAAATACCAAAAGATGAAAAAATTTATTCTCGCAGCAACAATAATTGCTTCTTTCACAATTATTTCCTGTAATAACAATTCAAAAAAAAATACAGATACTGCTGAAGTCAAAAAAAAAAAGAAAGCTGAGGGCGAAAAAATTCCCGAAATGTCTATTTACAATCTTCCCTCCCACTGGACTACCCAAAATGGTGAAGATATTGAACTGAAAACTTTGCAGGGAAATGTAGTGGTAATGGTTATGATTTATACAACATGTAAAGCGGCTTGCCCAAGGTTGGTTGCAGATATGCGTAATATTGAAAAACAAGTTCCCGAAGAAAAGAAAAATGATGTACAATATGTTTTTGTGAGCATCGATCCAGAAACAGATACACCCGAAAGATTGAAAGCTTTTGCAAAAGAAAATGAAATGGAAGATGATAAATGGCTTTTCCTTCGTGGAACTAAAGAAGATACACGTGAGTTTGCAGCAGTATTGGCTGTAAGTTACAAGGAAATTTCACCGATGGATTTTTCACATTCAAACATTATAAGTGTTTTTGACCAGCGCGGAGAAATGGTGCTTCAACAAGAAGGTCTTGGAGTGGACAACAAAGAAACTGTAGCAGCTATCATTGATTTGGCAAAATAAAACTTTTGCCCATTACCCAAAAAGTCTGCTTCTAGTATATGAAGCAGACTTTTTTTATTTTAAATTTTCAGGGTGATCGTTCTTCTTTGGTTTATTGTGAACCATTCCTTGTTTATTTTTTCTTTTCCTTTTGGCATTAAGAATAAGTATAATAATAATGGCTAAGGCTAATACTATCGAAATAATCCAAACAACTGCACCTCCAGTGAAATCTGCCAAGAAAATATTATTTAAATTTTTCATAATTAGAAATTTTTATCTCAAGTTAATAAAAAATAAACAAATTACTCATCTTCTTTGCTTTTCCCCTTCATTACAAAATTGATTACCAAAGCGGTAAGCACAATACATACTATAGCAAAAACGATTATTATTGCGGTACCTAAACCCCAATTTGCTAGCGGAATTATTGTATTTGTCATAATTTAAAAAATTAATGTTTATTGGTTGTTTTATTTTCTGAAACTGCAGTATGACAATTATAATTTGCATCAACAGTTTCCGTCATTGGTTTCGGTGAAATATACGGAATACCAAGGCCTAAGCCGCGGACTATAAAAAGGCATCCTATAATTACTACAAATACTGGTATGGCATGTCGAATACGCTGACGCACCTGTCCGTTTAAAAAGTTACCTAAATAAATGGCTGAAGTCATCAACGGTATTGTCCCTAGTCCGAAAAGTGCCATGTATAAACTTCCATGCAAAGCATTTCCCGAAGCAATAGCGCCAAAAACTGCAATGTAAACAAGCCCGCACGGAAGAAAACCGTTTAAAAAGCCGATAGTCAAAAAAGTATCGGGGCTTTTCTTTTTAAGTTCTTTTCTCAAGGCTGATTTTACCTTGGAAATGATTTTATAAATAGGTCTTGAAAAATTGTATTTATTAAAAGTTTTCTGAGGAATGAAGATAACAGTAATCATTAAAATACCAATCAAAATAGAGAGCTGTTGCTGGAAACCGAATAAATTCAAACTTTTTCCAACTAAACCAAAAATTAGCCCTATAATGCTATAGGCTAAAATCCTTCCGAAATGATATAGAAAAATCTGTCCAATTTTTTTTATATTATTATTTCGATCTACCGGTAATAAAAACGCAATAGGCCCACACATTCCCACACAGTGGAAACTTCCCAATAATCCGAATATGAGTGCGGTTGCTAGCATTTTAAATTCGATGTTTAATAGTTGGTTGTTGGTTGTTGGTTGTTGGTTGTTGGTTGTTGGTTGTTGGTTGTTGGTTGTTGGTTGTTGGTTGTTGGTTGTTGGTTGTTAAAATAAAAATAAATGCCAAAACTAATAAACTTTTTTAGTCTAGGAATTTAATAAACAATCTCATTCTTATATAAATAGTCCTTTCCGTTATAGCTCCATTGAACTATTGTATTCCATCTTCCGGTCACTAATTGTTCATCTGGTATTAATAAATTCTGGTCTGATAATCTTAGAGGCATTTCAAAATCAAGATTTTTGTTTGAAGGTCTATAGAGTATAACCGTACCAGTGATTTTGGAATAATCAAGGTTTTCTGGAAAAGTAAGCACCCAGCCAGCTTCGGTTTTTTCTCCAGAAATACTCCCACTAAGCGTATTTGAATTTTCTTCATCATCAATCTCCTTTTGATAAACCATTTCCTTTTTATAATATTCTTCGGTTACCAAATCGTAATCGTATTTTTTATCTGTACTAATCTTTATGACAAAAAATAAAATGAAGCCGATAAAAAGTGTCAATCCAATCGCCAATCCTGTTCCCCAGTTTATTTTCATTGCTTAAAATATTTATTTATTATTTATTTTCTTGCATTAAACCTATCAGGGTCCTATTAATCCAGCAGCAAACATGGAGCATTCAACATTATTTATAACTCCTTGGACCCAAGAATGTCACACTCGTTGTTTCAATCAATTCTTCATTGCTATAAACCTCAATTACCACTCTATTCTTATCACCTGTAAGCGCCCCATTGTTTATTTCAATAAATAATGTTCCCTCTGCCAGTCCTTGTGCTGGCACAATCAATTCGCCTTGTTTTACTGAGTGAATAGTTCCTTTGTGGGATTTTAGCTTAAAGTTAATATTGTCAATATTCTTGGTGGTTTTATTCAATAATTTATAGGTGAACACATTGCTGATTATATTGCCATCCTTATGTTCGTACAATTGTCCTGGAAGGCGCAGAATGTTTGCTTCTACATCGCTACGTAAAAAGAGTAGCCCGCTGAGCACCCCGATCAAAATTAGCAAAACGGCCGTGTAACCTTTTAAACGTGGTGTAAACTTAAACTTCGCCTTTTTCTCTATATTTTCCTCACTTGCGTAGCGAATTAAGCCCTTTGGCAGGTTTACTGCTTCCATAATACTATCGCACGCATCTATACAAGCGGTACAGTTAACACACTCTAGCTGAGTTCCGTTACGGATATCTATTCCCGTTGGACACACGTGTACACATTGAAAACAATCTATACAATCACCTTTTCCGGAAGCTTCCCTATCTTCATTCTTCTTGAACTTGGCGCGTCCCTCTTCTTTTTCTCCGCGTTTATGATCGTATGCCACGATTATAGATTTATTGTCTAGCAAGACTCCTTGCAACCTTCCGTATGGGCAAGCTATAATGCAAACCTGTTCTCTAAACCAAGCAAATACAAAATAGAAAACACTCGTAAATATTAGCAAAGAGATCAATGTGCTAATATGGTCTAAGGGACCTTCAAAAACGTATTGCATTAAGCGGTCACTTCCTATTACATATGCCAAAAAAACGTTGGCAATCAAAAAAGAGATAATAAAGAAAATAAACCATTTAAGGGCGCGTTTTCTAATCTTCTCGGCATTCCAGGCTTGCTTATCCAAACGGATTTGCGCTCCTCTATCACCGTCAATCCAATATTCAATTCTTCTGAAAACCATTTCCATAAAAATAGTCTGTGGGCATATCCATCCACAAAAAATTCTACCAAAAGCGGCAGTAAACAATAAAATGAATACTACCCCAATAACCATCATAATTACGAAAAGATAAAAGTCCTGAGGCCAAAATGGAAAAGCGAAAATATTGAAACGGCGCTCCAAAACATTGAAAAGTAAAAATTGGTTTCCATTAATCTTCACAAACGGAGCTGCAAACAGAAAAACAAGCAAAAAATAGCTTACATACTTTCTGTATTCATATAGTTTACCCGAAGGTTTTTTGGGATAAACCCAAGCCCTTTTACCTTCTTCGTTTATAGTACCAATGCTATCTCTAAAACGTTCATTTTCTGGAGTATCCAAGGTTTATTTAATTAGGGTTAATTGTAAAAGGTTTTACTTGCCTTCTGCTTGTAGGTCATCAATGACCGGTTCATCGGTCATTTTGATTTCTATTTTGGTAGAATCTATCACTTTAACCTCAACATTATCTACCGGAGCGTTTTCATCTACCCAAACATCTCCTTCGGGCTCTTTGCCATCTAAAGGGTTTGTTCCGTGAAGCGTCATTACGTAACTTGCCACCTGTGCCATTTCACTAGGTTTAAGATCTGTTTTCCACGCAATCATCCCTTTACCGGCACGACCTCCTTCACTAACGGTATGGAAAATATTCTTGATACCACCACCAAGTATCCAATAATCATCCGTAAGATTTGGCCCAATTCCTCCACCTCCTGAATCTTTGTGACAGGCTACACAATTTGCAACAAAGATGCTTTTTCCGGCTTCAATATCGCCTGCATCCGTTAGCAATTCAACTGTGTTTGCATCAATAAGGTCTTTGTTGTTCTTTTTATATTCTTCCATTTCTATTTTTGCCTGTGCTACTTCTATTTCATATTCCTCAGTTTGATCTCTGCCGTCAAAAATTTCATAGCGCACTAGATAAACTGCTGCAAAAATAATTGTAGCATAGAACATATAAACCCACCACGGCGGAAGACTATTGTCTAATTCGCGTATGCCATCATAATTGTGATCCAATACAATTTCCTGCTCTTTTTCCATAGGTTTGGCGCCGAGCATTTCTTTATATTTTCTTTTAAACCAACCAAATCGGTTTTCTTCACGAGCTTTTTCAGCTGCTATATAGCGTTCTTGTGCCTCAGGATTTAGCCCGCCAAAAAGGATGCGCTGCAGGGCTGAAGCAACAATCTCCAGTGCTATTGCGAAAAGAATCAACATTCCCAGAACAGCCCAAATAATTGGATGTTTTACAATAGCCCACTGCTCGCCGGAATCAATTGTAAGTTCCAGCAGAAAAAATGCAAGTATGGCAAAGCCGATAACTCTTAAATATGATGCTGTGGTTTTCATAGTTGTTCTTCATTTTGGTGGTTAGTATCAGATTCCAATGGAATGTTGCTCACTTCTTCTATGTGTTCCTTTTTGGCCGTAATCACCCAATAAAAAAGTGCCACAAAAAAGAAGAAGAATATCAACAGTGAAATCATTGGATATATTTGAACATTATCTATGTTCTCGAGGTTTCCTTTTACAAATTTCAACATAACTATTTGGTTTTAGCTGAAGTATTTTCAGCGTTTTCTACTTTAATATCAGTTCCCAATCGCTGTAAATAGGCAATAACTGCAACTATTTCACGATTCTTCATTTCTATAAACTCTTCACCGTTTTCCTCAGCATATTTCTTGCTTGCTTCATAAGTGGCTACAAAGTCTGGATCGCTATAAAGGTTCTTCTCTATTTTGGAGCCCTGCTCATCCATCCATTGTTGGGCGTTGGTAATTTCTTCTTCAGTATAAGGCACCCCAAGCGTAACCATCGCATTCATTTTTGCTTCAGTATCTGATTTGTCCAATTCAGAATTTATCAACCACTTATAGGAAGGCATAATAGAGCCCGAAGAGGTACTCTGCGGATCGTACATATGGTTTAAGTGCCAGTTATCCGAGTATTTTCCTCCTATTCTGTGTAAATCTGGACCAGTGCGTTTACTTCCCCAAAGGAATGGATGGTCGTAAACATATTCTCCAGATTTAGAATATTCGCCATAGCGTTCCACTTCACTTCTGAAAGGACGTATCATTTGCGAGTGGCATCCAACGCAACCTTCACGGATATAGATGTCTCTACCTTCCAATTCCAAAGGTGTGTAAGGTTTCACGCTGGAAATTTTTGGCACATAATCATCTACCATCAAAGAAGGGATAATTTGTACCATTCCACCAATTAAAATAGCGATGGTTGCATAAATAGTCAACTTAACAGGACGACGCTCCAGCCAAGTATGCCAGCCTTCCCCTGAAGTTTGTCTTTTTGTTACTGGAGTAAGCGGTGCTGCTTCGGCTAACTCATCAGTAACCTTGCTGCCCCTTCTAGCTGTCAACACTACGTTATATAGCATAATGAAAGCTCCTGCAATAAATAGGGTTCCGCCAATAGCTCGCATCCAGTACATCGGTATAATTTGGGTAACAGTTTCTAAAAAGTTACCATAGGTAAGCGTGCCATCAGGGTTGAATTGGTTCCACATAGAAGCCTGCATAAATCCTGCAACGTACATTGGAAGCGCATACATAATGATACCCAGTGTTCCAATCCAAAAATGAGCGTTAGCTAATTTAATAGAATACAATTTCGTTTTGAAAAGACGTGGTACCAACCAATAAATCATACCAAAAGTCAAGAAACCGTTCCAAGCTAGAGCACCCACGTGAACGTGCGCTATAATCCAATCGCTAAAGTGGGCTATAGCATTTACGTTTTTAAGTGAAAGCATAGGGCCTTCAAAGGTTGCCATACCATAACCGGTAATAGCCACAACCATAAATTTTAAAACTGGGTCCACACGAACTTTGTCCCAGGCACCACGAAGTGTCAACAAACCGTTTATCATACCTCCCCAAGATGGAGCGATAAGCATTACAGAAAAGGCCACGCCTAAATTTTGAGCCCATTCCGGAAGTGCGGTATACAATAAATGGTGCGGTCCTGCCCAAATGTAGATGAAGATCAACGACCAAAAGTGAACGATTGATAATCGATAAGAATATACTGGTCTATTTGCCGCTTTTGGCACAAAATAATACATTAACCCTAGGAAAGGTGTGGTCAAGAAAAATGCAACTGCATTATGCCCATACCACCATTGCACCAGTGCATCCTGAACGCCAGCGTACATTGAATAGCTCTTCAATGCGCTTACGGGAATTTCCATACTGTTCACAATATGCAACACGGCAACGGTAACAAAAGTTGCCAAATAGAACCAAAGAGCCACATACAAATGACGCTGGCGTCTTTTTACCATTGTCATAATCAAGTTAAGACCAAAGGCCACCCAAATTACTGCTATGGCAATATCAAAAGGCCACTCCAGTTCGGCATATTCTTTTGAAGTAGTATAACCCAAAGGAAGTGTAATGGCGGCGCCAACTATAATGGCTTGCCAGCCCCAAAAATTTAGGTTACTAAGAAAATCACTCCACATTCTCGCTTTAAGCAAACGCTGAGTGGAATAATAAACTCCCGCAAAGATTGCATTACCTACGAATGCAAAAATGACCGCATTTGTGTGCAAGGGTCTTAAACGCCCAAAACTGAGCCAAGAAATACCATCAGTCATGTTTGGGAACAAAAACATATAGGCCAGCAATAAGCCTACACTCATACCAATGATACCCCAAAAAATGGTCGCATTGATGAATTTTTTAACAATTTGGTTGTCGTAATAAAACTGTTCTGTTTGCATAGTGTTAATAGAATTATTTTTCTGGGTTGGTTATTTTTTCTTTTGAAGTTTGATTTTTCGCTGAAGTTCCTTCCTTTACCAATTCATCTTCAAAAAGCATTCGGACTGAAGGTGTATATGTATCATCATATTGTCCTTTTTTTACAGAAAAAATAAACAGTACAAAAAAGATGAGTGCCACGAAAACACTGATTGCCAATAGCATATAAATGATATTCATACTTGAAATTTATAATTCAAAAATATTATTGTGAGTCTCTTTAAAATATGACATTTATCAATTTTTATTATTTATTTTCATTCTTAATTTCTTGCCAATATACTGTGTGGCAACCGTTGTAAAAACCACTATACTTATAGAGCTTAAAGGCATTAAAATAGCTGCTACTACCGGACGTAAATGTCCCGTTACAGCAAACGAAAGTCCCGCTAAATTATAAACCAAAGAAAACAAAAATGCCCATTTAATTATTTTCACACCACTTTTTGAAAGATTTAGATAATCTGCAATTTTTTTAAACTGTGAAGCATCCAAAATACCATCGCAGGCGGGCGAAAAAACATTTGTGTTTTCTGAAATTACAAACCCAACATTGCTCTGTTTTAAAGCTCCGGCATCATTAAGGCCATCGCCTATCATCAATACTTGCTTTCCGTTTTGCTGTAATTTTTTTATGAAATTTAGTTTGTCGTCTGGTTTTTGATTGAAGTATAGATTTGTGCCTGTTGGAAGAAGCGTTTCTAAACGTTCTCGCTCGCCTTCATTGTCGCCGGAAAGCACGATTACTTCTCTATCATTCACCAATTGTTCAAAAAGCTCAGAAATACCTTTTCTGTATTCACTGTTGAAAATATAACAACCTTTATAAACCTGATTCGCACTTATATGAACAGTGGTTCTGTCTTTTAATTCCGAAGTATTTTCGTTATAATAACCCACAAATTCATAAGAACCAACTTTAATGGAATTATCATTGGAAGTAGCAGAAATCCCCTTCCCTATTTCTTCTTCAAAATCATCCAAAGTTTGGATATCGTTTTTATCCAAAATACTGTAAAGCGAGCGGCTTAAAGGATGGCTGGATGCGCGAAGCGTGCTTGTTAGCAATTGTTTTTCTTCAGCAGAAAATGCCACACCTTCATAGGTAATTAAGTTTTTTTGATTTGTGGTGAGCGTACCTGTTTTATCAAAAACCACAGTGTCCAGCTTCGCCATTTGCTCAATTACCGAAGCCTCCTTTAAATATAACTTCTCTCTTCCGAAGATGCGCAGCAAATTACCCAAAGTAAATGGTGCTGCGAGTGCTATTGCACAAGGGCAGGCAACAATCAAAACCGATGTGAAAACATTGAATGCTTTTGAAGGATCTGCTATCAACCAAAAAATGGTAGAAATAAACGCGACGGAAAGAATGGCAATGGTAAACCGTTTGCTTATACCATCGGTCAATGAATCAAAAATACCGGTTTTATCTTTACTGAAAACGTCATTGCTCCAGAGTTGCGTCAAGTAACTTTGCGCAACAGGTTTTAGCACTTCAACTTCTATAATTCCTACTTGTTGTTTGCCACCGGCAAAGAGTTTGTCACCGCTTTGTTTGGAAATTGGTTCTGCCTCTCCAGTAACAAAACTATAATCTATAAGAGCGCTTCCTTTAATTAAAATAGCATCCACAGGTATTATTTCATTATTACGAATAAGCAATCGATCGCCTTTTTTCACCTTATAAACTTCAGCTTGTTCCTCAACTATTTTTCCTTCGGAATTTTTAAAAAGTCGTGTAACGGCGATAGGGAAATAGGATTTGTAATCGCGTTCAAATGAAAGATAATTGTATGTTTTCTGTTGAAAAAATTTCCCGAGCAACAAAAAGAAAACAAGACCAGTAAGACTGTCGAAAAAGCCCGTGCCCCAATTCATAACGATATCCAGCGTACTTCGAATAAAAAGTACGGAAATCCCCAGTGCTATTGGTACATCAATATTCAAAATTCTTGAACGGAGACCTTTGTATGCTGAAGTGAAATAACCACTTCCAGAATACAAAACAACCGGAAGTGAAAACGCAAACATCAACCATCGGAACATAGGTTTAAACTGATCTAACCAGAATTCAGAATGTTCAAAATATTCGGGAAAAGAAAGAAACATTACATTCCCAAAGGCAAAACCTGCGATGCCCAATTTATAAATAAGGCTTCGGTTGATGTATTTTTCTTTTTTATCAAAATCATCTAGTGAAATGTAGGGTTCGTAACCAATCCGACTTAAAAGAATGACTAAATTTTTCAGTGAATTTTCTTCCGCAGAAAAATTAATGCGCACTGTTTTCTCGGGAAAATTTACTTGTGAAGATTTAACGGACGGATTTAGCTTGTTCAGGTTTTCAAGAATCCAGATGCAACTACTGCAGTGGATGGAAGGAATCAGAAACGAAACAATCTGGGTGTTACCATCATTAAACTCAAGTAGTTTTTCAACGATTATCTCGTTTTCGAGATAGTCGTATTTTCCAATAACTTCTTTTGGGGAAATACCCGGTGTTTTTTCAAGATCGTAATAATAACCTAAATCGTTATCGTGCAGAATATCGTAAACAGTTTTACAACCGTGACAACAAAAGGATTTTTCGTCGTGCTTTAATTCAAAATCCAAACACGAATCACCACAATGGAAACAGTTTACCATCAATCTAATTTTGCTCATTATACCCACTGCAAAGTTTAGCAATGAAACTCCTTTATAAAATGATAAATATCACTAAAGTTAGTTATTTATACTTTTTTACTCTTGCAGGTATTAATTCCAAAAAGTCTGTAAAGAGGGCAAAATCCGATAAAACTGGTTAAAACAAAAATTCCAGCAAGCACGAGTAATATAATACCCAACGTACCATTAATTACTTCAAAATAATACAAAGCCACCACAGTTCCAGCTATTAAAAGTCTAATTATACGGTCTGCACCGCCCATATTATCTTTCATATCTTGAAATTTATTAAGTTTTAAAAACAGCTTATAATGGGGGCAATAAAAAACTAAGATAAGAAATTTTATGGGTTATAAAATTTTTGAGGAAAGATGTTTTTAAAAAAAAGAATACCTACTGCAATAGGAAAGATCATACTGAAAATTGCCAAGAGTGTATAATAACTGGAAAAAAATGGTAGGTTCAACCAAAATGATAAGGCCTTATAAAAGATTAAAATTTCAGTGGTTACGAAAGCAAAAAGGTAGAGAAACAAAAAACGTTTAGGGAGCCTCAGCAATTTAAAATATTTTAAAAAGGCTAATAAAGTTGTAATTACAATTCCGAGGAAAACCAAATGAAGATAACCAATCACAAAATCTTTGAGCTTAAAAGCCAAATCGGAAAAATAAGGATGTGTTGAAAAGAGTTGCATCAAAAGTTTCACAACCATT
Organism: Aequorivita sp.; assembly: GCA_024637015.1. GTDB lineage: Bacteria > Bacteroidota > Bacteroidia > Flavobacteriales > Flavobacteriaceae > Aequorivita. The sequence continues at coordinate 86,758 of JAGXGE010000011.1, read as the reverse complement.
AAACTTCCGGCAATTTTCAGAAGAAAAATTGTTCTTGGTGCAAAGGATTTTTTCAAAACTGGAAAATGATCTTTCAACATCAAATAAAGTTCGTAAAAAGCAAGGCCCTGCGACACCGCTCCCAGCAGCCCGAATATGTAAAAAATGATTGGTGGCGCGAACCAAAGTACCGAAAGAAACACGGTAAACAATACTCCGAAATTCAAAAGAAGAAAAAATGATTTCAGTTTTTCTGGATTGAACTGGATTCCCTTTTCTTCCAAAATATAAAACAGAACACCCAAAAGTGCCAAAATAAACCAACAATTGTACTGAAAATGAAGGTAAAAATAAATAGATGTTTTGTACCAAATGGATTCCGTTCCCAAGGTTCCCATTACTCCGCCAATTGCCCACGGGCCAAGGCTGGAAAGAACGAGGTACAAAAGCGCAGTTTTTATCAATTTCCACGAGAAGCGATTTTTAAAACGCTGTGGAATATATTTCATGGCGAACCAAGCAAACCAATAGGTAGCAAACAAAAAAAATGTAGAAAATATGATGGAAAACAGTGCATAACCCTGAAATGGAAACGTAACTAACATTCCAATGATGCAAAAGTTTGTAAAGATAAAAATGCGTTTATACAGTTTCGTTTTTTTTGCTTCAGAAAGAAAAATTCTATAAATCAAGGTCGTCAATCCCAAATAAATCCATCCCAACAATGCCGTGTGCGAGTGCGCATGGAGCAAGAATTTATAGTTGAAAGGAATAGGGATTACAAAGTAAAAACGCAGTAAAACGCCCAGTAGCGCAACAATTAAAAAGTAAAAAAGCGCAATGGCTATATGTTTTTTTAAATCCATCAAGCTTCAAAATTAAAAATAACAGTCCGGAGTTTGGTAAGAAACATTCATATTCACCAAACTTCCGAACTGTCCTAAAAAACAATCAAATAAAAAAAACTACGATTTGGGGCTGGGGATAATTTGAATTGATTATTTTTTTAATTTTCTCTCCAATCCTAAAGCTTTTGGGAAAAGGATGTTGTTTTCCAAATGAACATGCTGATGCAAATCCTGCTCAAATTCGTCTAGCTTGGCGTAAAATGCACGATATGTATTGCACGCTTCTTGTGGTGGTGTATAATTGTTACTCAATTCTGCAATTTTTCGCAGTATCTCGCCTGCTTCTTCGTGCTCGGCTTCCATCATTTTTATAGGATTTTCAACGGTTCCAAAATGGATTGCAGGAACTTGATCACCTTCACGTTCAGCGTTTACCAGTTTTTTGATGAAAGGAAAAAGTATCAATTCTTCCTTTTTCATATGTGAAGCCAGTTCTTGGACCACTTGCTTCACCAATGCTTCAATCTGCACCAGTTCTGTATAATGATGGCCGTGAACGTGGTTTACACGTTGGGCATATTGCAAAAGCAATGGACTGCTCTCTTCTACATATGAATGATGGACGTTGATGATATGGTCAGTAAGGAAATCTAACTTCCAACTGTTAAAATCATAGGCACGGTCCTGAACTGCATCCAGATTCAACAGTTCCGCTTCCAAAATAGTAGGGTCTATTTTTGCTTTTTCGCAGGCTTTTTTAATACTTACTCCACCGCCGCAGCAAAAATCAATACCGTGTTTTTTGAAAATGTGGGCTGCTTTTATGTTTTCCGTAACTACATCGGCTACGGTTCTTTCTTGAAGTGCTGTCATCGCTTTCTATTTTTTATAAATATTATAACGCAAATTTCAGCAGAAATAAAGGAACAAACTATGACCTAAATCATAAAAAGATATTTTTATCTTAATTTTAAAAAAAAATGAATTGATATTCTTAAAAATATAATCCATAAAGATTAAAAAACTATTGATTTTCCCAAAAAGGATCGTGATATTCGGTTTGTGTTTCCTTTTCAGAATGGATTTCTGCAATTCTTTCAAGTTGCTCGGCAGTAGCCACTTTTTGGATTTCGTTAAAAAGCACGCGCTCTTCAAAACGAATGTGGGCATTAAGCTCTTTTTCCAGTTGGTTTAATGATTTTTCTGGGTTTTCAGTATCCTTAAAAAGACGCTCAATTCGCCTATGCTCTTTTAAAGCGCGGACTATCAACTCATTTTCATCATCCAAAACAGGGAAAACAACTTCTTCTTCGGCCTTGAAGTGTGGTTTTATTTCTGTTTCAAAAAACCATTTTGCATATTCTTGAAGGCGTTCCGTCGCCACATTATTACTGAAACCTTTACGGAGTTTCCAGCTGAAGAGCAACCCAAAATGATGCTGGCGGCTCAACGGCTGTAATGCTAGGTGACGTTTTATAGGTTTTTTATTCTCCATTATAGAATGCCAGTGTTTTCGCGCATATAATTAATCTTAAATTGGAACATCTCGGCCATTTTGGAAGCGCGCCATTTAGCTTTGTAGGCAACTTCACCCGTAAAATTTTCATCAATGGTTTCAAAAAAAAGTTGCAACCAAGGGTCAAAGTGTTCCTTGTTTATAGGCATTTTTACATGCGGTGGAAATGGGGCTTCCATAATACGTATGCTCATTCAGCAAAACAGTTTGTTAGAAAGTGTACATTTTTTCCATATGCGCTGCCCAACGGTCTTGGATGATAGTATTGAAAATATTCTTCAACAATGCATCCTTTTGGACTTTTCCATAAAATGAATCTACCAATATCTTAACATCATCCATTTGTATTACATCCTTCTTCATGGTTCTTATTTAAACTTTCAAAAACGTTTCTCCATCTTCTAGATTTGCGGCAAGTTCCATCACCATTGTGTTTTCGCATATATGCTTTAACCCATTGCGCACGCTCATAAACTGATCGTGAACAGGGCAGGGATGTTCCGAAGAGCACTTGCGCAGGCCCAGGCCACAACCCGTGAAAATCTTTTCTCCATCAATAGTAGCAACAATATCAGCCAGTTTTAAGGTTGAATCTTTTTCCAAATAAAATCCGCCATTGGGTCCTTTCTTTGAAAGAATTATTCCAGCACGGGCAAGCTGCTGGCAAACTTTGGCTGTAAAAGGTTCAGGAGAATCCACAGCTTTCGCTATTTCGGTAATGTTGGGGCGTATACCATTTTGGGATTGCTTTGCAATAAAAAGAACAGACCTAATGCCATATTCACAGGCTTTTGAAAACATATTGAATTATTTTTTTCAAAAGTACTTAATAACCTCTTTATCAAGGATAAATCTATCTTAAAAGATTTCTACAAATTTTTATCTTAAACAATTTCAGTTTTAATCATCGATTTAATTATCAAACCGTTTTCGTGCCTCGCGCTCCAAAGCCTCTCGGTGGTTTGGATGGGCAATGGAAATAAGTGCCTTTGCACGTTGTTCAATTCCCTTTCCAAAAAGATTCACAACGCCATATTCAGTAACAACATAATGCACATGCGCCCTGGTGGTAGTTACGCTTGCGCCTTCCTTTAAAAAAGGAGTGATTTTGGAAATACCCTTGTTTGTTACTGAAGACATTGCAATAATAGGTTTCCCTCCTTCCGATAGCGACGCCCCACGGATAAAATCCATTTGACCACCAACACCGGAATATTGGTACATCCCGATGCTATCTGCACACACCTGCCCGGTCAAATCAATTTCTATGGCACTATTGATAGCTGTAACTTTTGGGTTTTTGCGGATGATGGCGGTATCATTGGTGTAACCTGCTTCCTTAAAATGCACTATAGGATTGTCATCCACAAAATCATAAAGTTTTTGGGTTCCCATAGCAAAGCACGTTACTATTTTTCCTGTTTTTATTTCTTTATCTTCACCTGTAATTATCCCTTTTTCAACCAAAGAAAGAATGCCGTCGCTGAACATTTCGGTGTGAATTCCCAATCTTTTATGATCTTGCAGATTCTGAAGTACCGCATTGGGAATGTTTCCAATGCCCATTTGCAGCGTTGCGCCATCCTCCACCAAGCTCGCAACGTGTTTCCCGATGATTGCTTCCACATCTGTTGGAGTTCCTAAAATGGAAGCGTGAATAGGTGCATCCATTGCTACGGCAAAATCAATGTTTTTTATGTGAATAATACCATCGCCGTGGGTTCTGGGAACTCTCGGATTGATCTGTGCCACCACTTTTTTTGCAGTCTGAATAGCGGGCAATGTAACGTCCACCGAAACTCCCAGCGAACAATAGCCATGTTTGTCCGGAGGTGAAACCTGAATAAATGCCACATCCAGCGGAAGAATATTTCTTCTGAAAAGCCAATGGATTTCACTTAAAAAAACGGGAATATAATCACCGTGTATAGTATTAACCCCTTTCCGAACATTATCGCCCACAAAACAGCTGGCCAGATGAAAAGCCTCTGTATAAGGAGATTGGGTATATTTTGCTTCCCCGTGGGTATGGATTTGGATTATTTCAACATTTTTCAGTTCACTATACCTTTCACACAAAGTGTCTATCAACAAATTGGGTGTCATTGCAGCTCCCTGAAAAAATACACGATTATTTGATTTTACTATAGATACGGCCTCTTCGGCAGAAACGATTTGCATAATTTCAATTTTAGGGCAAAGTTGTGAAAATTATATTCTTACAGAAATGATAATTATCAGAAAGATTCTTTTTCTGAAAAAAACAACTCAGAAATATCGTTTACAATAGATATACCTTTATCCTTGTTGTACCAAATTTGAAGCATTTCCTTTAAAGTAGCATCAATTTTTCCGTGTTGTGCTTTGTAATCGTTTACTAGTTGCGATGCTGATTTAGAGCGAGGGCCAAATGTTTGAATAACATTTAAGTTTTCGTCAAGTATAATCACTATTGGAATAGAACGCGAACCATTGGTCAAAAATTGATCTATCAGTTCTGGGTTTTCATCACGAAGCAAAATTTTTAATTCTATACTGTCAGAAAATTGCGCAATCTTGTTTAAAAAAGGAAGCGTCTGCGCAGCGTCACCACACCAAGGCTCACTAATAACAAGCCAAGTTTGCTTTTCCGAAAAATTCTCGAAAACATCAATAAGCTCTTCCGAGATTTCAGCAGTTTTGTCCAGTCTTTTGGTGCGACTAAAATTCAATTTTGTGTAATTAATCTTTTCTAAGGTTTGCTCTCCAGTGCTACTTCCCTCTTCTACCAATTGTTTAAAAAGCAAGTTATACTGATTATAAGACATTGCTTTATTGACTGATTTTTCTATCAAATCTTTCATGCTTTTTCTTTTATGAGTTTTCTTTTATAATCTATGTTATAATACCCTCCTCGGTTTTCTTTTCTAATCAATGATTGTTGAATAATCAAATGTGCCACATTAACCATATTTCGAAGTTGAGAAAGTGATGTGTTCAATTTGTTTTTTTTATACAATACCTCGGTTTCGGTATATAAATTTTTCAGTTGAAAAGAAGCCTTTTTCAAATCGTTGTTGCTTCGAACCACACCTGCAAATCTTCGCATCAAATATTGTAATTCCTTCGTTTTTTGCTGAATAATTTCAGTATTGTCCAAAAAAACCATACCCTTATCATTCCAGTCGGGAATAGTGATAGTCGTATGCAAAGGCATATGCTTACTCAGGTATTTGTATATTCGGTCTGCATAAACCAACGCTTCTAGCAAAGAATTGGAAGCTAGACGATTGGCGCCGTGCAAACCAGTGTAAGAACACTCACCGCAGGCAAAAAGATTTTTGATGGAAGTACCTCCATCTTTGTCTACCACTATTCCACCACATAAATAATGTGCCGCTGGAACAACGGGAATCCAATCCTTGGCAACATGCAGGCTTTGCTGTAAACAGGTTTCATAAATATTGGGGAAATGTTGTTTAAACTCTTCAATATCAAGATGGGTACAATCCAAATAAACACAGTCATCGTTAGACTTTCTCATTTCGGAGTCTATAGCGCGTGAAACAATATCTCGTGAGGCTAATTCGCCCCGTTTATCATAATTCAACATAAACCGCTCTCCCTTTTTGTTCCGAAGAAACGCACCGAACCCACGCACCGCCTCTGAAATCAAAAAGGAAGTTCCTTTGTTTCCATCGTAAAATGCAGTGGGATGAAATTGGATAAACTCCATATTTTTAATGCAAGCTTTGGCACGATAAGCCATTGCAATGCCATCGCCTGTAGCAACTTCGGGATTGGTGGTATGGCCATATACTCGGCCTATTCCGCCCGATGCTAGCGTTGTGCAATCTGCTTTTATAGTAAAGATATTTCCTGAAATCTGGTCCAAAACATAAGCCCCACAACACGAAATCTCTTTACTTTTAATATTGGGTAAATGATGCTCCGTAATCAAATCTATTGCAAAATGATGCGAGAGCAGCGTAATGTTCTGCAGTTGGTTGGCGCGTTCCAAAAGAGCACGTTCAATTTCGTTTCCGGTAGTATCTTTATGATGTATCACCCTAAATTCAGAATGGCCACCTTCCCTGCCCAAAGAGAGTTCACCATCGGTATCGGTATCAAAATGGGCACCCCATTTCATCAATTCCTTCAATCGTTTGGGACCGTCCCTAATGACCATTTTTACAATAGCTTTATCGCAAAGTCCATCACCTGCAATCAGGGTATCTTCAATGTGCTTTTGGAAGGAATCTTCCTTTAAATCGAAAACCGCCGCCACACCACCTTGGGCATATTTGGTGTTGGATTCGGCCTCATTTGCTTTGGTTACAACCGTTATTTTTTTCCTTGGAAATTTCTCGGCAAGTTTCACTGCGAGTGTCAAACCCGCCGCTCCCGAACCGATGATTAAAAAATTAGTTTCCATCATTATTTTGATAATTCAAGCATTCGTTCAATAGGTAGAATGGCTTTTTTTTGTATTTCTTCGGAAATCTCTATCTGTGGATTTTCGTTCAGCAAACAATCATACAACTTTTGCAACGTGTTCATTTTCATAAAAGCACATTCACTGCAGGCACAAGTATTATCCTCTTTCGCAGGAGCCGGAATCAATACGGCTTGCGGTACTTCTTGCTGCATTTTATGAAGAATTCCTGCTTCGGTTGCAACTATAAATTTTTCTGAGGGATGTTTTTTCACATAATCAATCATTCCTGCCGTAGAACCAATATAAGTTGCGGTTTCCAAAATATGACTTTCACTTTCAGGATGGGCAATGATTTTTGATCCAGGATGTTCTTTGTACAATTTCAAAAGTTTATCTATTGAAAATGCTTCGTGTACAATGCACGCGCCATCCCAAAGCAGCATTTTTCTTCCAGTTTTTTTCTGGATATATTTTCCCAGATTTTTATCTGGTGCAAAAATAATCGGCACGCCCTTTGGAACAGAATTCACAATCTTTTCGGCATTAGAAGATGTGCACACCAAATCGCTCATTGCCTTGATTTCTGCAGAACAATTTATGTAGGTTATTACCACGTGCTTGGGATGTGCTTTCACCAATTTGTTGAAAGCTTCTGGTGGACAGGAATCTGCCAAAGAACAGCCTGCCATTAAATCGGGCAACAAAACTTTTTTATTGGGGTTTAAAATTTTTGCAGTTTCGGCCATAAAATGAACGCCTGCAAATACAATTATTTCGGCATCGGTTTCGGCAGCTTTTTGCGAAAGCCCCAAACTGTCACCCACATAATCTGCCACTTGCTGGATTTCGGGTACTTGGTAATAGTGCGCGAGAATGACGGCATTTTTTTGTTTTTTCAGTTGAATTATTTTTTGATGTAAATCCATCGATTATGTTTTAATTTTATGAAAGAATGCTTTGAAAATAGGAAACGCAACAATTAGAAGTGAAACGAAAATGCCAATTCCAAAAATGAAAAATGAAATGTAATACAGGATAAGTGAATCCTGCATTTCAGAAAACAACCCGCTTTTTGAAACATACATCCAATAACTTCTTTTTCCACCAGCAATCAAAAGTGAAATCCAAAAAAAGAACAATGAAATATTGAAAGAGACAAAACCTCTTTTAACCCATTTCCGATCGGTTTCAAAATCTGGATAAAGCTGATGCAGTATAAAAAACAGTGCTGAAAAAAGAATGGTTGTATTAATCCCGATGGTAGTTCCCATGGAATGTGCCACCGTAATGTGTGTACCGTGTGTAAAGAAATTGATGGCGGGAATTGAGAAAAGGAGCGCAAGAATTATATTTAGGAAAATCCAAAAATCAGTAGCCAATAAAAAACGATATGCCATCGGATGATTTTCCTTTTCAACTTTTAAAACAGAGCGTTTCCAGCTGTAGATAATCGACGCCAAAACAATCCATTCGGTCATACTTATTGCATAAGCCACGTACCGAATCCACGGTTGTGTAGGCAACAAATAGGTGTGATGTGCCCAACCGAACATTAAATTAGTTAGTCCCAAAAAGTAGAAGAAAAAAGCGGCCTTGTTTCTAGCCACATCGCTATCTTTTTTTATTTTGGACATTAAATAGATAGAGATTCCATACACCAACATATTCCACGAACCCGTGAACGAACCGGTAGATTTCCATTGAACAGCAAAATCTTTGATAAAATTCAACCTAAAAAAATCGAGGAGCCAAAAATGCGCTTCCATTAAGTGGTATGAAATAAAAACAATACCCGTGCCCCACATCCAGTAATATACGGGCCAGCCTTTTACATTTTTATAAAGAGTCTTGAAATAATTTATTCCAAATAAAATCCAGCCAATTAAAATTGGTACTATCAAAATTGGCTTAAAAGCAAAATATTCCCTCCCCTCTGTATAATCGAACGCAAACGAAAAGTAAATGGCAATGCCGGTTAAAAGAAAAATAATGAAATGCAATTTTACCAATAAGGGCGAAAAAAGCTTGAATTTTTCGACATAAGTGAGAAAAAAATAAATACTGCCCGTGGCACAGAGCACAATCCATGAAATAACTGAGGTAACGTGAAATGGGCGCAGTTTTGAAAAAGGAAGGTATTCTTTCAAAAATTCTGGAAGTAAGTATTGAAATGATGCAATCATTCCGAAGAACATTCCCAAAAAGAAGACGATAATTGCGAAAAGCAAAAAATAAATAGGGGCTTTATTCTTCATTTTGGTATTTTAGCTTTACCCAGCCTGTGGCTTCAATTTCAGCGTCATAGTTGGGATAGATTCCTGTTTCATCAACTTGTTTCATATATTCCACCAAAACATCTTTTTCTTCTTCGGAAAAATTAAATTTGGGCATACTTTTTACGCCGCTGTTCAAAAATGCTTTAAAATAAAGAGGGCCTTTATCCTCATCAGAATAAACATTTGTGAGGTCAGGTCCCAAGTATCCTCCCAAACCATACAATTGATGGCATGACCAACAACGGTTATTCTGAAATAATTGCTGTCCTTTTACTGCCATTGGGGATAGTTTTTCAACAGCCACATAGCCGTTCGAGGAGTAAACCAAATAATTGTAAAAAGCGAAAATGGCAATCAAAAACGCAATTACAAAAAGATAAAGCTTTGAATTTGTGGACATTTCGAGACACTAAAATTAGTGTTAAAAATACTCCAACAAAACACTACAAAATATGACAAATATCAATTTAAGGACAATTCAGCCATTTAAAATATAAGTTCGATCAAGCACACTTTCTACTTGTATTACAAGTATGATTTTTGTCATTTCCGATTTTTTTCACAAACGTTACTTTTATCCTTTATTCACCAAACAATTATGATCAACAAGCAACTGCTTCAACCAAATAGTATCGTAATAATCGGTGCTTCTAACGACACCAAAAAGCCTGGTGGAAATATGCTAAAAAACATTATTTCTGGCGGTTATAGTGGAGATTTGTCCGTTGTTAACCCAAAAGAAGAAAAGGTACAGGGTATAAAGTGTTATTCTGAGGTAAAAGAAATTCCACAAACCGAGTTGGCCATTCTTGCAATCCCTGCCAAATTTTGTCCCGATGTCGTAAAAATTTTGATTGAAGAAAAAAGTACCAAAGCTTTCATTATTATTTCCGCAGGTTTTGGAGAAGCAGGCGAAAATGGAAAGGAATGGGGTAAACAAATTAAAACAACTGTAGATAGCGTGAATGGTTGTCTAATCGGCCCCAACTGTATCGGCGTTATAACGGAAAATTACAAAGGAGTTTTTACAGCTCCAGTTCCACAATTTAATCCAAAGGGCTGCGATCTTATTTCGGGTTCAGGCGCTACAGCCGTTTTTATTATGGAAGCAGGAATGGCGCTCGGAGTTTCCTTTGCAAATGTATTTTCTGTTGGAAATGCAGTGCAAACCAGCGTGGAGGATATTTTGGAATATATGGACACCCATTTCAATCCAAAAACTGATCCAATAGTTAAATTACTTTACCTTGAAACAGTTTCTAATCCCATGAAGTTGTTGAAACATGCTTCGTCTCTCATAAAAAAAGGGGCAAAAATAGCAGCCATCAAAGCTGGAAGTACCTTAGAAGGTAGTCGTGCTGCAACTTCGCACACTGGTGCTATCGCAAGTAGTGATATGACGGTGCGCGCGCTGTTCAACAAAGCAGGAATTGTTTATTGCAGTAGCCGCGAGGAACTGTTGAGCGTGGCTTCCATTTTTAATTATAAAAAATTAGAGGGAAAAAATATTGCTATTATTACCCACGCTGGCGGTTCAGCAGTTATGTTGGCTGACGAGCTTTCAAAAGGAGGTTTAAAGGTTCCCGAAATATCAGGTCCAGATGCCGAAAAACTGAAATCATTTCTCTATCCCGGTTCATCAGTTAGCAATCCCATAGATTTTTTGGCGACGGGAACTGCAGAACAACTGGGTATCATTATCGATTACTGCGAACATAAATTTGAAAATATTGATGCGATGGCCGTGGTTTTTGGAAGCCCCGGACTTTTCGACGTCGAAAATGTTTACAACGTTTTGAGTGTAAAATTAGAAATTTGTAAAAAACCTATTTTCCCCGTGCTACCTTCAGTGGTGAACGCACAACGTGAAATTCAATCATTTTTGAAAAAAGGACATATTAATTTTCCCGATGAAGTTGTTTTGGGAAAAGCGCTTTCGCAAGTTTTCAATACACCCGAACCTACTTCTGAAAAGATTACATTACCAAATATTGATGTTCAAAAAATACGTTCCGTTATAGATAATGCTTCCGAAGGCTATCTCAATGCTAATCAAACTGAAAAGTTGCTAGACGCGGCAGGAATTTCACGTGTTATGGAAATTGTTGAAAATTCAAAAGAGGCAATCATTATAGCAATGGGCGCTATGGATTTCCCTGTAGTTATGAAAGTTGTAGGGCCATTACACAAATCGGACGCAAAGGGAGTGATACTAAACATTACTTCCAAAGAAGAAGTTTCGAAAACCTTCGATTTTTTAATGAAGATCGATTCTGCAACTGCAGTAATGGTTCAGCCACAATTGGCAGGACTAGAACTTTTTGTGGGGGTACTGAAAGAACCTAATTTCAACCACACCATTCTTTGTGGTTTGGGAGGAGTCTTTATTGAAGTTCTGAACGATGTGTCTGCAGGATTAAGCCCCATTTCAAAAGAAGAAGCAGAGAAAATGGTAAAATCGCTTCGAGGCTATAAACTTATACAGGGCGCCAGAGGGCAAGAGGGCGCAAACGAAGCAATATTCGTGGATATCATCCAGCGACTTTCTGTCTTGGTAGCAGCGGCACCGGAAATTATCGAAATGGACATCAACCCTCTTATAGGAACGCAACGGGCGATTACAGCTGTGGATGCACGCATAAAGATTGGGTAGTCTTTATCAAAATGCAAACCATGTACAAACGCGTTGTGCAATATTCCCACTAGCCTATTTGTAATTGGAATTCCAATATTTTCATGATTTCTACTTTAGCTTCCTCCAAATCCTCTTCAAATTGAATACTATTGCCCAAAGTGTTATTTGATGCCAAACCGTGATAATGTTCAATACCCGCTATGAGGTTATTACAAAAACGCTCCCAGTTCTTAAAGTCACGAGGAGATGGCTGATTTGTCTGTTCAATTTCCTTTTTTAAAAAATTTATATATAGACGCAATTCGGTAACAAACATAGTGGGCCTTTTAGCTTGTTGCATAATATTTTTACGTCCGTAGATATGATCTGTCATTTCGCGCAAACTGGCAATTTTTGAAAAATTGACAATGTTCGGCCCTGGGCAAATAGTAACGGCCTTTAGTTTTTTAAGAAATGGAACTTCATAGCTAATGGCAGCTGCATTGCTCAGGCCAATGCAGAGGCATTCCTTGCTTAAAACATCATCGCATTGGCGTTTAAAATCCTCTTTTGAAAGATTCGCAGTTTCCAACTGTTGCAGTTTCAATTTTTGGTATTTACTGGAAGCGGTACATATTGGCGCTTTGGTAAACTCTGTGTTTGAAACCAATAATTTTTCGGTACACGGGCTGCCAGGTTTTTCTTTCACTATTCGTTCTAGACGTTCCTTTTCAGCAGTGGTCTCCTTTAAATAGTTGAACTGCACTCCCAGCGGTGATGCTTTACTAAGAACCACATCATTTTCTTTGGATTGAGCCAATAATTCCAGCGTGTTTTCATCAACGGTTGTCGCTTCTGGGCATAGCAAAAATGGGGTACCCCAACCAGTGCCGTCCACTTGATAATACTCACGCAAAAAACTGTCTTCTTCACTAGTTCCAATTCCACCCTGAAATGTTATTTTTATTGGGTGGGGTTTCGAAAAACCAATTTTTCCTCTAGTCACAATTGCAGGATTGTACAATTCAAAAAGACTATCCTGTAGTTCTTGTTTTTTTGCTTTAAATTCTTGAAGAATCGGTCCCATAAGCAATCCTTGAGTAGCAAAAACGTGGCCTCCGCAATTCAGGCCAGATTCAATGCGAAACTCACTGACCCAAATTCCCTTTTTTGCCAAATATTTTCCTTGTATTAAGGCCGAACGGTAATCACTTACTTTTATGATTACTTTTTTGTGAAAACAGCCCCATTGGTATGCATCAAAGGCCGAAAAAGTTTCCATATAATTGTAAAGACGGGGATTCATTCCTGCAGAAAAAATAACGGATGAATTTATTAACTCACTCTGGGCATATCCTTTTAGAGCAGTCAGCGCATCTGAACCATTTTCTATTACCTCCTTGTTTTTGTCTAAATTGTTCTTGTCTACTTTGGTCATTATGTTTACCTCAATAGCACCCGGAACTACAAGCTTGGGTAGAAACTTTTCCAACACCCTTTTTTTTTCCGGGTTTGATGTAAAAAGCCATTCATGATACTTTTCCTTTAGCACGCTTGCATCAGGAAGCATTTCAAAATATTTTACAAGATCTGATCCAGTTTCAAAAGTAGCAGCTTTAAGCCTTTCCATTTTGAAATGAACTATGCGTTGCATCAAGTTGAGATAATCGGTTATACGGCGTGTTCTATAATCCTCTTCTTTTACTGTTATAGGAATATAGGTTTCGTTGTTTTTTTGGTAGTAGTATTTCCGCATAACTTCCAGTAAATTGTCTTCAATTATTGAAATTGCCGAATTGATACCGTAACAAGCTACTTTTATAGGAGTATCGATCGTGTAGGCAATTCCCATCACGGGAATTTGGAAGGTGTGCGGGCTGGTAGTCTGCATTTTAATGAAGATTTGGATTGAAAAACAGTAAAGGTGGAAAATCTTTTTTTTTTTTAATATGACGCAGGTCATAAAAGACTTAAATCCAATAAATAACTTTATCAAAAGTTGGCAACGGACATTCCCTTAAAAATCCTTCTGCTTAGCAATGCGCCAAATAAAGAAAGTAGGTACGAGAACCCAAACAATCAACATTGCCGAAGAAAGCAACAATCCAAAACTGGTTCCAAAGAATTTTTGAAAAACAGCCCCAGTATAACCCAAAAGTGCTGAAATATCAAGTTTTAAAAGAATCATTACACGCGACAAATCAATGGGGTTCAGCATCGTAGCCAGTAGCGAAAATTTATCCAAAGGATACTCTTCGAAATAAAGCAATGACATCAAAAAGATACCGTCATAAATCACTGCCATAAACAGCCATAGTAAAATGGCATAGCCAAATCCTTTTATTCTATTTTCGTTGGAAAGTGCAATTACGAAAGCCAGGGCAGTAAATATAAAAGTTAAAAATGCTCCTGTTATTAGTAAAAGGGAAAAATCCCAAATCGCGCTACTATTGAAAATTCCGTAGAAAATAAACGGCATTCCAAGACCAATAACCAAACTCATTGAAAGCGAGGTGGCAACGCCGAAATATTGCCCCAAAAAGATGGAACTCCTTTTTACGGGCTGCGCCAAAAGAAGTTCCGTAAACTCACGGGAATTATAATAGTACATCACCCCAAAAATAGTCCCGATGAGCGGCACCAAAATAATGATGACATTCATCAACGTGATTACCGCTTTGGATAGGTCGTTGTTTAAAAATAAAAGTACAACACCAAGCAGCAAATAGAATAGAAAATACACGTAGCTCCAACGGCTTCGCATTAAATCGTAAAAACTGTATTTTAATATTTTAAGCATAACTAGCGGATAAAATAGAGGCTATGGCGTGTTCAAAATCGGGTTGGTCCGTCTTCTTTTTCAGTTCTGAAATGCTTCCCTTGAAATAAATCTTCCCTTCTAAAAGAAATACAATTTCATCAGAAATTTCTTCAACAAAACTCAAAATATGTGAGGTGATAAGGATGGTTTTCCCTTTTTCCTTTTCAGAATTGATAAGGTTTTTTAAACGCAAATGTGAAATTGGATCCAGACCGTTGGTAGGTTCATCCAAAATTAACAACGGACTGTCAAACATAAAGGCAAGCACCAAGTTCACTTTTTGTTTTGTTCCACCGGAAAGGTTTGCTAATTTTTTATTGAGAAAAGGTTGTAATTTAAAAAGCTCAATCAATTCTTCATCCTTAGTAGCTTTCGAATCGCGTAAATCTTTTATCATCGCAATAAGTTCACTTACTTTCAAGTTTCCGGGGAAATTTGCTATCTGCGGCAAATAATCTATTTCATTTCGGTATTTGAAATTGTTTTTCAGCGGTTTGCCATCGATAGAAATGTTCCCAGAGTCCTGCAAAACCATTCCTAAAATACATTTTATAAGCGTGGTCTTTCCAGAGCCGTTTGGGCCCAATACTGAAAAAATACCACCCCTCTCAATGGAAAGGTCTATGCCTTTGAGCACTTCGTTTTTTCCAAACTTTTTGTATAGTTCCTTAACTTCTATCATGGTTTATTTTTCTCATTTTGGGATGTTCATCCACCAAGTTGTCTGGTGTGAAAACTGGGGAAACTTTTTCTGAAAAATCAATTATATCTATAAACAGGCTACGCAACATAATAATGGCCTCCGGCGTTCGGTTTACGATATACGAAAACAGTTTTACGGGTCTATATGGCACATCGCCAACCCCGTTTTTATCCAGGTCGTAACCCGCATAATTGCTCCAATAATTTCTGTTGAAAACATTGTCGTTCATACCGCTGTTATATGAAATATCGAAAGAGTTGTACATAAAATTGTTCTGCACATAAGAGTTAGTATAACAGGCGCCACGAACCTTTATGGCCCAGCCGTTACTAATAAAATCATTGTGTGAATACTCAATGCGGTTACTGCCTTCAACGTTGATGCCTACAGTGTTTTCCTGAAAAACGTTATTAGTGATTTTGGAATCGTTTATTTCTTTTAGCAATAGTCCGAATGCTGCCGTGCCCCAATTTTCCTTAAAAATATTATGATTCATATCCACAAATTTCGAAAACATCACAGCCACTCCTGCCCCATTATTTTCAAAGATATTATACTCATAAACATCGTGGTCGCTAAACATAAAATGCAAGCCGTAACGCAGATTATTTTTACTGTAGTTATGGCTTATTAATATATTGTCTGAAAATTCCAAGTAAATTCCGTCACGGACGTTTTCTACTGTGTTTCCTTGTACCTCAATATTTTTGCAATACCAAAGCTGGATGCCATTTCCGGAATTATATTCGTTTACGGCATCACCTTTTATTTTGTTGTTCAGTACTTTTCCGTTATTTGATTTTTCGAGGTAAATTCCGAAGAAAAGTTTTTCCAATTGTAAATTCTGGATTAAAAAACCATCTTTCTTAATTACACGAACGGCAGCATAATCTTCAGTATAACTGGTACCGACGTTTATTATTTTGAAACCGTCCACGGTAACATTGTCTGCTACAATTTTTATTATTTCGCCTTTGTCTTCTCCATCGATTGTTGGAAGATTTTCACCTAACAGAACTAGGCTTTTGTCTATGGTAATGTTTATTTCTTTATAAATACCTTTCTTCACCAATACCGTATCTCCTTCCGAAGCTTGGGCAATTCCTTCCTGAATGGTTTTTATGGAACAGGAACTGCACACAGTAATGGTTTTGGCAAAACCTGTGAAGGTGCCAAAAAACAAGGCAACTAAGAAATATATGTGAAATGTTTTTTTCAATTTTGAAGCAAAATTAGTAAATACAAAACCATCAGCGATAACTATGTTTTATAAAAAAGAGTGAAAATACAGAATTTAGCGGATAACCAAGAACTTTGAATTTTCCCCAGCTTTCACCCAATGCGGGGCATCCTTTGGAAATTTAAAATCTTGATGTTTTTTTAAGCGAAACTCTTCAGAATTTATATGGAATTGTATTTCACCTTCCAAAACAATCAAATGTGCATCTCGTGGGGAACTATGTTCGGGAAGAATCGCATCTTTTTCAAGGGTAATAAGAAGGGTCTCAGCAGGTCCGCTGTTTAATTTTAACACCAGAAGCTTTTTGAAACCTTGGGCATTGATGCTATTGTTTATCTTTAACATTGCATTACTGCTTTAAGTGGTTCTGGATTTCTTCCCAAGAAAAAAGTTTTCCTGTGAATTTTTCCTTTACTTTTTCCGCTGCCTTTTCATTTTCAAAAGCGGAAAGATTGGCGCCCATGGGGCTTGAAATTTGGTCGCTAACCAGATAGGTAGCCATTGTGGCATCCATTAATTGGCCCGGCTGATTGAAATCTGCAGTCAAATACAGCGCGATTTCAATATCTTTCATATCGTCCTGTATGGAATGGACCATACATTCTATTGCGTCATATTTAAATGCTTTTCCTTTTGAGGTAACAACTTGTGACGCGTGTTGGCGATCCACAATGGTCATATTGCAGTAATAGCAGGCATCGGTACCGTATTCTATATGCTGTGGGCTCACGTTGCAAGAAACAAGCAACGCAGTAATAATACTCAAAAAGATAAAAGGTTTCATTATGGCATTACGGTTTTTAAGGATGATTATTTCTCAATTTTTTTATACTCTCCCTTTCCTACGAAGAAAGCGACTACGGTGAGCATCATGCCCACAAACATCATATAAGCGCCAGTTGCTGGCCACGAATCAACATCGAAATTAAGCATTTTTTGATAGCCCATGAGCGGTGGTTTGTAGGTCATTGGAGAACCATCTGGATTAAGCAGTTTCATAATTGCCTTGGGGTCCAAATTAGTTCCATAATCAATAAGCCAGGCGTTAAAATCATACATTCCCATAATTCCCAAAACAGACATTAGCAAAAACCAACCTAGAAACCATTTATAACTCACTTTTCCGAAGAAACCAAGCAATCCAATTATAACACCAATAGCAGCCATCCCGCCAATTACCAGTGGAAACACTTGGAATTCCCACATATCTTCAGCTTTCGGAATGGTTTTCATTCCTATGTAATGGTTAAGCCCGTCAATATTTTGAATGTCAAATTCATCCACACCCTGAATTCCTTCAATATAAATATCCATTCCCAAAGGGTCTGGGTATTGGGGTGCGCCAAGCATAATGTTCCACAAAGGGAATTTAAAAAGTCCCAACAACAGCAAGGAGCCAATTATCATTATTATTCCTGCCTTTTTCATTTTGTGTAATTTTTAAATCTTAAACTTCAGTTTGGTTGGATTTTGGTTTAAGAGTTTGTGCGGGTATTTTGATTCTTGTTTTTTTATGAAAACCACAAATTTTCGGAGGTTTTTAAAAGACGGGGGAAATCAACGAACCCCCGTCTTTCTAAAGAAAATATTGTTTATCACTAATCAAATATTTTCACAACTAAAAACATCTTTTTAATCTTCGCCCAATGACCATTTAAGTTCCGTGCTGGAGCCTGCAGGACTTACACGAACATAACCTTGCATTTCTTGGTGCAATGCAGAGCAAAAGTCTGTACAGTAGAATGGCCATACACCTGGTTGTTTTGGGTACCAAACAAATGTTTCGGTTTGCCCGGGCATAATCAACAACTCGGAAGTGTTGGCGCCAATCATACTGATACCGTGCGGTACATCGTAATCCTGCTCGTGGTTTGTTACGTGGAAATATACTTTGTCGCCCACTTTTATACCTTCAATATTGTCTGGAGTAAAGTGGCTGCGAATCATTGTCATATAAATATGAACTTCGTTGCCCTTGCGCTCTACCCTAGCGTCTGCACCGTCAATTGTGGCATAAGGGTGCTTGTTTTCGGCAAGTTTGAATATCTGTCTTGAATTTTTGGCAACAATATCTGCAGGAATACCGGCTGCGTAGTGTGGTTCACCAATAGTTGGGAAATCCAACAGCAGTTCCATTTTCTCACCAGTAATGTCAAATAACTGTGCAGATTGGGTTACTTCCGGCCCTGTTGGCAAATAACGGTCTTTAGTAATCTTGTTTAATGCGACAAGATATTTACCGAAAGGCTTGCGTGAATTTCCACCAGGAATCATGTCATGGCCCACTGAGTAAAAAACAGGTTGACGATCTAAAACTTCCCATGTTCCGACTTTCCATTTTACAACTTCAGAAGAAATAAAGAATGTTGTGTAACCATTGCCTTTATCATCAAACTCAGTGTGTAATGGGCCTAAGCCTGCTTGCTTTACTGTTCCGGCAAGTACATCTTCAAATTTCAAGATTGGAATACCGTACGCTTCGCCATCAAATCTTTTGTTTTCGATTGCGGCAAGCATTTTTGTAAATGAGTGCACAGTTAAATCGGCAGAAAGTTTTCCGTTACCCACAATGTATTCACCCGTTGGATCCACGTCGCAACCGTGAGGAGATTTTGGGGTTGGAAGGAAATAAACAGCTCCCGGAACATCCAATGGATTTACGGTAAGCACTTCATTAATCATTGTGGAGGTGGCTGTATGGGTCTCATCGCTGTAAACGTTGTGTGCATATTTGGTAGGAACTTTTGTTCCACCGCCATTGTTCACATATTCTTCGATTTTCTTCCAGTTAACTGCTGCAATGAAATCTTTATCATTTTGCGATGCATTTACTTCCAATAATGAATTTGCTTCTTCAGTGTTATAAGTAGTAAAGAAGAACCAACCGTGGGATTTATCACGGCCCGGGTGAGAAAGATCATAGTCAAAGCCAGGCATCATCAATTGAAATTTGATAGCCATGCGGCCAGATTCAGGGTCTACACTAATGAAGGAAAGCGAACCTTTAAAGTTTCCTTTATATTCATTAATAGGCATATCGCGTTGGGGAATTGGCACAGAGAAACGAGTTCCTGCAACCACATATTCTGTATTTTCAGTTACGAAAGAGGAACTGTGATTACCCGCACTATTTGGGACTTCAATAATTTCAGCAGTTTCAAAAGTGGTAAGATCTATCCTTGCAATACGAGGTGTATTATTTTCATTTATGAAAACCCAACGTCCATCAAGTTCGCCATTTGTTTGTGAAATATCTGGATGATGCGCATCTCCCCAAGGCACAAAGCCATAGGAAGTTTCCAACATAGGTTTGGTTTCTTCGTTATAACCCCACGCTTTTTCAGCATCTTGAGAGAAAACTGGAATTACTTTAAACAAACGTCCTGATGGCAAGCCGTAAACAGAGAGCTGTCCACTGAAACCTCCGGAAAGAAACGCATAAAACTCATCGTGCTCTCCTGGAGCAACGTACACTTTTTCAGCAGCATTGGTGGCTAGGGCGCCCTGCCCCTTGTTTTCTCTTTTGTTTTCGCCATTGTTACAGCTCACCAAACCGGTAACCATAATCAGGGAAACTAAAATATTAATTGTTTTTTTCATTGTTCTATTATTTATAAAATTAATTGATTAGTTTGCTGGTAGTATCACTTTATCCACCACGTGTACAATTCCATTACCGGCTGGAATACTTGCAAGGATTTTGGCTCCTCCAACATAAACATCTTCGCCTTTCACTTCAATGAGGACGCTTTCACCACCTGCCTGACCTAGTTTTTTGAATTTTTTCAGAAAATCCTTTGAATAGTTACCCGGTGTAACATGATTTTTCAAGATGTAAGCCAGTTGCTCTTTATTTTCAGGTTTTAATAAATCTTCCACAGTTCCTGCAGGCAAAGCATCAAACGCTGCATTGGTTGGGGCAAAAACCATCAATGGGCCTGCATTTACCAGAGAATTTTCCAATCCTGCGGCTTGAACTGCAGCAACAAGTGTAGTGTGGTCCGGAGAACCAATTGCAATTTGAAGCACATTAGGTTTTGATACGTCATCTTTAATAAAGGCCTGACCTTGTTTCTCTGTTGAGGCACTGGTTGTTGCGGAACTTTCAATGGCAGATCCGTCCACGTCGGTTTTTGTTTCATTTTTACAGGCTGAAAACACGAGTAATGTAGCTGAAACAAATAGCAGTTTGGTTATTGTTTTCATTGGTTTTGGTTTTAACCCTTGCAGGACAAGAAATCCTGCAAGGAGACTTGATTATTTAAGGTTCTATTAAAGTGTTCTAAAATATTCCAATACTTGTCTAGCTTCTTCCTCTGTTAAATTTTGGTTCGCCATCGGGGATCCATTGAACTCTATCAATAGTGCTTTTGCAAGAGGATCTTTTTGTACCATTTCCTCAGGATTTAGAATCATATTCATAATCCATTCAGGGGTCCGTCTTTCCAAAACTCCAGTTGGAGCGGGACCAATAAACTTTTTGGCGGGTTTATGGCAGGCCATACATTTTGCTTTATAGATCTCCATTCCTTTCGCTGCCATTGCTTGGTCAACAATAGCTGGCAATTCTAAACTTTTAATTGGGCCAATACCTTTATTGGTTAAATCGATTGTTTCCGAAGCTTTCGTAGTAACAGCTGCTGACTCCTCCTTTGGAGTTTCGGTAGTAGTTGATTTTTGCCCAATTTGAATGGTGTCTTTCTTTTTCTCTTCTTTTCCGCCGCAGCTTATTAGGGTTAAAATTGCAATTGCGGCTATTGATTTAATTATCTTATTCATAGTTGTTTGAATTAATTTATAAGACAAAATTAGCCCTAGAATGATAGATAGAATATGATTTTTGTCATATATAGGACATTTTTATCTTTTAATTGTATTTTAAATCGCAGTTAAAAAAATTCCGATAGTAAATATCAATGATTTTAGTGAACGGATTTATGACGAAAATCATTTTAAAAAAAATACTTAAAAAGTACTTTTGTGAAAATCTAATATTATGAAAAACATACTTTTACCAACAGATTTTTCAGAAAACTCAAAGAGCGCAATCAAGTTCGCTATGAAGTTTTTTGAAGGTGAAACGTGTACATTCCATATTCTAAATTCCCAAAAACCGTCTGGTTATATTACTGCAGATGTACTTTATGGTGCTCCTGGCACTTCTATTTATGACGGTATTTTGAACGACAATAAAAAGGAACTTGAAAAAATGATTCGATTTTGTGAGTCAATTTCTGAAAAGGAAAATTTTACCTTCGTTCCAAAAATTGATTTTGACAATATTGTTGATTCTGTAAACCAAGCAGTTACAAAGAATAATATTGAATTAATAGTTATGGGTACAAATGGCGCAACAGGTGCTGCTGAAGTTGTTTTTGGGAGCAATACGTTAAAAATTATACGAAATGTTGATTGTCCCGTTATGGTTATTCCTCAAAGATACATTTTTGAAAAAATTGAATCTGTTTTGCTATCACTCATTTATCAATATGAGGTATCGAATAAAACGTTTAAAGTTCTTTCAGAAATAGTGAAAAAACACAACGCATCCCTGAAGATTCTTGAAATAAAAGAAGAAAATATTCAATTGGCTTTCCAAAGAAATAACGCTGAAGAAGTTTTTAATGCAATTGATTTTGAGCGTTTCTTCATAAAAAATATCCCTACACCAATAGCGATCAATGCCTTTGAGCAGCTCATCCCTATACAACTTCACGCAATGATTGTGGAGCGTAAAACATTTTTGGATCGTTTCATTTTTGGATCAGATACTTCAAAAATTAGTTACAATTCAAAAATCCCGATTTTGGTATTTCACTAATTAATTACCAAAACCTATTTTACTATCAAAAGGTTATTTTTTTTAAGTGCACGTACCAGCGTTTTAATATAATCGTGAATGGTAGATGATGCTGCCGGTGGGTCAACAATGTCTATCTTTCCACGCCATATTAAATCATGCTCATTCCCTGGGCAGAGACAATAAAGCGAAGTTTCTGTGTTGTAAACTGAATAATCCTCAGTCAGCTCAGTGCCATAAACTGGTTTGTTTTTGTAATAGTAATCACTGAAAGACTCAAAAGATTTTGTAAGATTACGGTAAGATTGTACTATAGTAACCTTGCTTTCCTGCCCCGTGACTTTTGAAAAAAGAACCGCATCAAAACCAGCATCCAATAATTCGTTTTCAATGTTTCTCAGGTTCTCTTCAGATTGTTTATTTTCATCTATAGTGCTTTTAAAGTAATCAACACTTTTTATGGCATTTACATTTTCAGCTTCCAAAGCTTGCACAAGGCTATATTCAAACTGGCGTTGCACCCCCCCGTCTGGGGTCAAACCAACTACCAAAATTTTATTTGTTTGAAAATTTGGGGTTTCGGCATTTACGTATTCATCTACCAATCGACTGGTGGAGCAACTGGATAGAAACATTACAAAAACCGCCATGGCAAATAACCTTTGCATAGTATTCCTTTTAATAATTAATTATTCAGCCTTATTAATTTTCTTTTTCGAATGCATATGTAAATATACATTTCTACTTTTTAAAATTTTGAAGTAATCACAAAAGATGGTATAAACTTAAAGTAAGTTACTGTTTTCAAAAATGATAATTATCAATCATTTACAGATAATTTTCAGTATTGTCCTAAATAATTTTTATGCACATAAAAATTATTTATCTTTGTTAACCAAATGGTTAAACCATAAAGTTGAAAGATGGCAAAGAAAAATAAAAACCAAGATACTGAAGGGCAAATATTGAGCGCAGCCAAAAACGTATTCCAAAAGAAAGGAATGGATGGTGCGCGAATGCAGGAAATAGCTGATGAAGCAGGCATAAACAAGGCGATGTTACATTATTACTATCGCAGCAAGCAATTACTTTTTGAGGCGGTATTTAGCAATGCTTTTTCGCTTTTGGCACCTCAACTTAACAAAATTTTAAATGATGATTCTTCAATCGAGGAAAAGGTAAAAAACTTCACACATAATTATATTTCTTTTATATCGAAACACCCCTATCTGCCCAATTTCATCATTCAGGAATTGAACCGTAACCCAAAGTTTTTTGAAAAAATACAACAGAATACTGCTTTTCCAACACTTGAAAAATTTAATAACCAAGTGAAGTCGGAAGTTGAACAGGGCATCCTAAAACCTATTGACGGCGAACAACTTTTTATAAATATAATTTCGCTAAATATTTTCCCCTTCGTAGCTACCCCTTTAATAAAAGGACTATTAAAAATTGACGACAAGGGTTTTAAGCAATTAATGGAGAAACGTAAAAATGCTCTTTCAGAGTTTATAATCAATTCCATAAAAAAGTAAAAAATGAAAAGACTATTGTTCATACTCTTTGGCCTTGCCCCACTATTCGTCTCTGCACAGCAAGTCTTGACTTTGGAAGAATGTTACGCCAGGGCTGAAAAAAACTATCCCTTGGCACGGCAAACTGGATTATTTGAAGAAAAAATAAACTCTGAAATTAAGATTTTGGAAAAAGAAAGGCTTCCTAAATTGGATTTGAATGCCCAAGCTACCTATCAATCAGACGTTATTGAATTTCCTTTACAAATTCCAAATTCAAACATTGAACTACCCAACAAAGACCAATATCGCGCTACGCTGGACGCAAACCAATTAATTTATAATGGCGGAAACATTGCGGCAAACAAAAAAATGAAAACCGCCGAACTTGAAACACAGCAACAACAAATCGAGGTATCTCTTTACACTTTAAAAAGCCGCATCAACCAAAACTACTTTAGCATTTTGCTTTTTCAGGAACAGCAAAAATTGCTCCTTTCAAAACTGGAAGAGCTCGGTGCACGCTTAAAAGAAGTAAAATCCGGAGTAAAATATGGAGCAGTCCTCCCCGCTTCCGAACAGGTGCTTAAAGCAGAAATACTAAAACTGGAACAACAGCTTTCACAAACTAATTTTGACCGAAAAAAAGCACTTGACAATCTATCGTTATTGCTTTCACTCAATATAGATAGCAAAACAACCTTGCTTAACCCCGAAATTTTGGTTTCCTCTGAAACCGTTTCGCAACGTCCTGAACTGAAGTTTTTTGAATTGCAACAAACTCAACTTGAAACTTCAAAAGAAGTGATTTCAAAAGGCAATTATCCAAAAATAATGGGCTTTGCGCAGGTAGGTTACGGTAATCCTGGATTGAATATGCTGGACAATTCGTTTCAGGATTTCTACATGTTTGGTTTGAAACTGAACTGGAATATTTTCGATTGGGGAAAAACAAAAGAGAAAAAGCAATCCGTGGATATTTCAAAAGATATCGTTTCCACCGAAAAAGAAACTTTTTTGTTAAACAACGAAATGCAACAAAAAGAAGCCAAAAATGACATTAATAAATATGAAGAAATGTTACTAAAAGATATAGAAATCATTGGACTGCGCGAAAAAGTTTTACGGTCCACGACTTCACAATTACAAAATGGCGCCATCACTTCTTCGGAATATATTACAGAACTGAATAATCTTTACGAGGCAAGAATTGACCAACAGTTGCACGACGTTCAACTGGCACTAGCAAAGGCAAATTACAGAATAATCAATGGGGGTTTTAATTAAATATTTACAATGAAAAATCTAAAGATATTGTTTTTGGCAGGCTTGCTCGGAAGTCTATTTTCCTGTTCCAACGGCGAAAAAGCAGATGGCTATGGAAATTTTGAAGCTACTGAAATCACAATCTCTTCCGAAGCAAACGGAAAACTGGAATTTTTGAATTTAGAGGAAGGCCAAGTTTTGGAAAAAGGAGAAGTTGTTGGACTTGTTGATACACTTCAACTTTATTTAAACAAACAGCAATTGCTTGCTTCAAAAGTTACTGTAGCTTCAAAATCGGGAGGCGTTTGGTCGCAAGTGAGTGTATTAAACCAACAGCTTAAAAACGCAAAGACCGAACAACAACGTATCCAAAATATGTTTGCCGAAAACGCCGCGACCCAACGCCAAGTAGACCAAGCAAACAGCAAAGTGGAAGTTTTGAAAAAGCAAATACAAAATGTGGAAACCCAAAATGCACCAATCGTGAATGAGGTAAAATCCATTGATGCTAAAGTGGCTCAGATAGCAGATCAAATTTCCAAAAGCAAAATAACCAACCCAATAAAAGGAACTGTTTTAACTCAGTTTGCCGAACCTGGAGAGATCGTTTCTTTTGGGAAACCGCTATACAAAGTTGCCGATTTGGAGGAAATGATCCTTCGCGTTTATGTAAGTGAAACACAACTTCCGAATATTAAAATCGGACAGGAAGTAACTGTGAAAATAGATTCTGGAGAAGAAATGAAAAACTACAGTGGAACTATAAGTTGGATTTCAGCTTCTGCGGAATTTACACCGAAAATAATTCAAACTAAAGAGGAACGCGTAAACCTAGTATATGCAGTGAAAGTAACTGTGAAAAACGACGGCAGTCTAAAAATTGGGATGCCCGCAGAAATGTGGATTTCAAATTAACAAAATACAAGAATCAATAATAAAACAATTATGAAAAAAACAATCTTAACAACAGCAATCATTTCAGCATTATTAATAAGCTGTAACGAAACCAAACACAAACAGGGAAGCACCGACATCGTTGAAACCACTGAAGGTGTTCACGAACACGAAATGGAAGAAATGGCCGTCGAAATACATTCCTTAAATAATGCTTGGGTAAACGACATAAAACTCGACAACGGCAACAAATGGCAAGCCAACATGGAAACAACTGAAGGGGTTGACAAAATGCTCAATTTAGTTAATGACAGCGAACCAAAAACTGTGGAAGATTACCACAATTTGGCTTCAAGACTGAATGAAGATAAAAATTTCGTGGTTAAAAAGTGTACTATGGAAGGACCATCACACGACAATCTACACGTTTTTCTGCATCCGCTAATTGAAAAAATTGAAGCACTCGGAAAAATTGAAACAGTATATGAAGGCTCTGAAGTTACAGCGAGTATCAAAGAAAACTTGGAAGGATATTACAATTATTTTCAATAAATAAAATTTAAAAAACTATGGAAAAACATCATTATAACGTAGATATTAACTGGCGCTCAGACCGCAAAGGAATGATGTGCTCGCCAGAATTGGCTGAAGGCGATGCTCATTCCGCTAACTGTATTGAAGTTGCCACGCCGCCGGAATTCCCAAAGGGAATGCCTAATATTTGGACGCCCGAACATCTTTTTACAGCAGCTGTAAGTAGTTGCTTGATGACTACTTTTTTGGCGATTGCAGAAAACTCAAAGCTAAATTTTTCTGGTTTCAGTTGCAAATCAAAAGGGATTATGGAAAAAGTGGAAGGCAAATATTTAATGATAGAAGTAATTCTGGAACCTACCGTAACAATCAAAGACGAAAAAGACCGCGAACGTGCCGAACGAATTATTGAAAAATCGGAAGCTGCTTGTTTGATTTCAAATTCAATAAAATCGAAAATAACTATGGATATAACCATTAAAATAGAGACTTAAATGAGCATTTCCCTCAGCAATATCTGTAAATCCTATAAAAAAGTAAAAGCAGTTCAAAACATTTCGTTTGATGTGAATCCAGGCGAACTCTTTGGCCTAATCGGACCCGATGGCGCAGGTAAAACTACCATTTTCAGAATTTTGACAACGCTTTTAATCCCAGATGAAGGTACTGCCACAGTCGCAGGATTTGATGTTGTAAAAGATTATAAAGCCATCCGCAAGTCCGTGGGCTATATGCCTGGACGGTTTTCGCTTTACCAAGATTTAACGGTTGAGGAAAATCTAACGTTTTTCGCCACTATTTTCAGAACGACGATTGAAGAAAACTACGATTTGATTGAAGATATTTACGTGCAAATTGAACCCTTCAAAGATCGCCGCGCTGGAAAACTCTCGGGAGGAATGAAACAAAAGCTTGCCCTCTGCTGTGCATTAATCCACAAACCGAAAGTACTTTTTCTGGACGAACCCACAACGGGAGTGGATCCAGTTTCGAGAAAAGAATTTTGGGAAATGCTAAAACGATTACAGAAAAAAGAGATCACCATATTGGTATCAACTCCATATATGGACGAGGCAGCTTTATGCGATAGAATCGCGCTGATTCAGGATGGCGAAATATTGGATATTGACACTCCGGAAGCTATTGTAAGCAAATTTCCTAAAACTATTTACAATTTGGGGGCAAATAATATGTATAAATTAATACAATCACTTCAGAGCTATGAACATAAGTATAGCGTATTTCCGTTTGGAGAGTTTGTGCATTACACTGACAAAAGAGATTCTTTTGAAGTAGCCAATTTAATATCCTATTTGGAGAAAGCAGGCCTAACAGATATCAGTGTAGAAGTCGGACAACCTAATATAGAGGATGCTTTTATGGAATTAGCGAAATAATGAAAACAGAAAATGTTATAGAAGCCGATCAATTAACCAAAACATTTGGAGGTTTCACAGCTGTGAATGCAATCACTTTTGAAGTTAAAAAGGGTGAAATCTTTGGGTTTTTGGGTGCAAATGGCGCGGGAAAAACAACTGCTATGAAAATGCTTATAGGAATTTCCAAACCTTCATCAGGCACAGCTAAAGTTGCAGGATTTGATGTGTATACTCAAACCGAATCTATCAAGAAAAACATAGGCTATATGAGTCAAAAATTCGCATTGTATGATGATCTTACAGTGAAAGAAAACATCACTTTTTTTGGAGGCATCTATGGTTTATCGAGAACAAAAATCAAAGAAAAAAGAGAACAATTGGTTTCCGAACTGGGATTGGAAAATATCAGCAATAAGTTGGTAGGCTCACTGCCTTTGGGCTGGAAACAAAAATTATCATTTTCAGTATCGCTTTTACACGAGCCAAAGATTGTTTTCTTAGATGAACCCACGGGCGGTGTTGACCCCATAACGCGAAGACAGTTTTGGGAAATGATCTATAAAGCCGCTGACCAAGGCACCACAATTTTCGTGACCACGCATTATATGGACGAAGCTGAATACTGTGACCGCGTTTCCATAATGGTGGAAGGAAAAATAGAAGCCCTCGACACTCCAAAAAAACTGAAGGAACAATTTAAGGCAGATTCAATGAGCCAAGTGTTTTTGAAGCTCGCGAGGAATATTGAATAACCAGACCTGTCAGGTTTTTAAAACCTAACAGGTCTAAGGCAAACAAGATGAAACGATTTGTAGGTTTTATAAAAAAGGAATTCTACCATATCTTCAGAGATAGGCGGTCACTGTTTATACTTTTTGGTATGCCCATTGCCCAGATATTGCTTTTCGGGTTTGCTATCACCAATGAAATCAATAATGTAGATATCGCCATTTTGGATCATTCAAAAGATGCCACTACGGAAGAAATCATTAATAAAATTTCAGCCTCAAAATACTTCACAATAAAACAAATTATCGCCCGAGAAGCAGAAATTGAAACTGCTTTTAAAAAGGGGAAAATAAAAGCAGTATTAAATTTTGAAAAGGATTTCAGCAAAAACCTAATTAAAGATCAGAAAGGCATAATTCAAATAATAACCGACGCCACCAACCCAAATACCGCAAATTCGATAACCAATTATATCAATTCAATACTTCAAAACTATCAGCAATCTAAAAATAAAGATATAGTTATGGAGTATCAGATAATTCCACAGACACGGATGGTCTATAACCCAGAACTTAAAAGTGTGTTTATGTTTGTGCCTGGGGTAATGACTATTATTTTAATGTTGGTTTCGGCAATGATGACTTCAATCTCCATCACCCGTGAAAAGGAATTAGGCACGATGGAAATCCTGTTGGTATCACCCTTAAAGCCTTTCCAAGTAATTATCGGCAAAGTAGTTCCATATATTTTTCTATCTGTCATAAATGCAACGGTAATAGTGCTTTTGAGTATTTTTATATTTAAGACGCCAGTCCAAGGCAGTTTGTTTTTATTGGGTGCTGAAAGCGTTTTGTTTATAATCACTTCATTAGCATTGGGTATTTTAATCTCAACCATCGCAGAAACACAACAGGCAGCAATGATGATTTCCTTAATGGGGTTGATGCTTCCTGTAATATTACTTTCTGGATTTATTTTTCCAATATCGAGCATGCCGGTGCCACTACAAATAATCAGTAACATAATTCCTGCAAAATGGTTTATCATCATTATAAAGGGCATCATGCTGAAAGGGGTTGGAATGATCTATATCTGGAAGGAGACTTTAATCTTGATCGGGATGACTCTTTTTTTTATTGGGTTAAGTGTGAAAAAATATAAAATACGATTGGAATAATGAAGACCATCGGCTATATAATTCAAAAGGAGTTCAAGCAAATCTTTAGAAATAAAGGGATGTTGCCTATTATATTTATTCTGCCTATTTTACAATTGGTTATTCTTTCAAATGCTGCAACGTATGAAGTAAAAAACATAAAGTTTGCATACATAGATTACGATCACACCTCAAAATCCCGTGCATTGATTGAAAAGTTTAACGCCTCAACCTATTTCGATGTTTTAACCGATTTTCCTTCACAACTAAAATCAAGCACTGCGATGCTAGCTGGAGAAGTTGATGTGGTGCTGGAAATACCAAATCATTTTGAACAAAATCTACTAAAGGAAAAAACCTCCGATTTATCAATCACCATTAACGCCATTGACGGTGCAGCAGCAGGTGTGGAAAGTGGTTATGTGAATCAAATTGTACAAAGCTTTAACAAAGATGTGAAAATGTTCTTTATGGACACATCTAAAAAAGCTATGCAACCCTTGACAATTGAGAGTATACCATCCTTTTGGTACAATACCACATTAAATTATAAAACCTTTATGGTACCTGGCATTTTAGTTTTACTGGTATCTATGATAACCCTATTTCTCTCTGGGATGAATATTGTTCGGGAAAAAGAAATAGGCACTTTGGAACAAATCAATGTAACACCTATTCGCAAAAGCCAATTCATAATCGGAAAGTTATTTCCTTTCTGGATAATTGGTATGGGGTTGCTGACTGTTGGGCTGATACTCGCAAAAATAATTTTTAACGTCCCAATGGAAGGCAGTTTAGGGTTGTTGTATCTATTCACCTCCATTTATCTATTGGTAATCCTAGGAATGGGATTGCTGATTTCGAATTTCACAGACACCCAACAACAGGCCATGTTTATCGCCTGGTTTTTTGTCGTGATTTTCATTTTGATGAGCGGCTTGTTTACGCCAATAGAAAGCATGCCAAAATGGGCACAGATAATTACGGAATTCAATCCCATAAAGTACTTTGTAGAGGTTGTGCGTATGGTATTGTTGAAGGGTTCTGATTTTAACGATATTTTACCTCAACTATGGAAGACGCTATTATATGCTATTGTAATGAATGGTTTGGCTGTTTGGAGCTATAAAAAAGTAAACTAATGGAAAACGATAAAAAATATCATCTGCAAAAAAGCGAGTCAAGCTTTCTACAAGGGCCCCATTCCCGGTTCAAGGAATTTATTTTTACACTGAAAGTTCAATACAATTTTATAAAAGGCTTTCGGAAAATGCACTTTATTGGACCCTGTGTTACCGTTTTCGGTTCAGCACGATTCAGTCCAGACTCCATTCACTACCAGAATGCAGAAAAAATTGGGGCAGCACTCTCAAAATTAGGATTCACTATTATGACAGGAGGTGGTCCCGGAATAATGGAAGCCGCTAACAAAGGTGCTTTTGAATCAGGTGGATATTCGGTGGGCATTAATATCATTTTACCTTTTGAGCAAAAACCCAACTCCTATCTACACAAATGGATAGACATCCCCTATTTCTTTATCAGAAAGTTTTTGATGATGAAATACTCATATGCCTATGTTGTAATGCCTGGCGGAATGGGCACTCTGGACGAACTATTTGAAGCGATTACCTTGATACAGACTAAGATAATACAAAATTTCCCTATTGTCATTTTCGATTCGGAATATCACAAAGAATTGTGTGAACATATCCAAATAATGGCCGAAAACGAGAGCATTAGTCCAGAAGATATGAAACTACTTTTCGTGACCGATTCTGTTGAAGAATTAATCGACCATATAAAAGTGCACTCCATTGAAAAGTTTGGATTGGTAAAAAAACAATACAAGCCCAAATGGTGGTATGGTGAAAACCGAAGGGAATTTTAAACTATAATTTCTTTAATGTCATACAACTTCGGAATGGTTACGTTCCAACCATAAGTATCTCTCAATTTTACACGAAAAGCATCTTGCGCCGTGGGCTCCCCATGAATAAGGAAAACTTCTTCAGGAATGTTTTTGATATTGCTTGTCCAATCCAAAAGACCTTGTTGATCTGCGTGTGCTGAAAGGCTTTCAATATGATGTATTTCAGCTTTTACGGGATAATATTTTCCATAGAATTTTAACTCATATGCCCCTTCCAAAAGTTGTCGTCCACGGGTTCCTTCTGCTTGGTAACCTGCCAGTAACACTGTTGTATTTGTCTTGTCTATCAGTTGTTTCAAATAGGTCAAAACCCTACCGCCAGTAACCATTCCACTACCAGCAATCACTACTTTAGGCTGCGGATTGTCTATGGTTTCCCAAGTTTCTTTATAGGAAGTGATAATGTTCATCCGATTGTTCATCGCGGTGAAATCCTTTATCGTCATTTTGTACCAATCTGGAAAATTTTGAAAAACTGACAGTACGTTATTACCCATCGGGCTATCAATAAATATGGGAATGTTCGGAATTCGTTTTTCATTGTAAAGTTTCCAAAGCAAAAACATAAGCGTCTGTAAACGTTCCACCGCAAAAGATGGAATAATCAAATTGCCGCGATTTTGTATAGTTTTGCTTATGAGCTCCACGAGTTTATCCGAAACACTTTCTTGAGGATGGAGTTTGTTTCCATAGGTGCTTTCAATAAAAAGGTAGTCTGCCCATTTTGGTTTTTCTGGCGGAAAAAGCAACAAATCGTGTTCACGTCCCACATCACCTGAAAATACAAAGGTTTTTCCGAAGATTTCCAGCTCTATAAAAGTAGCGCCGATAATGTGTCCGTTATACCGAAACCGATATTTTATGTTTTGGGAAAGTTCAATCCACTTATCCTTCTCCTCCGATTGAAAAAAACCGAGTGTGGTTTCGGCTTCCTTCACCGTATAAAAAGGTTCGGCGGGCTTGTGTTTTGAATAACCTTCTTCATCGGCTTTTTCAGCTTCCTCCTCGTGAATTTTGGCGCTGTCTAGCAAGAT
This sequence comes from Aequorivita sp., assembly GCA_024637015.1. Taxonomy (GTDB): domain Bacteria; phylum Bacteroidota; class Bacteroidia; order Flavobacteriales; family Flavobacteriaceae; genus Aequorivita. Next base: position 54,102 of record JAGXGE010000011.1, on the reverse strand, counting down.
TATTTCTGTTATGGCCAAGGTTGGCGCTGTACCTATAATTTTGCCGCGGAAACCTTGCTTAACCAATCGCGGTAAATAGCCCGTATGGTCTAAATGTCCATGCGTAAGCAGAACAATATCAATGGTGGAAACATCAATGGGTAAATATTCCCAATTTTTTTCGCGTAGTTCCTTTAAACCTTGGAACATTCCGCAATCTATTAAGATGTTTTGTTCAGTAGTTTCAATCAAAAACTTAGACCCAGTTACGGTTCCGGCGGCACCTAGAAAATGGATTTTTAGTTTTTGCATATCAGTTATTTTTGCATAAAAGTTTAATTTCCTCTAAAATTCGCTCTTTCCGCTTTTCAGAAATCCCCAAATGGTCTAAATAAAAATCGTCATTTATTAATTGTTTGCAAAGTACCACATCACGACTGAGCAGAAACTGCTTTTCACGTTGGCTGAGTAAGGTAGAAACTGTTATAGGGTAAAGTCCCAATAAGTCTATTCGGTCTTTGATACCGTTATCTTTCGGAAAATCCCAACTCAGTAAATAGAGGTCGCTACATTTTCCATATTTTAAAGCATCTTCAGTGAAGCGAGTATTGGTGACCACCCAGCCTTCATTTGGTTTTTCACTATTGTTTCCTTCGTCAAAAAAACTGAGAATGTCGCGATAGCGGGAGTGTATGTACAACGGTACTTTTACATCACAACTACGTCCTTCTTGACTGTGAAATTTACACTCTGCAACAATATACTGTTTGTTTTTTTGAGCAACCACATCTACTTCGTGGGATACACATTTTCCTTGCAAAAACTGACCGGTCTTTACTTCGTAACCACTGTAGAGAAGCAAGGCCCCTATAAATTTTTCAAATGGAAAACCTGTAGGGCCTAACTCGTAAATTGCTTTTTTTAGTTTATATTTTGAAGCGTAAGCATTTTTCTTTTTTTTGAGAAGTTCAAAAGCACGATTGTATATTTCTTTTGTAGAAATACCTTGGTAAAGTTCATCGCGAACTTGATTGGAAATTTGCTCAACCAATGCTTCTTCCGCTCCGCTCCGCCGAAGAGAGCTTTTTAGCTTTTCAATTGAAAAACTTGCTCTTTGACCAGAATTTTTTATAATTTCAATATCTTGTGACTTTTTCTTCATATATTAATTTCGCAAGTCGTGCATAGCCAGAAGTGGGACGTTGGTGTGCATTCCAAGTTCTTTAACCATCGGGTTTGAAAAAATACTTTCAAAGAAATTATGCTTCTTGTTAACAAAAGCAATCATTTCGCTCTCTCGGCTTTGCACAAAACAGCGAACCCCTTCCTGCAGATCTACATTATATAACTCGTGATGTGTAAATGTTGTGGAGTCTAAAATACGATCGAGTAAAGTTTTATTTTCCAGTTGCTCTTTGCTCAATTCTTTGCCTTTTTGAACGTGCAAAATTCGAATTGGTGCATTGGTCAAGCGCGAAATCTCTATCAAAGTAGCAAGTTCCTTTTCTTTGTAATGTGTTTTAAAACTGGTTGGAAACACAATCTCATTTGGGTCTTTAAACATCACATTACCAGGAATGGCAAATACTGGACAATTCCTGTTTTTTTCCATGGTTTTTACCGCATTGCTCCCCAGAATTACATTTTTGTCATCTGTTTCACCCCGCGTTGCCATAATTATTAGTTCAATATCTTCCTTTTCAATAGTTTTTTTGAGGACATCGTAAAAAGGACCAAATTCATTCAAGAAATGGATCTTATGGTTAGTGTTGCCATCATTAAACTGAACTTTTACCTTTAATTTTTCAATGTTTTTTTCGGAACGCTCTTTTACCTCGATCAATTTTTTTTCACTGGGCTCTGGTACCAACAGGTTATCCTTAGAATATCCAGGAAGATAATAAGAATGGAGTATAAAGAATTCGCAATATTCCCTTTTGTAAAGTTCAATTGCATATTTAATAGCATTGAAGGCATTTTTTGAAAAATCTGTAGGTATCAATATTCTCTTTTTCATAATTTTTTATTTAGTCAATATTTCGTTTTCTCTTAAAAATTCTAATTTTTTATTGGAATTACCAAAGTTGGGGTATGTGCATGCTTGCCTACCCTGCTTACAACAGGTTCCCTGAAAAGTTGTTTTATAAAAGCATGCTTGTGATATACCAACGCTAGCAAATCCATTTGCTCTTCGTCAATAAAATTGTGAAGGGTTTTCGAAATGTTTTCTTTTTTTTGAAGCCAGTGAAATTCTGTGTCAAATTCGGTTAAATCATTTTCAAATTGTTCCAAATTATAAAGTTGCTTTTCTGTAAGTTCATTTTTTTTGCCAACGTGCGCCATGTGTATTGTTGAATTATATTGTCTTACTAATTGCAGCAAAGGTTTCAACTTTGAAAGCTGAAAAAAATCATTGTAGTCTGAAGCGAAAGTGATATTTGAAGGAATTACAAAATCCACTTCGCGCGGAATAATGAGTAACGGACAGCCTTCTAGGCTCTTGGTGATATTTACAGTGGTGCTTCCCATAAGCACATCTTCGGCACCCGTTCGGCCTTTGGTGCCCATCACTACGAGGTCATAGCCTTCGTTGGCAACCATCTTGTTAATGACTTGTGATAATTGTGCTGGCGTGGAAACCATATGGTAGGAATGTGGCAGTTTCCCTGTGTCTAATTTTATTTTATGCATTAATTGCTTGCCATCTTCTTCTGATTGGCTGTAAAGTTTTTCAATGATGTTATCGGAACGACCAATATCCACACGGCTCGTCAACTTATCAATTTCTTCTCCAAAAGAATGAAGAATGGTTATCTGCAAAGCCTCATCATTAAAAAGTTTTGCAATATAAAACAAAGCCGCATAGGCATTTTTTGAGAAATCGGTTGGAAGAAGTATTTTTTTCATTGCAACAATTTTTAAAGATTAACGAGGAAGATTTTGAAGTACCAAAAAAGGAATGTCTATATGCAACCCTATTTTTTCAATAGTTGATTGATAAAGTATATTTTCCAAATACGAATGACGAGTGTTTACCATAACCAGCATATCTATTGGGTTTTCAATAATGAAGGTATTAATTTCTTTTGTAACATTACTACCTTTTTTTTGTTGAAAGTCAATTTGATTTTCAGAAAAAGAAGCCTCCAAGAAGCTTTTGTTATCATGCTGTCGCAAAGAAAGACCTGTAAATTTCGAAACATAGAGAAAGTTTATTTTTGAAACAAAAGACTTAGCTATATAGCTCACCAATTTTAATTCGCGACGTTTGTATGGCAAATGAAAATCTGCTGGAAACAAAATATTTTTCGGATGTACGTCTTTATAAACTGAAGGAATAGCAAGTACGGGACATTTTACGTATTTAATAACCTGAAGCGTGTTGCTGCCAAAGGTCAGTTTTTTATCTTCCGTCTGCCCCTTGGTTCCCATAACTACCACATCTATGTTTTCTTTTTCAACCCAATCATTTACAGAATCTACCAACATTCCAAATTCTGCAATAGTGTGTATTTTATGTTTGGGATTTGGCGAAAACTTAATAATTTGATTACTAAAATATTCTAGTGCCTCTTTTGATTTCTCAAGTATTTTTTCCTGGAGTTCATCGAAAATTTCTTCTGTAAGTCTGGCTTTAGCGTCATACACCTCATCGGCAAAAGCATGCAAAAGATAAATTTCAGAGTGATCATATTTAAAAAGCTCCGTGGCATACTTTATAGCATTCCATGAGTTTTTAGAGAAATCAGTGGGAATGAGTATTTTTCGCATAGTTTTTTACTTTAAAAATTCAAATCTTAAAGATAGTAATAATCAAATTGAAAAAGTATGATAAATATCAACTAAACACCTGGTTTTTAAGGAATCGTTAAGAATAAACATAATTTATATTTTGTAAATTGGAGTAAAAATAATTATCAAAATTTCCGCAATTACATACCTTATAATAACCACTTTTCTGCTTATAACTGTAACCATTTTTGCTGCGATGGACTTTCCATTTAGCTGGGTATTTTATCTTACTGTTTTGGGGCAGGTTTTATTGATTTTTTCAGTAATAAAAGTTCTAAAAGACAATCATACCACAAACAAAACTTTCGAGGATTTTTATGAAGACTTCCCTAGTAGCCAAAAGGACCGATTTAGATGAAGTCCGTTTTTTGCTAAAAGGAATTATTCAATCTGAATTTTAAAATAGAAACTACTCGTGAAGAATTAAAAAAGGCACTTCGCTTTGGTACTTTATGGAATTGATAACTGGTTTGAAAAGTAGTCGCTGAATGAAGTTTAGGTTTTTAGCCACAATGGCAATCATATCTATTTCCCAAGTTTCAACAAAATCTTGGATTCCTGTTTCAATATTTTTATTCTCCAAAAAATGAAAACTGTGTTTGGTTTCTCTAAAAAAATAATGCAGAAATCCTTTGTTATCGGTTTGCGCTACAGAAAGTCCGTTGTTTTGAGAACGAATATGTAGTACTCTCAGCGCGGCTCCCTGTAAGTGTAATAATTGTGAAAGTGAGTTAGTAACCTTGTTTCGATATATGTAGTTATAATCAGTCAAAAAAGCAATATTTTTTATTTTATTAAACCTTGCCTTTTCAGGAATAACCAATATTGGACATTTAACTTTAGTGATTACTTCACTTGAGTTGCTACCTATTTCGCTGCGATTAATTTTCATTGCGCCTCTGGTGCCCATTAGAATATAATTAATTTCCTTTTCATCAATATGTTTCCTAATTGCTTCAACCAAAAGCATATTTTCGTAAAGCGGATAAAAAAAATGTTTGGGGTTGTTAGCTAAGAGTTTACAGGTTTTAATTTCTTCCTGCAACATACCCATAGCAGTTTGAACTAATTTTTTGTTTTCGAGTAGTTCAAAAAACCCGTCTGCATCTTCATTTTTGTGACCTGACTCTTTGAGAGAGATATGTAGAATATAAAAATTCACGGGAATATCAGCAAAATAGTCCAGCGCATACCGAATGGTATTACGTGCATTTTCGGAAAAATCTGTCGGAATCAATATATTCATCATTATATAATAATCTTACCTGCAAAAATATCCTTAAGTGTCGGTACAGGAAATGATAAAAGTCAGTTTTGGAAAAAATGTTTTGAAAAGATTATATAAAAGAAATTATCACAACCTTTTATATAAGCACATCATTCAATTTCCCGCAAACTTTCCAAATCGATAATGTGAATATCGCGGCCTTCAATTTCTATGATGCCATTTTTCTTGAAATCGGAAAGGGTTCGGATCAAGCTTTCAGTAGCTATTCCCGCTGTGGTGGCCAAATCGTTCCGGGAAATTCGTAAAGGAGCACTAGGTTTTTTGTTCATTATATCTACAAACTGAAGAATTGTGGCGGCAGTCTTTTTCCGAACAGAACTGTAGGCCATTTTAAGCAATTGTTGTTTTATTTCTGAGAGATTATCAGTGAGAAGATTTACCAATTCTAATGAAACATCTTGGCTTTTTTTCAAAATATCCTTCACATATTTTTTTGAAACACCAACAACTTCAGTATTTTCAACAGCTGTAGCCGTTTCGCTGTAAGGGATGTTATCGTCAAAAGAAGTGAAACCCAAAAAATCATCGGCTTTGTAAAGCCCTGTAATAAGTTCTTTGGCGTTGGCGTCCATTGTATGTGTTTTCACCACTCCTTCTAAAATAAGAAACATACTATTGGAGTGGTCACCCTTTCTGAAGATTGTTTCACCCTTTTTATAATTGACTACTTGGCCTTCATCACAAAAAAAGTTTTTTAATTGATTCAGGTTTTGTAGGTTTTCATCATCCTCTGCCTGGTCTTCTTTACTATTTTTGCGCATTGCCAAAATGCTTGCTTTTGCCAAACGGCTTTCCACGGCACTCAGCAATTCCTCTTCATCAAAAGGTTTTGTGAGGTAATCATCGGCGCCCAAATCCATTCCTTTGCGGATTTCTTTGTGTTCCGTTTTTGCTGAAAGAAATATGAAGGGAATATGTTTGGTTTTTTCTTCAGAAGTAACCGCTTCCAAAACTCCATAGCCATCTATTTCGGGCATCATTATATCGCAAATAATGATATTTGGACTTTCATTTTTTGCTTTTTCGATACCAATTTTACCATTTGGCGCAGTAAAAACCTTAAAACCGGAAAGTTCTAAAAGCTCCGCAGTATTTTCTCTTAATGCGCTGTCGTCTTCTATTAGAAGTATTGTTTTCATTTTACTCAGAATTATTTTTTTGTTGGGAATGAAATTATAAATGTGCTACCCTTACCTTCTTCACTTTCAAATGTAACTGTACCACCTAGATTCTCTAAATGGCTCTTAACAATATTAAGGCCGATACCCGTTCCTTGGTCCAAAAGTGCATTCTCGGCACGGAAATACCTATTAAATATGAATTTCTGTTCCTTCTGTGGAATACCCATTCCTTGATCTATAATTTTTATCTCAACTGCATCTTTCTTTGGTGACACCACAACATCAATAAGTGTATATTCTGGCGAATATTTTATGGCATTATTTATCAAATTTGTGAGGGAAAGTTCTAGGATTTTTTCATCAAAATTTATGGTAATATCGTCAATATTGTTGGGATAGTTTATTTTCTGCCCGTCTTTTAGAAGCATATTGGAGTTGTAAATTACCTCATTGATCACTTTACTAAGTGGTATTGTGTCAAACTTATAATTGGCTTTACCAGATTCCAATCGTTCAATGGAAAGAAAATCATTTAGAATATTATTCAAGTATTTTACTTTACTTTGAATGGTTTTTAAATGCTTTTCCCTTTTATCTTGTTGTTTAGTCTCGGTATATTTTCCAGCAAGTGTGGCAGAAGTTAAAATACCACTCAAGGGCGTTTTAAACTCGTGTGAGACCAGCGATAGAAATTTTGTTTTTAATTCATTTAGTTCGCGCTCCTTCCGCAACGATTCCTTTATTTTATGCTCTGCTTTCTTCCGTTTTGAAACTTCTTCCCTTAAAGTTTTGATAGTACTATTAAGCTCCTTGGTGCGTTCTTCAATTTTTTGTTCCAAGGATGAGTTTAGGTTAATTATTTCCAGTTCCTGATTCTTTCGCACCGAAATATCAGTAACCAAAGCCATTACATATTTGGTGCCATATACCTCAAAGGGGTTTAATCCTGCTTCTACAGGGAATACGCTACCGTCCTTGCGTTGTCCATAAAGATCCCGTCCGTGGCCCATCTGCCGGGGGTCACTTTTTTCCAAAAATCCCTCAACTTGGTGGTGATGATTTTTTCTGTATTCACTAGGTATCAATATATCCAGATTTTGGCCTAAAAGCTCCTCAGGTTTGTAACCAAACATTCTATCAGCAGCATCATTTGAAGTTACAATTTCCTGATTATCATTGACAATCACAATACCTTCCGAAATTGCTTCGGAAAGAATTTTGAAAACATTATCTTTTTCTTCCTTAAAAACCTTCATTCCCCAAAAGTAAGGATTTTAAATAGTTTTTGTTAACTGATTAATGTCATAAAATTTCCCTAAAAAAGAATTTAGCTTTATACTATTATAAATCAAAAAAAAATAAAGAATTATGGGAGCCGTAGATAAACCGCAACTACTATTTTACCAAAAAATGGGAGAGCTTTTTTATGCCATTGCTGCTGCCGACAAAGTAGTGCGGAAGGAAGAATATGACGCATTGAAAAATATTGTTGCAGAACAGTGGAAAAATTTGGACGAGTATGAAGACCCCTTCCATACCGATGCTGCTTATCAGATTGAAGTAGTTTTTGATTGGTTTGATTATGAACAGTTGGATGCAAAAGATTGCTTCGAAAGTTTTGCCGATTATAAAAAAGAATATCCCAAACTTTTCACCAAAGAACGAAAGCAACTTATTTGGAAAACCGCAAACGCAATAGCTAGCTCGTTTTCAGGTAAAAACAAAAGCGAAGTCATAATGCTCGCAAAACTGAAAAATATTTTTAAAAATTAAATTGGTTTAAAATCGCTAAAGCTTCTCTACTTAAAATTGTTTGCCTAATTTTATAAATGAAAATCCATAAAACTATGAAAATTCTTCTGCCAGTCCTTATTCTATTTATTTTTTTTGGTTGTAAAAACGACCCGAAAAAAGAGGAATTTGAAAATGATAGTGAAACAAATTCAGAAGAGATTGTAGATTCATTGCGTGTTTCAGACAGAAATTTGGAACAACAGCAAAAAACCCTCACCCTAAAACGTCAGGAACTCATCGAGAAAAAAGATTCAAAAGCAGAACTGGAAAAGCTACTAATATCAAAATCATTTTTAAAGGAAGGCGATTGGTACACGCTCGATTTTAAATATCCATACCTCAACGAAAAAATCAAACCCCAATTTGAAAATTTCAACGAATACATTAGCAAATATTATCTAGATGCCAAAGGTGTAGAAAAGCAGATTTTAGAAGAAAAACGACTCTGCGATTCGCTGGGGATCCCAAAACAAAATGAAAAACGAACAGTAGATTATAAAATATACAACCTCAACGATAGACTCATCAGCGTGCTTTTTTACAAAGAAAACTATTACACTGGCGCAGCTCACGCGGCATATACTTTTGATTGTTTGAATTTTGATTTGGTTCGTTCAACTTTTATGAAGTATGAGGATTTTTTTAATAACGGTTCCGAAGAAGAGCTTCGCGGAATTTTAAATGATCTTTTAAAAGAAAAGATTAATTCCGGAGAAATGTATTATGACTGTTGGGCAATTTCAGCAGATGATTTCTTCGATGCGAAAAATAATTTTGTTATAAATGATGATGTGGTGGAATTCTACTTTGATGATTGCGTTATTTGCCCGTCCTACACGGGAACCTATTCCATCCAAATTCCATTGAAAATGCTGATGCCTGTTTTAAGAAAGTATAAAAAAAATCCTTTAATCGGTTAAAAACTGATAAAATGAAAAGCAATTTCAAAGAAATAATAAACTCCGAAACACCTGTATTGGTTGACTTTTTTGCCGATTGGTGCGGACCGTGCAAAATGCTAGCGCCCATACTGAAACAAGTAAAAGATGAATTGGGCAATAGTGTGAAAATTGTAAAAATAGATGTCGACAAAAACCAACCATTAGCGGCAGAGTTTCAAGTGCGTGGTGTGCCCACGATGATTCTATTCAAAAATAGAAAACAACTTTGGCGACAAAGTGGTGTTCTTCAAAAAAACGATTTGATCAATATCATCAATCAATACAAAAATTGATAAATCTAAGCCACTACATAGATCACACTTTATTAAAAGCCACCGCCACCCCAGATGACATCGTAAAGCTTTGCAACGAAGCCAAAGAATATAGATTTTATGCAGTTTGTATAAACAGTTGTTATACTTTTTTGGCTGCAAATGAATTAAAAAATAGTGATGCAAAAGTCGCTTCTGTAGTTGGTTTTCCTTTAGGCTCAAGCAGTTGTCATGCCAAAGTCTGTGAAGCAGAACAGTGTATAAAAGATGGTGCCGATGAAATTGACATGGTGCTAAACATAGGTTTTTTAAAAGCAAAATTACACAAATCAGTTCGTGAAGAAATAGCGGCCATTAAAGAAGCAATCGGCAGTCGAACATTAAAAGTAATCCTCGAAACCTGCTATTTAAAAGATGATGAAATAAGAATAGCCTGCCAAATAGCTAAAAAGGCTGGTGCTGATTACGTAAAAACTTCTACAGGCTATGGAACAAGTGGCGCCACAAAACACGTTGTGAAAATAATGGTTGACGAAGTAGGCGACACTTTAAAAATAAAAGCCTCTGGCGGAATAAAAGATGCCGAAACTGCTAAAAAATATATTGATATGGGCGTTAGTAGAATAGGAACCTCTTCGGGAATAACGATAGTTTCACAAAACAAAAAAAACACAGATGAGCACACATATTGAAGCCAAACCTGGAGAAATTGCAGAATCGGTTCTTCTTCCCGGCGACCCCATGCGTGCCAAATGGATTGCCGAAACTTTTCTTGAAAATGCAAAATGTTACAACGACGTTCGTGGCATGTTGGGCTATACCGGAACTTTTCAAGGAAAACGAATTTCAGTTCAAGGTACCGGGATGGGCATCCCTTCAACCTTGATTTATTGCCACGAGCTTATTAATGATTACGGCGTGAAAAATCTGATTCGGGTTGGTTCTGCAGGCTCTTATCAAAAGGATATCAATCTTCATGATATTGTGATTGCAATGGCAGCGTCTTCCACTTCGGGAATCAATAATACCCGTTTTGTAAATTGTGACTACTCACCTACTGCCGATTTCGATTTGTTTATGAAAGCTGTGCTTTACGCGAAGGAAAACAATATTCCAATAAAAGCTGGAAACGTGCTTTCCAGCGATCAATTTTACGAAGACAACTTCGAAAGTTATAAGGATTGGGCAGATTTCGGAGTGCTTTGCGTAGAAATGGAAGCGGCCGGACTTTTCACTATCGCTGCAAAATTTAAGGTGAAAGCATTGGCTATTTTGACCATTTCGGATTCTCTGTTAACAGGAGAAAGCATTACCGCTGATGAACGCGAAGGTAGCTTTTCAAGAATGATGGAGATAGCTCTTAATACACTTCTCTAAAATAAAAAAGCAGGAACCCATAATTGAAGTTCCCGCTTTTCTCGCTAATTGTTGTCGATAGCAATTAGCTATACTTTAAATGTCATCACGGGCAAATCGGAATGGTTTACCACATCTTCACCAATACTTCCTGAGAAGAAGTGTGCTAAGCCCTGACGTCCTTGTGTTGGCAAGGCAATTATATCGGCATTGCTTACTTGGCTGTAGCCAAAGATTCCAGCTTCCACAGAATATTCGTTGTATTGAATCACTTTGTTCAAGATTTCCAACGGATTTGGTTCTCCAGCGCTTTTCAAAAAAATAAGGATTCGCTTTTCAATTTCACGGGTGCTTCGGAAATCGCCCGCAAGGTTCACATAGAGCATATGCATATTAATTCCGAAAATATCAAATAATTTTTGTGCGCGTTTGTAAGGACCTACCGAATTTTCCAAAAAGTCACATGCAAATATACCCGATTGTGGGTTGAAATTATCTACGTGATGTTTAATAACAAGAACAGGAATTTCAGAAGTACGGACAACTTTTTCGGTATTACTTCCCACAAAAACTTCTTTTAAACCTGAGCTTCCGTGGGAACCCATTACAATCAAATCTGCTTTAAATTCAAGCGCTAAATCATTCAGCTCGCTAAAATTTTTATAGTTGTGAACGGTATCCGTAATCTTAATCCCTTCTAAATAATCTTTATCTAAAAATTCTGCAAAGCGTTTTTCTGCAAGTTTCATATAATACATCGCTTCAAAAACTTCCTTGTTTTCATCTTTAGTTAAAACGGCATCGTTTAGACCCATCATGTGTACTGCAACAATTTCAGCATTTTGTTTTTTAGCAATGCTAGCAGCAACCTCTAGTGCGTATTCGGAATGCTTAGAGAAATCTACAGGAACTAATATTTTTTTCATATAAATGGTTTAGTGTGTTGTGAATTTTGCTTTGCGTTTTTTAAGTTGTTTTTCCAAATCAGAAATAGTTTCTTTTGCAGCTGCTTCAAAAGTTGTTTCTTTTGAAGTTGCGAAAATTTTGGGACCCGGAAGGCTCAGTTCCATTTCACATATGTTGCCTTTTCCATAAACGTTGTTTTCCATTTTAAAACTTACTTCAGCTCTAATAAGCCATTCATATTTAACAGCAAGTTTTTTGAGCTTTTTTCAACATATTCGTTCATCGCCTCGCTATAGGGCATTTTCACATATTGAATGTTTATTGTCATGATATTTTGAATTGGTTTCTATTTGTCAAATATATTCAATATTTGTAGGTTTTAAAATGACCAAAGTCATATATAAATTTGTTTTCTAAAGCCAAAAATCCTGTTACATAGTTTATGTAAACAGGATTTTTAAAGCAAATTATTGAAGGTTACCACCTATGCGCAGCAACTTTCTTTTTCATCTTTTACACCAAGCTTCTTTAGGATTTTTTCCATCAAGCACCATTTTGTAATGGAAGATTGAAGCAAATTTGCACCTACAAAAGCGGTGAACCACAGCCAGTTTATATTCATGTAAATAGCCAAAATAAGACTGATCAAAATAAAAGTTCCGGCAATTGCCCTAATATATCTGTTAATCATTGTATTAAAATTTAAAGTTTAAAATTTATGTGATTTTTTCTTAAAACTCCTCTAAAGGAGCAGGAACGTAAATCAAATACGCACCTTTGAGGAGTTGAGAAAATTTATTAAATGCTTCTTTCTATTGGTACAACCACCGCGTGAATGGGATTACTTGTTTCCAAATTTTCATTGAATTGTAGCACTAAAGTGAAAAACAAATCAATTTTTTCATCTTCCGTAAAAGAAAAAAACAAGATGCTATCTGCCCCGCTTTTTTCTGACGGAAACCAACTGGAGTTCATCATAAAAGGAGAAGCATTTTTAAATCCTTCAATATCGGATCCACTGTAGCTCTCAATATTTGCCTTTTTGAAAAGTTGCAGTACTTCTTTCTGAAATTCGTCCACAATTGTTACAATTAATAGTTTCATAGCTTTATTCTTTAAAGTTTTTTCGTTCAATCATATAATATACTAGCGGCACAACAAGCAGCGTTAGCACAGTGGAAACAATAGTCCCACCCATTAAGGAAATGGCAAGACCTTGAAAAATTGGATCAAAAAGAATTACAAATGCTCCAATTACAACAGTTCCGGCAGTCAATAAAATTGGCGTGGTTCGTACTGCACCTGCTTCAATCACGGCTTGTTTAAGCGGGATTCCATCTGCTGTTCGTAGGTTTATGAAGTCTATCAATAGTACTGAATTTCGAACCATAATTCCCGCTAAAGCAATCATTCCAATAAAGGAAGTTGCGGTGAAAAAAGCACCCAAAACCCAATGACCAAGTATGATTCCAATTAATGATAAAGGAATAGCAACCATCATCACTATAGGAGCTTTGAAGTTTTGAAACCAACCCACGATCAAAATATAAATAATGATAATTACCCCCAAAAATGCAATACCTAAATCACGAAATACTTCTAAAGTTATCTGCCATTCGCCATCCCACTTCACAGTGAAATCATCTTCAAATTCAGGTTGCTCCAAGTAAAGCTCATTCATTTTATAGCCAGCGGGCAATTCTATTTTGTTCAACTTGTCGGTCATTCCCAAAATAGCGTAAACAGGACTTTCAAGCTCTCCTGCCATATCGGCCAATACATATACAACACGTTTTTGGTTTTTTCGGTAAATGCTCTTTGCCAAGGTACTTTCTTTAATATTTACCAAATCGCCCACAGAAACCATATTGCCTTGCTTAGAAGCAATTTTTAATTGCGAAATATCCTGAATTGTTGATTTTTCCTTTTCATCCAAAGCCAATAATATTCCTACTTGGTCAACAACGTTTTCATCATAAAGATTGGTTACCGGCTTATCTGAAAGTGCCATATTCATTGTATAAACAATCTGTTGGGGCGTAACACCATAGCGCATTGCTTTCTCTTTGTCAATGATGAATTTGTATTCCTTTTGATCTGCCTCAACCATCCAATCTACATCTACAACATCTGGCGTTTCTTTTAGAATATTCTCAAGTTGTTTTGCAACTGCAATTTGTTGGTCATAATTAGGACCGTAAACTTCAGCTACAATAGTTGAAAGTACAGGTGGTCCTGGTGGCACTTCCACTATCTTAACGTTGGCGCCGTATTTCTTCCCAATTTCCTGAATATGCGGACGAACTTGTTTTGCTATATCGTGGCTTTGTTTGTCCCGTTCTTCCTTATCGATCAAGTTTACTTGTATATCCGCATTATTGCTACCCCCACGAAGGTCATAATGACGCACCAAACCGTTGAAAGTTATCGGCGCCGAAGTACCTATGTAGTTTTGATAATTAACCACGAGGGGTTGTGTTGAAAGGTATTGTCCAATCTCGCGAGTAACCACTGCCGTACGTTCCAAAGTAGTTCCCTCGGGCATATCGATCACCACTTGCATTTCGTTTTTATTGTCGAAAGGGAGCATTTTCACTGCAACCGATTTTGTGAAAAACAACAACATAGATCCCAAAAGAAGTACTATAGTAGTTCCCAGAAATATCCAACGAGTCTTTTTATTTTCGATTAAAGGCATTTCAAATTTTGAATAAATTCTGTAAATGAAAGTACTCTCCAAAGATTTTTCTGGCTTCGGTGTTTTTCCTTTTTTCTCCTTTTCACGAAGAAAAATATAGCCCAAATATGGCGTGATAGTTAAAGCTACAAATAACGATAGGATCATCGCAATGGAAGCTCCTATGGGCATTGGCGACATATAGGGCCCCATCAATCCAGACACAAACGCCATCGGTAATACGGAAGCAATAACCGTGAAAGTTGCTAAAATGGTTGGATTTCCTACTTCGTTTATTGCATATATAGCAGCTTGCTTAAACGGCAAGCGTTTCATCTTGAAATGCCGGTGCATATTTTCCGCAATAATAATAGAGTCATCCACCACAATACCTGTTACGAATACCAATGCAAAAAGCGTAATTCTGTTTAGAGTATAATCGAGTAAATAGTAGCTCAAAAGTGTTAGCGCAAATGTAATTGGAACTGAAAGGAAAACCACCAAACCACCACGCCAGCCCATAGCGAGCATTACCACCAGCGTCACTGCTATGATGGCACCTATAAGGTGCATTAACAGTTCCGAAACTTTTTGGGAAGCTGTTTCGCCGTAGTTCCGTGTGATTTCTACGTGAACGTCATCGGGAATTAGGTTGCTTCGCAAATGATCTACTTTGTCAATAATCACATCGGCAATTTTCATGGCATCTGCACCTTTTCGTTTTGCAACGGAAATGGTGACGGCAGGATATTCCGAAGGGTATTTGGAAGTGCTTTCACTAGCACCACCAAAACCGAAGGAAACATATTTGTTAGGTATTTCAGGACCGTCAAAAATATAGGCAACTTGCTTTAAATAAATTGGTTGATTCTGCTGCACACCAACAACCAAATTCTCAACATCGGTTGCAGATTTTAGGAAATTTCCGGTTGTAACCAAGAATTCTGTATCGTTTTTGTCAAAACTGCCCGAACTCATTTGTTGATTGTTTGCCTTTATCATTTCTGCAACACCCAAAAAGTCTAATCCACTTGCAGCCAATTTGTCTTTATCAAGTACAACCCTTAGCTGACGATCTCGTCCACCAATTTTATGGGTGGTAGAAACTTGCTTTACTTTTTCAATTTCTTGCGTAAGCTCATCTGCAATTTGTTTCAGCTGAAAATCATTGTAATTTTCGCTCCAAAGTGTAATTCCAAGCATTGGAACATCATCGATAGCACGAGGTTTTACAAGTGGCATAGTAACACCCGGAGGCATTTGATCCATATGCTTGTTCATCTCATTATAGAGCTTTACGAAAGAGCGTTCAATATCCTCACCCACATAAAACTGTACAATCACCATTGCTCCTTCTTTCGAAGAAGTGGAATACACATACTCTACTCCAGGAATGTTGGAAACCAGTTTTTCCAAAGGTTTCACAACACGGGATTCTACTTCGGTTGGGGACGCGCCAGGGTAGCCCACAAAAATGTCGGCCATAGCCACATCAATTTGCGGTTCTTCCTCGCGCGGTATCAAAAACGAACTGTAAACACCGATAACCATAAACACGATCATCAACAGCACCGTAAGCTTTGAGCCTATAAATAATTTGGCAATTTTGCCTGCAAATCCGTCCTTCATGATTATTGTTTAATAGTTATTTTGGCGCCGTTAAATAGTTTTCCTTCAGAAGAAATAATATAATTTTCATCTGCGGCCAAGCCTGAAAGCACTTCTACATTATCGCCGAAAGTACGGCCTAATCGCAACCAACGCAGCATTGCGGTATTGCTCTGGCTAACCGTATAAATTCCTGTCAATTGCCCGCGTTTTACTAATGCTTCCTCTGGCACTAAAACCGTCGTAACATCAGTTTTCTTTTCAATGGGAAATTGAACCGTAGCATACATTCCAGAAAGAATACTCTCATCGGTTTTGTCTAAAACTACTTTTACCAAATATTGTCCACCCGTATTTTTTGCTGAAGTACTCACTTCGGTAACTGTTCCTGGAAGTATTTTATCTGAAGATTTTACAATTACTTGCACTTCGGATCCAGATTTTATTTTTGAAATTTCACTCTCAGGAACTGAAGCAGTAACTTCAAAATTCCCTGGACCTTCAATTGAAATCAAAGGTACGCCGGGATTTGCCATATCGCCGGCTTCAATAAATTTATTGGTAACAATCCCGTTAAAAGGAGCGCGAAGATTCACATAGGCAAACTGAGACTGTACTTCGTTTTTCATCTGTTTTGCGCCTTCAAGTCTGGCTTTTGCCATTTCATAACGAGCCCGCTGGTCATCGAGTTCCTTTTGGCTTGCGCTGTTTTCAGCGAAAAGATTTTGGAAGCGTTGATAATCCTTTTCGGTATTGTTAAAAGCGGCTTGCGCTTCAGTAATCCCAGCAGTTGCCTGCGCTTGTTTTGCAGAAAGATCAGAATTATTGACGCTTACTAACAATTGCCCTTTTGTAACTTTTTCGCCCACATTAACGTGAACTTTATCCACAAACCCCATCATTCGGGTACTGAGGGTTACGCTATTTGCGGCTTCTATTTTTCCGCTTGCAGTTAAAAATGGTGAGTTGTTTTCCGCAGCTACCGAACTTACTGTTACTGGTACCGCAGGTGTATTATCTATTTTTTTTTCCTCTGAGGAATTTTTACAAGCAGTAAAACTGAGAACCGCCGAAAATAGAAGTAGGGTATATATTTTTTTCATTTCTAATTAATTTTTTGTTAAAAATTGTAAATATGCCAAAGCGTAATTATGCTGAAAAACTGTGTTGAAATATTCCAACTGTTTCTGTGAAAACTGTGTTTCAGCACTCAACAAATCGGTAGTTCTTTCAAGACCTTCCGCAAATCTATTGGTACGAATCCGAAGTGCTTCTTTTGATTGTTCAAGGGCCAATTCAGTTAATTTTAAATTATTTTTGGCGTCTTGGAACATTCTTTTTGCTTTGTTAAGCTCCAATTGGCTTTCGGCTTTATATTGATCCAACTCAAGGTTTGCTTTATTGAACTCTGCTTTACTTTTTTGGGTTTTTCCGAAGCGTTTTGAGCCTTCAAAAAGGTTCCACGTTAACGCTGCACCGAATAAATATCCACTTGCATCTGCTTGGAAAATTTGGTCATCGTAAAGTTCGTAGCTTCCATAGGCGTTCAGCCTTGGCAGAAAAGTCATTTTATCGGCTTTGTAGTTTTGTTTGTAGGCTTCCGTAGCAAATTCCATTGCTTGAATATCTGCTCTGGAATTGGAAAGGTTTTCAACAGAATTTAATTCCGAAGAAACCATTAGAGAATCCGTAGGCTTCAAAACACCAGAAACTTCTTCATTCATCATAACCGCGAGATATTCTGAAGCATTTATCACGTTGCTTTTTGCGTATTGTAACTGGTTCTCCACCTCGGTAACGCGCACTTGCACCGCTAAAACATCACTCTGTTGAAGATAGCCTTGCTTGAAACTATTGTTCGCCAAACGTAAGTTTTCATCAGCTGCTTTTAAGGCATTTTCCAAAACTGCAACACTTTTATAGGCCAATTGCAACTGCATATAAGCCTTTTCTGTTTCTAGGGAAAGATAATCACCCATGCGGGCCAATTGCATTTGGGTTGCTTCCCATTTTGCTTTCGCAGCTTTTCTTTGAAAAATACCGTCAACGTTTATAATGGGTTGCTGAACTTCAAATTTTGTAGCGAACAGATTAATCTGTGAAGGATTGTTCAATTTATTCGGATCAAAATCCGCTTGGGCAACTATTTCCTGGTTCAGTTTAAAACCAAAAGCCATCAACGGATTGGTGGTCGCGGTTCCGCTATGCGATGCCGTTATGTTTGGAAGAAACACAGCGTTGGTCTGGTTGTAATCTCCCTTTGCGGCAAGTACTTGCTGTTCCCCAATTTTTAGTTTATTATTTTGTTGAATCACCTTTTCCAGCACTTCTGCTTTGGAAATGGGCACGGTTTGCTGCGCAAAACCTATCACGGGCAGCAAGCCAATTAATGTAATTATATTTTTAATCTTCATTGCTATATTAAATTTGATGCAAAAATACATTAGAAATCAAGGTTGGTCAGTAACTAATGTTACCTAAGAAAAAGCACCCACTCGGGGTGCTTTTAACTAACTAATAAATCTGCACTCATTAGGAACGAACCAACCAAGAAACGTCCCTAAATACTTTGTATGACTTTGGTCAATCTTTTTTGAACATCCTTCGCGATTTCTCCCAAGGAATCATTTTTTACTGCTATCATTGAAGCAGCAGGATCTACCGCAGAAACCTCAACAATTCCTGGTTCGCGTTCCTGAACTATTACGTTGCAGGGAAGCATAGTACCAATTTTATTTTCGGCCTGTAGCGCTTGATACGCCATTTGTGGGTTGCAAGCCCCGAGAATAGTGTAGTTGTAGAAATCGGCGTCCAACTTCTTTTTTAATGTGGCTTTAAGGTCTATTTCGGTCAACACACCGAAACCCTCTTCCTTTAATGCTGCCGTTGTTTTTTCAATAGCATCTTTAAAAGTTGTATTCTTTAAGGTTGTACTGATATAATAACTCATGATTTTTCAATTATTTAATTTTTTCAACAATCTCAAACAAATATAAGGTTGTAAGCCGGGAAGCTATGTAACAAAGATTACACAACTTTACATTTTTCAACTCCATAAAAGTAGTTATCTCAATTGGCCGGAGTAATCATTATGTGTGATCGATGCGTGCCAGCCTCCATAAGCCAAGGCATTCCTGGAGCCTGTGGTTTAGTAGGCAGACCAGTGCTTTCGCCCGTCATATAGGGCTTATAAATTACGTAACGTATTTTCCTATTTAGAAGTTCGCCAGTTTCAGCACTATAGTCTTTTTCTTCACCAGCCAATATATAGAGTATAGATGGTTCTGCTGGCATTTTTAAAGTTCCAGCATCTATTTCATTTTTTCGGGTTTCACGCTTTTCTTCATTGGATTTTCCTTCAGCGGCCAAGGCTCGGCCTCGTGCCATAAAAGGTTCCAATTCTGCGCCGTAACAGGCTACACTTATACCTTCCTTTTTTGGGTCATCAGCCAAGCAAACCATTCCGTTGGAGCCTTCACGCAAGGTGATAAGTTTTCCTTCGGAATTATAACCAAGAACGGTAGCACCGTCGCGATACATTTCAGGCGCAGCCAAAACGGCGGTTTTTATCTGTATGTTCTTGGGTAAAATTTTATTTTGTGAAAATGCGGAAAACGCAAATGCAAAAAAGAAGACAATTAGTATTTTTTTCATAATCAAGATTTTTAAAATTGAATGTTTAAGATACAAATTTTTGGGGGATTATCACCAAGGAGCAACCCAAGGAATGACTGTGGCAATCTGCTCAGGAGTAGTTCCAATCATGACAACAAATGTCTTCATGAGATTGCCACGGCCTTCGCCTCGCAATGACGGTTTTTATCTAGGTATTTTTTCATCCCGATAAAGTACACTTATTTTATTTTTCAGTAGTGTTATCGGCGGGAAGCCAACGGCAGCTTGGAGATAGAACCTATTTATCCGTAACTTTCTTTGTACCCGTATCCTTATTCTCTTTATTCGTTAGTTGTTTAATCACATCAGGATTCTTCGCCATATTTTCCATAAAAGGCTTAAAAAGATCAATAGGGATAGGGAAAATTGTAGTAGAGTTATTTTCAGCTGCAATTTCAGTTAAAGTTTGCAGATAACGAAGTGTCAAAGCGCTAGGTTGTCTCGAAAGTACTTCAGCGGCATCAGCTAATTTTTCAGAAGCCTGAAATTCTCCTTCGGCAGCAATTACTTTTGCTCTTCTGTATCTTTCAGCCTCAGCTTGTCTTGCCATTGCTCTTTGCATTTCCTGTGGCAAATCCACTTGTTTAATTTCTACGGTCGAAACCTTAACGCCCCAAGGATCGGTATGCGCATCGATAATTTCTTGCAACTGCAAATTTAATTTATCTCGTTGAGAAAGAATTTCATCTAATTCTGATTGTCCCAGGACACTTCGAAGAATGGTTTGGGAAAGC
Source organism: Aequorivita sp. (assembly GCA_024637015.1). Classification (GTDB taxonomy): domain Bacteria; phylum Bacteroidota; class Bacteroidia; order Flavobacteriales; family Flavobacteriaceae; genus Aequorivita. Next base: position 33,959 of record JAGXGE010000011.1, on the reverse strand, counting down.
TGTGATGTGGCATAAAAATAATCTTCTACCTCAATAGTCGCCTTTTCAGCATCAACTACCCGAAAATAGACAACCGCATTTACTTTTAATGTAACATTATCCAGTGAAATAATATCTTGGGTTGGCACATCGTGGACAATGGTTCGTAAAGTCACTTTTTTCATTTTATCAATAAAAGGAATAAGGATGATAAGCCCAGGCCCTTTACTTCCACCTTGGGTAACTCTTCCCAATCTAAATACAACAGCACGTTCATACTCTTTTAGGATTTTGATTGAACTGAGTAAAATGAGAACAACGAAAAATATTATAACATAAATTGGAACCATAATAATTGGATTTTTAGTTTTTTATTAAAGGTACTGATTTAACAGTGAGTTTAAATTGATTAATCGAGACAACTTCTATTTCAGTTTTGGCGGCTATAGCTCCCTCTTCAGCAATGGCATTCCAAAATTCTCCGTTTACTCTTACTCTCCCTTCTGGTGAAAGCGTTTCCATTGCAATACCTCTTACCCCTATTAACGCTTCAATCCCCGTTTTTTTCTTACTAAATTGAGCTTTGATGCCAAAAAAGACAAGGAAAATGAAGAAAGCCGAAATTATCAAAACGGAGGTTATAAGAACAGACAAAGAAATATAAAGCACATCGATTGAAGGAGTTTCGTCAATTAAAAACATAGAACCCAAAAATAAACAAATTATACCGCCGATAGATAATAACGCATAACTCTGAAATTTTATTTCCAACACAAAAAGGATAATAGCCACAATGATTAATGCCAATCCGGTAAAATCAATCGGTAAAACGGACATTCCGAAACCTGCTAGTATCAAGCAAACTAAACCGACAATCCCGGGCACCAATCCGCCGGGATTGCTAAATTCAAAAAACAGCCCCATCAAACCCATTATCAAAAAAACGTACATCAAATTGGGGTTACTCAGATAAGTCAAAAATCTTAGCTTCTGCCCCATTTCTATATTTTCAACTTCTGCCGAAGCCGTGTGAAGAATTATATTTTTTCCGGAATTTAGATGAACCGTCCGACCATCAATTTCTTTGAGCAGTTCATTCAGATTATTGGCTTGCAAATCAATTATATTATTTGCTAAGGCTTGTTCAGCCGAAAACGAGCGGCTATTGGTAACCATCTGCATAACCAAGGTTGTGTCCTTCTCTCTGTGTTCCGCAATAGAGCGCATAAAAGCTGATGCGTCTTCTGTCATTTTCGCATTCATAATGGAATCTGGAATGCTACCTTGCAAAACAGGATGGGAAGCTCCAATATTCGATCCCGGACTCATAGCCGTAATATTTGCCGCGAGTGTAACAAAAGCACCCGCAGAGCCCGCATGTGCGCCCGAGGGTGTGACAAAAGTAATGACCGGAATGGGCGCGTTCATTATTTTACCTACCATTTGCCTTGTAGGCTCCATCAAACCACCAGGCGTATTAATTTTCAGTACCACACAAACTGCATTTTCTTCGGCAGCTTTATCAAGTCCATTGTTAATATAGTCCGCCGTTGAAGGATAAATCGCATCGTTCAAATTCAAAACAATTACCTTCTGTGCATGGACGAAGCTGCTAAAGGTCAAACCCAATATAATAAAGAATATTTTTAAAGATAACTGCCTCATGTTACTAGTCAAAATAAGTTTTCCATAAAAATAAGCAATGTAAATTGGATATGCTAATGAATGCAATAAGGGTATCTGTCATAACCCTCTCTGGCGCGCTGGCGCCTGTACTGAGCGAAGTCGAAGTGCAAAGCGTGTCGATTTACGTATAGCATTTGCAATGCGATTCTATTTAATAAAATTCAACCAACAACTCAACCTAACCACTCTTCCTAAGAACCTCCAAAGGAGAACTCCTCAAAATCTCCCGAATATTACTCAAGCCAATCCCAATACCAAGAGGGAAATTCGAGGAAGAAAAACCAAAAATGGGATTAGCTATGGTGTAAAGGGTTCTACAAATACAAATAATGCCAAAAAAAATAAACAGGAGCCGCCCTTGTTGCAGTATCATTTGTTACCTAATTAATAAATTAACTGATCTTTGTTTTAATTTTGTTTGAGTAAAGTATAATCCAAATTATTAATAGTACAACTTCAAAAAGATTATGATAGTCCACGATTTCAGTAACGAAAAATCAATCCTCAACCAATTTATATTGGAAATGCGCGATGTTTCAATCCAAAAAGATTCCATGCGCTTTCGAAAAAACATTGAACGCATTGGTAAAATCCTCAGCTATGAGATGAGTAAAACGTTATTTTATAAAACAGAAGTTGTAACAACACCTTTGGGAGAAAAGGAAATGCACGTGCCCGAAACTGATTTGGTGGTTTGCTCTATATTACGTGCAGCATTGCCATTTCATAATGGTATTATAAATTTCTTTGACACTGCCGAAAACGCTTTTATCTCTGCGTACCGGCACCATCCTGATGGCGGAGATGCTTTTGAAGTTATTGTAAATTATTTGGCATCTCCATCTATTGAAAATAAAATTTTGGTGCTGACCGATCCAATGTTGGCTACCGGAAAAACGCTGGAAAATGTTCTTAAAGCTTTTGAAAGTCACGGCGCTCCAAAACAAATTCATATACTTTCAATTATTGGAGCTAAACCCGGAATTGAATATATAAAAAATATTTTTCCAGAAAACACACATCTTTGGATTGCAGCCGTTGACGACAAACTAAACAACCGCGGTTACATTATACCTGGATTAGGCGATGCTGGCGATCTTTCCTTTGGTCAAAAACTGTAATCATTTAAAATGTTCAACATCATCACTCAGGTCAAATACGTTTTTGATCTGAAGTTCTTTCTGCAAAATACTTGCCCCAGCAGCACTGCGGTAACCGCCAGCACAATGTACCACAATGGGTTTATCTGTTGGCACTTGACTCGCTTTCTCCCGTAATTGGTATAAAGGAATAACTATGCTATTTTCAAAAAACTCACCTTCGGAAACTTCGGTTTCATTTCGAATATCAACAATAGTATAATCATTAATATTATTTTTAAAGTGTTCCAAATTAAACCCAGTCGATTTTTCGGAAACCCCCTCACCTAAGGTTAAAATGGTTTTAACATTTACCTCGTACCCAATTTTAGCTGTTCGATTAAGAATATTTTCTATGCTCGCAGCGGAATCAACTACCAAATGAAATTCTTCATCAGGACGGACAATGGACCCAAGCCAAGTCTCAAATTTAGAGGTTTCGGAAGTAGCCATAATATTTATGCTTCCAGGAAGATGTTTCTTTTTGAAATCATCTGCCTCCCTAATATCTATCAATAAAGCTCCTTTAGTGACGCTATTAACATTTGATCGAAAAGGAATTTTACCCAAAGCAGCGCGTAAGTTTTTAGCCCCGTTCTTATTCACATCAACATTATAGCCAAAATAGTGCGGAATAAAAGGCTGTGAATCTAGCAGGTAATCTACAAACTGCTTTTCAGTTTGTTTTTTAAATGCCCAGTTTCCCACTCTTTCATTGCCAAGTGTGCTCGATGAAGCATCATCGCTCATCCCTTTTCCACAAAGCGAACCCGCTCCGTGTGCTGGATATACATATGCATTGTCTGGTAAATCTGAAAACTTATTTTGAATAGTCTCAAACATCATTTTGGCCAATTCCTCTCGTTTGGCCTTCACATGTCCAGCTTTTTCGCGCAAATCTGGACGACCTACATCGCCCACAAATAAAGTGTCGCCAGTAAAAAGTGCTGTTTTGTTTTCTTCATTAGCCAGGATGGTTATGCTATCTGGAGAGTGTCCTGGAGTATTGATGGCTTTAAAAGTTGTATTTCCCATTCTTACCATATCGCCATCGTCAAAAGGCGAATGTGGATAATCGGCACCCGTTTTTTTGCTACAATAAAGTGTTGCTCCCGTTTCTTCATGAATTTGTAAGTGCGAACTCACAAAATCAGCGTGTGGATGGGTTTCAAAAACAGCTACTATCTGAGCATCGTTTTCTTCTGCGTATTTATAATACTGTATCGGGTTTCTTTCTGGATCCACCAAAGCCATTTTTCCATCGCTAATAATGGCGTATGAAAAATGTGAAAGCGGTTTATATTCAAATTGTTTAATTTTCATAATGCAAATTTTAGTCAAAAAAAGACTTTATAAACTCTAAAAAAAGTTATTGAATCGTAACTAAGGTTTAAAATTATGCTTTTATAAGTTTAAAAAAAAGTTCATTCCCAGAGCGCTGCTGAATTGAATTATATGCCAACTCCATTTTTTGAATTTTGAATTTTTCTTGAAAAAGCGAAATATACTCCTCCTCATTTCCACCAAAAGGCGGTTTATCGTTATTCAACGGAATATTAAAAAGTAGCCCAACAAGCTTGCCCTTCGGTTTTAATAATTGATGCATTTTTAAAACGTAATCTTTCCGAAAACTCGGATCGAGCGCACAAAAAAAAGTTTGCTCCAAAATAAGGTCGAAACTATCTTGAAGTTCAAAAAAATCTGAATGCAACAGATTTCCTTTTGGAAACGATGGAACGCGTTCGGCTAAATTTTTTAGTGGAATGGAAGAAATATCAATCACAAAAACATTCGTAAATCCCTTTTTAAAAAGATATTCCGCTTCATAGGAATTTCCGCCACCGGGAATCAATATTTTTAAGTTTTTATTGGAAAGTTGATCAATATACTCTTTTATTGGCGTGGATATGTAGCCAATATCCCAGCCTGTTTCCCTTGTTAAGTATTTATCGTTCCAAAAAGTTTCGTAAAGATTCATTAACTATTTTTCAAAGCTTATACTCCAAATTCCTCGCACTTCGTTTTCCGCATAACCTATAGCTTTATCAGTTGGGTAAAGCTCCTTTATTTTGGACAAAGTAAGATTTTCTAATTCCTTTCCGGGCGTACCATGACATTTTAGGCACATAGAATTAGTTACGATTGGGTAATAAAATTCGGATTTATTGCCCATTTGTACTGTAATCGGCTTCACTTCGCCACCCGCAGCAACTTGTGCTTTAAAATTTTCTAAGTATTGCAATTCCGCAGCATTAGCCTTATTTTTTGGGTTCCTAGGTTTGTCAGTAACACGTTTAATGTGCGCTTTATGAAAGGTAGCCATACTGTCAGTTATAGGCAAGGCTTGCACATTACAGAAATCAAGTGCGGCAATTACTCCGTTTTTTTGGATTTGACCCATGAGGTTTTTACCAAGTTCAGTTTTGGTAGTTAGCGCCATTTGCATTCCGCGTTCCTCAACAGAAAGTTGTTTGTTGGTGTTAGCTTGTTTTTTATTCATCCCCATGCCTTTTCCACGACCCATTTTCCCTTTCATCATTGGGCGGTCGCCGTGCATTTTGTTATAATGCTCTCCAAACCAGACTGGTTCTTCTATTTCATCATCGAACATATAATCAGCAATTTGCCGTATGGTTTCCTCTGGAAAAAATTGATAGGGCATCAATCCAAATTTTTTAACTGCTCCTGGCATTTTTGATTTTTCTTCGGAAGGTTTTTTGGACCATTCTATCATTGCTTTTACAAAATCTTCCTTGGAAGTGTCCTCAGAAATATAATGCATCTTTACAGCTACAAAAGGCGGGGCAATGATATTTTCTTCTGAAGCTTTTGGATTGTGACAAGCGTAACAATTGTTTTCCATTAACTTCTTCCCAGGATGTTCTTGAGGAGTTGCCATTGCCAAATCCCCAGAAACATCGTGTATAACAAAATAGGAATCTTTGGTTTGTGTATTGCAAGCAAATAAAATGCTTCCAAATAAAGCTATGGCAAGTAATTTCATTATTATTCGTTTTTAAAATTTAAAGCGATTTTTTCGATAGATTATCTTTCACATATACTTCCATTTCTTACCAAGTTTTTGGCGGTGGGAATGATAACCTTGTCACTTATTTTCCAGTCTAAAGGCATTGCAGCACTATATTTATCTAATTTTTGTATTGTGCATCTAGCGCTCTTAAAATTTCATCCATATCTCGGTCCACATTCAAAGGATAATATACAATCAACTTTATTTATTTTAGAAGCGTAAAGATATCCTAAGAAGATTTTTTTGGTAGTAACAAAAGTTACATTTCAAACAAAGTTAGGAAAAAACCAGTCTTGAAACTAAAGCGAAATGATCTTGATGCTATTTCTATAAAGTTCTATTTTTCCCAAGTTTTCTAGTTTTTTTAACAAACGCGAAACCACTACTCGCGAAGTATGCAGTTCATAAGCGATTTCCTGATGTGTTGAATTAATCAATGGATCGTTGGTGACCTTTTGTTTGTTCTGAAGGTATTTTACCAAGCGCTCATCCATATTATAGAAAGCAATACTATCAATGGTTTCGAACATTTCCGTTAGGCGTTCGTGATAGCTTTGGAATACAAAATTGCGCCAACTCTTGTACTTGCCCGTCCACTCCTCCATTTTTTGGATGGGAATCATTATCAAGGTTGTATCAAGCTCTGCGATAGCACGGATTTCACTTCTTTTCTGACCCAAACAGCATGTTAAAGTCATTGCGCATGTATCGCCACGTTCTAAAAAATAAAGCAATAGTTCGTCCCCGTCATCATCTTCCCTCAAAATTTTTATCGCCCCAGAAATAAGTAACGGCATAGATCGGACAAATTCACCAATCTCTATTAGTTTTTCCCCTTCTTTTACTTCTTTTAAAGTTCCAATTTGGTTTATTTCCTCAATAAGTGCATCTTCAAAAATATTAGTAAAATTTTCTTTTAAATTATTGAGCATGAAACAATCTTTTAGCTGGTTTTTGAAGAGAACGAAAATACCAAATTAAAATTAGTTTTCCTTGGCTTCTCTTCTTTCTTGCCGTTCGAGCTTTTTAAAATATCCACGGAATAGAAAATTGTGCTTTAGGGCTTCCATATTTTCGTTTAGTTTCTCGGTAGCTTCTTTTATATTAATCATTGTAGAGTCAATATTTTTGACCAAAACTTCATTCTGTGTAACATAATTTAAAGTTCCTTTTCCTGATTTTATTTCTTTAATATACTCATCCAAATTTTTGGTTACTTCATTTATATCATTACTCGATTTTTCTAGGTTGGCAAATACTTGTTTAATTTGGTTGGCAGAAACGGTATCGCTCAAAAATACTGCTGCAGCACTTTCGTCATAATTTATTTTTGAAATAATAGTATTGATTTTTGAAATTACAGCAGAAGTGCCCATGGTGGTTTTTTTGAGTTCTGCAACAGACTGACGAATGTCTTGAACTAACAAGGTATCGCTTACCAATGCACCCAAAGTACCTTTACCTTCAAGGATTTTATTGGTTATTTTTAACAAATCAGCAGTCAATAACGCGGCATTCTCATTGGTTGTGTTCAGAGTGGAAAGCATGTCGTCGGCCCCAATTCTACTATATGACTGAATGGTATCGCCTGCGCTTACGTGTTTTGCGTTTTGAACTTTTCCTTGAGTAATATTTACAACCATACTTCCTACCAATCCATCTGATCCAATGGAAGCTATCGCATCTTTTTTAATGAATTTTGAAGTTTTATCCTCCACCATCATTTGAATAGTGATAGTTCCTTCATCAATCATCTCTATTTTGCTCACAGTGCCAACGTTAATTCCAGAATAGCGTACGTTGTTACCCAAGGTTAAGCCGTTTACATTTGCGAATGTGGCATAAATTTCAATATTTTTATTAAACAAATGTTGCTTGTTTCCAATAAAATAAAGTGCAGCAACAAGAAGAATTGTTCCTATTACTACAAAAACACCGACCTTAATTTTTTGTGAAGTTGATTTTCCCATAACATTAATTTTTAAAGAATGCCTGAACCTGTGGATCGCTTGAGTTTGAAAGCTCCTCGAAAGTTCCTTCGGCATAATTGATTCCATCCACCAACAAAATCATCCTGTTTGAGATTACTCTCGCACAGTCCACATCGTGTGTGATAATAAGTGAGGAAGTATGATATTTTTTTTGAATATTTCGCATCAACAGGATAATTTCCTTAGCTGTGATTGGATCCAAACCCGTTGTTGGCTCGTCATACATAATAATTTTTGGTTTCAAGATTAACGCTCGTGCCAAAGCCACCCGTCGCTGCATCCCACCAGAAAGTTCTGCTGGCATCAAATCTATAGCATCTGCCAGACCTACATTCTCCAGAGCTTCTTTTACCAAAATTTCGGTTCCTTGAAAATTTTCTATTTTATCTTTATGTCGCCGCAGCGGAAATTCCAGATTTTCGCGCACAGTCATAGAATCGTATAATGCACTGCCCTGAAAAAGAAAACCAATCTCGGTGCGCAACAAGTCTAGCTCTTTATGGCCCATGGATGTTATATCCTGATTTTGAATAGTAATACTACCACTGTCAGGCTGAATTAAACCCACCAAACATTTTACCATCACCGATTTTCCCGAACCTGATTTGCCCATCACTACCAAGTTTTCGCCTTCAAAAAGCTTTAGATTAAAACCTTTAAGCACATGGTTGTCTCCAAAACTTTTTTGAAGATTTTTTAACTCTAGTACGGGTTTTATGTTTTTTTTTGAATTCATTTATACTTAAATAAATATATCGGTTACAAAAACGGCAATAAAATCAATTACAAACAGTAACATTGAGATATAAACCACAGCGGAATTTGACGCCTCTCCAACCCCGACGGTTCCTTTAGAACAATAATAACCCTTATAGCACCCTACCAATCCAATGGCAAAACCAAAGAAAACGGATTTTATCGTTGGTGGAATTATATCGCTGAATTTTAAGGCGTCAAAAACTTGGTTGAAGTAAAGCAAATAAGAAACATTACCTTTTAAATTTTCAATTAAAGCCGAACCAAAAAGAGCGATGGCATCTCCCATAATTATCAACAAAGGTAACATCAAAGTTGTGGCCGCAATACGGGTAACAACCAAATACTTAAAAGGGTTGGTGCCCGAAACCTCCATTGCATCTATCTGCTCTGTAACACGCATAGAGCCAAGCTCTGCACCAATTCCCGAGCCTATTCGTCCAGCACAGATAAGTGCTATTATTACAGGCCCGATTTCACGAACAATGGAAAGACTCACCATGGAGGCCATCCAGGATTGTGCGCCAAACTGCATCAAAGTGGGTCGCGACTGTAGCGTGAACACAAGCCCTAAAATAAACCCAGTCACACTCACTAATAATAAAGAGCGATTGCCCATATTATAACATTGGCGAAGCAGTTCCCTAAACTCAAAAGGGGGGCTTAACGCTTCTTTAAAAAAACGTCCTGCAAAAAAAGTCATATCGCCAATTTCAGCAAAGAATGATTTAATGTCGGTTAGTATAGAGTTTTCTTTATTCATTTAGAAAAGGAAAAAACCAAATATAGCTATGATTTTGAGTAATAAGAATGATTTTAGTCAGCTTATAAAGTAAAAGCAAATTAAGACTTCATATTTTACAAATATTTAATAAAAGGGAAAAGCGTAAGCCATAACAAAGTATTCTGAGGTAGACCATATTCAATCTATTTTCACGGGAAGTGCTATACATCAGTTAGATGGCGAAATAATTCTTGTAAAACTAGGATTCCAATAAGAAACTATAAAAATTAGGTGCTTAAATTACATTTCAATATCAAGTTTAATGGGACAATGGTCTGAGCCATAATATTCGGATAATATCTCAACCTTATTTATTTTGTCTATCAAAGAATTGCTGGCCAAAAAATAATCAATCCTCCAGCCTGTGTTACGTTCCCTAGAATTAAATCTATAACTCCAATAAGTATAGGCAACTTTATCTGGATGAAAATACCGAAACGAATCCACAAATCCAGTGTCTATAAGGTTATCCATTCCATCAATTTCTATTTGAGTGTATCCAGCCGTTTTGTTGTAGTTAGTTTTGTCGTTTTTAAGGTCAATGGGTTGATGCGCAACATTTAAGTCACCACAAAGAACAATAGGTTTTGTTTTCTCCAGATTTTTCAGATAGTTACGGAGATCCACATCCCATCTCTTTCTGTAATCAAGCCTTTCCAATTTTTGTCCAGAATTAGGCACATAAACGTTTACCAAATAGAAATTATCAAATTCCGCACATTGTAACCGGCCTTCTGTATCGTGTTCATCAATACCCATATCATTAGTGATTGATATCGGTTTTGTTTTGCTCAAAATTGCAGTACCTGAATACCCCTTCCTACCTGCAGAATTATAATATTGTTGGTAATCAGTCATTTTGGACAAGGCTTTTTCAACCTCCTCATTTTGAGCTTTTGTTTCTTGAAGACAAATAATATCTGGATCCATTTTAGAGATATCCTCAAAGAAATCCTTTTTAACTATTGCCCTTATACCATTTATATTCCAAGAGACTATTTTCATGGCTTGCTTACCTTTTTGTAAAGATCATAAAGATGCAATGATTTTCCAATAAATAGGGGCATAAAATCAAATCTAGTCAACAGGAGTTTGCAAGGACCTCGACGCCTATAGGATTAACAGTAAAGATGACTAATGTCATATCATTTTGATAATTAAATTCATACTTTGATTCTTTATTAAAATCAACTCTTTCCTAAAAAAAATGAATTTAAAAAGATGAAAAATACTTTATTATTATTTGTTCTCGCCTTCACATTTATAGGTTGCGTAAATAAGCATAAAGAGAATAACGAAGAAGAGAAATCAATTAACATAAATGAGGTAGTTGATACTTCAAAACAAGAAAAACAATTATTGCCAATTGAAATAGTAGTCAACAAAGATATTCCTATTCGCTCCTATTTTAAATGGATGGATAGCATTGTTGCGGAACATAACCAAACCCACAATTATAGTATTGATGAGTATATAATTGTTCATAATAACAGTTGGATTCTGGACACGCTAGCACATACTGATTATTATTACCTAATGGATAGAGGGATTTTTAATGAAGATCCACAATCACTAATAGCTTTAAAAGAAGGTCAGGTTTTGGAAATTCCCGATTCTATCCAAACGCAACAACTCAATGCCCAGTTAGACAAAACTTCTTTAGAACTGAACATACCGGAATATAGGCTTCGAATAATTCAGGATGGAAAAGAAATATATAAATTTCCCGTGAGAGTGGGGAAAGTTGGCAAAAGATATTTAGCTATGGCTAAAGGGGAAGTAGATATGAGGACAAAACCAGGCATAGGTGAAATAATACGAGTAAATAAAAAACCGGTATTTAAGAATCCTCAGAATAATCATAAATATGTAAAAACACATCGAGATGACGGCAAACTAACTGGGCTACCCGCTATCCCATGGTTGGAACCTTCAATAAATGGCCGAAGTGTTGGTCAACTTATTCATCCTACTACCAATTTGGCTACTTTGGAAAAACCTTCTTCTAATGGCTGTATTGGATTAAGGGAATCTGACGCTTGGATTGTCTATTATTATGCACCACTAGGAACCAAAGTGGTCATTAAATACGAACTGCAAGGAAAAAATGATCAAGGAGAAACCGTAGAGTTTAAAAATATATATCCTGGTTTTGAAAATATAAAATTGAAAGAAGTAACGCATGATTCGATTTAAGACATTTAGATATTAATGCCATCACGATAAGTAAGTGAGCCAAAAAAAAATATTATACAATTTGAAATCGCCACGAAAGAAAAAGAACATCACAAAGTATTTTATATGTAAAAAAAGAATTTTCCATATTTCTAACCAATAACCAACCTGTATGTCACAATAATTAATGAAATACAAAAAATAGTGGTGTAAATAAGTTTATTGTATTTCGCCAACCAATTCGGTAGGAAGATATCAAAGTTTTCCTTAGTTGAATTTGAGTATTTTCGGGCTAGGACTGTTAGTGGGCAAAACATTTTAAAAGCGACCAGTACCAAACCTTCCCCAATAACAAGACCTATGCATATCCACACCCATTTGTCAATTTTGTTGGTAATTGCCGCATACAAAAGATAAAATATTACCACACTGAAAAATATCCAAATTAAAGTGTGAATGATTTTTATAAATAAGAGTTTATTTTTGTTTAAAGCGAACATTACTTTCAATCCATTTTTTTTACATTATACTGAACGTCCAACAGATAAAACTTCCCGTAGACAAAATCACCCTCGGGAAACTGATAAACGGCATCTGCAGCAATGGACAAATTATAGCCATTGATAGTCCCGTATTTTTTTACTGGAGTTGAAAACGGAACTCTTTGCTTGGAATTCACATTCATCCTATCTTGGGAAACAAAATTGATAAGTTGATTATTTTCGTTGAAATACAAAATGGCCGAAATAGTCGCTTTCTTGTTTGTGTATGTTGCTTTTACCGTTTTAGCGTCAATATTCTGCCACTCAATCTTTTCATCAATTAATTTTGCAGGAGCAAACAGACACAAATCATTAAAAAAGGTTACGGTTTCAGTTTTGAACATTTCAGGCCCTTTTATATCCACTACTGGAAAAACCGACAAAAGTTTTATAAGCATGGAAGCCTTTCCATCTTTGTAATAGTGATACCCTTGTGTTGGCAGCCCTTTGAAAATTGCTTTCAGAAAAAAAAGCCGCGTGGGGTTTTCAAAAAAATTGGTTTGCTCCGAAGTGAAAGCAAACCAATCTTTTCCCTTTTCACGCATTTCACCTTTAAAAATAGCTTTGACAGTTCTTACTTTGGGCTTGCCAAGCACCCCAACATATTTCAAGTACTTCTGAACTGGAATGGGAAGATTTTCAATATCCTCTTCCAAAATTATTTCTTCGGAAATGGTTGCGTTTTCAAAAGATTGAGATACATCCTGTTTGTATTGTCTTTCAAAATTCCAACTAGCTGCTGCTATGACCGCAACAACCAACACAATCACATTGGCAATGCTCCCAAATTTTACATCATGCCAATTCATAATAATCAAAACCTGCGAAAGTATTACCGCTCCTATTGCAATCCAAAACCAAAGATTGTTTTTCATCAGAAAAAGCACTCCTAAATACACAAATAACAGAGCAACCGCTAGCCATAAAAGACCCTCCGGTTTTGAAAAATTTTGTGAAAGTTGTGGGATTTCAGCAAAGCCAAAAGCCTTTAAAAACCCCATCAAATGAATAAGACCGTGAATAGAAAGAAGGATGACAAATGCAGTTTTCATTTCAAAAATATTCGATAAATTCAAAAATTATTAAAGAGTTGTACAATTCAAATTTCAACTATCCATGTGGAATCAAAACTCCAAAGCCAAGCCTATCCCGAAAGCAATATAATTAAGCTTCAGCTCTGTGGAAACATTCGCAATCTCCATATTCCTTGAAAGAGACCGGTACCGAAGCATTGGACGTAAAGATAGACTTGGGGCAATCTCATAATCAATGCCTGCTGCCACTTGCCATCCAAAACCATGGCCTGTGTCCGTTATGATGTCGCCTGTTTTGTTTTCTAGCTCTATATGATTGTAAATCGCGCCAGCACTTGCCACATAGGAAAAATGAGAAGTTCCAATGGGATGTATAATCTGAAAACCAAACGTATATCCAGTTTCATTCAAAGTAACATCATCCTTTGAAAATCTATTTTCGCCTTTAAACTGGTTCCAGCCCCAACCCACATATGCAGCCAAATGGGGCATAATTTTGTATGCACCCGTAATCTCAAAGCCATAACCAACTTTAGCCTCGGTATTGCCCACATCACTAGTGGGAAAATTGAGACCGGGTCTAAATTCTACTGACCATTTTTCTTGGGCTTTTACAGTAAAAGAAAAAAACAGGATTGCAATTACAAGCAAAAAAATAGATTTTTTCATTGAGGTTGGATTTTGATTAAACACTATTCAAAATTAAGGTGAAATTAAGAACTATAAAATGACGAAAATCAGTTTAGAACTGTTTATCAACAACTTAAAGCACTTTGGAAATAGAGTGTTTCGAGATTTGTTGGCGCTTCCCCCATTTAAAGATTTCATACCACAACGCACTTAACACACCAATCCCAACGCTGATGCCAATCTGGTTTATGTCAAGTCTTTCAAATCCAAAGAATTTAGTGAAGGGTGGCACCAAAAGAAGTGACAAAGTTATGCCAATGGTTATGCCAATCATAATCGGCACCAATCTGTTTTTATATTTGAAAGTGGTGAAAATGGAATAGATGAAAGAACGGTTTACGAAAGTTAAAGCAATATTGGCGCTTATAAGCGTGGTAAAGACCATAGTCCTGGTTATAGATTCGTTATGGCCGTAATTGACCGCTAATTGATAAACCGTTAGCACACCTATTGTAATTGCCAACCCTTGGATTATACTTGTAAAAAGTTCGCTCCAATTGAAAAAAGTACTCGTAAAAGGTCGCGGTTTCTGAAACATTAAATCTTGTTCCAAGGGTTCGTTTTCATAAACTATAGAACAGGTTGGTCCCATAATCAATTCTAACAAAATTACATGTACGGGCGTAAAAATATTTGGGTATACCCAACCTAAAACTAAAGGAATAAAAACAGTGAGGATAATTGGTATATGTATTGAAATAATATACTGAATAGCTTTTTTAAGATTGGAATAGATTTTTCTACCAATCGCCACCGCATCCAACATTTTAGAAAGATCATCATCCACCAGAACAAGTGACGCAGATTGTTTGGCTATTTCGGTACCCTTCTTCCCCATAGCCACGCCAATATTTGCCGCTTTAAGCGCGGGACCGTCGTTAACACCGTCGCCAGTCATGGCTACTATGTGACCCTGTGCTTTGAGTGCATTTATTATTTTAAGTTTTGCTTCGGGAAACATTCGTGCAAAAATATTTTTTTCTAAAGTAACTTTTTGCAGTTCCATAGCATCCAAAGCCACAATGTCATCTCCTGAAACTACTTCCCCCGAACCCTTGAAGTTCACTTTTTTAGCAATGGCCATTGTTGTTTCAGCAATATCCCCAGTAATAATTTTAACAACTATCCCCGCATTGTAAAAATCCTGAAATACTTTTGAAATATTTTCCTTTGGTGGATCATAAAAAGCAATCAGTCCCTTAAATTCAAAATTGAAATCCTGCTGCATTTTCGGCCATGTAGTTCCTTCAAAATAGGATATTCCAACTCCCAAAACGCGATATCCTTTCGCGGCCAAAACACTGATTTTTCCTTTTATATTTTCCTTTTGCTCCACACTTAAATCTGATACTACAATCAGAGCCTCAGGGGCCCCTTTGGCAGCAATGATTCGATGGCCCGCAGCATTTTCAAAAATGTGGGTCATCATAGGGGGTTTGCCGCCCAATGGATATTCATGAACCATTTTAAAATTTGGGCGATCGTCAATTTTGACCATGGAATGATAAAATTTGTGTAGTGACTGTTCCATAGTATCAAAAGGAATTGGCTCGCTTGCCCACATTGCTGTTGTGATGAGTTCTTTTTCACTCTCGGAAAGCGTTCCATCCAACGAAGTAATTTTGTCGGTTTCTAAAGTATAAATTCTGTCGAGTGCCATTTTATTTTGGGTGATCGTACCGGTTTTGTCAACACAAATAACGGTTGCGCTGCCCAAGGATTCTACGGTTTTCATCTGTTTTACGATAACGCCCAGATTCATAAGTCGCCAAGCACCAATGGCCATAAAGGTGGTAAATGCAACAGGAATTTCCTCCGGCAAAACGCTCATTGCAAGTGTGAGCGCCTTCAAAAGACTGTCCAAAACGTTTCCGGAATTGTAATAATTGATTCCCCATACCAATAGAAAAACAACCGCTCCCGCGATTACCATCTTTTTTACAAAATTGTTTATTTGGAGTTCAAGCGTAGATTTTTCAGAAGAAATATCTTCAATGCTTTTACCTATTTTCCCAACCTTTGTTTGATTTCCCACCGCAGATATTTCGGCAATGGCAAGACCTCCACCCACTTGGGTTCCCATATAAATTACGTTGTCCTCGGAAGATGCATTTTTTTCAACGGAAAAGGATTCTCCTGTCAAAATGGATTCGTTTACCGAAAAGTCATTGGAATGGACAATGGTACCATCTGCAACAATGGTTGAACCTTCCTCTACCATCAAAAAATCACCAACCACAACTTCTTGGCTCTTGATTTCCACAACCGTACCGTTCCGAATTACCTTACAATGGGGCTGTGAAAGTTCCTTGAGTTTTTCTAGCGCATCATGGGTTTTAGCATCTTGATAGATTGATATTGCAGCAACCAAAAGAATTGCGGCCGCTAGAAAAATTCCGTCACCGGTATTTCCCGTAAAAAAATACAGCGTAGCTGCAACCAACAACAAAATGACCATTGGTTCTTTTAGCAGCCCTTTTATTGCTTCAAAAAATGGATTCCTTTTCTTGGATTCGAGAATGTTTGAACCAAATTTTTCTCGCGCAGCCAAAACTTCAGAATCGGACAGCCCTTGAATGTCAAAATTTTCTACAGCCATACATTATGTAAAATTAAACCTTTACAAATTATGAAATACCAATCTGATTTTTTATGATAATTATCAATGAATAATTTTGCCAAGTATTCGTTGTGAATTCAAATTATAAATTACTCTAAAGTTGTAGCCTACTTTTTAAAATAATGGTTAACCTTGTAGTAAAGATTTCAAAAAACTAAATCCTTAAATGGAAATAACTGAAATATTAGGCTATTTGGGCGCGCTTATGGTTGGCGTGGTCCTAGGTCTAATAGGCGGTGGCGGCTCAATCTTGACTGTTCCCGTATTAGTTTATCTCTTTTCTTTGAATCCGATTGTTGCAACGGGATATTCGCTATTTGTGGTAGGAACATCTGCTCTTGTTGGCGCTATTCGAAATATGAAAAAAAAGCTTGTTGATTTTAAAACAGCTTTAATTTTTGCAACTCCTGCCTTTATTTCTGTCTATTTAACAAGAAGATTTTTCCTTCCGGCGATACCTGAAAACCTATTTGTGTTGGATGGCCTTACCCTTACAAAAGACATTGCAATAATGCTGTTTTTTGCAATAGTAATGATAGCTGCCTCCATCACAATGATTAGCAACAAAAGCCCTGAGCCCGAAATTGGTGAAAAAGTTTCATACAACTATCCATTAATTATTCTTCAAGGAATTTTTCTTGGCTTTGTAACTGGTGCAGTGGGTGCTGGCGGTGGATTTCTAATTATCCCAGCCTTAGTTTTATTGGCGAAATTACCAATGAAAAAAGCCGTGGCAACCTCTCTGCTCATTATAGCCGTAAACTCATTAATAGGCTTTACAGGTGATCTCGCAACTCTTGAAATTGACTGGAAATTCCTTTTAATTTTTACCGCAATTTCAATTTTCGGTATATTTATCGGAATAAGACTGAATGCTTTTGTTGATGGAAAAAAACTTAAAAAAGGATTCGGTTGGTTTGTATTGCTGATGGGTATTTATATTATTTTTAAAGAGTTTTCCAACTAATCCTTTTCGAGTTTTTACAACGGAATATTACCGTGCTTCCGGTTTGGTCGCGGCACGTCTTTGGTTTCCAACATTGCAAACGCTTTCAGCAACTTTCTGCGTGTTTCCCGAGGCTGAATTACTTCATCAATAAAACCTCGCTGAGCAGCTTTAAAAGGATTGGCAAAAGTTGAGGCATATTCAGCTTCTTTTTCCGATAGTTTCAACTCAGGATTTTTAGCAGCAGCAATTTCCTTTCTAAAAATAATCTCACTGGCTCCCTTCGCTCCCATTACAGCAATTTCAGCAGTTGGCCACGCGTAGTTCATATCGGCGCCAATGTGTTTACTGTTCATTACATCATAAGCGCCACCGTAAGCTTTTCTGGTAATCACTGTCACTCGTGGTACAGTAGCTTCGCTTAAAGCGTAAAGCAGTTTTGCTCCGTTCAAAATAATACCGTTCCATTCCTGGTCGGTTCCAGGGAGAAACCCTGGCACATCAACCAAAACCAAAAGCGGAATGTTAAAACAATCGCAAAAACGCGTAAACCGTGCTCCTTTTTTGGAACTGTCCACATCCAAAACGCCCGCCAAACTCATGGGTTGGTTTGCTACAATACCGATACTTCTTCCACCCAATCGCGCGAAGCCAACTATAATGTTATCTGCGTAATCCTTATGTACTTCAAAGAAAGAATCTGCATCAATAATCCCTTTGATAACTTCATGCATGTCATAAGGCTTGTTTGAAGAATCTGGAACAATGGTTTCCAACTCATCCCGAAATTCATCAACAGCTTCAAATGGCAATTTTTCAGTAACAGATTTGTTGTTCTGAGGAAGATAACTTAGTAGGGTTTTAATCTGTTCCAAACAAACAATATCATTCGCAGCGGTAAAGTGGGTCACCCCACTTTTGGTAGCGTGTGTTCGTGCGCCTCCTAACTCTTCAGAAGTTACGTTCTCATTAGTAACGGTTTTTACAACGTTTGGACCAGTAACAAACATATAGCTGCTGTCCTGCACCATCAATGTAAAATCGGTCATCGCTGGGGAATAAACTGCGCCACCGGCACACGGCCCCATAATTGCCGAAATTTGTGGAACAACGCCCGAGGCTTGCACGTTTCTATAAAAAATATCAGCATAACCACCCAAAGAACGCACGCCTTCTTGAATACGCGCTCCGCCAGAATCGTTCAAACCAATTATAGGTGCACCAACGCTAACAGCGTGATCCATTATTTTACAGATTTTCTCAGCGTGTGTTTCGGAGAGTGCTCCGCCAAAAACCGTAAAATCCTGTGCGAAAACATAGACCAAACGTCCATTAATTGTTCCGAAGCCCGTTACTACACCATCGCCGTAATACAATTCCTTTTGCATATCGAAATCGATGGTTCGATGGGTGACGAGAATACCCATTTCCTCAAAAGAGCCTTTGTCAAGAAGATACTCTACACGTTCGCGGGCGGTGAGTTTTTTCTTTTCGTGTTGTTTTGCAATTCGATTTTCTCCACCTCCTTTTTTAGCTTCGGAAATGATTTCTTGCAGTTTTTTATTGTTATCGCTCATTTTGTTTACTTAGAAATTTTTGGCAATCTTAATTTTTCGGAATCATTTAAATATTGTTTCAATGCGAAAAGAGCAGCTACTTTTGCTTCTTCCTCATTGATTGCTTTTAACTTTTCTTCGGAATAATACTTTTTAACGAAATTGGTGTCGAAGTTTCCACTTCGGAAAGCCTCATGCTCAAAAACAAATTTTCCAAAAGGAAGTGTTGTACTCACACCTTCCACGTCGTATTCCGAAATGGCTTCTAGCATTCGCTGCATCGCTTCGTTTCGTGTTTTTCCGTAGGTAATCAATTTGGAAAGCATGGGGTCATATTGGATTGGCACTTGCATTCCTTCAGTAAAACCATCATCTACCCGAATATTTTTTCCGCTCGGCGGACGATAAACCTCCAGTTTTCCAACGCTTGGCATAAAATTGTTCAATGGGTCTTCTGCATAAACGCGTAATTCAAAAGAGTGTCCTGTAATTTTCAAATCTTCCTGTGAAAAGGAAAGTTTTTCATTATTGGCGATGTTTATTTGCTGTTCTACTAAATCGAGACCTGTAATAAATTCAGTAACAGGATGTTCTACTTGAAGGCGCGTATTCATTTCAAGGAAATAGAAATTGTGCTTATCATCCAAAAGGAACTCCACCGTTCCAGCGCCAACATAATCACAAGCTTTTGCAACTTTTACCGCCGCTTCCCCCATTTGTTTACGCAATTCTGGAGTTAAAACTGAAGAAGGGGCCTCTTCTACTACTTTTTGATGACGACGCTGTATGCTACATTCCCGTTCAAAAAGATAAACGGTATTACCAAAATTATCAGCTAAAACCTGAATTTCGATATGCCGTGGCGAAGTGACAAACTTTTCAATAAAAACCGAGCCATCACCGAAAGCATTTTCAGCCTCGCTGATGGCGCGCTTCATTTGATCCTCAAATTCTTTGGCATTCTCAACAATACGCATTCCTTTTCCCCCTCCTCCAGCTGAAGCTTTAATAAGGATCGGAAAGCCAATTTCTTTAGCGATTTCTTTTGCAGCACCAACATCTGTAATGGCTTCATCGGTACCAGGAACCATTGGGATATCATATTTTTTAACGGCATCTTTTGCGGCAAGCTTGCTTCCCATAATACGAATGGCGTATGATTTTGGACCGATGAAAATCATTCCGCTTTTTTCAACATGTTCGCCAAATTCGGCATTTTCGCTCAAAAATCCGTAGCCAGGATGGATGGCGTCCACGTTTAACTCTTTGGCAACTTTTATTATTTTATCGCCCAACAAATAGGATTCGTTGGATGGCGGTGGACCAATACATACAGCCTCATCGGCAAATTTTACATGAGGAGCATTTCTATCTGCTTCGGAATAAATGGCAACCGTTCTTATCCCCATATTCCGGGCGGTTTTCATTATTCGTAAAGCGATTTCACCGCGATTGGCAACTAATATTTTTTTAATCATTTTTCTCAAATTCAATTAGCAATTCTCCTTTATCAACAGTTTCTCCTTTTACAATATTTATAGATTTCACAACACCGTCACGTGGAGCGGTAAGTGTATTTTCCATCTTCATTGCTTCAAGGACACAGAGGAAGTCTCCCTTTTTCACTTCATCGCCTTTAGATACATTCACTTCCAGAATAATACCAGGCATTGGGGCGTGGATTTCGCTCTCTACTGAAGCATTCCCAAGAGAAAGTCCCATTTCCTTAATAAGTTGATCCAACGGGGTTTCAATATTCACTTTATAAGTGTTTCCGTTTACCTTAACTGTATAATTTCTTTTCAGAAAATCATTTTCCAACAGTTCAATGGCATACGATTTTTGATTGTGAAGAAGATGTACCTTTTGGCCGGAAAGTTCTGTTTGATCAATTTTATTGACATCTTCCGGTGTCAATTGGAACTCATAGTTTTCATCTACCTTTATGTGATAGCTTTCTTCCATAATTTTGAAAATTTTGTTTAAAGATAAGGTTTGTTTAAGGTATCGGCAAAAAGGAATGGAGAATGATTTTAGAAAATTCCGCACAACTTTGGTATCTTTAGCTAAAACGAATCATTATGAAAAAGTATATTTTTTTTGTCTCTGTTTTTGTGGTTTTTGCTTCCTGTGCGCAGCAAAAAAAGAAAAACGATATCGCTTTAAAAACAGAACCGCAATCCTACAAAATTGAAGAAGTGGTTAAAGATCTTTTTAACCCTTGGGGAATGACTTGGCTACCGGATGGTAGTATGCTGATTACTGAAAAAGACGGACGCTTAATTCATTTTAAGAATGGCGAAAAGACTGAAATAGCGAACATCCCGAAAGTTTACAACAATGGACAAGGTGGTTTGCTTGATATTGAATTACACCCAAACTATAAAGAAAATGGTTGGATATATATGACCTATGCTTCGGAAGAAGGGTCAGACAAAGGTGGACATACTGCTTTAATGCGTTGTAAATTGGAAGGCAATTCACTCACAAATATTGAAACACTTTACAAAGCAGAACCCAACACTACGGCTGGACAGCATTTTGGCTCAAGAATTGAATTTGATGATGATGGCTTCGTTTATTTCTCCATTGGCGAACGTGGTGAGCGCAATGTTAATCCGCAAGACATAACTCGTGATGGCGGAAAAATTTATAGGTTGAACGACGACGGGAGCATCCCAACAGACAATCCTTATTACAACGAACCAAATGCTAAAAAAGCAATTTACACCTACGGAAACCGAAATCCACAAGGGATGGCAAAACATCCCAAAACTGGAAAAATCTGGATGCACGAACACGGGCCAAAGGGTGGTGACGAAATAAACATCGTTAAAAAAGGTGCTAATTATGGCTGGCCTATTGTTACTTATGGCGTCAATTACAACGGTACGGAAATAACTGATGAAACCACAAAAGCAGGAATTGAACCACCTATCTATTATTGGGTACCTTCAATCGCACCTTGCGGCATGGCATTTGTGACCGGAAATAAATACCCACAGTGGAAAGACAAGCTATTAGTGGGCTCGTTAAAGTTTGATTACGTGGAATTGTTAACTCTGGAAGGAGAAAAAGTAACCAATCGCGAAAAAATTGTACAGGATATCGGGCGGGTTCGCAATGTGAAAATGGGGCCAGATGGACTAATCTATATAGGTGTTGAAGGACAAGGAATTTTTAGATTGATTCCAGAATAGTCAACCATTTTTTATTGTTTTCTTGAGCACAGGCGAAACCTAAATAGTTCTCGACTGTACTCGAATAGATATATTATTTACTTTTTAGCTCCTTTTTTTCTTTTTCTATAAAAATCAAAAGCAAACCAACCTATTACAGCAATAACAAAATACATAAAGTAAGAAACTGGTTTTCCGCTACCGCCAACGGTTGTGAAGAGGCGTTCCCAACGTATTTTATTTGCAATTCCTTGGGCATTTGTATCCCAACTCATCCATATAAAAACAGGTTTACCCACCACGTGGTTAAAAGGTACAAAACCCCAAGTACGAGCGTCTTGGGAATTATCACGGTTATCACCCATCATCCAATAATAATCCATCTTGAAAACATATTCAGTAATTGGCTGATCGTTTAGTAAAACTTGCGTTCCAGATTGGGTGATTTTATTGTTAATTCCAAGTTCCGCCCCTTCATAATCCTCAATAATTCTTTTATACAATGGAATTGTCTCAGGGGTAATAGCAACCTTAGCCCCAGCTTCAGGAATATAGAGAGGTCCAAAATTACTGTTGTTCCAGTTTACCAAGCCATTATTGGGAAACATCGCTTTATTGTTTTCAACAACTTGGTTATTAAAATCCAAATACCGTTGGATTTCCATCTCCCCTTTCGGAGAAACATCTCTTCGGATGGATTCAATATTTGGGTTGTTTTTTAATCTTGCAGCAACTTCTTCCGTAACCGCTGCAATTTTAAATTCGCCTGTTTCCTGATCATATTGTGAAGTGGCATCAGTTATGTCATATTGTTGATAGAGTTGTTGGTCGCTCAGCCTCATATTGGGATTTTTATACTTTACCCAATAAGAATGTTGAACTCTCGCTCGGTCCGGCAAGTCATTTCGTTTTCCATCTATAAATACATATCCATCGCGAACTTCCAAGGAATCTCCTGGTAAACCTACACAACGCTTTACATAATTCGACTCTTTGTCAATAGGTTTTTGAATACTTCCTCGCATGTGACCCGGGCGAATGTCAATCAATGTATCTACTGGCCAGTTAAAAACAACAATATCATTTCGCTCAATTTTCTGAAAACCTGGAAATCTAAAATATGGTATCTGTGGTTTTGGCAGGTATGATTTTGTTCCAACAACTGGAATTGTATCATGTACCATCGGAAATGCTATTGGCGTCATAGGTGTACGTGCCCCATAATGGAATTTGCTTACAAACAGAAAATCTCCCACTAAAAGCGTTTTTTCCAAAGAAGAAGTTGGGATTGTAAACGGCTGCATAAAATAAGTGTGTACTATGGTAGCAGCAACCACTGCAAAAAGAATGGAACTCACCCACTCCCCAGTTGAAGTACGTGGTTTTAGACTTCTTTCTTTTAAATGTGTAACCTTTTGAGTGTAGTTGATATAATAAATATAAAGTCCTAAAGTCAAAATACCCAAGATAGTATCGGTTGTAGAATTGCGACCAAAACTGCGCAAAGTTTCCACCCAAACAACTGGGAACATAATTAAATTCACAATTGGTACGAAAAGCAAAATTGTCCACCACCACGGACGATTAATAATCTTCATCAATACAACGGAATTGTAAACCGGTACCGCTGCTTCCCAAGCTTTTCTACCTGCTATTTGGTACAACTTCCAAGTTCCGGCAAAATGGATTACCTGAACTATCAAAAAAAATATAAACCAACCTGTCCAACTCATAATTGTATGTTTTTCTAAAGCTTAAAACTTCTGCAATTTATTATTTAATGCCGAGAACATCTTTCATTGTAAAGATTCCTTTTCTATTTTGTAACCATTCCGCTGCTAAAATAGCTCCCAAAGGAAATCCTTCACGGCTGTGCGCCTCGTGTTTTAGCGAAATTGTATCTATGGAAGAATCATAGGAAACTATGTGTGTTCCCTTAACATCTTCTTCCCTTTTAGCGGTAATATTCAAACTGTTTTCTTCGGAAGTGTTTAGCTTCCAATCCTTTTTATCACTGTGTTTCAATATTCCTTCAGCAATGGTAATTGCGGTTCCGCTTGGTGCGTCTTTCTTCTGAAGGTGGTGTATTTCTTCCACAGAGACATTGTACTCTTTCCAGGGCGCCATCAACCTCGCAGCGTATTCGTTTATACTAAAAAAGAGGTTTACACCAACACTGAAGTTGGACGCATAGATGAAACTTCCGTTACGTTTTTCACATAACTTTACCATTTTATCGTAATTATCTAGCCATCCCGTAGTGCCTGAAACTATTGGAATTCCAGCTTCTAATGCTTTTGAAATATTTGTAATGGCAGCTTCGGCTGAAGAAAATTCAATGGCAACCTCAGCATCTTCAAAATTTCCTTCGGAAGATTCACTCGTACTTTTAAAAACCACGGAATGGCCTTTTTCCAAAGCCAATTTTTCAATTGTCTTGCCCATTTTTCCGTAACCGAGTAATGCTATTTTCATAGAAAAATTATTTGAAACGATAGGTCAACGACATTCCGTACTGTGGCTGAGCATTGAATTGGTTGTAATCGAAATTAGGTTCAAGCGAAAGATCTTCACTTACTTCATATTGCCTTAAATGTGCGTCAACATTTGCGTCCACAACATTTAACAAATAAAAAGCCACAGTAACTATAATACTAATATCCTTATTTTTTTGGGCAGATTTTTGAGCATTAATTAGTCGATCATTACTAATCAATGGTTCCGCTCCATTGCCGTAAAATTCATCGTCTGTATATCCTGCGAGTCTCCTTTTGTATGCATTGCGAAAACGGTCATAATCATTATCCTGCTGTTTGTAGAAGTAAACTCCGGCAGCCATTCCCGCATAAATGATAGGTATTTTCCAATATTTTTTGTTGTAAGCTTGGCCAAGTCCAGGAATTACAGCGGAATAAAAAGCCGCCTTTGCGGGCGCCAGCGGATTATATTCTTCTTTTGGTAAAATTGAATCATTAACCACAATTACCCTTTTCTCCCTTTTTACAACCAAAGAATCAGTAGTCTGCGCAAACAGCGATGCGGTGAAGATTAAAAAAAAAATATTTAGGAAATTATTTTTCACTTTTGATTAGCTTCAAAATACGCTCGAAATCTTCTTTGTTTTTAAAAGGAACCACTAATTGTCCTTTCCCAGATTTTGAAACCTTCACTTCAACAGATGTTTCAAAAAGATCCGTCAATTCCTTCTTTGCTTTTTTGACAAAAGGTGGCGCGGTCGTTTTGTTAGGAGCTATTTTTTGGTCGGGGTTTTTAAAATTCCGCACCAAAGCTTCCGTATCTCGAACGGAAAGGTTTTGGCTTAAAATCTTTTCATAAATATCAAGTTGATCACTTAAATCGTCAACATTTATCAACGCGCGGCCGTGGCCCATACTAATAAAACCATCGCGCATCCCGGTTTGGATGATCGGATCCAGTTTCAACAGGCGAAGATAGTTAGCGATGGTAGAACGGTTTTTCCCTACCCGGTCGCTCAATTCCTCTTGAGTAACGCTAATTTCTTCAATTAATCGTTGGTATGAAAGTGCAATTTCAATAGGATCTAAATCTTGTCTTTGGATGTTTTCAACCAAAGCCATTTCCAGAGATTCTTGATCGTTTGCAATACGGATGTAGGCTGGAATGGTTTCTAGACCAATCAATTTTGAAGCACGAAAACGACGTTCCCCACTCACTAATTGGTATTTATTGAAATCTAATTTACGAACGGTAATTGGCTGAATAACCCCAAGTTCTTTAATAGACGAGGCCAGCTCCCGAAGCGATTCTTCGTTAAAACTGGTTCGTGGTTGAAAAGGGTTTACTTCAATACTACCCAAATCCAGCTCCACAATACTGCCAACAACTTTGTCGGCATTTTTGTCTGCTACGGATTTTATATCATTGGAAGGATCTTTCAACAATGCTGAAAGTCCGCGGCCCAAGGCTTGTTTTTTGGTCGCTTTCGCCATTTATTTCTTTTCGTTTTTCTGAATTAATTCGTGCGCCAAACTTAAATAATTATCGGCTCCTTTACTGGAAGCATCATAACTGATAATACTTTCTCCATAACTAGGCGCTTCACTTAAACGCACATTGCGCTGAATGATTGTCTTAAAAACCATTTCGTCAAAATGCTTTTTCACCTCATCTACCACTTGATTTGAAAGGCGAAGACGCTGATCGTACATTGTCAACAACAACCCTTCAATATCAAGATTTTCATTGTGTATTTTTTGAACGCTTTTTATGGTGTTTAAAAGTTTTCCAAGCCCTTCCAAAGCGAAATATTCACATTGAATTGGAATGATAACTGAATCTGCTGCTGTAAGTGCATTCAATGTAAGCAAGCCCAATGATGGTGCACAATCTATAAGAATATAGTCGTAATCTGCTTTTAGGCCTTCAATAGCTTTTTTCAGCATATATTCGCGGTTCTCTACATCAACCAATTCAATCTCTATTGCCACTAAATCTATATGCGAGGGTATTAAATCCAGATTGGGAGAATTTGTAGAAACGATGGATTCTTTCGCTGAAGCACTATGCTCAAGCAACTGGTAAGTACCAACTTCAACAGTTTCAACATCAATTCCCAATCCCGAAGTTGCATTGGCTTGTGGATCTGCATCAATAAGTAAAACCTTCTTTTCTAAAACGCCCAGAGAGGCCGCTAAATTTACTGAGGTCGTGGTCTTGCCTACGCCTCCTTTTTGGTTTGCAATTGCAATAATTTTACCCATTAATTTGCTTAAAATTTTAGCAGTTAAAAGTACGATTAATTATGTGGATAGAAAATCATTTTTGTTAACAGGAAGTGAACATTAGCTTAAGGCTTTAAGCTGTAAGCTATAAGCTTTTATATATTTCGCCTAAAGCCTATTGCCTATAGCTTAAAGCATTTTATTTACTCTTCTTTTCCCGTATCATCGCTTCCAGCATATCCCACATTTGCTGAGGAACTTCTTCAAGTAGATTCATTTGTCCAGCTCCTTTTAACCATTCACCACCATCTATTACCACTACTTCACCATTGATATATGCTGAAAAATCTGAAACAAGATATGCGGCAAGATTTGCTAATTCTTGGTGTTCTCCCACACGCTTAACAGGAACTTTTTTTGCAGGATCGAATTTTTCCTTTAAATCGCCCGGAAGCAATCGGTCCCAAGCCCCTTTTGTTGGGAATGGACCTGGAGCGATTGCGTTAAAACGGATTCCGTATTTAGCCCATTCAACAGCCAATGAACGCGTCATTGCCAATACACCTGCTTTTGCTGTGGCGCTTGGAACAACGTAAGCTGAACCCGTAAAGGCATAGGTTGTAACTATATTTAAAACAACTTTGTTAGTTTCTTTTTTCTCAATCCAATGTTTTCCGAAAGCGAGCGTACAGTTTTTTGTTCCTTTTAAAACAATATCTATAATTGTATCAAAAGCATTAGCTGAAAGTCTTTCGGTAGGTGAAATAAAGTTTCCTGCAGCGTTATTCAACAAAACATCTACAGTCCCGAATTCTTTAACCGAAGCTTCAACCATTGCTTCTACCTCGTCATAATTTCGTACGTCGCATTGCACAGGCAATACTTTTCCGCCAGTAGCTGCTTCTAGTTCTTCTTTTACTGTTTGTAGTTTTTCTATGTTACGGGAAGTAATAACTACATTGGCGCCCAATTCCAAAAAATAGGTTGTCATTGCCTTTCCCAAGCCACTTCCACCGCCTGTTACTACTATTGTTTTTCCTTTTAGCGCGTCATCGCGAAGCATTTTTGATGTGTAGTCCATAGTTTAATATTATAGTGTAAAAATACATATAATAAAACGAAAAAATATTATTAGGAAGTGCCTCTAAACACCAAAAAATATCTTTTAATAGTTTTAAGGAACTAATAATTCCTTGTTAAATAAAATTAAAACATTCTGTGTGGGCGAGGTGATTTCTTTAAATTGAAAACAATAGCCCTTCAAATAACTAGTAATGAATGAAATTGTCAAGATGGAAACAGATGCGTTTCTAGAAGAAATGAAACCCGGCGAAAGAACTGTCAAGGAACTTTCCCACGGTGGCTATTTGTTTCTTGAACATGATGTTCCTTTCTTGATGATTTATCGAAATATCCCCAAAGACAAGGCTACCATTAGGCTAGCTAGAACAGGAGCATCATATTTGGTTGTGGGTAAGGATCATTTTGAATATTTCAAGGAAATTATAAAACAACTCACTGAAAAGATGAGTGCTCGCTTTGGATCCTTTATTTTAATGGAAATCTATAGCGGACCAGAAAACAGTACTGAATTTGTAATTCGCGGCCCCGCCCACAAATTGCCAGTCTCTTTGGAAGTATTGCGCGAAGAGTTTGACAAAGTTGAAAGTAGGAAATACGGAGGAAAACTATTAACTGCCAGAATAGAACAAACAAAACAAAGGCAACAGCAAAATAAAAGAGCTTTTTGTGATATTGAAGAAATAAAGGAATGTGGAGGCACATTGATAGGTCTAGAAATACCACCAGTATATCGTGATACAACTGGTAAAATCTACCCCCTCTATTTTAGGAAATTCAGGGAAGGTTTTGCAAAAGCTGTTCATAAGGCTGTTTTTGAGTTTATCCGCATACAGACATCTTCAAATTTAGATAGTTTTTCAGCTCTAGGCAAAAGGGAAATCCATAAAGAAGTTTTTAAAATGGATCGAAAGCTGACCGAAATAGAAAAAAGCTATCAATTTCTATTATTGGTATCTCCAGTGAACATTCAGTCTTTGCGAGAAAACTTTTTTAAATCCAATTTCAAAGAAATAAATCCGTATCACTATAGATTGCTTCCAATTGATCCAGACATTTTAAAGCGAAAACTTTATAATTTGCCTATTGAGGAAATTGACGATCCAGAACTATCTTACCTTTTTGGTGAAAAACGTGAAGAACTTGACCAGCAATTAACAATGTTAAAAGAGCGTGGCTCTAAGAATTTCTTCTACAGTAGTGTCCGCCTATACAAAGGACTTGAAAAAAATGTACTTGCAGAGGCAGAATTGATATTACGTAATATTTCTGAAGATACACAACAAGAAAAAGTAAAATTACTTGATGCAGAAGGATTTAAAAAAATGGCAGAGGAAGAATTTGAATTTTTCCATAAGCAAGATCCAAATTACAAAGGAAAAGTTCATATAAGAAAAGATGTAAATGTAATTATGGTCAGTAATGGTGAATTATATCTTCCTTCAGATTATACCTTGACCCATAAGGAAGCAAAGACTTTGATTCAACACGAAATTGGCACCCATTCCCTAACATATTTTAATGGAAGCCAGCAACCTCTATCCCAATTGGCAGTAGGGTTTGCTGATTATGACCCTTTACAAGAAGGCATTGCCGTACTGTCAGAATATTTAATTGGTGGCCTTTCAGGCAATCGATTGCGAATTCTGGCTGGGCGTGTAGTAGCTGGAGCAGCAATTTTGGAAGGAGCAGATTTTATGGAGGTGTTTAACCTGTTGTATTCCACCCACGGCTTTTCCAAAGAACCAGCATTCAATATTACCTCTAGAATATTTCAGGGAGGGGGATTTTTAAAAGATATAATTTACCTGAAAGGCCTTATAAACCTTCGTGATTATTTGATGGAGGGTGGTGATCTGGAGTTTTTGTTGGCTGGTAAATTCGCCCTAAAACATGTTCCTATGATAAAAGACCTCACAGAAAGAGGCCTATTAAACCCACCAAAACTGAAACCAAGATATCTTCAGCAAAAAGATTTTGAAAAACGAATGAACAAGCTAAAACAGGGTGTTTCCCTTTCTAAACTAATATAATATAACTATGAAAATATGTTTTGTAATAAGCGATATTAAAACTGAAGTGTGCGGTACCTCCGTGGTTATTCTAAAAAAAGCACACGAACGTGGCCATAAAGTATTCGTAATGAGTGTAGGAGACTTTATTTTCCACCATGATGAAGACATAAGTCTGCGTTGTAAAAAAATTCCCCCTTCTCTAAAAGGCGAAACCGTTGAGGAGTTTTGGGAACAGGTGCAGGACGATAAACTGAAAGCGAAGGCCGTACATAGTTCAGAAATGGACATTCTTTTCCTTCGAAATAATCCAACTGAAGAAGCATCTGATCGTCATTGGGCAGAGCATAGCGGTATTGCCTTTGCCCGTATGATTCAGCAAAGTGGTGTGTTAGTGCTAAATGATGCCTTCGCCATGAGCCACGCGTTTATAGATAAATTATATTTTGAAGAATTGCCTTCGGAAATTAAACCCAATAGTATCATATCGCGAAACAAAGAAGATCTGCTGAAGTTTTGGGAAAAGAATGGAAAAAAAATGGTTCTGAAACCTTTGGAAGGCAGTGGGGGTCAAGATGTTTATCTAATTGACAAAGACAAAAAAAATCTAAATCAAATTATAGAAACGCTTATTTCAAAGGGCTACATCATCGCTCAGGAGTTTTTACCGGAAGTTAATAAAGGTGATGTAAGAGTAATTTTAATGAATGGCAAAGTACTTGAAGAAGATGGGCAGATGGCAGTGATTCGACGCGTTAGTTCTGATAAGAGCGAATTTCGAAGTAATCTGGCGTTAGGTGCAAAACCAAAAAAAGCCAAACTTACCTCCGAAATGGAACATATAGTATCTCTAACTGCACCCAAATTAATACGTGACGGGCTCTTTTTTGTAGGATTAGACATTGTTAAAGACAAATTGATAGAAATTAACGTGTTGAGTCCGGGAGGCCTTGATTATTGTGAAAATATAGGCTTGCCCTCCTTTACCGATACAGTTGTGGATGCCCTGGAGCGTAAAATGAAATATAGAAAATATTACAAAAATAGTTTGAGCAACAGAGTGTTGGCTACAATGGATTAATTTTTAAATAACCTATTTAATGATTTTAAGTAATATACCAAGAATTATTGGTGAATATGATAGTGGAAAAGAAGGGCCATTGCTATTTATAACTGGTGGCGTTCACGGAAATGAACCTAGCGGGATTGTGGCACTGCATCGTATTTTTGAAATATTGAAAAAGGAAAAACCCATCATTAAAGGAAAAGTAGTGGGCGTTTCAGGAAATCAAAAAGCACTGATGAAGGGCGTTCGTTATATTGATGAGGATTTGAATCGCACTTGGACGGTTGAAAATATTGCTTCAGGGAAAATTGATTCCAGCGAAAAGAAAGAAATGTTTGAAATAATAAATGTGCTGAAAAAATACCCAGAAAAAGATTTTACCAAACGTATTTTTCTGGACTGCCATACAACTTCTTCTGCAAGTGAACCTTATATTTCTGTACAACAGCTTAATGATAATGATGCTTGGGCCCATAAATTTCCAACATATATAATTAGAGGTTTTTCAGATATAGTCCTAGGCTGTATCGACCATTACGAAAGCAGAATAGGCATTACCGGATTTGTTTTTGAAGGTGGGCAGCACGACAGCAAGATTTCGGAAAAAAACCACGAAGGGATGATTTGGTTGTCACTTCAGTATGCTTGTTTTCTAGATTTAGATTCTTTAAGGAATTATCCCGATGCCTCAAAAATGCTTGAGGAAAAAAGAAAAAACAGAAAAACCTTCGAAATAAAATATCGTCATGGACTAAAAGATGATGACGAATTTAAAATGGAACCGGGCTATAGCAACTTCCAGCAAATTAAAAAGGGCGAACTACTGGCTCATCAAAACGGAAATCCCATATACAGCGATTGGAATGCGTATATTTTTATGCCCCTCTATCAAAGCCAAGGAAACGATGGCTTCTTTGTCATCGAACAAGTCAGTGCAAATTAATTTCTTCTATAAATAGTTATTTTTTTACTTCGTTAAAGATTATTTAAAAGAAGTGAATAAGCGGGTTAAAGAATGCTAAATCATTTTGGTTAACCATTAGTTTTAATAAATTTATTATATGGAAAAAATATTAGTAGCAGGTGCAAACGGCACCACAGGAAAAAAGATAATTTCAATTTTAAAAGAATCCAATAAATACAAACCAGTTGCAATGGTTCGGAAAGAAGAACAGGTTTCAAATTTTCAGAAAAATGGCGTTGAAACTATTCTGGCCGATTTGGAAAATGATGTGAGCCAGACAACTAATGGTATTGACCGAGTTATTTTCGCAGCAGGATCGGGAGGAAAAAAAGTGAAGGAGGTCGATCAGGAAGGCGCCAAAAAACTGATGGATGCCGCTAAGGAAAAAGGCGTGAAAAAATTTGTAATGCTTAGCTCTATGGGTGCCGACAACCCAGAAGAAGCAGATCAAATTCAGGAGTACTTAAGAGCAAAACACAATGCAGATGAATACTTAAAACATTTGGGCATTGAATATGCCATTGTTCGTCCGGGTGCTCTAACCAACAATGATGGAAACGGAAAAATTGAGCTTGACAACAAATTAAACAAACGTGGGGAAATTCCTCGTGGAGATGTTGCTGAAACTTTAGTTGGCTCTCTAGAAGAATCCGTAGCCAGAAATAAAACTTTTGAGATTTTGAAAGGTGAAACTTACATAAAAGCTGCATTGGAAAAAATCTAAAAGGTCTGATTTAACAATAGATTAAAAGTACGTGAATAATTCCACGTGCTTTTTTTATGAGGTGATATTAACTCAAAATCATTCAGATTTCCAAAGGAGTTTTTGCGCGGTTCCATGATCGCCCAATTGATAAACACTTACCGACTCCGCTTTAAATTGAATTGGCTTAAAAATATTCTCCGCCAAGCTGTCCAATATCCTATTCTGGGCAACCCCAAGACTTATATGCGGATCAAAGTTTTTATAACTATACTTCTCGACAAACTCTGGAACATATTCAACGGTAGATTCACTAATGGAGCTGCCATCAGGGTTTTGCACAAAGGAGACTTCTGAGCCGTTTTTTACAATAAATGGTTTTACTAGCTCGATAACCTTTTTATGGATTTCCAGTAACGGCGCTGACTTTTCAACACGAACCATGGCGAAGCTTTTTTCCTTGTCTTCGTCATAAAAAAGACTTTTAGCTTTTAGTGAATCTTGGGCAATAGTTTTGTATAGACCTTCCAATGCTTCGTTCACTTTGGGTAAATCATTCTCGTTGATGAAACACTGCAAAAGTGTAATATGAGGTACATGGTTTTCATCAAGTTTGATGGTTTCGGGATTGTTCTGATTTATTACTGAATTTAGCGCAAGCGCTTGCGAATACATTTCTTGCGAAGGAATTAACAGCACATTTATTGCGATTGTATTTTCTTTCTTTGGAGTGCAGGACATTACCCCTAAACTAAAGGCGAATGCAACTAAATATTTTTTCATAATTACAACTTCTACTCAACTACCATTTTTATGGTTTGCACTGAAGAACCATTATTTAATTTTAGTAAATAAATTCCACTGGACAAATTATGGTTCCAAACCAATTTACTACTTGGGTTTACCCAAGTATTTTGCATCAGCTTTTGTCCTGCTATGCTGAAAACTGTGGCAGTAATATTTTTTTCTGAAGTAGTGCTTGGAATGACAATATCGATAGTTTTCTGAACAGGATTTTGAGCTAGAATGAATTGATTGGATAACTGATTGTCCCCCAAGGCCAATACCCCATTCCTAATTTCATCTAAAGCGAATTGCGCATTTGCAGCAGTTATAGTTACGTGCGGTTCATTTTCGTTAGGAATATAGAAATTCACAAAAGGAGAATCGTTCAAATCTGGTGTAGCAAACCAATCTGGATTGTCTATTGCTAAGGAACTCATGGTAGGAACAAAAGAGTATAGATCCTGTTGCAGTGCGTTTATAAAATCTATCAACACTGGGTTCCCGCCGCCATCACCAAGGGCATCGCTGATACTGCCG
>JAGXGE010000010.1 GCA_024637015.1 Aequorivita sp. | reverse complement strand
AGCTGAGCCCGCTGGGCCAGGGCTGGGACGGTACCTACGGGGGAAGCCCGCTGCCATCGAGCGATTACTGGTTCCGCATCGAGTACACCGAGGAGGGACAGGCAAAGGAATTTAAAGGACATTTTACCTTAAAACGATAAATAAAAATTATGAATATTAAACAAATCTCCCTCATCCTACTTTTGTTATCATCCTTTTATGGATTTTCCCAAGATGGTATACCAATATATTCAGATTATTTTTCAGATAACCTTTATTTGATTCATCCATCTATGGCCGGGGCAGCCACACATAATCAATTACGATTGACTGCACGCCAACAATGGTTTGATCAAAGCGAAGCTCCAAATCTTCAAACGCTAAGTTTTAACGCGCGCCTTGGAGAGCAATCTGGGGTTGGAGTTATTTTATATAACGATAAAAATGGTTATCACTCACAAACGGGAGGGTATATTACTTATGCCCACCATATTATGTTTTCCAGAAGTGAGGCGGACCTTAATCAGTTATCCTTTGGTTTAAGTGCGGGGTTGACACAATCAAGACTTGATGAAACCCAATTTGACTTAACGGATTTTGACCCTGTAATTGCGGGAATTATTCAAAGCACATCATATTTTAACGTAGACGCGGGGCTTTCGTATAATTTCTTGAATTTCTCGGGTCATTTCACTGTGAAAAATATCATATTTCAAAATAGATCAATTTATACGGAAAAATTCGAATCAAACAATCAACGTAAATATTTGATTTCTGCTGGTTATGCCATTGGTCAGTATGGTGCCGATTGGAGCTATGAACCTTCTTTTCTTTTTCAATGGAGCGAACGCACTGGCGAGCAGGCTGTGGATGTGAATTTTAAAGCCTACAGAACGATGGATTTTGGCCAATTATGGGGCGGATTGTCATATAGAAGAAGTCTTGATGGGGCTGAATATCTTAACGGAGAAGAAGTGAAAGTTCAAAAATTGCAATATTTTACACCAGTTTTAGGTCTTAATTACAATAACTTTATGTTTGCATATACCTATTCTTATCAAGCTGGAAATGTAAAATTCCAAAGTGGTGGTTTTCATCAAATTACATTGGGCTACGACTTTTTGGGCGGAAGACCGGAACCGTATGACTGTAATTGTCCTGCGATCAATTAATCTTTTCAGTTCGTAAAATAAAAAATGCCTGACACTCTTAAAAGTATCAGGCATTTTTTTATGTTTAATAAGAACTATTCCCAAGTATAATTCTTTTTTTCAGCTTGCTTTTTTATAGCTTGAACCATTGCGTTTTCAAGACTATTTTCCGTTTTTTTTGCATTTTCTGCAATGTACTTTCGACGTTGTTCGTTCAAATCCATAATTTGTTTTTGGATTTCTTTTCTTTCGGAACGTTTTGATTCTAAATACTTTTTTATTTCTGAGGTATTTTTTCCTTTCAGTTCCTGCGGCAATTCGTCTTTCTTCAATTTATCATAACTGAAATCTGTCTCTTCTTCGGCATCTACCAAATCCCAAGTACTGTTGGTGTAAAGGTGGCTTCCTTTTGAAACGGTTCTGCTTACGGCGTTTGCCTTACTGTATTCCGCTGCGTTGGCATCCTGCTCTTGCTGTACGCGACTTTTATTTTTACCAGCGCTTCCATAGGGAACGTATGTGTTGTTGAGTTTTAAATTTAATTGTATAATAATATCGTCATAGGGTGAAGGCACATACACGGTCTGTTGGTTTTGGTTTATAGCCATATAATCGCCGTAGGTTAGTTGGGCGCCATCTTTCCAGTAACTATCTATGCCGTGACGGTAATCGCCACAAAAAATAGTATTCACAACCACACCCTCTTCTTTGGCATTTGTGGCAGCATCTTTATAATTAATTTCACCTTGATCAAAAGGCTCGTTTCCAGCGATAAAAACCATTTTTAAATCATTATCTTCATTACCCCAATCCAGTTTATTCAAAGATTCCTGAATTACCGCTCCACAATATTCGCTTCCGCCATTTGTGGTTAATGAGAAAAGTTCTTTGGAAACATCATCCAAATCTTCAGTAAAACTTAAAATTTTTCGGATATAATTATCGTTCGAGCTCAAATTATCGTTTCCGTATTCGTATAAAGCTATTTGAAGTTTCGGACGGTCATTGCGGCATTTGGCGTAGCTGAGTTCGTTCACGATTTCCCAAAGTTGCGCCTTAGCCTGGTCTATCAATCCATCCATGCTGTTGCTTGTGTCCAACAGCAAAGCCACTTTTATGTAATGCTCCTTTTTCGGATTTTCTATTGTGGCCAATAAAGGCTTGTCGGTTTTTTTGTTGTCAGCTTTGCAGGAATATGTGAATGCAAGCACTGCGGCCATTAGGATTATTTGAGACTTTTTCATAATATTCTTATTTATTTTGGGTAAACCTAAGGCGAACTTTTTCCTAAAAAAACATACTTTGAGGAAGCGGTTTCTTTCAATTAGTGAAAAGTAATTTTGGGTGAGTGAAGTATTCTTTTTTCACCTTTACAGAAGCTATTTCAGAAAAACGTAATTTTAAACATTGCCGCAAAGTGCGTATGTTTACCGTTTTAAAGACGAAATGAAAAAACTTGTTTTTCTTTTATTGATAGTTGCTCTTTTTTCTTCGGCAGAAAGCTTTTCGCAAGTGAAGCAGTCTTCGGAAAATAAATCTTTTATGCTTAAAGGCGAAGTGATTGACGGCGAAACCAATATGCCCATCGCAAAGGTGAACGTTGAGATTTTGGGTGGCCAATATACCACAACGAATTTGTCAGGAAGATTTGCCATTTCTGCCAAAATAGGCGACGAGCTGGTGATAAAAAGCGATGATTTTGTTACGGTTTATTACACAATCAAGGAAAATGACTTTGTAACTGTTCGGGTTGAAAAAGCAAAATCTGATGCTGCTCCAATTGTTTCTAAAAACTCCTCAAATAATAAACAGGATGGTTTCAATGTTTATTTGGATTCTGCCAAATTCTTCCTGAAAAAAGATGCCCAGAAAAGTATTGAATACATTACGAAAGCCTTGGAGCCGAAACACGGCAAAACCATTTCAAAAAAAGAGAACAGTCTAGCCTTTGAAACTTTGGGAGACATAAACCTATTTTGGAGCCAACCAGATTTAGCGATTGACAATTATAAGCAAAGCCTTCAAAATAGTGACAATACAGATGTGGCAATTAAATTGGCGAAGGCTTTTGCACAAAACAAAAACTATCAGGAAAGTATTTCGGCATTTCAAAAATTATTGGAGAATAATCTTTCGGCCTATCAAAAAGTTGAAGTTTACGAAGGTTTAGGCGATACTTATAAAGCTATTGGCGATGGTGTGAAAAGCGTTTTCAATTACCAAAAAGCACTGGATGTGGCGAAAGAGAATAGGATTACTCCGAAAATCACAAATTTAAATTCCAAAATCGGTGAAGCTTATGCCCAAAGTGGTTCTTTGAATGAAGCAGAAGAATATTTTGACAATTCGCTAAAACTTGCCAAAAAGGAGAACAAGCAACGGGCTGTTTCAGAAAAGAATAAAGTAGCAGATTTTTACAATCAAAACCGCGATTACGAAAAGGAAATACAGCTCCGCGAAGAAACTTTAGAAGAATTGAACTCAATGGGAAAGGCAACCCCGAATGAAGATGAAGCACTAACGCCACAACGCCAAAACTATAAAATTGCAAATGCCTTCGTGGCTCAGGAAAAATACAAGCAAGCCATTCCGTACCTTGAAAAAAGTATTGCGGAGGCCGACAAAAAAGAAGATTTGATTGTTCAAAAAGACGCCGTGAGAAAGCTTTCCGAGATTTATCGGGACATTGGCGAATTTGACAAAGCCACCGAAAGCTACCAGCGTTACGTTGAAGTTGTGGACGAACTTTATGTGAAAAAGGAACAGGAAATAAGCCAGGCTGCACGTTTCAGTAAAGAAATTACACAGAAACAAAATCGTATAGCGAGCTTGGAAAATGACAGAAAGCTTAACGAAAGTCGTTACAAACTTGCTTTTGAAAACCAAGAGTTAATAGAAAGAAACAGCCAAATTCAAAAATGGGTTATTGGGTCATTAATTTTAATTGCTTTGCTTTTGTTTTTCGCGGCTTACACACAGTACAAAAATGTGAAACAGCAAAAGTTCGCTAATAATGTTTTGGCGCTGAAATCGCTTCGATCACAGATGAATCCACATTTTATTTTTAATGCGCTGAATTCTGTAAATAGTTTTATTGCAGTGAATGACGAGCGCACCGCCAATAAATATTTGACAGATTTTTCATTGCTGATGCGCTCTGTTCTGGAAAATAGCGAAGAGGATTTTATTCCGTTGGAAAAGGAAATTGAATTGTTGGAGCTTTATGTAAAGTTGGAACATTTTAGGTTTAAGGATAAATTTGATTATAAAATTACGATTGATGAAAACATAAAATTGAACGAGTTTGTAATTCCGCCGATGTTGCTTCAACCGTATGTGGAAAACGCCGTCTGGCACGGACTTAGGTATAAGGAAGAGAAAGGATTATTGGAAATCAATTTTCAGCAAATCAATTCCGAAACAATAAAAATCTCCATTATTGATGATGGAATTGGTCGTTCAAAATCGAACGAATTCAAAACCGAAAATCAAAAGAAACAAAAGTCAAAAGGGATGGGCAATACACAAAAGCGAATTGCTATTTTGAACGAAATGTACAAAGACAAAGTGGACGTGAAAGTGGAAAATGTTTTTGAAAACAACGAAGGAACCAGAGTTGAACTTATTTTAAAGAAAGATTGATGAAACTAAACGCAATCATAGTAGAAGACGAAGAAACCAGTCGCGAAATTCTTAGGAATTATCTGGCGAAATATTGCCCAAATATTGTTTTGAAAGGTGAAGCTGCCAATGTTAATGATGCTTTGGTTTTAATAAGAAATAATGATTTGGATGTTGTTTTCCTAGACGTGGAAATGCCTTACGGAAATGCCTTCGATTTGCTCGACAAAGTTGGCGATCGGCAGTTTGAAACTGTTTTTGTAACAGCATATAACCATTATGCAATGGATGCATTAAATGCCCATGCTTCCTATTATTTGCTAAAACCGATTTCCATTGATAAATTAATAGAGGCTGTGGATTATGTTCAAGAGATAAAGGAAAAGGAGAATAACCTTCAGAATTCAATTTTAAAGCCTTTGCAGACACAAGTTGCGGGTAAGATGACAATACCTTTGCAAAACGGCTTTGAAGTACTTCAAATGGAAGATATACTCTATTGTCAGGCCGATGATAATTACACCCAGATTCATTTAAAGGTTGGAAAGCGTTTGGTGAGTAAAACCCTAAAATATTTTGAAGACTCATTGTCGGAAAATGGATTTGCCCGTGTCCATAAATCCTATTTGGTAAATGTGAATGAAATCACAGAGTACAAAAAAGGAAAGGGTGGGAGTGTAGTGCTTTCCAGCGGAAAGGAAATTATGGTAAGCCCTTCGCGGAAGAAGGATTTGTTGGCTTATTTTGGATAAAACTATTAAAGAATGATAATTAAAACTGTAAACGGAAAACACCCACAAATCCCAGAGGATTGTTTCATTGCTGAAAACGCCACCATTGTTGGCGATGTGGTAATGGGTAATGAATGCAGTGTTTGGTTCAACGCTGTAATTCGCGGTGATGTGAATTTCATCAAAATTGGCAATAAAGTGAACGTGCAGGATGGAGCAATAATTCACGCAACCTATAAGACTTCGCCTACAACCATCGGCAACAATGTTTCTATTGGGCATAACGCCATTGTTCACGGCTGCACCATCCTCGATAATGTTTTGATCGGAATGGGAAGCATCGTTATGGACGATTGTACTGTGGAAAGCAATACAATTATTGCAGCTGGAGCGGTAGTTTCAAAAAACACCATAGTTGAAAGCGGAAGTATTTATGCAGGCATTCCCGCCAAAAAAATAAAAGACATCAGCCCCGAATTGACCAAAGGCGAAATTGAACGAATTGCCAATAATTACGTAATGTATTCTTCGTGGTTTAAGGAATGATTTAGAAGTCTTCCTTTTCTACGGAAATTTTATCAGCATAGTCTTTAAGAAGAAATTTTAAAGTATCAGTTTCTGCATTTGTGAAAAATTGAAGCTTTGGTTTTGTATTCTCTTCACGGAGCAAATCCAAACTTTGCAGAACAATTTTTGTCTGCCGTGCGACTGCTTCTCCAGAATCAATAATTTTTACGTTTTCGGGAAGAATTTTTTTTAATTGCGGAATAGTGTATGGGTAATGACTGCATCCCAAAACCAGATAATCAATATTAGCATCAATCATTGGTTTGGTGTGCTTTTTCAACAATTCAATCATTTCGGGACCGTCAAGATTCCCTGCTTCAATAAGTGGCACAAGGCCTTCGCCAATAATCTCTACAACGCTTATATCTTTTGTGAACTCACTGGTAGTTCTGCTGAAAAGCGCGCTGCTGAGGGTTCCTTTAGTGGCCAGAATTCCAATGCTTTTTGAAGTAGTCTGGAGTGCAGCGGGTTTTATTGCGGGCTCTATTCCAATAAAAGGAATGTCGTAATTTTCGCGAAGGGTAGCTATTGCGTTTGTAGTTGCCGTGTTGCATGCAACAACAATAATTTTAGCTCCCAATTCAAGCAATTTTTCTGTATTTTTAATGCTAAGCGCTGTAATTTCTTCAGCAGTTTTATTTCCATATGGAGCATTTTTACTATCTGCGAGATAAATGGTATGCTCATAAGGCAAGAGTTTGTGAATTTCCTGCCAAATGGAGGAACCACCAACGCCTGAATCAAATACACCTATGGGGCAGTTTTTATCCATTTAGTAAAAGTAGCCAATTACTTGAAATTTGGGCAAAAAAAAACTGCCCGTTACTAACGGACAGTTTTAAAATTTTATAGTTTTAAAAAAGAATTACATTCCCATCTCTTTTTTAACATCAGCCATAAGATCTTTACCATCGGCAAGGATAACTCCACTGCCAACAGTTGAATCTAGTACATACTGATATCCTTGAGCTTTAGCTACTTTTTGGATGGTAGATTGTGCTTTTTCAAGGATTGGCTTGAATATATCTGTTCTTTTCTTGTCAAGATCTTGAAGCGCTTGCTGTCTGTATGCTTGAATATTGTTTTGCATACCTTGAACTTCTTCAACTCTTTTTTGATTTTCCTCGTCAGTTTTTTTAGAAGCTTCTCCATCGTATTGTGTCATTTTAGCTTCAAGCTCTTTGGCCATAGCCTTAATCTCGGTATCGTACGTTTTTTGCACTTTTTCCAATTGGCTTTGAGCTGCTTTATATTCTGGCATAGCCTCGATCAATTCTTGTGCGTTAATATGTGCAATTTTTGATTGGGCGTTTACAAAACTTGTAGCTCCCACAAAAAGTACCATTGCAACTAATAATGTCTTCATTTTTTTCATTGTAAGTGTATTTAATTTAAGTGTTATTTTTTTAAAAGTGGTATTAATTATTTAGTTGAATTTTTGGACAACTATTTTCCCCCGCCTTCATCACCGCCACCTTCGTTTCCGCCAGATGGAGTGTTGTTTCTGTTTTGACGGGCATTCATAATGGAATCTCTTCTTTGTTCTCTTTCTTCAATCAATCGTTGTCTGCGCTCTTCAAACTCTTGCTTTTTAACGGCACGAATAGAGTCTCGCTCTCTTTGGCGCTGTGCCATCATTTCTTCACGTTCCGTTTTTTTGGCTTCAATTGCTTCTTGCCGCTCTTCCTTTGCTGCTACTCTTTCTTTTTCTTCGACGGTTATTGGTCCATCAAGTGGATCCTCCTTTTCCTCGATCTGTCTTTGTTCCTTTTTGTTTGCGGCCTGTACTCTTCTTCCGGCACGCTCAATACTTCTAAGAACTACATCGCTAATATCATTTCTTTTTGCTGCGAAAAGCATAACTACATCTGCAGATTTATCAAAAATGAAATCGTACTTTTTCGCTTCCGCAACTTCTTGTACAATATTGAATACTTGATCTTGAATTGGCTGTACCAATTGTCTTCTTTGGATCATCAAATCGCCATTTGGACCAAACCGATCCTGCTGGTACTGAAGCATTTCGTCTTCCTTAATTTTTATTTCCTCTTCGCGTTCATCAATCAATTCTTTGGTAAGGAGAACCCTTTCATTTGATAGGTTCAATTTCATTTGATCAATTTCTTTTTGCTTTTTTTCAATATCTTGTTTCCAGCGTTGTACTTTGCCCTCCAACTGGATGGAAGCCTCTTTGTACTCTGGAACACTCTCCAAGATATATTCCATATCAATATATCCTATTCGTACGCCTCTTTGAGCTTCAGCCATAAAGGTGAAGCAAAAAAGGAAAAAGGTAAAAAGTAGTATTTTTTTTGTCTTCATATTATTTGGTTGTTGTTTAAGAAAATATCGTGCCAGTTTTTAAAATTGTTGTCCAATGATAAAATGGGTTTCCCATCCGTTCTTTTGGGTTCCGTTCAAAACAGGATCAAATCCATACCCAAAATCGATACCCAAAAGTCCGAATGCGGGCATAAATATACGTAATCCTGCGCCAGCTGAACG
Organism: Aequorivita sp.; assembly: GCA_024637015.1. Lineage (GTDB taxonomy): Bacteria > Bacteroidota > Bacteroidia > Flavobacteriales > Flavobacteriaceae > Aequorivita. The sequence goes on along the minus strand of JAGXGE010000010.1, from coordinate 7,240 downwards.
TTTTAACTCAAAAGGATTGTAATCCCTAAACCCATCATAAGACGCTCCACCCTCCGCAAAACCAAGCACATAGATAGACGCAAGCTGTTTTAGGGTTACTGGGTATCTTACCTCTAACGAAAATTTATTGTAAATCGTATTTCCATCTATATCAGATAATGATTGGTTTGGGTAACCCCTTAGTTGAATTACCTCGCGACCGTCCAAACTATATGCTCCCAGTCCATCGCCACCAACAAAAAATCTTTCGAAAGGTGGAACGCCGCGGTCTTGGTTGTAGGCTCCCAAAAACCCAAATTCAGTATTGGTGCGAAGAACCAATTTACCGATCATTCTTGTATACCAAGTTCCCTTGAATTTAATTTTATAGTATTCAAGCCATTTGAAACGCTCCTGGTCTATTTCGGAAATTCTTTTTGTGTCGTCAACATATTCGGGGTTATTAGGAAGTGTTTGACGAAGCAATTCCCTTTCATTAGCCAGTGATTTATAATCCACACTGTTGAAAGCTGAATATGGCAAAGTAAGTTTTGCAGTAATACTAAAATCAGATCCCGAAGTAGGGTAAACAGGATTAGTTGCCGTATTGTTTCGGCTTATACCAATGGTGTAGGCAAGGTTATTTGAATATCCGTCGCCAAACGTAAATAATCCAGTGTTGTAATTATTAAGGTTATAATGCTGAAAGCTAATAGCGTTAGACCAAACAAAATAATCATCAGGCCATTTTACCTTTTTTGCCAGACCTACTGAACCACCCGTTATTGTGAAACTTCTGGATTTGTCCGCACGTCTATTGTTGTAATCGTAAAAATTCTGGATGGTGTGAGAAAAAGATGTTGAGAATTGCACAGGTTTTCTTCCACCTAACCAAGGCTCTGTAAGCGATAGACTGTATGTTTGGTAATAACTACTTGCCTGTGCGCGAAGTGAAAGTTTTTGACCATCACCCATTGGTAGCGGCTTATATGCTTTTAAATTGAAAATATTGCGAAGCGAAAAGTTATTGAATGAAAGTCCCAAAGTACCCACAAAACCACCACCACCATAACCTCCTTGAAGTTCAATCTGGCTGGAGCCTTTCTCAACTACGGAGTATTCCAAATCTACAAGGCCATTGTTTTCATCCACTTTTTTGAAGTTTGGAGAAAGTTGTTCTGGATCAAAGAACCCTAATTGTCCTAACTCACGGATAGTTCTTACCACATCGCGTTTGCTGTATTTCTGTCCTGGACGGGTTCTTAATTCTCTATAAATAACGTGATCGTTCGTGCGGTCGTTTCCTACAACAGTTACGTGGTCAAAATAGAAAAGATTGCGCTCCATGATCCTGATTTCAAAATCAATGGTGTCATTACGCACAGCTACTTCCACAGGATTTATACGCGCAGCAAGATAACCGTTGTTTTGGTAAAGGTTTGTAATGTCGTTTGCTTCTGGATCACTATCGTCCTGAATTCTCTCTTGCAAAAGGGTTCCGTTGTAAACTTCTCCTTTTTTGACGCCTAATATTTGGCGCAATTGACTATCTGTAAAAACACTGTTTCCAATGAATTTTATATCTCCAAAATAATATTTATCACCTTCCTCAAGTTTTATTTCCAGCGCCACATTCTTTTTGTCTAGTGCTATTAATGTGTCATTTATGATTCTTGCGTCGCGATATCCGTTTGATTTGTATTTTTTAAGGAGCGATTCTTTGTCTTCATCATAGCCTTCTTCAGTATATTTTGAACGTTTCCAGATTCGGATAAAGTTTTTGCGCTTTGTCTTTTTCATCGAACGGCGCAATTTACCATTAGTAAAATGTTCGTTTCCTTCAAAAGTAATTTTCTTTACTTTAACACGCTTTCCCTTATCCACGGAAATGAGCATGTTTTTTGAAACTTCAACACCTGAAGAATCTATATAAGGAGTGGTGCTGATGGTTACCTCTGTATTTAAAAAACCATCTTTTTTGTATTTGTTAGCTATATAGTTTTTTGTGGTAGTAATCAGGTTTTCGGTGATTTTTACACCAGCTTTTAAATCATTATCCTTAATGATTTCTTTTTTCTTGGCTTTTCGAACACCTTTGCCATTGATAACTACTTCGCGGAGTTTTGGCAATTCTACAATGTATAATTCCAGATCTACACTTTCGCCATCAATGTTTGTAACATAAAAAGCGATGTCGCTAAAGAGGTTTTGCTCCCAGAGTTTTTTTGTTATTTGGCTCAGTTTTTCACCTGGAATATAGATACGGTCTCCTTTTTTAAGACCAGTGAAAGCAATAACGGTTTGTTCGTTAAAGTTTTGTGCGCCAGTAACCGTTATTTGATTAATGGTGTATTTTCTTCCACTGTCAAGTTCTTTTTGCTGCGCCTGTAGTGAAAAAACGGAAAGTATTGTAAATAATAAAATACAATAAGATTTTCTGTATATATGCAAAAGGGAACTATTGATTGAGTTGTTCACTGGTTTTTCCAAATCTTCTTTCTCTGTTTTGATAATTTAATATTGCTTCAAAAAGATGGTTTTTAGTATAATCCGGCCAAAGAGTTTCAGTAAAATACAGCTCGGCATACGCTATTTGCCAAAGAAGAAAATTACTAATACGCTGTTCGCCACTGGTGCGGATCAATAAATCTACATCTGGTAAATTTTGCGTGTAAAGATGATTATTTATTACCGTTTCATCAATATCATGCGGCGAAATTAGGTTATTTTTAACTTTAAGACTAATCTCTTTTATTGTTTTTGTTATTTCTTCCCTTGAACCATAACTGAGGGCAAGGGTGAGGGTCATTCTCTTATTGTCCTTGGTTTTTTCGATAACGTCAAATAGCTCTTTATGCGCTTTTTTTGGCAAAGCTTCTAAATTACCAATTGCGTTAAGTTTTATATCGTTGTCTGTTAATGTCTTGATTTCTTTTTTAAGAGAAGAAACCAATAGTTTCATCAACAGTTCCACTTCCAATTTTGGGCGGTTCCAGTTTTCAGTGGAAAAAGCATAAAGTGTTAAAAATGGAATACCAATTTCGGCACTGCCTTCCACGATTTCGCGAACAGCTTTGGTGCCGTTTTCGTGGCCAATAGACCGAAATAAACCTTTCTGCTTTGCCCAACGGCCGTTGCCGTCCATGATTATGGCAAGGTGCTGCGGTAATTTGTTTTTGTCTATTTTGTCTTTTAGGTCCATCTCCATTTTAAAAGTTGCAATAGCAAGGCTTTCTTCCAAAGGCAAAAGTAACAGTTATACCTGTAAATACATACCAATCGTCACTATTGGTGTTTCCAAATTTTAAATTCTCATTATCTGACAACGCTTTTACTGGGTTGCTTCCGTCCAAATCGTCCGTAAATGTATAACGGGCCCCAATTTCAAAACCTACCATTGCGTTTCTGCCCATATTTGCTTTATAGCCTAAAACCATAGGAATTGCAACGCTGCTGGCACCATCATAATCTGTTATAACATCATTTCCTCTTTTATATAGGGCATCATACCAGAAATAGGTAAGCCCAGTATATAAATAAGGTGTAGATATGGCTTTTTGAGCGTGCACATCAAAATCCCAGAATGTGTACTCAATCCCGATTGAAACTTCCTTCACAGTATTTTCAAAAGAATACCCACGTTCTTTTCTGCGGCTGTTGGAGCTTTTGGAATCATCGCCTTTTATTTTTGCAACCATCACCGAACCCCTAAAAGCATGTCTGGCACTGCGGTTCCATTTAAAAAGACCGCCAACTGCAAAGTTATTGGGGTTTATATAATTGGTTTTCCCAACATCGCCAATATAGTTGGCGCCACCAATCATTCCCCCGATTTCATAGGTTTGGGAATGAACCAAAAATGTTGTTGAAAGTATTATAAATACTGTCGCGAAATACTTCATATTCTTTAAAAGTTTGCAAATATAACAATAAACTTGGCTTAACGATATTCTAAGCCCATTTGTCTCTGTTGATTAACAAATTTTGATGGATTTTATTGTTTAATTGCGTTTGTCTTCGCCCCATAAAAGTTTTTTGCGAAGGGTTTTTATGAAGCTATCATCGTGTAGCTGAAGTAATTTGATAGTGAAAGGTGCTTTTTTTATTATGATACTTGTTTCGTTTTCCAAAGTTGCAATGCGCGAATCCATAGAAACCAAAAAGCTGCTTTCCCTTCCGGAAACTTTTAAAGTAATGGTGCAGGAATCTGGTATAACCAAAGGTCTTGCATTAAGGTTGTGCGGCGCAATTGGGGTAAGAACAATATTGTTTGCTTCAGGATCTATTACAGGTCCGCCGCAACTTAGCGAATAACCCGTGGAGCCTGTGGGTGTTGCAACTATAAGCCCGTCTGACCAATAGGAGGTGAGATATTTGTCGTTTACCAACGTTTCCACTTTTATCATGGAAGTTGTGTTCCGTCTGTTTACAGCTACTTCATTTAAGGCAAAATTAAGCGGTTGTATTTCATCGCTCTCCGGAAAAGTTTCTACAGTGAGCAAGCTTCGCTCGGAAATAGAATATTCGCCTTCTAAAATCTGATTCAGGCTTTCGGTCATTTTTTCTTTTTGAATTGTAGCCAAAAATCCTAATCTTCCCGTATTGATTCCAACAATAGGAATGTCCAAATCTCCAACAAAAGTTACCGCTTTCAAAATAGTTCCGTCACCGCCAATGCTGAAAAAAAGATCAAAACTGGAATCCAATTCAGTAAAAGTAGAGAAGCCGGAAAAGTTTTTTGTAATGTCTTGATGTTGATTTATAATACCTAAAAAATTTTCTTCAATAAGAACTTCAGTTTCCTTTTTTTGAAGCGCATTTAGAAGCATCTGAATGTAGATTTCAGAATTTTCATGATAAAACTGGCCGTAGATTCCTATTTTCATCAATTATATATTAAGGTATTTGTCCAAATATTCTGAACGTTCCTTTAAATCCTCCAAAAACTTATCTTCTTCGTGATGGCTAATCACATTGTAATTATATCTTCTAAAAGTCTGCACGATAATGTTCATAGCAGTGTGGCCAATTTTCACAGTAAGCTGAACGTTTTCATCAGTTATTTTTGAGATGAATACGCCAAATATTCGAGTTCCATTGGATTCAACTATTTGACATACTTCACTGAACGAATAATCTTGAAGACCTTTTTCAACTACAATTATTCCTCCAGTCTCGTTCAAAAAAGGAGTGTTGTTAAAAAGGCTCATAATATCCCCCAACTCATAGTATCCCAAATATTTATTCTCTGCTCCCAAGACTGGCATAATATTGCTGCTGTTTAGGGCAAAAGCTTCTAAAATATCTAGCCAGTTGGTGTCTTCTAGCACATGAAATGGTTCCAGCGCATATTGAAAATCGCTGAGTAGCTTTTTATTGTCAAAGCAATACGCATCGTTTTCAGAAACACAACCTATGTAATGCCCGTCTTTTTCAACGGGAACGTGCGAATAGGTAAGCTGATTGAAAACAGTTTGCACATCAGTTATCTTTGCCGAAATGTCAAATGGTTCAATATCGTTAATGATGTAATTCAAGGTTTCCATTGTAATTTATTTTTAATGCAAATTACTTAAAATAAAGATTCAGTAAGCGCTGTAAGGTTTGTATTTTTGTTAATTCTAACACAAAGAAATGACAAAACTAAGCGTAAACATAAACAAAATAGCCACGTTGCGCAATGCACGTGGCGGTAATGTGCCTGATCTGTTAAAGGTGGCGAAAGACGTAGAAAAATTTGGAGCACAGGGTATCACTATTCACCCAAGGCCCGATGAACGCCACATTCGGTACCAAGATGCATACGATTTAAAGTCCGTTGTTTCCACGGAATATAATATTGAAGGAAACCCTATGGATGATTTTACAAAGATGGTCCTGGAAATAAAACCCACGCAGGTTACCCTCGTTCCCGACGCTATTGATGCAATTACTTCCAACGCTGGCTGGGACACTTTGAAGCACAAAGCATATTTAAAGGAAATAATTTCTGAATTCAAGCGAAACGGAATTCGAACATCAATTTTCGTAGACCCAACCCTAAAAATGATTGAAGGCGCTGCCGAAACCGGAACGGACCGAATTGAACTTTACACCGAAGAATTTGCCAAACAATATTCCTTAGGAAACAAAGAGGCCATAAAATCATACACAGAATGTGCAATTCTTGCAAACAAATTGAATCTGGGAATCAACGCAGGTCACGATCTTTCGTTAGAAAACATTGCTTTTTTTAAAGAAAACATTCCAAACCTTTTGGAAGTGAGCATAGGGCATGCGCTTATTTGCGAGGCACTTTATGATGGGTTGGAGAAAGTGATTAAGGAATATTTAAAAAAACTTAGTTGATGATTTTACATTCTCAAATTTTAGGCAAAGGAAAGCCTTTCGTAATTCTCCATGGCTTTCTCGGTATGAGTGATAACTGGAAAACCCTCGGTATTCGCTGGTCTGAAGCTGGCTATGAGGTACATCTTTTGGATCAACGAAACCACGGCCGCAGTTTCCATAGCGATGAATTTTCGTATAAAGTGATGGCTGAAGATTTAAAAAAGTATTGTGAAGAACACGATTTAAAGGAAATAATCCTTCTCGGTCATTCCATGGGCGGAAAAGTAGCAATGCAGTTTGCTGTAACCTATCCTGAAATGGTTTCAAAATTGATTATTACGGATATTGGTCCAAAAGCTTATCCGCCTCATCATCAGGATATTTTGAAAGCACTTTCGCAATTGGATTTTTCAAAAATAAAATCCCGTGGCGAGGCTGAAGATATTCTTTCAGAATACATAAAAGATGAAGGAACAAAGCTTTTTCTTCTTAAAAATCTTTATCGAATAAGTAAAAACGAATTGGGTCTTCGCATAAACTTACCAGTTCTTTCAGAAAAAATTGAAGAAGTAGGAGTGTCCCTTCCTGGAAACACTGTTTTTAAAGGCGATACGCTCTTTTTGGGAGGTGAAAAAAGTGGTTATATAGAACCGATAGATGAACTTTTAATTAAAAAACATTTTCCAAAAGCAAAAATAAAAACAATCTCAAACGCTGGCCATTGGCTGCACGCAGAAAATCCCGACGAATTTTATGATAATGTTATGAATTTTTTATAATATTGTAAAAACATTTATTATGCGCGCATAATAAATGCTTAATTTTTCAAAAAAAGATTCCTTACAAATTTAACTTAAAGAAATAAACTATGAAGAAAGTATTATTAATTGCCGTTTTTGCATTTGCAAGTGCGGTGACTTATGCGGGAGGT
>JAGXGE010000009.1 GCA_024637015.1 Aequorivita sp. | reverse complement strand
TATGCTATTGCCGTGATCCATGATGAAAACCGCAACGGCAAACTTGACACTAATTTTTTTGGGATACCGAAAGAAGGTTATGGTTTTTCCAGTGGTGCAGAGGTCACAATGAGTGCTCCTTCGTTTTCTGATGCTGTATTTTCATATGATGGAGGACATCTGCAAATGTCTATATCTCTTGACTATTAAATTTTAAAATTCAGCTTGTTTTTATCCGAAACAAAGTGCTTTTTAACCTCACTATTTTAAACACATTTTGGCGTATTTAAGAAAAATGGAGCAAGTCGGAAACTTCAGCGGGCGGATTGGAATGCGGGAAAAAGTTGCGTAGGAATTGAAAAAACGAATTCTAAACCGAAGAGAAACGGATTTTTTGCCGTGTAAAAGCAAAACCGAAAATCTGTTTTTCTCGACCAAATCAAATCTGACATGAAAAACATAACGTGCGGATAGGAAAAACGCACTACAACAAAAAACTGAGGTGAAAAACAACACTTTTCTTCATTAATTTTTGACATTATTATTTAGGCTTACAGATTAAGAAAATAGATCTGTAAGCTATTTTTTTATTTTTAATTCCAATTATTTTACTGCTAGTACCGAAACAAATTCCGCGTCATAGGGCAATCCCGATTTTGCAATGGCAAAACACTGTTTCAACAACTTATTTGCCACTGCAATACTTGCTTAGAATGTTATATAGCTAAAATTTAATATTACATATATTACAGATTCTCTAAATTTCCTTTTCTTTTTGCACCTATTTTTTTATAAAAGGAAGGAGATTGTCCAGTTACTTTTTTGAATTGACTGGACAAGTGTACTACACTGCTATAATGTAACCTATATGCTATTTCTGTGAGATTTAATTCATCATAGAGTATGAGTTCTTTGGCTCTTTCTATTTTATGATTGATAATAAAATGTTGTATGGTGATACCTTTGACTTCGGAAAACAAATTGGACAAATACGTGTAATCATAATCCAATCTTTCACTAATGAATTCTGAATAGTTCACTTTTGGAAGTTCATCAGAATAGTGCATCATTTCAATAATTACATTTTTTATCTTATCTACAAGTATACTTTTTTGGTCGTCCAATAATTCTAAGCCAGACATCGCCAAATTTGATTTCAGTTTTTGTTTTAATTTATTAGTAATGTTCTCTTTTATTTCAATCATACCAAGTTCAATACTCATATAATGTAAGTCTAGTTTTTCTAATTCTAATTTTACCATGAGCTTACATCTTAAACTTACCATATATTTAATATAGAGTTTCACTATTTATTATGAGTTTTATAAATGTTTCTAATTGCTTAAATATAAGCTATATAAGATCATTAATTGGAAAAGAGGACAGAAATAAAAAAACCTTTGGTAACAAAGATTTGAAAAACAAATCTTTTTAGTTCAATTTAGATACAAATTTCTCATCATAGGGCAAACCACTTTTTGCAATTACAAATGCCTGTTTCAGTTTAATCCATTTCTTTCTTTCCGGTTCGGAATGAATTCTTTTTCGTGAATCGTGAGGCGTGAGATGTGAGACGTGAAGCGTGAAACGTGAAACGTGTACGTTGTACGTCCCTGATATAGGTTGACCACCTTAAAAGTGGAAAACTATGAAAGCAAATGTACGGAGTATCCGCAAGCAGCGTCAATACTCGGAAGAATTTAAAAAAAGAATCGTTGGGGATTTTGAGAGCGGCAAGTATAGCGTTTGCCAGTTGGAGAAGCTCCATGGAGTTCGCAATGGGACAATTTACAGTTGGATCCATAAATTCTCTACCTTTAACGAGCAAGGATTCAGAATTGTAGAGATGAAGGACAGCAGCAACAAAAAAATGAAGGAGCTGGAAGCTCGTGTAAAGGAGCTTGAAAGCACTGTGGGCCGTAAGCAGATAATGATTGATTATCTGGAGAAGATGATGGAGATCGCCAAGGATGAACTTGACATCGACATCAAAAAAAACTTCGGCACCCCACAATCAACTGGTTCCGGGAAAACAAACAAAAAATGAGTTTTTCCCTGAACAGTCTCTATAAAGAAGTTGGCCTGAGCAAGCAGGCCGTTGCCCAGTACGATGCGCGGCAAAAGATCTTTGACAATAAAACAGCACGGCTGGTCCTTGAAGCGGACGAACTGCGCGAGGACCATCCAGGTTGTGGGGTGGAGAAAATGTACTATACACTTAAACCCGACTTTATTGGAAGGGATCGGTTTATAGAATTGATGATGGAACTGGGATATCGCTTGAAGCGTAAAAAGAACTATAGAAGAACAACCATCGCTTCAAAAATCTATTATCCAAACCTCATAAAAGGAATGGAAATTGACCGCCCATCGATGGTATGGCAGTCCGATATTACCTATATACCCATTGGAAACAGGCATTATTATGCGGTTTTTATAATAGATGTCTATACCAAGAAGATCGTAGGATATAAGGTCTCTGACACTATGAGGGCACAGGCAAATATGGATGCCTTGAATATGGCCTTAAGTGAAAACGACGCCCCATTGATACATCATAGTGACAGGGGAAGCCAGTATACCTACAAGGAATACATTGGCCTGTTAAAGAAGAACGGAAGCAGGATAAGTATGGCACTCTCTGCCCAGGACAATGCCTATGCCGAGCGCATCAACAGAACCATAAAGGAGGAATACCTTGATCATTGGAAACCTAGGGACTTTGGCCAGTTAAAAAGGATGACGGCAAAAGCCGTAAAGAATTATAACAGAAAAAGATTGCATAACAACAACGACAGAATGAGCCCTGAAAGGTTCATAACCCAATTTTCTTTCTTGGGGCCCCAAGAAAGAAAATTGATGACTATTTTTGACAATGAATTAATTAACTAAAAACGGTCAACACTAATCAGGGAAGTTCAACGGTCAATGCTAATCAGGGAAGTTCACTTCCCTTTGACAGGATTGTTTCATTTTCTTTTTCTAGTGCAGACAACCAAAATGAAACCGTTGGAAACCAAACAACACTCCACCCAAGCTTGAATGAAAGGGAGGATAATAACCTTCTTGGCCAATTACATATCGCCTTTGAAGATATACTGGCTTTAGCAAGCCATGATAACCCAGTTAGCTATATTATTTCGTTTAAAGCAAGAGCCACGCAGTGGTTATTAATAAAAGTCCAGAACTTATCGACACCCTGCATATAGTTAATGATGCTGGGATTCAATTCAGTGCGCCCTATGATTCCGTTTTGCAAATTGAGATATAGCACTTATTATGACAAGTAATGTTTTAATTCCGTTGTCTAATTATAGTAGGTATGAATTTCTTTTGAAATTTAATAACATTGATATACCACTACCAACTGCAGGTGTAGATCGTATAGATATTGTGGAAAGCGATGGGGTTCAATGGGCAAAATCAAACATATATATTTATATGTAGATTGTATTTATGATGAAGTGATAAATGAAATTAGTATTCCACATCATAGCTTTAAATATAGAATGGAAACAACTTATCTAAATAATATCACACCCCATTTAATATACTTTTTTTCCGTCACTTTTGATTAATGCGGTATTGGTATACTTTATTTAGTTATTCATTGTCATTTCGGTGGTCATAGCCATTGCTTTGCCACCTTTAATAATTATCATTTCCCCATCTTCCATCTGTACAACTTTGGTTGAAGGATGAGAAAAAGCGGTTCCTAATAGAAAACATACTATAAGCATAAACATAAATAACGAAGCCAGTAATGCAGGAACCAACATTTTGTTTTTCATGATTTTTTGAGTTAGGTTTTTCTTCAGTTAGGCTATTTCCCTTTTTAAATTGGATAAATAGCTGTAAGTGATTTCATTGTATGCATTTAAGAAAATTTAAATTAAGCCTATGCTAAGATCGATAAATTCATTTTGAATAGTGTTTCATAGTTTTGGGAATAAGTTGCATTATTCACATATTTTTTGGGTTAAATACCTGTAATTTGTATTTATAGCCTGAAGTGTGGGAGCTTTATCGGAAAAAGAATAGACAGGCTCTCAGCTTTCAGTAGTTACGATGATCTTTGAATTAGGGATTTCGTTAGGCTCTTTTCTGTCTGGGTATGCTATTAGGTTTGGTTATTCAGTTCCCTTTATTGTGGGTTCGGAATTAGCGGGAATAGGGGTTTTAATTGTAACCACCCAAGTTCCAAAAAAAGTAAATGCCTCAGATTAAATTTTCTTATATCTATTTTTTATATGCCTAAAAATAGCTGATCTTCATTTTAAATTGTCTATTCAAATCATCAATTTATGATTGAATACTTCTCAAGACCTAAAATATTTGATTTTGTAGGTAAAAGGCACCCAAGCACTTCCGATAAAACCAAATGTTGGAAAAGATCTTCAGCATTAAGATTACCTATATACAGATTTTATATGCAATTGAAATGTAAATTAACTTCTTAAGTGACTTGCATCATAATTTCAATCCTTTCTGTTCAATATCTTTGATTAATACGCAAAAGGTTGAAAAGTATAATTGTATTAAGGAGGTTTATGAATTTGAAATTAAAGGACTTCCTCCCAATACAGAACCTGTTGTATGTATTTCCAATGGTAAATCAATAATTAAGACATTTAAAATGGCATTAGCAGAGGAATTTGAGAAACAAGGAATATGGCTTTTTAAATATAGAAGCCTTTTGCCTTTAATTATATTATTTATAGGAGCCATTGTTTATTTAAGGACAGAAATATATCCTGAAACATTTGTATTGAAAAATACCTCTTATGAAATTTACTATGAAATGTTTGCTCTAACTATATCCTTAATAGGATTATTTATTCGCGTTTACACAGTTGGTTATTCGGCTAGAAACACATCAGGAAGAAACACAAAGAAAGGTCAAATAGCAGACACTTTAAATACCACTGGTATATATTCAATTGTAAGGCATCCTTTATATGTGGGAAACTTTTTTATGTGGATTGGACCGGCAATTTTAACGGGTAATCTTTGGTTTATAATAGGTTTTTGCCTTTTCTATTGGGTTTATTACGAGAGAATTATGTTTGCCGAAGAACAGTTTTTAAGAAAAAAATTTGGTGCTATATATTTAGAATGGTCAAAGAATGTTCCTGCATTTATTCCAAAGTATAAAGGTTTCAAAAAATCTGACCTCCCTTTTAATTGGAGAAAAGTACTAAAAAAAGAAAAAAATGGATTATTTGCGTTATTCCTTATCTTTTCAGCATTCGATATCTCTGGAGAACTTATTAAACATGAATCCAATTACAATTATTTCTTTATAGGAATGAGCATTATAACAGGTTTAAGTTACATTGTATTAAAATACTTAAAAAAGAAAACCAATGTACTAAACGAATCAAATAGATAAAAAAATGCGTCAAAAAATTAAACAAATTGTCTTTCATACATTGTAATTCCCTTTTAATTCCAATCGTACAATCTATATCCCAGAAAGGGATGCTAGTCATATATACTATTTGTTGGCTTCATTTTTAAAGCTCATAAAGATTTTTAAAAATAAATAGTTTGTAGAACAAGTTTCAGAACAATACTAAAGTCCGGTATGCTGTATTAGCGCAACATACCGGACTTTTTCAATACTATATGTTCAACAATTAACTTCTCGAACATTATTTTCTACTATTGCAGTGGTGACTTCAACTGCCTAAAATCGTTTATTTGTATTCACCTAACAGTGTTGTGTAAATTTAAATAAACATTAGCTGACAGCCTTCTTGATCTGCTCTATTGTAGAAATCACCAATGGTTAAAATACCATCTAAGTCATCAATTAGATCTTCTTTTTTCAGATGGAACATATCTACAGCTAACTTACAAGCCCATAGTTTACAGCCAGAATCGGAAAGAATCTCTAAAAATTCTCCAATGGGAGGCATATCCAACTTCTCCATTTCTTTCTTCATCATGCTGGTAGCCAAGGCTTCCATGCCCGGCAAACCTCCCAACATCGTAGGCATGTGCATGGCAGGGTTACCAACCGTAGCTACATGTAGATGCTCTAGCTTTTTTTTCTGAATGGCCTCCAAACCAAAAAACGTAAAAAATATTTCGGACTCTATACCTTCCATACGTGCGCCATTGGCCATTATAAAGGCAGCATATGCATTCTCTATAGTTCCTTTGGATAGTATGAAAAGCATTTTTTTAACTTTTGTGCTCATAATGTTGTGCTTTTATCTTATTAAATACAGCTTTTTGGTTTTGGTACACCGGCTATTTTAGTTGATATTTTTAATGGTCCACCAGGGAACAGATCGTAAAATTCCTTGATATCTATTATACCACTTTTTTTAATGCTTCTTATAGATAGGGCAACCTCGTTTTTAACTTGTTCCTGAATCCAATTAAGTACTTCCCAGTGCTTATCTGTTAATTCAATATTGTTTTCTTTAGCTATTTCAATAGCTATTTCTTTGTTCCATTGAGATAGATCTGATAAATATCCATCTTCTGTAACATCTACTCTAATTCCTGCTATGTTTGAATCCATAATAATTGTTTTTAATTTATTTTTTTTCCTTTTAAACTCATATTTCTACTTACCATAGGGATAGGTATTCCCTTTAAAAGCATATTCCAATAAATCCACCTAAAAGCTAATTTACCCCAATGATTGAAAATACTTTCTTTTAAAAGCTGTAGAGGACCAATACCAGCAATTGGGAAGGTGCCTTCTAATGGTTCATATTTGTAATTGAAATCAATTAGCAACGCTTTGTTATTGCCAGTTTCAATAAAACAGTTTGCATGACCATCAAACTCCTCTTTTAAAGGTTTGCCTGCTATATATAATAAAATGTTATCTGTTAAAGTTTCTGATTCAAAATGGGCCACTGAACCAGCTTTAGATGCCGGGACATTAGTAGCATCACCGATTACAAATACATTTTCATGATCAAGCGATTGTAATGTGTTATGATGTGTAGGAACAAAATTTAAATCGTCTCCCATTCCGGAGCGTTCAATAACTTCATCGCCCATATTAGTTGGCACCGTAACAAGTAAATCAAAGTCAACGGTGGTATCGCCATAATCAACGATTTGATTTTTCTCATTATCAACTCTTTCAATATTGAAATCTGTAACAACATTAATATTTTTTTCTTTCATTAAATGGCTTAGAGCTGCGGTTGCTTTAGGTTTGGTAAATGCACCTCCAAGTGGTGTAACAAAGGTTAGGTCAACTTTGTCTCTCATTCCTTTTTTTGTAAAATAAGAATCAGCTAAAAAAACAAACTCTAACGGTGCTACAGGGCATTTAATAGGCATTTCTGTAAAGTGAACAACCATTTTACCGCCTTTCCAGTCTCGTAGTTTATTTCGCAGAGCCAAGGAACCTTCATAGGTATAAAAGTCGAATACAGTTTTGTGCCAATTTTCTCCCTTCATTCCTTCAGTCTCTTGTGGTGCAATTTTACAGCCCGTTGCAACAATTAAAATGTCATATTGTAACGTTTCATCCTCCAATTCAACTTTGTTTTCCGTCGGGAAAATTTGTTCAATTTTCTTCTGAATATAGTTTACGCCTTTTGGAATGAATTTTTCACCAACTTTTTTTACTTGATCTTCTGTATAAATATCAAATGGCAAAAACAAAAAACCGGGTTGGTAGTAATGTGTTTTATACTGATCTACAATCGTAATGTTCCAATCTTTTTTATCAAGTTTAGAAACTAGATGATTGGCCATCATGGTTCCAGAAGTACCTGCCCCTAGAATGACTAAATTTTTCATAATTCGCTAATTTTGAATAAAGTTAAGACGATAGATTTACACTTTATATGATAAAAATCAGTTAACGGCAGGTGGTCTAGAAATATATACCGTTGGAATAATGAAAACCAAAAAGATAGAAACTGAATGCTTAAAAACCACTTCAATTTGAAGTGGTTTTTTTATGTTCAAATATTGAAAAAAGCCATGACAATGGTAAAATTTATTAAATAGGTTTTGTGACAATTATCATATTTATGTGAGTATTATGCGAATACCTTTATAGAGATTTAATAAGATTATAACCATGTGATTTTTGAAAAATATATTCAATAATTAAAATAAATTATATAGTCGTGAGACCAATTTTATTAAAATTTCTGTATTTACTCTTTTCCGTTTCAGCCTTGTCTCAAACGGGTCACATTATGCAAGGTGTAGGGTCAGTTAACATGTCAATGGGCAGTGCTGCAACGGGACGGCCATTAGATATTTCAGGTGCCCTACAATGGAATCCTGCTTCGATATCTACTTTTGATGGAACGATAGTAAGCTTTGATATTGGCCTATTTTCCTCATCACCTACCTTATATTCAACAGTACCAGAATTTGACAATACAGGGCAACCTACCAATAATTTCTTTTCCGGAGAAACTAAAGACGATAGAGGCCTTTCTCCTATGCCAGCTTTGGCAGTGGTTTGGGGAAAAGTGACCCGTCCTAAAATAACTATACAGGTTAAAAAACAAATCGAGATTAACGACTAATAAGAAGTTTTAAACATATGTGGAATGTGGATGTGTAAAATAATAAAGTACATATTATTCAGTACTGTTTTAGCGGTGGTTATCCTTCATGCTACTATTCCACATCCACATTCAAACGAGTTAACGCAAGAAACGCATTTTGAACTTCATAAAAAGACACATTCATTAATTGGAGTTGTAAGACTGGCCTTTCATGAACGTAATGGTGAGAATTTAGACAATCTCATTTTTATTCAATATAAAAGTGCTAAGAAAATAGATATTAAGCTTACAAATACTGCGTTTCCCTTATTCAATAGATCATTATCAATCATTGAAAAAAGAGAAACTTTAAAATCAGTAGCATGGAATACTGATAATTTTATCAAATTATTTTTTGTTAAGCTGAATGGATTAAGAGGCCCGCCTCAATTAACGTAATCTTTTCGGTAAAATTAATAATAACAAAACTTAAAAATTTAAAATTATGGACGCAACATACCTTCATTTAATACTAACACATTTCCCAATTGTGGGAACAATAATTGGAATTGGAATTTTGGCTTATGGTCTGTTTTCAAAGAGCGATACAATAAAAAAAGTAGCATTGGTAACATTTGTGCTAATGGCAATTTTAACCATTCCTGTTTTTCTAACTGGGGAAGAAGCGGGAGAAGCTGTTGAGGATATTGCAGGTGTTTCTGAACAACTCATTGAAAATCACGAAGAACTAGCTGAAATAGCAATATGGTTAATGGGGCTTTTAGGGATTTTATCGTTAATTAACCTTTTTGCAATCATAAAAAAATGGTCTTTTGCAAAAATTCTAAGCATAATCACCCTAGTTGTTTCATTAGGAACATTCGGGCTTTTTGCACAAGTGGGAAGCACAGGTGGTGAAATTAGACATTCTGAAATAAGAAAAACCACTGTAAAT
The DNA here is from genome assembly GCA_024637015.1 of Aequorivita sp. Classification (GTDB taxonomy): domain Bacteria; phylum Bacteroidota; class Bacteroidia; order Flavobacteriales; family Flavobacteriaceae; genus Aequorivita. The sequence continues at coordinate 97,232 of JAGXGE010000009.1, read as the reverse complement.
AATGATAATGGCGTATTTAATGGCGGTGAAAATGAGGACGTAGATGATGATTAAATAATCGCTGCGGTCAAGAATATATAAATGCAATAGCGGTTTAGAACTATACTCAGAAATAGATGCTTTGATACCGCTATTGTAACTATTTAAATGAGCTCTATCAGTTTTTAAAAAAGAAATGTATCTTCATTTTGAAAATATTTTAGCTCATTGAATAAAATATTTAGTAAAAAGCGCACAAAATGTGGTGGCAATATATATTAGTTTTTTTAGGTGCACTATTGTTTGATATAGTCCCTTTTCCTTTTCCGCCTGCATTTACGATAATGATGTTTTTTCAGATCATTTATGGGTTGAATGTGTGGACAGTAATTTTAATAGGTGTAGCTGGCTCGGTTTTAGGCAGATATATCCTGCTTTTATATGCACCATTATTAGCGACTAAGTATTTAAAAGAATCGAAGAATAATGACATTCAGTTTCTTGGCGCTAAAATGAAAGAGAATAAATGGAAGGGCCAAGCGATAATACTTGCTTATTCTTTATTGCCAATTCCCACTACACCCCTTTTTTTATGGGGTGGCATTTCTAGATTAAAACCCATTTATATTATACCCGCATTTATCATTGGCAAATTTACAAGTGACACTGTTGCATTACATCTCGGTAAATACGCCTCTGAAAACATTGAAGGTCTCATCGAGAATACATACTCTTGGCAATCAGTTGCAAGCTTAGTATTGAGCTTTTTACTTCTTTTCTGTCTTTTATTCATAGACTGGCGAAAACTTATTCAAACAAAGAAGTTGGTTATAAATTATAAAATATGGAAGTAGATGCACATTACCACTGTGCGATGTTCCTATCACATTTTACCCTTTTCACTAAAAGCCTTCTTATATTTGACTATACTCTATAAAGACGTGGGTAATAATTATTAATACGCTTTGAAATATGGATAATTTTAATTGGGAAAGCTTTACAAAAAAGATTGCCATCAAGGGAAATATTGTAGACATATACAATGCTTGGACGATTCCTGAAGTGATTGAAAAATGGTTTTTAAGCAAAGCAGTGTTTACTAAACCAACGGGAGAACTAGTGGAAAGAAATGAAAACGTTGAGCAAGATGCCATATATCAGTGGTCTTGGTATTTATTTGATACTATAGAAACTGGAAAGATTATTCAGGCCAATGGAAAAGACCTCATAAGATTCTCTTTTGCAGGGGACTGTGAAGTTGAAATAAAACTTACTCAAAGTCAGGATTATGTGATCGTAGCATTAACCCAAAGTAATATTCCAACTGATAGTCAATCGAAACGGGGGATAAGACTTGGTTGCGATTCAGGATGGTCCTTTTTTCTTGTCAATTTAAAATCAGTTTGTGAAGGAGGAATTGATTTGCGAAATAAAGATGAGGCTTTAAAGGGTATGTTGAATAATTGAAAAACTAGGACAACAGTTTATTTAAGAAAAATAGAGTTGGCTACAATCATCTCTATTTATTATCAAACATTTTAGCCTCTAGTTAAAGAAACTGCCCTAACTGTTATAACTTAGATCTTCCGTAAGTTCCTGCATTATTTATCCCTTTCCACCAAAAGCCTGCCTATCTTTGCCGAAAATCGCTTTATGCCCAATACTTTTTCCGATTTAGGAATCAACACTTCATTACAAGAAAGTTTAGCGGAGTTAAACATTGTAGTGCCTACAGACATCCAACGAAAAACAATTCCGCTCATCTTGACCCAAACAAAAGATGTAGTGGCCTTGGCAAAAACGGGAAGCGGTAAAACGGCTGCGTTTGGATTGCCTTTGCTACAACTTATAGACCCTAAAAACACCAATATAAAAGCTATAATATTGGCTCCTACGCGAGAACTTGGGCAGCAAATACACGCTAACTTGGTAGCTCTCGCCACACATAGTCCTGGAATTTGTATCGCTTCCCTTTGTGGCGGTATTCCTATAAAACCACAGATTGAACGTTTAAAGAACACCACCCACATTGTGGTGGCAACCCCGGGCCGTTTGGTAGATTTAATAAACCGAAACACCATTGATCTTAAAAACATTGCTTACTTGGTTTTAGACGAAGCCGATGAAATGGTAAGTGCTTTAAAAACAGATTTGGACAGTATCATTTCGGAAATCCCCAAAACCAGAAGAACACTACTGTTTACGGCCACAATGCCTGGTACTATAAAGCAATTGGTTCAGAACTATATGAACAAGCATGTGTTGCATATAGAAGCCGATATGGAAACGATGGGCCATCAGGGTATTGATCATCAATTTATGGTGGTAGAACCAATTGAAAAACTGGAGGTATTGTTACACTTTTTAAGTTCCAAGGAAGGGGAGCGGGGTATAATTTTCTGCAAAACCAAAGCAGCCGTTAATAAACTGGCAAAGAACTTGGCGATAAATAAATTTTCTTCAGGCGCCATCCATGGCAGCTTGACTCAAGCCATCCGCGATCGGGTGATGGAACAGTTTAGGGAAGGGAATATAGATATTCTTGTAGCCACAGATCTTGCCGCACGTGGACTTGATGTAAAGGAAATTAGCTATGTAATTAATTACCACTTGCCGGATACCTACGAAACCTATGTACACCGAAGCGGGCGGACAGCTAGGGCAGGGGCAACGGGTCTTTCGGTAACCATACTACAACAAGAGGAGGTTTTTGAAATCCCAGAGTTTGAAGAAGAGCTAGGCATTGTCTTTACGGAAATGAAAAAGCCAGATGCCCAAAGCACTGAGGAAAATAATACGCTATTATGGGCGAAGAAAATCTTTAAAACTAAACCCAACCGAACCATTTCAGCGGAGTTTAAAGAAAAAATAAGTACAGTATTCCATCATTTAACAAAGGAAGAGTTGATAGATAAGATATTAGCGCATCAATTGGCACAAACCGCTATTGTTCCCCCTAAAGCAGAAGTACCAATAAAGAAAAAGAAGAAACAGAAATAATGGCAAACGAGATAAAGGATCAACAGGATATACTAGCAAAGCTAAACATAGCGGCCTTAAACCCTATGCAGAAGGAAGCCATTGCCATAATTGAAAAAACGGCAAATACAATTCTGTTATCTCCTACAGGAACTGGGAAAACCTTAGCGTTTCTATTGCCCATTCTTAAAAGCTTAGATATTGATAACCCCGAGGTACAAGCTTTGATTGTGGTTCCTACTCGTGAACTTGCTATTCAGATTGAGCAAGTAGTTCGTAATATGGGCTCGGGCTTTAAAGTGAATGCGGTATATGGTGGTAGGGCAAAGAGTAAGGACAAAATAGAATTGAAACATACCCCTGCCATATTGGTAGGTACGCCGGGGAGAATCTTGGATCACTTTGTGGATGAGCGATTTTCAAAAGCGAGTATCAACACTTTGGTGTTGGATGAGTATGACAAGTCGCTTGAAATTGGTTTTGAAAGCGAAATGAGCGAAATATTGTATTCATTGCCTAATGTAAGTAAGCGAATATTAACATCTGCAACACAGGGAGTTGGAATTCCAAAATTTGTAAAATTAGACAGGCCAACAGTTTTGGATTACTTATCGGAAAAGATAGACCCAAAACTTGCAATCAAAACAGTAATTTCACCTGATAAGGACAAGTTGGAAACCTTGCTGGAACTGATACGTTACTTAGGCAATCAACCAGGAATTATCTTTTGCAACTTTAGGGATAGCATTGATATGGTGAGTGAATTTCTGAATAAAAACAATATTAGCCATACTTGTTTTTCGGGTGGAATGGAACAGAAAGACAGGGAAAGGGCGCTCATAAAATTTAGAAATGGCACTAGCCAGATATTGGTAGCAACCGATCTAGCCGCCAGAGGGATTGACATTCCTGAATTAAAATTTATAATTCATTATGAACTGCCGCATTCTTCAGTAGAATTTACCCATAGAAACGGCAGAACAGCGCGTGTTAACGAAAAAGGTACTGCCTATGTGCTGAAGTGGAAAAACCAGCTTTTACCTGACTTTATTGAAAAAACAGAGCCAATTGAAGTTCCCCGAGCTGTGCCACTGGTGGCACAATACTGGGAAACGCTTTTCATTTCTGGCGGAAGAAAAGACAAGATCTCCAAAGGTGATATTGCAGGGCTGTTCATCAAGCAGGGAAACTTAAGCCAAGAACAATTGGGCGCTATAGAGTTAAAACAGGATTGTGCGTTTGTGGCAGTGCCTTTAACGCTTGCAAATGAATTGGTAGACAAATTGAATAATAGTCGCCTTAAAAAGAAGAAGGTTCGGATTTATGTTCTTTAATCCATTGTCTTTCTTATTATTTGTATGAAAATCAACACTTTAACATATAAAATGAAGAGGTTCTATTTATTTAGCCTATATTTATCCAATATAGTGTTTAGTCAGCTTATTTTTTTTAATCTCCACCGAATTTTAATTAATCCTTCGCTTTCTTCTATACTTTAACAATCTTAGTGCATCAGGCGTTTTATGGTAAAAACCAGTTGGATTAATAAGAATAGTTCTCTTCAAAAGTTTTATTCATAAACAATTCGCTTAACACGGCGCCATTCTTTAACCAATATTACCACCCCTACGTTTTTTGGGAATCAGTTATTGGTTTCGGCATGATAGCAATTAAACTCATGAGCAAAAGCATACATAATCCGAAGTTTCCGAGAGAAATTAATTCCACCTTTTCAAAAGCCCTGAGGAGTAGGGTGAATGCTTATTTTAAAAAAAATAGCGTCAGCAGGAATGCCAATGCAAATATGGTAACAAAAACTGTTATTATGTTAGCTTTCTTTTTTGTTCCAATCGTTCTGTTGTCTACGGGTTTAATTACATCTGTATGGTTACTTTTTGTAGCCTATTTAATTGCAGGACTGGGTATGTCGGGTATTGGGATGGGCATTATGCATGATGCGATACACGGTTCCTATTCCAGAAATAAGAAGGTGAATACCATCTTGGGTTACACCTTTAACCTTATAGGCGGAAATGATGCAGTATGGAAGGTACAGCACAATGTATTGCACCACAGCTTTACAAACATTGAACATGCCGATGATGATATTAATGCGCCGTTCTTTTTACGGTTTTCACCCCATGCAAAACATTATTGGCTCCACCGTTTTCAGCATATTTATATCTGGTTTTTCTATGGAATATCTACCATATCGTGGATCACAACAAAAGATTTTGTGCGCCTTACACGGTATAAAAACTTGGGGTTCTTTAATAAGAAACATGAATTCAAAAAGGTATTGGGCTCCATGATAGGCTGGAAGATGCTTTATTATACCTACGCATTGGTATTACCAATGATTATGGTACCTCAGGCTTGGTGGGTAATATTACTGGCGTTTTTCAGTATGCATTTTGTTACAGGACTTTTAGTGAGTACTGTTTTTCAAGTAGCCCATATTATGCCTGAAAATGAGTTTCCACTCCCTGATAAGGAAGGGGTTATGAGTGACGATTGGTATAGTCACCAATTTAATACAACTTGTAATTTTTCACCCAAAAGCAACTTTTTATCTTGGATGATAGGAGGATTAAATTATCAAGTAGAGCATCATGTATTACCAGACGTATGCCACATACATTACAAAAAACTAACCAAGATTGTAGCGGAAACTGCTGAAGAATACGGGATGGTTTATAATGTAAAGAAAAGCTTTGGGCTTGCTATAATAGCCCATATTAAAATGCTTAAAATGTTGGGTAATAACAAACCGTTATTAGCCAATAAAGAGCAAACAATAAATGTTTAAAAAAAACAGAAACAACAATGTTAAAAGAATTTATAAATAAATTAATAAATATTAAAAAAGTAAATATAATGAAAGAAGGTACAGTAAAATTTTTCAATGAAGCCAAAGGTTTTGGTTTCATAAAAGTAAAGGATTCAGATCAAGACATTTTTGTCCATTCAACCAATCTAATTGACAACATCCGTGAGGATGACAACGTTCAGTTTGATGTGGAACAAGGAGAAAAAGGTCTTAGCGCTATAAAAGTAAGATTACTATAACACGCTTAACGTATGCAATATAAAGACCATCTTAACGGATGGTTTTTTTATTTTAAAAATTATTGATAATTATTACTACGGCGCTAAACTTAATAATGCCTGCCAGGAGCAAATTCAAAGGGGTATTGGTAATCCGATAGGCCAAACAATCTCATGAAAATACTTGCTAGCATGAATGAAATACAACAGAATAAACTACTTAATTAGCTCCTCCTTCACAAAGACAAAATATTATCAGTGCATAAATCGCTCTTTCTTCAATATTAAAGTGTATTTTCGCGGCCGCAAAAACAGGAAGTTTATGAAACGCATTAACGAATACAAGAAACTCTTTGGGGTTGAAAAGGAAATAGAGCTGAAAGCCCTAAAAACCAGTTACCGTAATTTGGTTAAAGAGTGGCACCCAGACAAGTTCCAAGATGGGGATGACTTGCGTGAAGAAGCTGAAGTGAACAGCCGAAAAATTATAGACGGCTACCATTTTTTGGTAAGTATTGCACCTGAAACGAAAGCGGCCAACCTTGAAGAATACACAGAAACCATCACGAACTCTGGGATTGCCGATTTTCAGCACAAAGGAATGCTTTTAGAGATTACCTATCTGGATGGCAATACCTATGAATATTTTGGGGTGACCAGACAGATATATATAAAAATGGTGAACAGTGATAAACTGAATCGATTTGCGAAACGTACTATATATCCAAATTATCTATATAGAAAGTCAAAAAAGACTTTGGAATATGCTTAGGATTTAAGGCTTTAAGTAGCGGTAGATCCACGGCAAGCTTTAGATTTTGGAATCCGATAGTCTTTCAAATAGCTGATAATAAATAAAAAAAGCCACTTTCAATATTTATGAAAGTGGCTTTTGCTAATTCAGTTAGCTTTTTGAAAACAAATGAGAGTTTTAATTTTTGGTATAGGTCCAAGTTTGAGAATCTCCATCACTTAAAGAACTGTTTATCACATTCCTTGTAGTATCGTTATCACGCACTGTAATTGTAAAAGGAGTATCTCCAGAACCACTGTAGTAGTTTACGTGAAACTCATAAACTCCTGAAGGTCCACCATTTTCCCAAGTAATATTTTCAGCATTTCCGCCGGTACAGCTTCCTGTACAATCCACATCCAAAACCCCACCGGAAGGTGAGTTTGTGGAACTATAATAAATAGTAAAGCCTAATGGATCGGTAACGTAAAGGTCCAAATCAGTACTTCCGCTCCAAGTCATATTAAAACGAGGACTGCCATCGGCACCAGGCAAATTCCCATTACCATTACCGCTGCACTCGGGCCCAGAATTTTCAAGACAGATAGCCATTCTGGAAGCGCCATCGGGTGAAGTGAAGTTTCCGGTTTCTGTTTCTCCATTTTCCCATTGTACAAAATAGCTGTATTGGGTATTTTTTGGCAATATGAAAGTTGCAGTATTGCAATCTTCAAATGTGAAATAGTTGCCATCCAAACCACGTAATCTTACTGTATGGCAGTCTAATTGTGATTGCTCGTTTTCCACATCTACTGGCCAAGTAAACATAGAAGCATACATACCATTACACAAGCCGTTTTCAGCGTAATGGTTGTTTAAATCTCCTAGCGTAGTGGAACCGATAGTAATGACTGCCTTGCAGCTCTCATTATGTGTAAAATAAACGGAAGATTTAGTTTTGCTATCATGATATGCTTGATTGCCCAGTTCCAGAGTAACCGCTTGGCCATTTAAGTTCAGTGGGTTTCCATCAATATACGTTCCCGAAATAGAAAGGTTATACCCTTCTGAATTTTGAGAAAGCGTACCGGTCAAACTTGTAGAATCATAAAAAATTCCGCTTCTTTGATTAATATCCAATCGAAGCGTATTGTCTATTGACTCTATGGAACCTTGCAAACTTCCTGAAAGAAGGTTAAGGGTAAAGGTTCCGTTAGAAGAAGTCTTTAAAACCCCCTCTAATGGGTTGCTGATTCCTTCGGTGGTCATGATTCCTGTAAAATAACCTTCATAATCATTTATAGAATAGTCGTTGTTACTACCTTCATCCTTTTTACAGGAAAATAGCGTCAAGTTTGCCAAAATTAATAGGGCAAATAATTTTGATAATTTCATAGTTAGTGTGTTAAAATTGATTATTGAGTTAGTTGATGGAACAAAACTATGTGGAAACTCTATAAAAAAAAATACCCACAAAGGAGTATTTTTAGAGTAATTTGAATATCTATATTTTTAAAAAAATAGTACTAAGTAAGCCATCCATTGCGGGTAGCGCCTTTGCTATAGAAATATTCAAAAATAGCAACTGCAATAACTATGAGTGGCATAATTAGGGATTGTGGCCCCATAACGCCCACGAGGTCCATAGCAAAAACCCAATAACCTTGGATGATCAAAATAGCCAAAAGGGAAATCCCGAACGTGCCTACTGCCAGTTTTTTACGTGCAAGTAGCAAGATACTCGCCAGAAGCCCCGTAAAAACAGCAAAGCCATATACATACATTCCCCATGCGGGCATGCTGTTCATTAATTCTAACCGTTCCGGTGGGAGGGAAGTTTTCATTTCGGCGGTCATTAAAAAATATTCTGATACCCAGAAAAATACCCCCATCAAATTCCATAATAGAGCGATTACTGCGATTATCCAAAAGGCAGTATTTGGTTTTGTTCTTACAGTTGTAGTCATATAATATTGGTTTTAAGGTTGTTGGTATAAATGTAGGGAATTTTTGTTAATTGGTATTCAGTATTGATTAATGAGTAATGAGTAAGAAGTATTGAATGTTGCTTAAATCAAAAAAACAGTATCTTTCAAAAAACAAAAAAAAAATGACCCCCACCATACCCAAAGCTGCTTTTGATTTTCTATTAAAACTTAAAAAGAACAACAACCGCGACTGGATGCAGGAACATAAAAAGGAATATCTGGCTAATGAAAAGGTTTTAAAGGAATTTTATGCAGCAGTCGAAAAAGGACTTAATCTAACCGATGAAATTGCCAAAACCAAAATCTTCCGAATAAACCGCGACATTCGTTTCAGTAACGACAAAACACCGTATAACGTGCACCGAAGTGTTAGTTTCAGTAGGGTAGGAGCGCAACGGCGTGGAGGTTATTATTTGCGTTTGGAATCTGGGAACAGCCATATGGCCGGAGGTTTCTTTGATCCAAACCCGGCAGATTTGCTACGCATCCGCAAGGAATTTGAAATGGATAGTTCTGAAATACGGGAAATTCTGGCTCAAAAGGATTTTAAAAAAGCATTTGGAAATTTCAATCAGGAATACGCCGTAAAGACAGCTCCAAAAGGTTTCAATAAGGAAGATCAAAACATAGATTTAATTAGACTTAAAAGCTTCTTTGTAAATCACCGTTTCACAGATCAAGAAGTATTAGCTAATGATTTTAAAGACAACTTAATTTACCATTATCAATTGCTGCGACCTTTTTTCAACTACATGAGTGATGTCTTGACAACCGACTTAAACGGAGAGTCACTGTTGGAAAGCTAAGATTCAAAAACCTTAATTGCTATTTGTTAATTAGGCAAAGTCGTATTCCAAAAGCTGGATGTTGCTTTTAAGTCGTTCTTTCACTATGTCCATCATCCGTTTATTCAGTGCTGAGGAATTTTTAATATAAATTTCAAATTCCTCTAATGTAAACTGACCAATGATAATACCTTTCAGCGAGTTTCGGAACTTCATATCCTTGTGGATGGCGTTTTCAATATAATCCATTTTTTTTTCTATGGTAAGATCATAGAACACATTTTTGTGCTTCGCTACATAGTTTCTGAAAACCGCCAATAATAGATCGTTTTGAAGCTTGGCCACAGGGCGTAATGTCTTGTTTTGAAAGCATTCGTCGGCAGACATGTTGGGAGTAATTTTAGCGGAAGGTATTTCGGGTCGTAAACGGAGCAATTCACTATCTCGTGTTTCCATTGTGTGGTTTTTTTTAAAATTATAAATTATCTAGGGCTTTTTCGAAGGATGGACAATTAGTTATAAACGTTCTTTTCAACAATGCGAAGGAATGTTATCTTTGATATTAATGACAATAAACTTGCCAGTTTGGAATTATTATATTGAATTTTTTAAAATAAGGCTTATAGATGAAAATATTTTCTGCAGAACAATTATACGAAGCCGATAAAACCACGGTTAAAAACCAACAAATCACTTCGGAAGAATTGATGGAACGCGCGGCTACGCAAATATTTCAATGGCTTCACCAGCGGTTGAATGGAGCATCTGTGCCCGTCCGCATTTTCTGTGGTATTGGAGATAACGGAGGGGATGGCTTGGTGCTTGGTAGGCTGCTAATTGAGCACGGCTATAATGTGATTGTCTATATTGTTAATTGCAGCGACAAGCGTTCCAAAAACTTTTTGCTCAATTATGACAAAATTAAAAATGTGACCAAAAAATGGCCCATTTTGATGAAAGGCGAAGAAGATTTTCCCGAGATCAATAGTGAAGATATACTTGTAGATGGAATCTTTGGAATAGGCTTAAATCGCTGTCCCTCGGGATGGGTGAAGAAATTAATACAATATCTTAACGATTGCAAAGCCTTTAAATTGGCAATTGATATTCCCAGTGGTCTTTATTCCAATTCGCCTTTGGAAGATAAAGAGGCTGTCTTAAAAGCAAACCATACTTTGACTTTTCAAGCACCCAAACTTTCCTTCTTTTTGCCTGAAACTGCTGGTTTCGTTTCAAGTTTTGATGTTTTGGAAATTGGTTTGGATTTAGAATATCTTCAAAACACAGAACCTTTGGCACAATTAATTTCAAAACCGGAGGCACAGCGATTTTATCAACCCCGTGATAAATTTGGACATAAAGGAACATACGGTCATGCATTGATTGTTGCGGGTAGCTATGGAAAAATTGGTGCTGCCGTGCTTTCTACAACTGCTGCTTTCAGGATTGGTGCTGGAATGGTGACGGCTTTTGTTCCGAAATGTGGCTACAATATTCTACAAACTGCCATTCCAGAAGCGATGGTAATTACTGATAAAGAGGAAGAATTTATAAGTGAAATTGCAGTGAATTTTGAACCTTCCGCTATTGGAATTGGCATGGGCATCGGAAAAAATAAAGCCACTGTGGAAGCTTTGAAAAGCTTATTCAAAAACAGCAACTTTCCTTTTGTAATAGACGCGGATGCATTAAATAATATTTCTGAAAATAAAGAATTGTTGAAGTTACTTCCGAAGAATTCCGTTTTAACTCCTCATCCGGGCGAGTTGAAACGGCTTATTGGCGAATGGAAAAACGATTATGACAAACTAGAAAAAGTAAAGAAGTTTTCAGATAAACACGAAGTTGTAGTGATAATAAAAGGTGCTTATACAATCACGGTTTACGGTGATAAACTTTATATAAATACTTCCGGAAACCCTGGAATGGCAACTGCGGGAAGTGGTGATGCATTGAGTGGCATAATTACCGGGTTACTTTCGCAAGGTTACGATCCTTTACTAGCCTCGGTTTTCGGTGTTTATATGCACGGACGGGCTGGAGATATTGCCTCTGGACATATGGGTTATGAAGCAATAATGGCGGGTGATATAATTGATACTATTCCAGAAGCTTATCTAGATTTGTTTGACAGAGAAGAACAGGAGCAAGACACAAATAATTAAAAATAAAAGTTAGCCACGAATGCACGAATGTTTTTATAATTTATTTGTGAATTCGTGGCTAAAAAAATAATCTAATAGCTGATTACATCAACCCATCAAAAGTTTTTCTCAACTCAGGATCTGAAGGTCTCGGGGCATCTGCAGAAACTATATTTCCCTGCGTATCTATCAATATAAATCGCGGGATTCCCATGATGGCGTAGTCTTCTACAAATTTTGATTTCCAGTTATTGTCAGCCATCAGCTGTATTCCGCCCAATTGCTTTTCAGTAACCATAGCTTTCCATTTATCGTAATCTTTGGCTTCATCAATTGAAATACTCACAAATTGAACGTTTTTGTTTTGGTAATCCTTTTCAACTTCTTTTAGCGAAGGTATTTCACGCAAACAAGGTCCGCACCAAGTGGCCCAAACATCTATATACACATATTTGCCTTTTAAAGCTGCCAAATCAGTAGTGCCGCCTTTGTGGTTTTCATAATTAAAAGTGGGCGAGGGGCTACCTTCCGTAATTGTCTTCAATTTGTTGTAGTGTTCCGTAATCTTTGCAAGATTTTCAGGGTTTGGACTACTGTTTTTGTAGATGTTGTAGGCTTCATCGAGAGAGCCGTCGGGTTTTAAACCAAACTGCAAATAGGTGCTCATTATTTTATCTTTAGCATATCCGTTTGGCAATGCTTCATTTACCTTTTTTAGGTACACTACTGTTTGGCTATTATTACCGCTTTCGAAAATTTCTTCGTTTACCAATCTAGTGAAGTGCGCATCAAGTAAATTCTGATAAGCCACCGAGTTTCTATATGATAGAGTGTCATTGTAATTTATGTTTTTCAGTTCATCATAAAAATTGCTGGAAACATTAAAATCCTGCTCTCCGGAATAATAGCGGTGTGCATCTTTATAATTTTCCAACATAATAGCCCGAGAGTATTTGTCTTCATCCGCAAGCTTATTCTTGAAATTGTCATTAAAAATTTTGTTTGCCGTATAAAGACTATCGATTTTTTTCTGATTGTTGTTCAATTGCTTTAAAAAGTTTTCTTCATCCATCGAAAACACTTCTTTGAAGTCAAGATTCTTTTCGTTCCAAAGATATTTTGCAGCCAAAAAATTATTGATGTTAGCCAAATCTCCGGAATATTTTAACGTCTCGTCAAATTCATCGGCATTTAGATTTACGGAAAGATTTTTTCCTTTTTCAAGATAAATCCCGGTACGTTCGCGGCCCACATACATATCATAAAAACCATCTTCCTTTATACGAAGAGTATCAGCAAATGTTCCATTTTCCCCAATCTGAATACGGGTTTCAAAACTATTTCCACGAACAAAAACCGTCTCAGCGGTATTGTTTTGCACTGTTCCATTAATGAGGGTATATTGTGGTTTTCCTTCCTGTTTGCAGGAAATGATAAAAAAAACCAAAACGATCAAACTCAATTTTTTCATTATTCTTTATTTTTTTTTAAAATTACTGTAAAATTTCTTATAGCCGAAATATTTCTGTCCACTACGCATTGTTATTTTTTGTCATAATTTCATTGTTGAAAATATATTAGTAGAAATTAAACAAAGTGCTTTTGACTGCAAGAAAGGGTGTCTGACAACTAAAAAATACTATTTTTGTGGAAACCTTACCTTCCCAATGCAAGAAACTCATTACATAAGTTCAGAAATCTTGGACTTGGCTTTAGTCAAAGAAATAATTGATAAACACAAATCTCTGGAGCTTTCTGAAGAAGCCCAGCTTAACATAAAAAAATCACGGGAATATCTTGTTCATAAAATGAAGGATAACGAAACTCCCGTGTATGGTATAAACACCGGATTTGGGTCTTTGTGTAATGTGAAAATTTCATCCGAGAACCTCTCCAAATTACAGGAAAATCTTGTAATGTCTCACGCTTGCGGAACAGGTGAGTTTGTTCCAAAACCCATTATAAAACTGATGCTTTTGCTGAAAATACAATCGCTCAGTTATGGATACAGTGGGGTGCAGATTGAAACTGTGGAAAGGTTAATTGATTTTTACAATAACGATATTTTGCCTGTAATCTATTCACAAGGAAGTTTAGGTGCTTCGGGCGATTTAGCACCATTGGCCCATCTTTCTTTACCCTTGCTTGGAAGAGGTGAAGTTTATTATGGCGGCCAAAAGATTTCTTCAGAAAAAATGCTGAAAAATTTTAATTGGGAACCCATTACGCTACAAGCAAAAGAAGGCTTGGCATTGCTGAACGGTACTCAATTTATGAGTGCTTACGGTGTTTATTGCCTTTTAAAAAGTTATAAACTTTCGTATTTGGCAGATTTAATTAGTGCGGTTTCACTGGATGCTTTTGACTGTAATATGAGCCCATTCAACGCCTTGGTGCATTTAGTGCGCCCGCACAGAGGACAGGTAAAAACTGCCGAGCAGATTTTAGAGTTTTTGGAAGGAAGCGAATTGGGCCTTTCCGAAAAGAAAAATGTGCAGGATCCGTATTCTTTCCGTTGTATTCCTCAGGTTCACGGGGCAACAAAAGATACGTTGCATTTTGTACATAAAACATTTAAGACCGAAATTAATTCGGTAACAGATAATCCCAATATTTTTGTAAACGAGGACGTTATTATTTCCGGTGGAAATTTTCACGGACAGCCACTGGCGCTCGGATTGGATTATTTAGCAATTGCCATGGCAGAACTGGGCAGTATATCAGAAAGACGAATTTATCAGCTTGTTTCGGGTCTTCGCGAATTACCCGCTTTTTTAATTAACAATCCCGGTCTCAACAGCGGATTTATGATTCCACAATACACTGCTGCGAGCATTGTGAACCAAAACAAACAATTGGCCACACCTGCATCTGTAGATTCCATTGTTTCATCAAATGGGCAGGAAGACCATGTGAGTATGGGCGCGAACGGGGCTACAAAGTGTTTGCGTGTTATTGAAAACATCGAAACCATTCTGGCGATTGAATTGATGAATGCCTCACAGGCTCTTAGTTTCAGGACCCAAAAAAAATCTTCACCTTTTGTTGAATCGTTTTTAAAACCATACCGTTCGGTAGTTTCATTCATAGAGAATGATAGAATATTGGCTGATGATATTCATGCGAGTGTTGCATTTTTGCAGTCTTTGGATATTGATTCGGAAATATTATTTGGATAAATTTTTAAAAAAATAGCTTATGAAAAGGATTTTACTGTTTTCAATTTTTTCTGTTTTTAGTTTGAATATTTATTCGCAAGCGTACAAACCATTGTTGGACAATTTGAATGAATGGCACGTAACCACTTGTTTTTCGGGTTGTTTGACAGACGTTTATTACACCGATGGAGATACGATTGTTGAAGGAAAGAGTTATAAGATTTTGGACGGTTTCCATTATATCTCCCGCACATTTTTGCTTCGCGAAGAGGTAAACAATAAAAAAGTTTTTTTGAATAAAGTAGCTCCTGGCCAAAATGAAGAGTTTCTGCTTTATGATTTTTCGTTAAATGAAGGAGATACTTTTAATATGCGAAATCCCTATAGCCCATTTCCCAGAGATGGGGGAGCTTTTGTGCTAGATTCTATAATTGAAAGGCCTTTAGCGGATGGTAATGAATATCGACATTTTTATTTTTCACCAGCATCTGGAAATACTACAAGTACGGAGAATTCTGTTTGGGTGGAAGGAGCTGGGTCTTTATCTATAATTAACGCCCCCGGAGGCAATCCCGATATTAATGGTGGCGGCCAGTTAAGTTGTTTTTTTAAAGACACCGAAATTTTTTATGCAAATTTAGACTCTATCAATGACTGCATACCTATCCATTTGAAAGTTGAAAAGTATAATTTGGATGAAATAATAATTTCAAAACAAAACAATGGCGGCAATTGTGTTTTAAGCAATGCCCAAAATGTAAAAAGTATCACAGTTTTCAATCTGTCTGGGAAAAAGCTTGAAACAATAACCAATGATGGTCAAAATTCTATTAAAATTGATTTGTCAAGCTATCAGAATGGGATGTATATTTTATTTGTAAATGGATTTGGGAATAGCAAAAAATCTTTTAAAATAATAAATTTTTAAAATTTAGGCGACACATCATCAATCATATTGTTGACCCAGTCTTTTGCTGCATCCAGATTATTGAAATGTTCAAAAGGTTTTGTTAGAAACCTTTTTTCAACCTCTAGGTTAGTTTCTTTAAGTCCATCATCGGAAACAACGGCAAAGGCTATTAAATTTTCGATTTTAGAGGTTCTCAAATAAATCATTGGATCAACCGAATAGGAATTTTTACGATATGTAATATATCCAAATGGTCTGTCCCTAAAATAGTTTTCTGAAATATTAATCAAGTCATCATTATATTCAGGTTTAACAGTAATTCCTTCTTTCATGACGACCACTACAAAGTTTTTAAAAACCCGGATCTCACCAAATTCAAAATTCAAAGTTTTCATTATATAGATAGGTTTTAGAAAAATGTAATTTACGGTTTTTTAAAATGTTAGACTTATAAACATTTATTAAAAAATTCAATTTATTTAAAAAATAAAAAAAATCCCCAAGAATAACTTAGGGATAAATTTTACGACTAACCAATGAAAACTAAGATTCAGTCGGTTTTTTCTGCTTCTTAATTTTTATTGTAAGCTCGTTTGTTTTTTCATCGAGATCCATAGTTATTCCATCACCTTCCTGCAAACTACTGTTGATAATTTCTTCAGCCAAAGCATCTTCAATGTATTTTTGAATTGCCCTGTTCAACGGGCGAGCCCCATATTGCTTATCAAAACCTTTATCAGCAATATAATCTTTTGCTTTTTCGGTAAGTTTCAGATCGTAGCCTAAATCTGAAATTCGTGCAAAAAGTTTATCTAACTCAATGTCGATAATTTTATGAATATCTTCTCTTTCAAGCGGATTGAAAACCATAACATCATCAATACGGTTCAAGAATTCGGGTGCAAAGGTTTTCTTCAACGCATTCTCTATTACACTTTTTGTGTGCGTTTCTTCTTGGCTTTTTCTCGCAGAAGTTCCAAAACCAACTCCTTGTCCAAAGTCTTTTATCTGGCGGGCACCAATATTGGAAGTCATAATAATGATTGTATTTCTAAAATCAATCTTTCTTCCAAGACTATCGGTTAAATAACCATCATCCAAAACCTGTAACAACATATTGAAAACATCTGGGTGTGCTTTTTCAATTTCATCCAAAAGGACCACTGCATAAGGTTTTCTTCTGATTTTTTCAGTCAACTGGCCGCCTTCTTCGTAACCCACATATCCTGGAGGTGCACCAACCAAGCGGGAAATTGCGAATTTTTCCATATACTCGCTCATATCGATGCGTATTAAAGCGTTGTCTGAGTCAAATAATTCACGCGCTAAAACTTTCGCAAGCTGTGTTTTACCAACACCTGTCTGTCCTAAGAAAATGAAGGAACCAATTGGTTTGTTGGGATCTTTTAACCCTGCGCGATTTCGTTGAATAGCTTTCACGACTTTAGCAACCGCCTCGTCCTGTCCAACAACCTTTCCTTTGATACGATCGGGTAGGGCAGCTAGTTTGGTGCTTTCGGTTTGTGCAATTCTATTAACGGGTACACCCGTCATCATTGAAACAACTTCCGCTACATTTTCTTCAGTAACAGTTTCCTTGTGAAGTTTTGAATCTGCTTCCCATTTTTCCTGTTGGGTTGCGAGCTCTTTTTCAAGATTTTTCTCGTCATCCCGAAGTTTTGCAGCTTCTTCGTATTTCTGTTTTTTTACAACTGTATTTTTCAACTCACGAACTTCTTCCAATTGTTTTTCAATTTCCAAAATTTTATCTGGAACGTGAATGTTAGTTATGTGAACACGAGAGCCGGCCTCGTCTAAAGCATCAATAGCTTTGTCTGGAAGGAAGCGCTCGGTCATATATCTGTTGGTAAGCTTTACGCAAGCTTTTATGGCCTCATCTGTATAAATTACGTTGTGGTGTGCTTCGTACTTATCTTTGATGTTTGTCAAAATTTCAATGGTTTCTTCAACCGTTGTAGGTTCAACCAATACTTTTTGGAAACGTCTCTCCAGTGCACCGTCTTTTTCTATGTACTGACGATACTCGTCCAATGTGGTTGCTCCAATACATTGAATTTCGCCTCGAGCTAACGCTGGCTTGAACATATTTGATGCATCCAAAGAACCTGTAGCGCCACCAGCGCCAACAATAGTATGTATTTCATCAATAAAAAGAATAATATCGTCATTCTTTTCAAGCTCGTTCATTACGGCTTTCATACGTTCCTCAAACTGGCCACGGTATTTGGTTCCAGCCACTAAGCTAGCTAAATCCAAGGTTACAACTCTTTTATCATAAAGAATACGTGAAACTTTTCGTTGAATAATTCGTAGCGCCAAACCTTCGGCAATGGCAGATTTACCAACACCAGGTTCACCGATTAATAATGGATTGTTTTTCTTTCTTCGGCTTAAAATCTGTGAAACACGTTGTATTTCGCTTTCGCGACCCACAACTGGATCCAGTTTACCTTCTTCTGCCATTGCGGTAAGGTCTCTTCCAAAGTTATCCAAAACAGGAGTTTTGGATTTTTTGTTCGTTTTTGCAGTGGTGCCGGAAAATAAATTTTCCTTACCCGCATCTTCCGCAGAAGTATCGTCATCATTTGGAAATGATTCCGCACTTGGGGTGTCTATATAATCGTCATCGTTTGTAATCATAAGTTTAAATTGATCTTTCACTGCGTCATAATCTACCTTCATTTTATTTAACAACTTTGTAGTAGGGTCGTTTTCATTGCGAAGAATACACAAAAGCAGATGGGCCGTATTAATGGAGTTGCTTTGAAACAACTTAGCTTCCAAAAATGTTGTTTTAAGCGCCCTTTCGGCCTGACGTGTAAGGTGAAGATTCTTTTTGTCGTTGGTATTTGTAGTAACGCCAGGATTGGCGGGGCTCAAGATTTCTACCTTTCTTCGTAGGTGGTTCAAATCTATTGCAAGTGCATTCAGTATAGTTACTGCTTTGCCGTTGCCATCTCTTAAAAGCCCAAGCATCAAATGCTCGGTACCAATAAAATCGTGACCTAGGCGTAAAGCTTCTTCTTTGCTGAAGGCAATTACATCTTTTACTCGTGGGGAAAAATTATCATCCATATTTTAAAATCCTATCTTCAATTTAGGTACTAAATTAACCAAAATATGACAAAAATTGTTCCTCTTTGATATGATTTTAGTAAAAGGACAAAATATATAGGGTAATTCAAAGAATATTCAATGATACTTATTAACGATTTTCACTCCTAAATTTGTTAATAAATTCGTGAATAACACATAGCAAAAACCCCTGTTAAACCTACGAAAAAGTGTATCTTGCTCCATTAGATTAACAACGATAAATAAACCTATTTTTTTATGGCTGAAGGTGAGAAATTAATCCCTATAAACATTGAAGATGAAATGAAATCTGCCTACATCGATTATTCGATGTCGGTCATAGTGTCACGTGCGCTGCCAGATGTTCGCGATGGAATGAAACCCGTACACAGAAGGGTTTTATTCGGAATGCACGAGCTGGGTATTAGAGCAACGGGCTCACATAAAAAATCCGCTAGAATTGTTGGAGAGGTTCTCGGTAAATATCATCCACACGGCGATACATCAGTTTATGATGCCATGGTGCGTATGGCCCAAGAATGGAGCTTGCGTTATTGATTGGTTGACGGACAAGGGAATTTTGGCTCTGTTGATGGCGATAGTCCTGCGGCAATGCGATATACCGAAGCGAGAATGCAGAAAATTTCGGAAGATATGCTTGCTGATATCGACAAAGATACCGTTGACCACCAACTCAATTTTGACGATACCTTAAAAGAACCAACAGTTCTTCCAACACGTGTCCCCGGACTTTTGATAAATGGAGCTTCCGGTATAGCAGTGGGGATGGCAACTAATATGCCTCCACACAACCTTACTGAGGTTATAAATGGAACGATAGCATATATTGAAGATAATGATATAGACATCGACGGTTTGATGCAGCACATCAAAGCTCCAGATTTTCCAACAGGTGGAACTATCTATGGCTATGAAGGCGTTCGCGAAGCTTTCCATACAGGTCGCGGACGTGTAGTGATGCGTGCCAAAGCAAGTTTTGAGGAAGTACAAGGGCGGGAATGTATCATTGTTACTGAAATTCCATATCAAGTTAACAAAGCGGACATGATCAAAAAGACCGCTGATATGGTGAACGATAAGAAAATTGAAGGCATTTCAAACATTCGCGATGAAAGTGATAGAAATGGTATGCGCATCGTTTATATTCTGAAACGCGACGCCATTCCGAATATCGTACTTAATACCTTATATAAATACACTGCTTTGCAGTCTAGTTTCAGCGTGAACAATATTGCGTTGGTAAAAGGAAGACCGCAAATGCTGAATTTGAAGGAATTGATCCATTATTTTGTGGAGCACCGTCATGAAGTGGTGGTTCGCCGAACCGAATATTTGCTTCGCAAAGCTGAAGAACGCGCACATATTTTAGAAGGGTTGATTATTGCTTCCGATAATATTGACGAAGTAATCCGATTGATTCGTGCTTCTTCCAATGCCGATGAGGCAAGGGAGCGATTAATGGAAGCTTTCGAACTCACAGAAATCCAAGCCAAGGCCATTGTTGAAATGCGTCTTCGCCAGTTAACTGGTCTGGAACAAGATAAACTTCGAAGTGAATATGAGGAACTGATGAAAACCATTGATGGTTACAAAGAAATTCTTGCAAGCAAAGAACGTAGAATGGAGATCATTAAAGAAGAACTTGAGGAAATTCGCACGAAATATGGTGATGAACGCCGATCTGTTATTGAGTATGCAGGTGGTGACGTTAGCATTACAGATTTAATTGCCGACGAACAAGTGGTTCTTACTATTTCGCACGCGGGTTATATTAAACGTACTTCACTTTCAGAATACAAAACCCAAAATAGGGGTGGAGTTGGTCAAAAAGCTTCTGCAACAAGGAATGAGGATTTCTTAGAGCATCTTTTCGTTGGGACCAATCACCAATACATGCTGTTCTTCACTCAAAAAGGAAAATGTTTCTGGATGCGTGTTTTTGAAATTCCCGAAGGAACAAGAACATCAAAAGGAAGGGCTATTCAGAATTTGATAAATATTGAACCGGATGATAAGGTAAAAGCTTTCATCTGTACCCAAGATTTAAAAGATGAAGATTACATAAACAGTCACTATGTAATTATGGCCACCAAAAAAGGGCAGGTTAAGAAAACACCTTTGGAACAATATTCAAGACCAAGAACAAATGGTATTAACGCTATCACTATCCGTGAGGATGATGAATTGCTTGAAGCAAAACTTACAACCGGTAACAGTCAGGTTATGTTGGCTGTAAGATCTGGAAAAGCCATTCGTTTTGAAGAGGAAAAAACTAGATCTATGGGCCGAAACGCTTCCGGTGTTCGTGGTATTAGACTCGGCGATAAAAATGACGAGGTTATAGGAATGATTGCTGTAGATGAAAATGATTCGGACATACTTGTTGTTTCCGAAAACGGTTACGGCAAACGTTCATCTATTGAAGATTACCGAATCACCAACCGAGGTGGAAAAGGTGTAAAGACTATTAATATCACCGAAAAAACCGGTAAATTGGTGGCAATCAAAAACGTAACCGATGATGATGATTTAATGATTATCAACAAATCTGGAATTGCCATTAGAATGGCTGTTGCCAATCTTCGCGTTATGGGTCGCGCCACTCAAGGGGTACGACTGATAAAAGTGAGAGAGGATGATGCCATAGCGGCAGTTGCAAAAGCAATGAAAGATGAAGATGAAGATGACATTGCTATAATGGACGAAAACAATGATGGCACTACTCTTGATAATAATGAAACTCAAACCGAAAATAACGAATAAACTTTAACACATGAAAACACGAATTTTAATAACAGGACTGGCTTTTGTATCTGCTATTTCATTTGGACAAAAAAAAGAAATAAAAAAAGCTGAAAAGGCCGTAAAGTCAAATGAATACAGTGAGGCTTTAACTTATTTAAATGAGGCTGAATCATTATTAGGTAGTGCTGACAATGATTTAAAAGCGCAATTTTATGCCGTAAAAGGCCAAGCATTGTTAGGCCCTGGTGGAACAGATTTTACCAAATTAAAAGCTTCAGCAGAAGCGTTTAGCACGGCACTTACACTAGACCCAAATATGGAAGCTGAATTGGGCGAACCACTTCAAAGACTAAGGGCTGCATTAATCAATGGAGCTATTAAAGATCAAAATGCACAACAATACAAATTAGCGACCGAAAAGCTTTATGCAAGTTATATGGTTACTAAAAAAGATACATCAGACTTGTATTTTGCTGCCGGAAATGCCGTAAATGGTAAGGATTATGATACCGCTCTAAAATATTATCAAATGCTTTTGGACAAAGGGTATACAGGTGCCACAAAAGAATTTGTTGCAACGAGTAAAGAAACAGGCGAAGTTGAAGCTTTTGAAACTGAAAACCTTAGAAACATTGCTTTAAAAACTGGTGAATTCATTAAGCCAGAAGTACGTGTTACCGAATCAAGAAAAGGTGAAATTCTTAGAAACATGACCCTAATATACATTGAAAACGGTGACAATGAAAAGGCAATGGCGCTAATGAAAACGGCCCGTGCTGAAAACCCAAAGGATGTTTACTTAATGAGAGCTGATGCCGACATGAGTTACAAAATGGGTGATATTCCTAGATACAATGAGTTAATGGAAAAAATTGTAGCTACAGATCCTGAAAATCCTGAGCTTTATTTCAACTTAGGTATCAGCAACGATCAAATGGGAAATAAAGAAAAAGCACTGGAATATTATACCAAGGCTATAGAGTTAAAACCAGAATACGAAGCTGCTTTAATTAATCTTGCAGCTTTAAAACTTTCAGGTGAAGATAAGTTGGTTGAGGAGATGAATAGTTTAGGAAATTCTGCAGCAGATAATAAAAGATACGATGAGCTGAAAAAAGAACGCGAGAATGCCTATAAAGAGGCGTTGCCATATTTAGAAAAGGCATACAAGATTAATTCTTCTAATCAAAATGTACTTAAATACTTAATGAATATTTATGGACAGATTGGCGAAGACGCAAAATATAAAGAAGCTAAAGCCAAACTAGAAGCCTTGGAAGCTAAAGGATAGTAAAATCCAAACTCATAACTATTCAAAACCTCTGGAATTCCAGAGGTTTTGTTTTTTTATATAATTCTTTTTATTACGCGTAGCTTATGTGTATGGTTACGCATTTCATAATTGAAAATGCCACTATGGTCCAATCTATCAATGCGCACTTTTCCGTGGGCATGGATTATGTAGTTGTCTTTCATTATGATACCCACGTGCGTAATTTTTCCTTCCTCATTGTCAAAAAATGCCAAATCACCTGGCTCGCTTTCTTCAATGAAACTCAAAGCTTCACCTTGGGTGGCTTGTTGGCTAGCATCACGTAATAAACTGTAGCCATTCAGTTTATAAACCATTTGAGTAAAACCGCTGCAATCAATTCCGAATGGAGTTTTACCTCCCCACAAATAAGGACTGTTTAAGTAGAGTAGGGCGGTTTCAATCAAATGCTCCTTTAAAAACGTTTTAGAAACGAATTTCCCTTCAAAATGATGTTTTAAATATTCTGAAGCTGAAACATTGCTACCCAAACAGACAGAAAAAAGTTGATTATTTGGATCAGTGACAAAATCAACCAAGTCTGAAGAAAGCCTAAGTTCTCTCTTTTCAAAATCTGAATAATCTTCTTCAGCTATATTTATATATTGTTTATTGTCAATCCAACCTTCATAGTTATCAAAAGCCAAACGGATACGGCTCCACTTTTTACGGGTTTCAAGTATTTTGAAATGTTCGCCGTAAAGCAGCTGTGTTACCATTTCACTCACATCTGAAGCTTCTGCTCGCAGCGGGACAACACTTAAATTACAGATACCGTAATCCATTCAGAAATTATTGAAGATAGTTACGGGTTTGGTTAAATTCTTTCAATTACCATAGCAGATGCACCGCCACCGCCATTACAGATTGCTGCTGCACCAATTTTGGCGTCGTTTTGTTTTAAAACATTTAGAAGTGTAATTAAAATACGAACACCGCTGCAACCTAGCGGGTGACCTAAAGAAACAGCTCCACCATTCACATTTACATTACTATCGTTCAAGCCTAAAATTTTCATATTTGCAAGGCCCACCACGGCGAATGCTTCATTGAACTCAAAATAATCTACATCCTTAATATCAATTCCAGCTTTTGCAATTGCTTTTGGAAGTGCTTTTGAGGGAGCTGTGGTAAACCATTTTGGTTCCTGTGCAGCATCAGCATAGCCTTTAATGTAAGCCAAAGGAGTAAGTCCCAATTCTTTTGCTTTCGCTTCGCTCATTAAAACCATTGCACCAGCACCATCATTTATGGTTGATGCGTTTGCGGCAGTCACCGTGCCATCTTTTGAAAATGCAGGACGCAATGAAGAAATCTTGTCCATTTTCACATTTTTGAACTCTTCATCTTCAGAAACTACAACTGGTTCTCCGCGGCGTTGTGGCACTTCAACAGGAACAACTTCTTCTTTAAATTTTCCGTCAGCCCAAGCTTTTGCAGACCGTTCGTATGATTTTATGGCGAAAGCATCTTGGTCTTCGCGAGAGAAATTATATTCCGTAGCACAAAGATCAGCACAGGTGCCCATCGCGTTATGATCGTAAGCGTCCACTAAACCATCTTTTTGCATTCCATCTATCAAGGTAGCAGGACCAAATTTGGTTCCGCTACGCATATGAACGTAATGTGGAATATTGCTCATGCTTTCCATTCCGCCAGCAACAATTATATCGGCATCGCCAAGGGCAATAGCCTGAGCGGCGAACATTACAGCTTTCATACCTGAGGCACAAACTTTATTTACAGTTGTAGCAGGAACAATATCAGGAATTCCGGCACCCATTGAAGCTTGGCGGGCTGGTGCTTGGCCAACTCCAGCTTGAACGACATTGCCCATATAAACTTCCTGTACCAATGATGGATCAAGATTTATTTTTTCCATCGCGCCTTTAATGGCTGCAGAACCCAACTGGGTTGCTGTTAATGAAGAAAGATTACCCATAAAACTTCCTATGGGGGTTCTGGATGCGGATACGATAACTACTTTATTGCTCATGCTACTGTTTTTATATATTAAATAAGGACTGCGAAATTACGGATTTCTAACTAAAATATCAATCTTTGCAAGTATTGGTTTTGGGATAACTCATTCCTTATTTATACCTTTACTTCAAGTTATATTTATATGAAGAACCTTTTCTCTTTGTTCGCAAAAAACCAATCCTTTATTTATAAGGTTTTCCTCTTCATAATTTCCACGCTTTTAATTATTTATTTTTTACCGAAAGGCGGACAATTTAAATACAACTTCCAAAAAGGAAAACCTTGGCAATATGAAAATCTGTATGCGCCATTCAGCTTTACAATAAAAAAGGATGATGAAACCCTAAAAAAGGAAAAAGAAGAAATACGCGCAAATGCCATCCCATATTTTGAATACAATAGTGAGGTAAAACAAGATGTTTCAGAAAATTTTCAAAATAATCTTGAAGCAAAGTATGTTGATAGCCTCTACAAAACTCCCAAAAAAATTGTTGAAAAACTAGGAGATGCTTTAATTAAGGAAGCTTATGAAAATGGAGTGACTGATGAAATTCACACTTATGATAACGACAGGCTTATCTATTTAAAGAAAGGCAATGAAATAGGGGAGCGTAATTACTCACAACTCTTCAATAAAGAAGATTTGAACAAAAGGGTGCGGGAAACGGTTGAAAAAAATAATACTGAAGATGTGCAGGTACTTCTTTACAATGTGCTGAACGAGGTTTTTGAACCCAACGTCAAATTAAACACAAAACTAACCGAAGGGGCTATTGATGCTGAAATAAAAGCGCTAAATCCAAACCGAGGAATCATTGAAAAAGGAGGGCGTATTATTGCCAAGGGAGAAGTAGTGGAGGGCGATAAATACCAAATACTGAATTCTTTAAAAGCTGAGTTTCAAAGCCAAATTTGGAGTAAAAACAATTATTTGTGGTTACTGGTCGGTTATTCTATGTTAGTTTCACTGGTGTTTTTAATGCTTTTCCTTTTTCTGAAAAATTACAGGCCTTATATTTATAACAACAATACAAAAGTCACTTTTATATTTTTCAACATTTTTTTGATGGTTTTTCTTACCACGCTGGTGTTGAAGGTTCATGCAGACTATGTTTACATTGTACCAATATGTATTTTACCGCTCATTTTGAAAGCCTTTTTCGATCCGAGGGTAGGACTCTTTGTACACGTTTTGACAATTCTTTTACTCGGTTTTATTGTTCCAAACAGTTTTGAATATATGTTCCTTCAGTTCATTGCAGGAATTGTTACCATTCTTACCGTTTCGGAATTGTATAAAAGAGCCAACCTTTTTATTTCCGTTGGGCAGATAACCTTGATTTATATTCTTGGCTATTTTGCTTTCTTCGTGATTCAGGAAGGAAATATCCAAACGATGGAATGGCAAAATTTTCAGTATTTTATTCTTTGTGGTCTGGCAACACTTTTTGCACATCCGCTGATTTATTTTTATGAAAAAATCTTCGGATTAGTTTCCGATGTTTCGCTGCTAGAGCTTAGCGATACAAATTCAAAACTATTGAAAGAGCTGTCAAACAAAGCTCCAGGAACATTTCACCATTCACTAAATGTTGCAAATTTGGCGGAAGCTTCCGCAAACGAAATTGGCGCTAATAGTATGTTGGTCAGAGTAGGTGCTCTCTATCACGATGTCGGAAAAATGCTGAACCCCACGATGTTTACTGAAAATCAGGCTAACTCAATAAATTCACACAACGAACTAGATCCAAAGGAAAGTGCCGAAATAATCATTGATCACGTAATAAAGGGAATAGAAATTGCCCGAAAAAATAATTTACCAGACAGGGTAATTGATTTTATTCGTACGCACCACGGAACTAGTTTGGTTTATTATTTCTATAAAAAGGAACGTGAACAGGAAGGTGTTGCAAACAAAGAAGATTTTACTTACCCCGGACCAATTCCCTTTTCCAAAGAAACTGCTATTTTAATGATGGCAGATAGTGTAGAGGCTGCCAGCAAAAGTTTAAAAGAGCCGTCATCTACAATTATTGATGAATTTGTTGAAAAAATCATCAACAATCAAATGGCGCAAGGGCAGTTTTTGAATGCAAATATTACTTTCAAGGAAATAGAGATGATAAAGAAAGTTTTGAAAAAGAAACTGAACAATATTTATCACTTAAGGGTGGAATATCCCGAATAACATTTATAAAACAAAAAATCCCCAAAAGATGGGGATTTCAAGTGATCGCGACAGGATTCGAACCTGTGACCGTCTGCTTAGAAGGCAGATGCTCTATCCAGCTGAGCTACGCGACCGGTACTAAACAAAAAAACCGAACTGTGTGTCCGGTTTTTGTCGGGGTGGCAGGATTCGAACCTGCGGCCTCCTGCTCCCAAAGCAGGCGCGATAACCGGGCTACGCTACACCCCGTGAACAGCAATTAATATTGTTCACTGTAATTTTGGAGTTTTTGTTGAAACTCAATAATGCGGAGAGACAGGGATTCGAACCCTGGCGACGGTTGCCCGTCGACAGATTAGCAATCTGCTCCGTTACCACTCCGGCACCTCTCCAGTTTTTTATGAACGTGTCATCCTAAAATGCGGTTGCAAATGTAAGTTTTCAAATGTAATAACGCAAACAAAAAATCGCCTTTTTTAAAGTTAAATTTTAAAGCGGTTTAAATCAAATGAATGCTAGATAAATTGATTAAAAAAAAATGTTTTAAACCTTAGAACAAATGATCATCTCTTTTTTATCCTCCAAATTGGTCACAAAAAATAAATAGACATCGCCGCCATCGGTAATTTTCCACTTTTTGCGAAGTGTTTCCACAGATTCTGGAAAATTTCTGGTAGTAAAATTTGCCTTCTTTAAAGATAGCGCGGAACGCATTTCAGATTTGGAATAAGGAACTACTTTTTCAATTAAAAAGACTCTTCCCGGAAAATCTATTAAAGTTTCGTTTGTGTAAAGATGTGTGTGTTTGTGTAGTTTATTCAACATAAATTTTTCGGATACCAAATCGAACGCACCACTCTTTAAGATTGCCGCGTTGGGTTCGTAAAGATATTTTTTGGGCAAACTATATTCTGTTGTGCCACTTTCATTCCATTTAAAAGTAAAACTTTCAAATCCAGATTTTGTGATATTAATGGTTTTAATATGTGGTTCCTGAAAAGCATCATTTTTCAATAACCAAAGAAGTTCTTTCACTTCATTATCAACCGCAACGATATGAATTTCTGAAACATTCTGCAATTCACTCAGTCCAATTGAAATATCCAACATTGGCGAAGTTTTCAAAAGAAATTGATCGCAATGATTTACTATTTCTAAAATATTTTCAGGGATATTTGGCTGGCAATCTTTCAGAAAGAAAACCTTGCCCTTGCTATCGTGTCTTCGGGAAGGGTCTGCATAGATACAATCATATTTATTTTTTAAAACAGTGTTTAAGCCATCTTCTGAAAAACACTCAATATTTTTTTTTCCAAAAACTTCAAAATTGTGTTTTGCTATTGCTGAAAGTGCTTCATTGGTTTCAAAGTGATGAACAGTGGAAAATCTTTCTGAAAAATAGAAACTATCAACACCAAGTCCTCCAGTTATATCAGCAAGGGTTTCACCTTTTACCAATGAAGCCTTATATTTTGCTGTTATTTCAGAGGAGGTCTGTTCAATATTCAGTTTTGGAGGAAACAGAGTATTAGGAGTTTCAAACCACTTTGATAGCTTTTTTTCAGCCTTTTTTCTGCTTTGAATTTGCTGTATCAGCTCTTGCACCGTAACATTTTCAAACGGACTTCCAGCGAATGCTAATTTTGAGACATCGCCTTCAAAATTTTGTATAAAATCCTGTACTTCGTTATATAAAAGGTCTGTATTTAACAAGTATCAAAAGTTTCGGGTAAGACGTTTTACAACTTTGTATTCTGAAAGAAATTCTTGAGCAATAACCTTTAATGCTGTATAAGTAGGAACAGCAAGGATCATTCCTGGAATACCAAAAACGAAACCTCCTATTAAGATTATAATAAAAATTTCAAGTGGATGGGAACGAACACTGTGTCCAAAAATAACTGGTTGTGAAATAAAATTGTCGAAAATCTGGGCAATGGCATACCCCCCTGAGACAATAAGCATTAATGGCAAAAGGCCAGTAGAAAAATCAGCCCCAAGATTATTTGAAACTACAATAAGCAACATTAACACCCAGCCTATTATTGGACCCAAATAGGGGACAATATTTAAAAAAGCACAGATTATGGCGACTGCCACAGCATCGCGAATATCTAGATAGAGTAATAGTACTGAGTAAAAAAGAGCCAATATAGAAATTTGTAACACTAAGCCGATGAAATATCGGGAAAGCAATTCTTTAATTTTTATTAATATTCTTTTGAACTTTTCTTCATCTCCGCTGTTCGCAAAAACGAGCACAGAGCGGGCAATTAAGTATTCATCTTTGAGTAAGAAAAAAGAAATAAAAAATACGGAGAATATGCCAACAATCGTACCGGCGATATTACCGAAGAAAACATCAATAAAACTCGGAATGATTTTCTTATCAAAATTTTGGATGTAGGTAGTGCGTTTTATTGCCTCAATAATTTGAAAGTGATCCACACCAAGATAATCACTAGCTTGAATGTTTAACTCATTCAAATCACGCTTTACCTGAACAAAATCTATTTGGGAAATATGCTTTCCTTGTTCAACAATTATTGGAACAAAAATACTGATCAGTAAGCAGAAAGTTGCAATAATTAAAAGAAGTGTAATAACTGAAGCAAAGGTATTCCCAAGTTTTAATCTTCTTTTTAAAAACAATACTACTGGCCTTCCAATCAATGAAAGCACTAAAGCCAAGCCAATGAAGAGTATGAGGGCTTGTACTTCAAATAAAAACCAAAGCAATATTACGATACCCACCAATACGGCAAGGGCTCTTAATATACCTAAGGTTATTGCTTTTGCAGTGGCTTTCACGAAGTAAATATACTATAATCTCAGCTAGGAAAAATCAAAGTTTTGTTAAGGGATTTAGATACTGTACGAGAGTATAAATACAAGAAAATTAATTTTCAAAAACGTATTTAACAATATTAGCTCCCATTTGCAATGCTTTCAGCCTAACTTCCTGAGGGTCGTTATGAACTTCGGGGTTTTCCCATCCATCGCCAAGGTCTGTTTCAAAGGTGTAAAGTAAAACCAATCTGTCTTCCACAAAAATACCGAAAGCTTGTGGTCGGCCACCGTCATGTTCATGAATTTTGGGCATTCCATGCGGAAATTTATAAACATAACTAAACATTGGGTAATTGGCAGGAAGCTCTTTTAGTTCTTTATTGGGAAAAATTTTCACAATTTCTTTACGAATATATTGGTCTATTCCGTAGTTATCGTCAATGTGAAGAAAGCCCCCGCTCATCAAGTAATTTCTAAGGTTTTCAGCCTCTTCAGAAGAAAAGAAAACGTTTCCATGGCCCGTCATATGTACAAAAGGGTAGTCAAAAATATCAATGCTGCCAGGAGTGACGGTTTCGGGTTTTTCTTTTATAGCAGTATCTATGTGTTGGTTACAGAATTTCGCCAAATTGCCTAGCGACGTCGGGTTTGCATACCAATCACCGCCGCCGCCGTATTGCAAAAGCGCAATTTCCTGTGCTGAAATGCTTCCGATTAAACCGAAAAAGAAAAATGAAAAAAATAGTATTCGCATAACTTCAAAAGTACAAATTCAGAAAGAATAAAATTTTAAAATTTAAAGCATTTACAGTTGCGAGTTAAACTTCATTGATAAACGCAACACTATGACAAGCTACAATTGCTGCAGTTTCCGTCCTTAAACGGCTTTCGCCTAAGGTAACGGGAATAAAACTTGCATTTTTTGCAAGTGTTATTTCTTCGGATGAAAAATCACCTTCTGGACCGATTAGGACTGTTACTTTTTTATTTTGCAGTAAGATTGATTTTAAGGATTTTTTATCGGTTTCCTCGCAATGGGCGATACAATTTAAACCTTCTGAAGTATTTACTGAATCTATAAAATCCTTAAATGCAATGGCTTCATTCAAAATGGGCAAATACGCCTTCAGTGATTGTTTCATCGCACTTTGAAGGATTTTTTCGTAGCGTTCAGGTTTTATAGTTTTTCGTTCGCTGTGATCGCAGATTATTGGAGTGATTTCTGTGATGCCAATTTCTGTAGCTTTTTCTAAAAACCATTCGTAGCGATCGTTCAGTTTTGTGGGCGCTACGGCTAAGTGAAGCTGATAGGGTAGTGGTTGTTGGACTTCTTCCGAAAGGATTTTTACCAAACATGCTTTTGGATTTGCATGTAATATTTCCGCATCGAAAAAAGAACCTTTGCCATTTGTGATTTTGAAACTATCGCCTTCCTTCATTCTCAAAACCTTTACAATGTGGCGGCTTTCTTCCTTATCAAAATTTACTTCCGTTGCTGTTTTGGATATGTAGGGATTATAAAAAAGTTGCATCTATTTCAATTTTCTTTTTGCGTGCGTTATGCCGATTTCTGCCCATTGTTGCAGCTTTTCTTCGGTACCGAAACCTTGCGCTGTTACAAAAATAAATTCCTTCATAGGCTTTCCCGTAAAATCCATAGGTTTTACGAAAGGATTATTCAGTGTTTTTTCCATTTTTCAGAAGGAACTCGCACCATAAGTCGCTCCTTAGTTTCCCCAACACATATTTTCCCTTGTAAAGAAAGGAGGTACCTCCGAACATTCGCTTTTCTACAATATCCTTTTTCCAAGGATTGAGTGTGACCCTAATACGTTTTAATATTTCTTCCGAATTGGGATTCATTTAGGTATTCTTAAAACTTCATCCGCGCCGAAGCTACAACATTATTTTCGGCAAAATTTTGGGTTTTGTATTTCAGTTCGCCAACAATGGCAATCATTGCGGCATTATCTGTGCAAAATTCAAATTTGGGGATATGGGTTTTCCAACCGTATTTTGATTCGGCTTCTTTTAAAGCTGTCCGAACACCACTATTTGCTGAAACCCCACCGCCAATGGCTATTTCTTTTATACCTGTTTTTTTTACGGCGTTTTTAAGCTTATCCATTAAATAATCAACTATTGTAAACTGAAGGCTCGCACAAATGTCTTCTATGTTTTCAGAGATAAAATCTGGGTTTTTATCCACTTCCTTTTCAACAAAATAAAGCACCGAGGTTTTCAAACCACTAAAACTAAAGTCCATCGGACTCACTTTTGGTTTGGGAAACTTGAAGGCTTTTGGGTTTCCTTTTTGTGCATATTTATCAACCAAAGGGCCACCGGGGTAGGGAAGGCCAAGTATTTTTCCGCTTTTATCAAAAGCTTCACCAACAGCATCGTCTATGGTTTGGCCAATGATTTGCATATCAAAATAATCATTCACTTTTACAATCTGTGTATGGCCTCCGCTAATAGTCATTGCCAAAAATGGAAAATTTGGAGCGGTTTGTCTTTCGGTCTTTATGAAATGTGCTAAAATATGTGCTTGCATATGGTTCACATCTATCAACGGAATGCCCAAACCCATTGCCAAAGATTTTGAAAATGAGGTGCCTACGAGCAGCGAACCCATTAAACCAGGTCCGCGCGTAAAAGCAATGGCAGATAACTGATTTTTGTCGATATTTGCCGTGCGTAACGCTTGGTGTACGACGGGCACAATATTTTGCTGGTGTGCTCGTGACGCGAGTTCAGGAACCACACCTCCATATTGCTCGTGAATTGCCTGTGTGGCAACAACATTGCTAAGTATTTCGCCGTTATTTATTACGGCTGCAGCAGTGTCGTCGCAAGAAGATTCAATACCGAGGATGTAGCAGTTTTTTTGTATCAAAGCAAAAAGGGTATATTTATTGGGTGTAAAATTAAAACTTTAAAAGCGTATCAAAAAACTTCGGAAAATAATAGTTCGCACCTTCGTAATCATTGTATTGCTGTTTGTGCTTATAGTAATTATTTTTTCCATTCCGGCAGTGCAAACTTGGGCTGCAAAAAAGGTAACTACAAATCTCAATGAAACTTACGGAACCGATATCCAAATAAAAAGGTTGGGGCTTAACTGGAAAGGTGAAGTGGACATTCGTGAAGTGTTTATTGCCGATCACCACAAAGATACATTGATTTACAGCAAAGAAGTGCAAACCAATATCATCAGTTTTCAAAACTTAATAAAAGGTGATCTGGGTTTTGGAAGTATTGTGTTGGACCACGCAAAACTATATGTTAAAACTTATAAAGACGAAGAAACAGATAATCTTTCCATTTTTGCTGAAAAATTTGATACAGGCAAACCAAGTACTTCCCCGTTTTCGCTGTTTAGTAATGATGTAAGCTTAACAAATAGCAAGATTAAGATTACTAACGAAAACCTTGAAAATCCTGACGTTTTTATTTTAGACAATGTAAACGTAGTTGCCGATAATTTTAAAATTAACGGCACAGACGTTAGTGCCAATATTAAAAAACTGTCATTGATTGCTGCACGTGGAATTACTATTAATGACTTACAAGCAGATTTCTCCTATACCGCTACACATATTACACTTAAAGATTTAAATCTTGAAACC
This sequence comes from Aequorivita sp., assembly GCA_024637015.1. Classification (GTDB taxonomy): domain Bacteria; phylum Bacteroidota; class Bacteroidia; order Flavobacteriales; family Flavobacteriaceae; genus Aequorivita. The sequence goes on along the minus strand of JAGXGE010000009.1, from coordinate 63,762 downwards.
ACGGAATCTAAAATTGTGGGAGGTATTGATTTGGATTATTCCAAAAATGGAATGGCTGATTTTGTGAACGATGTAGTTATTACGGCAAACTTCAAGGATTCCAAAGTTGCAACAAACGATTTAAATGGTTTTTATAACGAATTTGGTCCGGACCAGTTGATTTTATTGGATACGGAGCTAAAAGGAACCTTGAACAATTTTACCGCAAACAACCTGAAATTTCAAACCGGAGCCACAAATATTGAAGGCGATTACGCTTTTGAAAATATTTTGGATTCAGAAAAAGAATACGCTATTACCGCCTCCAATCACAATATTTCCACCAATTATTTTGATCTTAGACGCTTTATGCCACGTGTTTTGGGTGATGTAGTACCTGTTGAATTGAAAGAGTTGGGAACATTTAATCTCAGTGGAAATACTTCATTAATTGGTAGCGAGTTAAACACAAAAAGCAATTTGCAAAGTACAATAGGGCAAGCTGTTGTAGATTTAAAAATGGGCAATATCAATGATATTGAGAATGCCTATTACAAGGGGAATATTGTGTTGAAGAATTTTAACTTAGGCAAAATTACCAAAATGACTTCTTTGGGTAAAATGACTGCCAATTTAGATTTTGACGGTCGCGGTTTCAGCAAAAACACTGTAAATACAGAGATTTCCGGAAAGGTAACTTCCTTTAGTTTTGAAGGGTATAATTATCAAAATATTGTGGTTTCGGGAAATCTTAAAAATCCTCTTTTTAATGGCGAACTATCCATTGACGATCCAAACTTAAAACTTCAATTTAAAGGTTTGATAGATGCTTCAAAGAAAACCAACCAACTTGACTTTGAGGCAGATGTTGAATATGCGGAATTGAATCAACTAAACCTTATAAAACGTGATAGTATTTCGGTCTTTACAGGGAAAATGGTGGTTGATATGGAAGGAAAAACCATTGACGACGTTGTTGGGACTATCAACTTCAACCAAACTTTTTACCAAAACGAACGTGATAATTACTATTTTGATGATTTCACTATTACTTCATCATTTGATGGCCCTATGCGAACCATTGAAATAAATTCACCGGATATTTTAAACGGAAACATTTCTGGAGAGTTTTTAATCGCAGATATCCCCAACCTCTTTCAGAATGGGATAGCAAGTATTTATGCGAACTACATTCCACAAGAGGTTACCACCAATCAATATATTGACTATGAGTTTGTTATTTATAATAAAATTGTAGACATTTTTGTGCCACAGTTAAAACTGGGAGACAACACACGTTTAAAAGGCTCTGTTTCTTCGGATGAATCAAAATTTAAGCTCGACTTCCGTTCTCCGGAAGTACTTCTGTTTGATAATTACATAGGTAAATTGAACATTCAAGTAGATAACGATAACCCATTGTATAATACATATATATCTGCTGATTCTGTTTATACTGGATTTTATAATTTTAAGGATGTAAACATCATTAATAAAACTTTGAACGATACAATGTATGTGCGTTCAGAATTTAAAGGGGGAGAAAAAAAAGAAGATCTTTTTAATCTTTCGCTTTATCATACCATTAACCCTGCAGGAAAATCGGTTATTGGCGTAAAAAAATCTGACATTACCTATAAGGGCAATGTTTGGTATCTGAATGAAAATAACAACCGCTTGAACAAAGTTGTTTTTGATGATAATTTCACCGAAATCCGAATTGATTCCTTGGTTTTAAGCCGTAATGAGCAGCTGATTCAAATGGCGGGCGTGTTGCGGGATTCCACTTATAAAGATTTAAAAGTGCGATTTAAGGACGTAAATATTGGAGAGATAACGCCAGAAATAGATAGTTTGCGCCTTAATGGAAACATGAACGGAAAGTTTGATTTTCTTCAAAAAAATGGTGCGTATTACCCAAATAGTACCGTAATGATCGATAACGTTAACATTAATGAAATTCCATTTGGAGACTTGAGTTTAAAAATTGACGGGAATGAAGACCTAACCAAATACAGGATAAATACTTCGCTAACAAACAATAATGTGAAGTCAATAAACGCCGTCGGAGAAATTGATGTTTCTTCCACAAACCCCCAAATACAGCTCAATGTTGATTTAAATCAGTTCAATTTGCAGGCTTTTAGTCCATTTGGACGTGATGTAATTACCAACATTCGCGGACTTATTTCTGGAAATGCACGGGTTTCCGGCAGTTACAAATCTCCAGATATTTTAGGGCGGTTTACTTTGGAAAATAGTGGATTAAAAATTCCTTATTTGAATACAGATTTCGATATTGAAAATAATGCGCAGATTGTTGTTACCAAAAATAAATTTCAAATAGGCTATACAAATATTACCGATACCAAATACAAAACTGAAGGACTACTATCGGGGAATGCTACACATACGAATTTCAGCAATTGGGAACTGAATTTGAATATTGAAGCACCAGAGCGCTTGCTTGTACTGGACACCCCTCCCGAAGAAGATGCACTTTACTATGGAACAGCTTTTATAAGTGGTGATGCCAAAATTAAAGGCCCAATTGATGAGCTTGTGATTGATGTGAACGCCACTACAGAAGAGGGAACAACTTTTAAAATACCAATTAGCGACACAGAATCCATTAGTGATGACTCGTTTGTACATTTTCTTTCTCCTGCGGAAAAAGAAGCGCGAATTAATGGAGAAACGATAGTTTCCGAAGATGTAAAAGGTCTTACCCTAAATTTTGAACTTGATATTAACAAAAATGCCGAAGTGGAAGTTGTGGTAGATAAAGTGAATAATTCCACTTTAAAAGGTCGCGGGGCGGGAATTCTTCTTATAGAAATAAACACCAACGGGAAATTCCAGATGTACGGCGATTTTCAGGTGTATGAAGGGTCGTACGATTTTAGGTATGGCGGAATAATCCAAAGAACAATTGAGGTAGTACCTGGAGGAAATATAACATGGGACGGTGCCCCAGAACGCGCCAATCTGAGCCTAAGCGCTGTTTATAAAACTCAGGCTAACCCATCAGTTCTTTTAGACAATCCTTCCGTAAATACTAAAATACCAGTGGAGGTTTACGTAGGTTTGGAAGGCGAGCTTGCAAAACCAGAATTGTCTTTTAGAATTGATTTTCCAAGAGTAAGTTCCACATTAAAAAGTGAGCTGCAATACAAACTGCAAAATGAGGAGCAGATGCAGAATCAAGCCCTTTTCTTATTGGCTTCAAACTCCTTTGTAAACGATAATTACGCGGGTTCCAACGCTTTTGCTGGAACAGTCGCCGATAGGGTTTCTGGGCTGGTAAACAACCTTTTTGCAGACCAAGACGGCAAGTTCCGAGTTGGTTTGGATTACTCAGTTGGTAACAGAACGCCAAATCAAGAAACGGCAGATCGCTTTGGTATTACAGTTTCCACACAGATAAACGAACGTATTCTTATCAACGGAAAAGTGGGCGTACCAGTGGGCGGGGCCAACGAAACTGCAGTGGCGGGCGATGTGGAAGTGCAATGGCTCATAAACGATGACGGAAGTCTGCGAATGAAATTCTTTAACCGCCAGGCAGATTTGCAGTTTATTGGTGAAGACCAAATTTTTGAACAGGGTACGGGAATTTCGTATTCTGTAGATTTCAATACTTTCAGGGAACTTTACCAAAAACTCTTTAACAAAAAAATGACCTTAGAATCTGAACTGCCAGTAACACCAGATGACGATACCTATCCTGTGGGTTTTAAGCCACAAGGCACAAAAACGGATGAGGAAGGAGAGTAGTGGTTTTGCCGCGACTTGTTTTTAAACTCAGGTCTATGTTAGCAAAAGTTATCTATTTAGAGTTAATCGAAAGGTTTCATTTCCTAAAAGTGCATATAAGTCATTTTTGAGATACCCAGTATTATAATTTCTAGCCGTAGTACTATCTTCTTGTATATCTCTTTATCCTAATGCCAATTTTCTCTCCCAAAGGCCAGCGTTAAAGATTCAATAAAAAAAGGTTTACGTATTAACGTAAACCTTAATTGATATTTTTTACAATAAGATAAATTTTAATCTATCTCCATTTAATTCTCTATAATTAATTTATGCGTTACTTTTCCGATTGAAGTTTCAAGTGAAATTAGATACATACTTCCTTTGGAAAGATTTTTAATTTCCTTTGAATAATTGTTTTTACCTGCTTTTAAATTTTTCAAAACAACTTTATCTACCAGCACCCCTTTAACGTCGAAAACAGAAATTTTTACATCATCTTTTTGGGTTAAATTAAACTGTAGATTTAAAATTCCATCATTTGGATTTGGATAAATTTTTAAATTAAGTGCATCTGTACTTGCGGTGTTAAAGTCATCAATTGATAGTGGGGAAGCTGCTTTTATAAATACTTTAAATATCTGGTTGTTTGCCGTGCTTTGAGTTCCATCATTAATAAAAAAAATGTTTGGTTGAGAACTACTAATTCCACCAAATATATAACCTATTAAAGTATTTTCATTTGTAATGTTATCTAGTTTAAAAACCATATTGTCAAAATGCGGGAAATTTAAATTTGGAATAAACTCTGCGCCAGATCCAAGTAATGCGGGCATTTCTATTGGTAATTTATGCTCAGACATTACGCCATTGGCATCTCTTGTAACTCTTGCTATTGTATCTACAAAAGGCACATTATCATCTTGAACTAAGATACCATTGTCATCATAAAATTGAGCAATGCCTCCAAAAAATACAGAGTGCATTTCATTTTCTGTGGTGGAATATAATGGCAATACGGGACAATGATAATGATTGTAATATTGTTGAAATGTATTATTTACGGCATATCCATCGGAAGCTACAGTAACAGAGTTTAAAAAAGGTAAATCTAAAGTTTGTTGAAAAACTCCTGAAAACATAGTAATACCTTCTGTTCCATTTGGTAGTATTTGGGCTTCAGCATTATAATCTCTTCGATGTAAATTCTCAATATCTGTATAAGAAGGCAAATGATTAATTGTTATAGAAGTTCCATTGTCTGCAATTGTAAATCTTCTAATTTGATTGGAATATTCCTGTACAAATGTTGGTCCGTTATTTGGATTATATCTTCCAATAAATTTTTGCCCTCCAAGTAAATAATAGACATCATAAATTTTATTTAATCCACCACCAGTAACTTGAAATTGAGGGTCAGTAATTTGCCTAAAATAACTTGAAAAGCTTGAATTTGTTACAATGGCATTAATTACATCAGAAACTTTAATAGCAGTAAGATTTGCATATGTTGTATGATCACCTACTGTTGCACTATAACCATAACCGCCAAAACAGTATAAATAATCTCCTTCTTGAAAAAACTCCATATTGGTAGAGCTTAATTGTTCTTGGATTGCTATTGACAATGAAGTAAGTGGTGCTGACCATTTTTGTTCTGTGAGTGGATCTACAACAATTAATTGATTGTTATTTCCCGCAATATCAAAAGCGGCCCAAGGTTGTCTTCGATGTAATCCGTCTAAGCGTCCACCAACAATAAGCCATTTACCATTATCTTGGCCAACTGCATAAGATTGAATTCCACCTAAACCATTAATATTCATTGGCTCTATACTAATTTCAAAAGGAGCTGTTTGTGAAAAACTGAAATATGAAATTAATGTTGCTGCTACTAGTAGTATAATTCTTTGTATCATCTTTAAGTTTAAAATTCAATCAAAATTAATTGTTAAAAATGATTTGTTTTGTAGCCTTTGTTACAAAAGGTTTTATTTTTTTAAAATATATCAGGTTACATTAGAGATTTTTAATAAAAAAATCCCCAAGTTTAAATTTGAGGATTTTTTCTATTTTATTAAACTCGCTTATAATGAAGCAATCACCGAAATTTCCACATTTACAAACTTGGGCAGGTTTGCAACTTCCACAGTCTCGCGAGCTGGGGCAGTGGCTTCGTTAAAGTACGTAGCATACACTTCATTTATGGATGCAAAATTTTGCATATCGCTAATGAAGATGCTTGTTTTCAGCACATTTTCAAACGTCATTCCGGCTTCGGTAAGAATGGCTTTTAGATTTTCCATAACCAATTTGGTTTCGATTTTAATATCATCCGTAAACAATTTTCCCGTTTTGGGGTCAATCGCTATTTGCCCGGAAGTGTAGAGCATATTGCCTTTAAGAACAGCTTGGTTGTATGGGCCAATTGGAGCAGGAGCGTTGGGGGTGGTTATTATTGTTTTCATTGAAAGGTGAATTTGTGAGTATGTGAATATAATTTATTTTTCCATCAACCATCAACCATCAACCATCAACCATCAACCATCAACCATCAACCATCAACCATCAACCATCAACCATCTTCCATCAACTACAATCGCTTGTCACTCTCCCTGCGCTTGTCATACTTAATATCACTAAGCATCGAAGATTTTATTCCTACAAAGAAAAACCAAGCTGTGTTTATGCTGCCAATAGGGGTCCAGTTAAAACTCATCTGCCAACTTTCCAAATCGCGCTGGAAACGGAATTGCGTAAGTGTAACGCCTTTGTTCTTAAAATCATAACCTGAGGAAACGCCTACGGTCCATCGTGGTGCGAGTTCCATATTGGTACTCATCATAAACGATTGGCTGGAAATTTCGTTTTGCCGCTGGTTGTTGCCGTAGGTTATGGTGTAAGCAAAACGCACGTCCCACGGAATGCTGTAATTGTACCATTCAATATTGGTTTTATCTTCATCTTCGTTTTCATCATTCTTATAGATTTGCCCGTCATAAATGTTTGAGGCTTCGCCAAAAAGGTCGTCGGGCCGTCCACCATTGCGGAAGGTTTCGTTATCTATTCGATCCGTATCCTTGGTTTTGGTCTCAAAATCTTTACTGGAGAAGGAATAGTTTATACTAACATTGGCATTGGTAAGTCTAAAAAGGCTTCCTCCATTGTCTATATTGAAAACATCAATCTTTTTATTATTGCTATCAAGGGCATAAGGGTCTAATGTTCCACTAAAGTTGAAGTCTAATTTTGGTACAATAGGAATGCTCCCAGTGAATTGCAGCGGACTCCATTGCAAAGAATCGCCTGCAAGATTATATGCCGTTGAGAAATTCAGGTTGTTCAGCAAAGTAACTTTTTTTGGTTCCAAAGCGGTAGTATCACGATCTCGAACTTTTGCTTCAAAAGTGTTGCTGAGAGACATACCTATATTGCTTGAATATATTTTACTCGGCGGACCGTAGAGTGTATTTTCAAAACGTGAGTATTGAACTGTTTCTCCAGCTGCCTCATTCGCTGTTAAAGGAATCTGAAATTCATCGTAATACCTGTCAAAAGCTGGATTGATGTTGTAACTAATAGAAGGGCGAACCACGTGACGGATGGCCTGTATTTTACTAGCTGTTCCAAAGTTGAAAATACCGTATAGTGTGGTTCCCAAACTGGTCGAAAAATTATAGGTTCGGTAGCTCTCAAAGCCTGAAAGAGTATCCTGCACAATGCCCCCCAAACCATTGTTTACGGTTTCGTCATAGCGTTTGCGTGTACTTTTTAGCACCCAGGTTTCCCGATAATTGGTTCCTGCAGAAGCACTTAAATATTTAAGAACCTTGAAGTTGGTCGTAATAGGAATATTGTGTTGTGCGCCAATCTGTGCAGTATTGAACATCTCTGGTTTAAAGAAAAGCGAATCGGTGGTCAGGATTCGGTTTTCAGCAGTAAGATCATACTGAAAGTTTATATTCTGAATAATGCCCTTTTTGGTACCGTCTTTTGGTGCGAAAGGATAAATCCTTGAAACACTGGTGTTCAAATTTGGCAAAGACATGGATATTTGCTGTGTTTGCGTGTTTTGTGAATGTGTAGCTGCCACCGATAAATTTACCTGTGGTTCACCTTCAAATGTTTTTGAATAGGAAATGGAGGAACTCAGAGTGTTTACAAGCGCGCTCGCATTGTTTGTTTGGTTGATGGATTGTGTAAAATATTTACTACTCCCAATATTCACCGAAGCCGAAAAACGAGAGCTTGGGCTACTTTTAGTATCCTGTGAGTGTGTCCAACGAATGTTGTAAATACTACTTTCGCTAAAGTCAGGGAAACCGCGCTCACTATTAACGAGACTTTCAAAACGGGCACTTAAATTTCCTTTAAATTTATACCGAATGGCATAAGTGGTTTCTCCTCGTAATGCATAGCTTCCGTTGGTATAATAATCGCCCAGCAAACTAAAATCCAGATAATCATTAATTGCAAAATAATACCCACCGTTTTGTAAGAAGAAACCACGGTTGTTATTTTCCCCAAAAGATGGAATAATAAACCCCGAAGTACGATCTTCTGTTAGGGGGAAGTAGGCAAAAGGAAGCCCAATTGGCGTTGGCACATCTGCAATGTACATATTGGTAAGGCCTGTTACAATTTTTTTCTTTGGAACAAACTTTGCCTTTCGTGTATAGAAATAATATTCGGGATCGTCAATATTTTTTGAAGTGGTAAACTTCACATTCCTAAGATAGACTACGGAATCGTTAACTTTTTTGGTCACTTCGGCAATCACCTTGAAACCGTTTTGCTCCGTTCGACTGTTATAGACAAGTGCTTTTTCACTATTAAAATTATACCGAATGGAATCAGGTTCTACTTTATTGTTTGCCTGTACAAAAATAGGCCGTTGACTGTAAACGCCAGCGCTATCAATTCCTTTGGCATAAACTTCGTTTTTATTGTAGTCAAGAATGATTAAGCCAGCATCTATGCGCATGTCTCCATAAATTATGAAGGCTTTGTTGTACATATATACTTTGTTTTCCTTTCTATTTAGAAATACGTAATCTTCGCCGTAATATTCCACAACATCGGTCAAGGTTTCCTTGGGAGGTTTTATGGAATCCGTCTTTACAGTGTCTTGATCCTGCTCGTTGATTTCATCAATAACAGGTCTTAGGTTTACCGAAAGTGTATCGTCTTTAGTGGTTTTTGGAATATTCGCTTCGCTCTTCGGAGGAATATCCTGCGCATGCATAACAACGCTGCAAAGAAGCAGGAATGTTAAGAAGATTGTTAAGTAATGCCTGTTGGTCTGCAATGCTACGATGCTATTATTTTGTAGTTTTGGCTCAGTATTTGAAACGGTCAAAAATAAACATATTTTTTCGGGTACGTTTTTTTAAATGAATTTTTTGGCAAAAAGAAAATGTGGCTGAAATTGAACCACAAACCACGACTAAAGGGAAAAACGAAAAATTAAAAATACTGTACAATCTTTAATTTTTTGGTCTAGATTTTCATATAAAATAAAATCTGTCGTGAATCGTGTAGCAAAGCAGTCGTGATTCAAACCGTCATTTTTTAAAATAATAATAAATATTAACAATCGTTATCAGGTATATGCAAACGAAAATACTCTCATCTTTCGTATTAATAATAATTTTTTCAATAATCAATTTTACTGTTTCTGCGGCTAAAAACCCCATAAAAACATTTGTTGTTGTTCTGGATGCGGGCCATGGAGGTCACGACACGGGAAACGTAGGTAATGGCTATAAAGAATCTGAAATAGCGCTGAATATTGTTTTGAAAGTGGGAGCAGAACTGGAAAAGCTTCCCAACGTAAAAGTAATTTATACCCGCAAAACCAACGTTTTTATTGAGCTGCGCGAACGTGCTGGGATTGCCAATAGAGCAGATGCAGATCTTTTTGTTTCCGTGCACTGCAACGCCCACAAAAGCCAAGCGTATGGAACTGAAACCTTTGTACTTGGGCTTCATAAAAGCCAAGCCAACTTTGAGGTTGCCAAAAAGGAAAACGAAGTAATCTATCTGGAAGATAATTACAAGGAAAAATATGGCGGTTTCGACCCTAACGCTCCAGAATCATTGATAGGAATGGTATTGATGCAAGAAGAATATTTGGACCAAAGCATCCTTTTGGCAAGTTTGGTGCAAAACAATATCGTCAACAATTTAAAGCAAAATGACAGAAGCGTCAAACAAGCCGGTTTTTGGGTTTTGCATAATACTTATATGCCCAGTGTTTTGATTGAAACAGGCTTTCTTACCAATAAAAATGAAGGGGCATATTTAAATTCTACAAAAGGCCAGACTGATATGGCCCGTGAGATAGGCAATGCCATCAAAACGTATATAAGCAGTCTTTCAGTTTCCACTGAAAAAATAAAAGATCCAGAGATAGAGCAAATACAAGTTGAGAAAACCATCGAAAGCACAAAAGAAGATGTTTATGAGGGCGTAATTTTTAAAGTACAATTGGCAGCTACCAATAGAAAACTAGATCCTAAACCCAATAATTTTAAGGGAATGAAAGATATAGCTCGCGAGAAGGAAGATGGTCTTTATAAATATTACTATGGTGAAACCTCTGACTATAACAAAATTCAGGTTATGAAAACCTTTGCGCAGCAAAAAGGATATCCCTCTGCATACATTGTGGCATTTAAAAAAGGAAAAAAAGTTAATGTATCAGAAGTGTTAAAATCCAAAGCCAATTAATAGGCTTTCTTTATATTTATCACTTAAATTTGTTGAAAACCTAAAATTACAATCTTGAGACTATCGAAAGAAGTTAAAACCGGAATTCTTGCCATTGGGGCCATATTATTATTGATTTTTGGATACAGTTTTTTGAAAGGCACCAACCTTCTAGACAAAAACCGTGAATTTTATGTAAAATATGACAACGTAGAAGGTTTGGCTCAAGCAGCACCTGTTACTATTAATGGCCTTACCGTAGGTAAGGTTCAGGATATTTCCTTTGCCAATTCCAAAGGTGGTTTGATTGTTAAATTTACAGTAGAAAAAGATTTCGATTTTTCGAAAAATAGCGTTGTTAGAATATATAGCTCTGGTCTTATTGGCGGAAAAAACTTGGGAATTTTCCCTGAATATGACATAAACAATATCGCTAAAAGTGGCGACACACTTAGTGGCGATATAGAAGACGGTATGTTAACCGCTGTTTCAAAGGCGCTGGGACCATTAGAGAAAAAAGTGAATAATACCTTGGCAACGGTGGATACATTATTGTTAAATGTGAATGCGATTGTTGACGAGAAAACGCGTCAAAACTTAAAAGAAGCAATTGAAAATCTAAACAATACCCTGAATTCATTTTCCGGAGTTTCTGAAAACCTAAATCAAATTCTTTCCAATAATACTGGAAAACTAGACAATACATTTACCAATCTTGACAAAACCGCAAGCAATCTTTCCCAACTGACAGATTCCTTGTCGCAATTGGAAACTGGTAAATTGGCAAGAGATCTGCAAAACGTGGTGGATAAAATGGATAAAATTGTAGCAGGTGTAGATAATGGTGAAGGTTCCATTGGAAAACTTTTAAAAGACGACAAACTGTACGAAAATTTAGAAGGCGCTTCAAGACAGCTGGAAGAACTTCTTCAAGACATAAAACTGAACCCGAAACGTTATGTGCATATTTCGGTTTTCGGGAAAAAGAGCAAAGAATACGAACCGCCAGCCAACCCAGAAGAATAAACCATGCATTACATTCCAAATATACTTTTTACCATCGCCCTTGCAGCGGGTATCGGTTATTTTACAATCAACATTCGTAAAATAATCCGAAACATAAAATTGGGACACGAGGTGGACGCTTCAGATAATACAGCCCAAAGATGGAGCAATGTAGTTCGCATTGCGCTCGGGCAATCAAAAATGGTTGTTCGCCCAATTCCTGGGTTGCTTCACATCTTTGTTTACGTTGGTTTTGTCATTATCAATATTGAAGTACTCGAAATAATTATTGACGGTATTTTTGGCACACACAGAGTTCTTTTTTCAATTCTTCCTACTGGTTTATACAACTTTTTGATTGCTTCTTTTGAAATACTGGCTTTCCTCGTTTTAGTTGGTGTTATTCTTTTTTGGACCCGAAGAAACGTTCAAAAACTGAAACGGTTTTGGGCAAACGAAATGAAAGGCTGGCCAAAAAACGACGGGAACTATATCCTTTATTTTGAAATGGTACTGATGGCATTGTTTCTAACTATGAACGCTGCCGATCTATCACTTCAATCATTAGGTGCTGCACATTACGTTGAGGCAGGATGGTTTCCTATAAGCCAGTTTATTGCACCACTTTTTAACGGACTTTCCGAAGGAACACTAATCATCATAGAGCGAGGCGCTTGGTGGCTGCATATTTTGGGAATACTTGTGTTTTTGAATTATCTGTACTTTTCAAAACACCTTCATATTATATTGGCCTTCCCAAATGTTTACTTCGGAAAAGTGGTTCCTAAAGGAAAATTTAAAAACCTTGATTCCGTTACCAACGAAGTGAAAATGATGATGGATCCAAATGTAGATCCATTTGCTGCGCCAGCTGAGGGAGCAACAGAAGCCCCTGCAAAATTCGGCGCAAGCGATGTAATGGATTTAAGTAGAATACAATTATTAAACGCATATACTTGTACAGAATGCGGCCGATGCACTAGTGAATGTCCCGCAAACATTACAGGAAAAAAACTTTCGCCCCGAAAAATAATGATGGACACCCGCGACCGTTTGGAAGAAATAGGGGAGAACATCAATAAAAATGGAGAGTTTAAACCAGATGGAAAACAGTTGTTGGACGATTACATTACCAGGGAGGAACTTTGGGCTTGTACCACTTGTAACGCATGTGTAGAAGCTTGCCCCGTAAGCATAGATCCATTGAGCATTATTATGGATATGCGCCAGTATTTGGTTATGGAACAGTCTGCCGCCCCAACTGAGTTAAACGTTTCAATGACAAATATCGAAAACAATGGCGCCCCTTGGCCATATAACCAAATGGATCGTTTAAACTGGAAAGATGAGAATTAGTAATTAATTCATTTTTTTTGAATTAAAAACGAAATATAATGAAGAAAGAGGAAGTAAATAAAATACTGCACAAGAAAGTAGAAAAGGGGGAACACGTGAGCCCGATTCTTCCCGAAGGAACAAAAAACTACTTGATTGACATTGACGGAACCATTACCGATGATATTCCTAACGAAGAGCCTGAAAGAATGGGAACTTGCGAACCATTTCCTGATGCGTTGAAAACATTGAATAAATGGTATGATGAAGGTCACATAATTTGTTTTTTCACCTCTCGTACAGAAGCCCATCGTGAAGTAACCGAAACTTGGCTTAAAAAACACGGTTTTAAATACCACAGTATGTTGATGGGAAAACCACGGGGTGGCAACTATCATTGGGTGGATAACCATTTGGTAAAAGCAACCCGTTACAAAGGAAAATTTACCGATTTGGTAGAAAAAGAAGTGACTATTGAAGTGTTTAAAGATTAAATCGGACTTAAAATAAAAACGAATCGATTCCCCCTTCAAAGGGGGGCAAGGGGGATGTTCTTGAATAGAAGTTAGAATTATTTTATATCCCTTTCATACAAATTTGATTAATATGACTGAACAAATAAAAGTCCCAACAATGGCCGAATATATGGCCCAAGGCAAGAAACCCGAGGTATTATTTTGGGTAGGTTGCGCAGGGAGTTTTGACGACCGTGCAAAAAAAATAACAAAAGCCTTTGTGAGATTACTCAACAAAGCAAATATAGATTTCGCCGTTCTGGGAACTGAGGAAAGCTGTACCGGCGATCCTGCAAAAAGGGCTGGGAACGAGTTTCTTTTCCAAATGCAGGCAATGACAAATATTGAAGTGCTGAACGGTTATGAAATAAAGAAAATAGTTACCGCGTGTCCGCATTGCTTCAACACAATAAAAAACGAATACCCTAGTCTTGGTGGTAATTATGAAATAATGCACCATACCCAATTTCTAAAATCCTTGATGGAAGAAGGACGATTGAAAGTGGAAGGCGGAAAATTTAAAGGAAAGCGAATTACTTTTCACGACCCTTGTTATTTGGGAAGAGCAAATGGTGAATATGAAGCTCCACGTGAACTACTTAAAAAACTGGAAGTGGAATTGGTAGAAATGAAACGTTGTAAATCAAGAGGTCTTTGTTGTGGCGCTGGTGGTGCACAAATGTTTAAAGAACCCGAAGCTGGAAATAAAGATATTAACGTGGAACGTACCGAAGAAGCTTTAGAGACTGCACCAAAAATTATTGCTGCAGCCTGTCCGTTCTGCAATACTATGATGACCGATGGCGTTAAGGCTAAACACGCCGAAGATGATGTTCAAGTTTTGGACGTTGCAGAGATGATTGCAAATGCTGAAGATTTATAAATAATGTTGATAGATTTTAAAAACCTGCCCGATGATTCCAGAGTATGGATATATCAGGCCAATAGAAAATTAAGCGATGATGAAGTTGCTGAAATTACTGAATTAACAGAAGATTTCTTAACAAAATGGACAGCTCACGGTGCTGAGCTTGAAGCTGGTTTAGAACTTAAGTATAATCGCTTTATTGTTTTAGGGCTAAATCAAGCAAATGCTTCAGCGTCGGGTTGTAGTATTGATGCTTCGGTACATTTTATTCAATCGCTTCAAGAAAAATTTGACGTGGACTTGCTTGATAAAATGAACGTTACGTTCTATTCGGGTGAATATATTGCTTACAAACCTCTGGCAGATTTCAGGAAAATGGCAAAAGATAAATCCGTTTCAAAAAACACCATTGTTTTTAATAATCTTATAAATACAAAAGCAGAATATCTTGAAAATTGGGAAGTTCCCGCCGCGGAAAGCTGGCACAATCGCTTTTTATCCTAATCACAGTTTTCATTGCTATGAAGAAATTTTTGCTCGCTTGTATTATCCTATTTATATATTTCCCAGCATTAGCTCAGGAAACCAATCCATTAATTGTTAAAAACGACTTTCAAAACCAAAAGAAATGGGTTGATAGTATTTACGACAATATGTCTTTGGAGGAAAAAATGGGCCAACTTTTTATGGCGGATATTTTTTCTAGCGACCCCAAAGAAAAAACAGATAAAATAAAAGACTTAATTACTAATTATCATTTAGGTGGTGTTATTTTTTCAAAAGGTGGCCCTGTGCGCCAAGCCAAACTGAACAACGAATTTCAATCACTAGCCAAAGTGCCTTTAATGGTGGGGATGGATGCTGAATGGGGATTGGCAATGCGTCTAGACTCAACTTACGCTTTTCCTTGGAATATGACTTTGGGCGCAATTACAGACAATAAAATTGTTGAGAAAATAGGTAGACGAATTGGTGAGCAATCCAAACGTTTGGGCGTTCACATCAACTTTGCGCCAGTTGTTGATATAAATACAAATCCCAAAAACCCAATTATCGGAAACCGCTCTTTTGGAGAGGATAGAGACAACGTTACGGAAAAAGCGCTCGCTTTTATGAAAGGAATGCAGAGTGCAGGAGTTATGGGAAATGCAAAACATTTTCCAGGTCACGGAGATACGGAGGTGGACAGTCATAAGACATTGCCCACGGTTGATTTTTCAAGAGAGCGATTAGATACATTGGAGTTATATCCTTATAAAAAACTGATAAGCCAAGGTCTGAATAGCGTGATGGTGGCACATTTGAATGTTCCTGCTTTGGAACCACAAATGAATTACCCTTCCTCGCTTTCATCAAATGTGGTTACGGATCTTTTGAAGAGGGAATTGGGCTTTAACGGTCTTATTTTTACGGATGCTTTAAATATGAAAGGTGCCTCCGATTTTAAAAAACCAGGTGAAATAGAACTTGCGGCATTTTTGGCGGGCAATGATGTATTGCTAATTTCTGAGGATGTTCCGAAGGCAATGGAATTTCTTATAAATTCCTATAATGAAAATATTATTACTGAAAAGCGTTTGGCCTATTCGGTCAAGAAAATTCTTTACGCAAAATACAAAATTGGCCTAAACCGTTACACGCCAGTAAATCTTTATTATTTGGTTGAAGATTTAAACTCCGTGAACGATGATGCGCTTTATGAAGAAGCAATGGATAACGCACTTACGGTAATTAAAAATAACCGTGCTATTCTTCCTATAAAAGACCTTCAGAAGAAAAAGATTGCATATGTAAACTTTGGCGATGATTCTGGTGAAGAGTTTTTGAATGAGCTAAAAAAATATGGGAACGTAGATTGGGTAAAGGCTATAAGTCTTGATGATTATGTGCAAAAATTAAAGGAATACAATTACGTAATCATCGGTTTTCACAAATCGAACGACAATCCGTGGAAAAAATTTGATTTTTCTGAAAACGAACTTGTTTGGCTTTATGAAATTGCCCGAACCAATACCGTGATTCTTGATGTTTTTGCTAGACCGTATGCTATGCTGGATTTGAAAACAACTGCAAACTTTGAAGGTGTTGTTATGTCTTACCAAAACAGCAAAGTATCACAGCAATTATCTGCGCAGTTAATTTTTGGCGCCCGTGAGGCCAAAGGAAAATTGCCCGTTTCATTGGGTGAGGATTTTCCTTTAAACAGTAGTTTGAAAACGAAATCACTCAAAAGACTTCAATACGGAACTCCCGAAAGTGTGGGTGTTAACAGCTATAAGCTGAGAAAAATTGATTCCCTTGCAAATTTTGGAATTCGCGAAGGAATGTTTCCTGGAGCTCAAATATTGGTGGCGCGTAAAGGAAAAATTATTTATCAGAAAAATTTCGGATACCACGAATACGATAAAAACCTAGAAGTCCGCGATACCAATGTATACGACCTCGCTTCGATGACAAAAATATTGGCAACACTACCAATAGTGATGCAGTTAGTGGATAAAGGGGAATTAAGTCTAGATACCAAATTATCAGAAATGCTTCCTGAGTATAAAAACTCAAACAAAGCAAATGTAAGCCTAAAGCAGATGCTTTCACATTATGCCCGTTTCAAGGCTTGGATTCCTTTTTATAGACACACTCTTAACGATGAAAAAACTGGGGTTTCCTCAAAATACTATTCAGATATTCCTGGGAAGGATTTTAATGTAGAAGTTGCTGAAAATCTCTATATGCGAAGGGACTATATGGATACCATATTCAAGGACATTCGTGAGAGCGGTCTCAACCCAAAATTGGAATATAAGTACAGCGATCTACCGTATTATATTTTGAAAAAATACTTGGAACAAAAATTCGGTAAACCCTTGGAAATAATTGTTCAGGAAAATATATATGAGTCTTTGGGAGCTAATTATACTATGTACCATCCTTTAGATAAGTTTTCAATAGATAATATTCCGCCCACGGAACAGGATGATATTTTCAGAAAACAGAAAGTTCAGGGCTATGTGAACGACCAAGGCGCAGCGATGTTAGGTGGCGTTAGTGGCCACGCTGGATTGTTTAGCAATTCTAATGATGTAGCCAAAATAATGCAAATGTATCTATGGAAGGGTTTTTATGGGGGTATACGTTATTTTAAACCCGAAACGATGGATCTTTTCAACACTTGCTATTATTGCGATAAAAACGTAAGGCGTGGTGTTGGTTTTGATAAACCACAATTGGGAACTTCGGGGCCAACCTGCGGTTGTGTTTCTATGACCAGTTATGGCCATAGTGGTTTTACGGGAACATTTGGATGGGCAGACCCTGAACAGGAAATTGTTTATGTATTTTTATCAAACAGAACCTTTCCTGATCCGGAAAACCGAAAGTTGATAAAAAGTGATTTGCGAAGTAAAATCCAGGAAGCTATTTATGACGCAATTGATTATTAAAGGGAAACAGGAAACAAGATTGCTTCGCTGATGACCCAAGACAAATTTAGATTAATTGAACTAATATAGATTAAACAATGAACTGTCCTGTTTACCTTTAGTCTTGGGCCTTGGTTTAAAAAAGAAAAAATATGAAAATAGCAATAGTATGTTACCCAACCTTCGGAGGAAGTGGGGTAGTTGCCACGGAACTGGGCTTAGCATTAGCCGAGCATGGACACGAGGTTCATTTTATTACCTACAAACAACCCGTTAGACTAGAACTACTTTCTAAAAATATTCATTTTCACGAGGTTTCCGTGCCTGTTTATCCGCTGTTTCATTATCAGCCATATGAACTTGCGCTTTCCAGCAAGTTGGTAGATATGGTAAAGCTTCATAAAATAGAAGTATTGCATGTGCATTATGCCATTCCGCATGCATATGCAGGCTATATGGCGAAAAAAATGCTAGAGGAAGAAAACATCTATATCCCTATGGTAACCACGCTTCACGGAACGGATATTACTTTGGTTGGAAACCATCCGTTTTATAAACCAGCAGTAACATTCAGTATTAATAATAGTGATGTTGTTACTTCGGTCTCAAAAAGTTTGAAGGAAGATACTTTAAGTCTTTTTGATATAAGAAAGGAAATTCATGTAGTCCCAAACTTTATTGATATTCCAAACAAAATCAATCCATATACGGATTGCCAGCGCGATATGATGGCCAATAGAGACGAACGGATAATATCACACGTTAGTAATCTTCGAAAAGTGAAACGAGTAAAAGATGTAATTGAAATCTTTGATCGCATTCAGAAAAAAATTCCATCAAAATTGATAATTGTTGGCGAGGGACCTGACCGTGAGGCTTGCGAAATGCTTTGTGAAAAGAAAGGTATAGAGGAAAAAGTATTGTTTGTAGGAAATAGTAATGAAGTTGATAAGATTTTATGTTTCACAGATTTATTTATTCTTCCTTCTGAAAAAGAAAGTTTCGGTCTCGCTGCTCTGGAAGCAATGGCTTGTGGCGTTCCAGTTATTTCCAGCAACACCGGCGGTCTTCCTGAAGTAAATATTCAAGGTGTTAGTGGATTTTTAAGCGATGTTGGGAATGTTGAGGAAATGGCTGAAAATGCTTTGAAGATATTGGCTACAGATGAATCATTGAATAAATTTAAAAAACAGGCGATCGAAGCAGCAACGATTTATGACACCAAGAAAATTGTGCCTTTGTATGAAAAACTATACGAAGAGGCTATTCTAAAAATGAAGTGACGTTAATTTTTAATAATTTCTTTTAATAAATTCCATTGCATTATCCTGCATCACGCGCTCTACAATAGTTTCAGCGTTGATTCGGTTGAAGTCGTTGAGCATTATTAATTTTTTTAAAAGATAGTCTTCAGCATGATTAAGTAATTCTTCTGATAAATCCTTCATATTTTCCGCGGTCCACAATCCATTGATCGGGTTTACAATCCCATCAAAATCACTGCCTATACTTTGTATTCCCCAACAAAATAAACCTTCTTTATCTAGAACTTCTGCAATATGTTGTATTTGCCGCCAAACCAATAGTGCTTTTTTGTTGAGTTGCTTACGTTTGTTTGGGAAAATCATTTTACTTTCTGAAATAGCTTTACTACTGCCAATACGCCTTTCGTCCAACTGTATTCCGAAGATTCCATTACTTCGGGCAATTCGTATCAATTCATCATCATAAAAATTAATGTCAATATCACAAAACCATTTTTCGTGCTCTGGAAAATCGGTTTTGTTCCATTGCACGATGGAATGCTTTCCGTTGCACGCTCCGTGACTTGCAATTATTGGTATTTTTTCGGAAACATATTTTGTATCCAATAAATTATAATACACTTTTCGCGAAGCAGTGCTCAAATGTTTTACATCTATCGGGATTCTTTTTCCATCAGTATTATCAAGTAATAGGTCAATCACCTCAAAGCCAAGTTCCGTAATACCGCTATTTAAGCCTCGGTCTTGGTTTTTTTTCAGCATACCAATAGTGATGCTGCGAGCATGTCCACAAAGCTCGTTGTAAAAATGATGTGCTAACGTAAGAAACATAGGGCGATGTTCCCAATCTTTAATGGTTTTTATATTTCCAATTACTTCCGTGCGGCTTGCCATATCTTTTGCTATAGCTATACCTGTATTGAAACTATGCCCGCCTTCAATAGTAATTATGATATTTATAATTTTTTTTGAATCGGTTTCTTGCGCGAAATTGTTCTCAATATCCTTAAAACTCCGAACCAATCTATAGGTATAAATTTTTCCGTCGATATTTTCAACTTGATTGTGAAGTTGTTGGTAATAGTTGTATTCATCTATCAAATCAACAAAATAGTCGTTATTACTGCGTATGTAATCCATTCGCGATTGACTGATACTTGCTGCTAAGTTTACTAAAACGTCGGTAACACCTTTTATTCCTAATATTTCTTTTCCAAAAAAATGCTTTTCAAAAGGGTAAAGCGAAACAACAACTACTTTAGATTTAGCTTTGGCAAGAGCTGTAAGATCTGTTTGGGTAAATTTTGTAAGCGTAACTAATCTGTTGAGGAATTTCTCCAGAAAATTTGGAGGGCTATAATGCCAAATGGAGTTTTTTAGGTTTGGATCCAGCGCGTTTTGTTTGGTGGGATTATACTTAAAGCTTTTACTGTAGGGCTTTAATGAAGGGTGGCAATGAATATCAACATAATTCTTTTTCATAATCCTTTATTTTATCGAAATTTTAAAATTGCAATAAAATCTGGAGTTACGAAACAGGATTTTTCCTATTTTTTAAAAGGAAAATGCCCCTTTTTAGAGGGGCATTTCTTATAAAAATATATTGAAATGGTTTTTAAAACTGATAACGAGCACTCAATCCTACATCAAAACTAACGTCATCTCTGTAACCCAAGTTTGCTTGTGGTCTAAAATCAAATGAAATAAGCAACGGGAAATCAAAATTGTATTCTATCCCAATATCGCCAGTTAAAAAGGCGAATGCTTCAGAATCATTATACCTGTCGTCATAAGGGTAATCGTTATTATTACGATCATAACTTACAACACCTGCACCCAACCCAGGACCAGCATACCAATTGAAACCACCATCAATATTCCAAACCCATTGATATATTCCAGTAAGCTTTACGGCATCCCAATAACGCTTACTGTGAAATGCCAACCCAAGTTCCAGCCGGTTATCGTCGCCAACTGCCCGTTGATAGTTAACTTCCGGCCCAAAGCCATCACTTTCACTAAGGCGAATCCCAATGGCATTTTTTGATATTTCCTGAGCATTAGCCTGCCATCCAAATGCAGAAACCATAAACATTAAAAAAATTGCTTTTTTCATAATTTTTCTTTTAGTTAATAAGATGTAAAAATAAGTCTATTCATAAGTGGCAATAGTTAATAGCGTGCCAATCCTTAATTGAAAATCCACAAAGTTTTGTTAAGGAATTTTCTACATTTACAGTCTGTGCCATGAAAAAAGAGCTTCAAGATTTTCTTAATACTTTTGAGGGTGAATTCTTTACAGATTCACTCCACAAAAGCATCTATGCAACGGATGCATCCGTGTATCGAAAAATTCCCTTCGCCGTAGCATACCCAAAAAATGAAGCGGATATTAAGAAGTTAATTTTATTTGCCTCCAATAACAATACCTCGCTTATTCCACGAACTGCAGGTACATCGTTGGCAGGGCAGTGTGTGGGCAACGGAATTGTGGTGGATGTATCAAAATATTTCACGAAAATTTTTTCCGTAGATATTGAAAAGAGAACTGTTACGCTGCAGCCTGGAGTGATTCGGGATGAATTGAATGCATATTTAATACCTCTCGAACTTTTCTTTGGCCCAAACACTTCCACCAGCAATCGTTGTATGATTGGCGGAATGGTGGGAAACAACAGTAGTGGTACAACCTCTATTCAATATGGTGTAACACGCGATAAAGTTTTAAAGCTGAAAACTGTTCTTTCTGATGGAAGTGAAGCTGTTTTTGAGCCCCTCTCAAAAGAAGCTTTTTTGAAAAAGACGGAATTGAATACTTTGGAAGGAAAAATTTATAAAACGATATACAATGAATTAATTTCTAAAGAAGTGCAACAGGAAATCTGGAAAGAATTTCCAAAACCCGAAATACATCGAAGAAATACAGGTTACGCGGTTGATAGTCTATTGAATACTTCTGTTTTTGGAGAATTTAAGAATGAAATAAACATTTGTTCCTTATTGTGCGGTAGCGAAGGAACCCTTGCATTTACAACAGAAATCACCTTGCAATTAGATCCATTGCCACCAAAATATACCGCAATGGTGGCTACTCATTACCACACTTTGGAAGATTGTTTAAACGATGTTGTGATTGCTATGCAGCACAATCTGCATACCTGCGAAATGATGGATAATGTGATTTTGGACTGCACCAAAAAAAACAAAACCTATGAGCCGTATCGCTTTTTTGTAAAAGAAAATCCGAAGGCAATTTTGCTTTTAGAATTGAAAAGCCATTCAGAAGAAGATTTACAAAGGCAGACAGAAACCTTATTGGAATCTTTAAAAATTTCAGCGTATAGCTATCACAGCCCCATCTTGAGAGGCGAAGAAATTGATATGGCGCTCGAACTTCGAAAAGCTGGCTTGGGCCTTTTGGGAAATATGGTTGGTGATAAAAAAGCAGTTGCTTGCATTGAAGACACAGCAGTTGCTTTAGAGGATTTATCTGCTTACATAAAGGAATTTTCCGCTTTGATGAAAAAGTACGATCAGCAAGCGGTTTATTACGCACACGCTGGGGCAGGGGAGCTGCACTTGCGCCCAATTCTAAATCTGAAAGAAGCGGAGGGCGTTGCATATTTCCGAAAGATCACGACTGATGTTGCAAAGCTTTGTAAAAAATATAATGGTTCTTTTAGTGGTGAACACGGTGATGGCATTGTTCGCGCGGAGTTTATTCCTTTAATGATTGGGGAAAAGAATTATGAACTTTTAAAGCGAATTAAATCCGCGTTCGATCCAAAAAACATCTTTAATCCGGGAAAGATTGTAGATGCTTTCAAAATGGATGAATCACTTCGGTATGAGGTTGAAAGAAAAGAGCCAACAATTGAAACCTTGCTTGATTTCAGCGATTCCGAGGGAATTTTACGGTTAGCTGAAAAATGCAATGGTAGTGGCGATTGCCGAAAAACCGAAAACGCAGCAGGAGCAATGTGCCCCAGCTATCACGCCACAAAAAATGAAAAAGATACAACCCGGGCAAGAGCAAATGCTCTGCGGGAAGTTTTAACAAATAATGAAGCTATTAATAAATTCAACTCCAAAGAATTAAAAGAAGTTTTTGATCTGTGTATTAGCTGTAAGGCCTGCGCCAGTGAATGCCCTAGCAACGTGGATATTAGTACTGCAAAAGTTGAATTTTTATATCAGTACAACAAATCGAATGGGGTTTCATTTTCCAATAAATTATTCGGAAAAAATACAAAACTGAATAAAATGGCATCGAGCATTCCGAAGCTGTCAAATTGGTTTTTCTCAAATGGTTTTACTTCAAATATTATTAAAAATATTGGCGGAATCCATCAAAATAGGTCGTTGCCAAAAATTTCAATAAAAAGTTTCAGTAAAACAACTCAAAGCTTTAAAAATCAATATAATAAAGAAAATTTATTTGAAGAGAAATTTCAAAAAAATGTATTACTATTTGTAGATGAATTCAGTAACTATTTGGATGCTGAAATTGCGTTGGACTCTTTTTTGCTTTTTATGGGTTTAGGATATAAAGTGACCGTTATTGATACTTTGGACAGCGGTCGGGCATTGATTTCAAAAGGTTTTTTGAAGGAAGCAAAAGAGGAAGCAAATAAAAACATTTCTTATTTGAAAAATAAAGTTTCAGAAACGATTCCATTGGTGGGTATTGAACCCTCCGCAATTCTTTCTTTTCGCGATGAATATTTGCGATTGGCGGATGATAAATTGGCCGCCGATGCTATTTCAAAGAATGCATTTCTGGTTGAGGAATTTTTGGCGTCTGAAATTCAAAAAGGAGCTATTTCTGCAGCACAGTTCACTTCTGAAGCAAAAAGTATTAAAATCCATTCACATTGCCACCAAAAATCATTGAGCAACCAAAAAGTGACTTTTGATATTTTAAATTTACCCAAAAATTATAAACCAACCATCATAGCTTCTGGCTGTTGCGGAATGGCCGGAAGTTTTGGTTATGAAAAGGAACATTACGAAGTAAGTATGGAAATAGGGGAGTTAAAACTGTTTCCTTCAATTAGAAAATCTCCCGAAGAAACCATCATTGCTGCTAATGGAACAAGTTGCAGACATCAAATTTTGGATGGAACCGGAAGGAAAGCTTTGCATCCTGTTACTGTATTGAAAAATGCATTAAAAAAATAAATTAAATTGTTGTTTTAAATGCTTTCATTGCAGCCATCATTATTTCCAATCCTCCGTTTTCTTCTTCAATTAAAGGTTCTTCTGTTGCCAAAAGGTGTTGGCGATCTTGATAGGAATATAATGTCCAGCGCTCGTTATTATATTCCAGAGCTGTAAGGTTTTCAATCCAATCACCACTATTCAAGTATTCACAACTTCCCTTAACGGTTTCTACTTTTTTTATGCAAGGCTGGTGAATGTGACCGCAAACAACGTAATCAAATTCGTTGTCTATCGCTAAATCTGTCGCAGTAGTTTCAAAATCATCAATAAACTTCAAGGCACTTTTCACACTATTCTTTATTTTTTTGGAAAGAGAATATTTTTCTCGACCAGCCTTTTCAAGAAAATAGTTTATAAATCTGTTAAAAACAATTAAAAGGTCAAAACCCCAACCCCCCAGTTTTGCAATCCATTTTGCGTGCTGAATGGAAGCATCAAAGACATCACCGTGAAAAAACCAAGCTTTTTTACCATCCAAATTGAGCAAAAGTTTATCCACGATTTGAATGTTTCCCATCTTGGTGTCACTAAATCTGCGCAACTTTTCATCGTGGTTACCAGTTATGTAATACACCTTGGTACCTTTTGTGGCAAATGATAGTAACTTTTTGATTATCAGAAGATGTGCTTTTGGAAAATAACGCTTTCGAAATTGCCAGATATCAATAATATCACCGTTTAAAATTATTTTCTTTGGCTTTATGGAATTTAAATATTTCAGTAATTCTTTAGCGTGGCAGCCGTAAGTCCCAAGGTGGACATCAGATATAACAACTAGCTCAACTTTTCTTTTCAATCAAAATATTTATACTACAAATTTCTAAAAATTAACGAGCAATTATTTTACGCCAATGTTACGTTTGTTGTACTTTAGGGTTATTTGGTTAGTAGTATGTTTCTAAAAGATTAAGAATAGTGTTTATTTTCATTATTCGTCCCTATCGTTTACATTTGTTGAAAACCATTCTATGGCGGGCAATTCCTTCGGAACAATTTTTAAACTTACAACATTTGGCGAATCGCACGGCCCTGCTATCGGTGGGATTATAGATGGGTGTCCAGCAGGTATTTTAATAGATTTTGAGGCTATAAATACTGACATGCAACGGAGAAAACCCGGCCAGTCTGCTATTGTTACCCAACGAAAAGAAGAAGATGAGGTAAAGTTTCTTTCAGGGATTTTTGAAGGAAAAACAACCGGTACACCAATTGGTTTCTTAATTGAAAATACTGACCAAAAAAGCAAAGATTACAGTCATATCAAAGACATCTATCGTCCCTCACATGCCGATTTCACATATGATAAGAAATACGGTATCCGTGATTATCGGGGTGGTGGCCGTTCTTCCGCTCGTGAAACTGCTTGCAGGGTTGTTGCCGGAGCTATTGCAAAACAATTACTGAAGGATATAAAAATCACCGCCTACGTTTCTTCTGTGGGTGAATTGAAACTGAAAAAAAACTATTCCGAACTGGACTTTTTTGAAATCGAAAAAAACCCTGTTCGTTGTGCTGATGCAGAAATGGCTTCAAAAATGGAAGATTATATAAAATCCATTCGAAAGGAAGGCGACACCGTTGGCGGAATAATTACCTGTGTCATCCAAAACGTGCCTATTGGGTTAGGCGAACCGGTCTTTGACAAATTGCACGCTGAATTGGGTAAAGCAATGCTTTCCATAAATGCTGTAAAAGGCTTTGAATATGGAAGCGGTTTTGCGGGAACAGCAATGAAAGGAAGTACTCACAATGATGCGTTTAATGAAGAAGGAAGTACGAAAAGCAACCATAGCGGAGGAATCCAAGGCGGAATTAGCAATGGTGAAGACATTTATTTCAATATTGCTTTTAAGCCCGTTGCTACCATAATGCAAAAACAGGAAACCATTGATAGCAAAGGAAACAAAGCTGAAGCTAAAGGAAAAGGAAGGCATGACCCTTGTGTGGTGCCCCGTGCCGTACCGATAGTTGAAGCTATGGCAGCATTAGTTTTGGCCGACTTTTATTTACTGAACAAAATTTCAAAATACTGAACAATTTAATATTTTTATGAAAAAACTAGCGCTACACTGGAAAATAATCATCGGACTTGTTTTAGGTATAATTTGGGCATTGCTTTCCAGTCAATTGGGATGGAGTGAATTCACCATTAACTGGATAGCGCCGTTTGGTACAATTTTTATCAATCTTTTAAAATTAATAGCTGTGCCTTTGGTACTGGTTTCTATAATCACTGGTGTGGCAAATATTGGAGATCCTTCAAGCCTCGGAAGAATGGGAGGGAAGACGCTTTTAGCATATTTAATTACCACTTTGTTTGCGGTAAGTTTGGGTCTTTTACTGGTTAATGTAATACAACCAGGAAAGTTGATTGATGAACAAAGCAGAATTGATAACCGTATAAGTTATGAAGTCTGGGCGTCTTCAGAGGGCCATCAAATAAAAGACGGCATCAATTATTTGCAAGACCCTGCTTTTTTTGAACGTGCACAGAAAATTACAGATCTTACAAAAGGCGAACTAAGGGATGCGTCTGTGACCGAAAAGATGCAAACTGCAAAAAAAACTAAAGAATCCACGCCATTACAGCCTTTAGTAGATTTAGTTCCCGAAAACTTTTTCTATTCATTGACTAATAATGGGTTGATGCTTCAAATTATTTTCTTTGGAATATTTTTCGGGGTTTGTCTCTTGCTTATTCCGAATGAAAAATCACATCCCGTAACTGCCTTTATGGATAGCGCCATGGAGGTTTTCCTAAAAATGGTTGATTTGGTGATGCAGGCTGCACCTTTCTTCGTATTTGCACTTTTGGCAGGAGTTGTTAGCAAAATGGCTGGAGACGATATTGGAAAAGTATATGAAATTTTTAAAGGCCTCAGCTGGTATTCACTCACCGTATTTTTAGGGTTGATGTTGATGATTTTTATTGTGTATCCATTATTTATGAAGCTTTTTGTAAAAAAAATACCCTATAAAGGATTTTTTAAAGCAATGGCGCCCGCGCAGACTTTGGCTTTTTCAACCTCAAGTAGTGCAGCGACACTGCCCGTCACTATGGAATGTGTTGAAGAAAATCTAGGGGTGGACAAAAAAATAACCAGTTTCGTTTTACCTATTGGTGCTACTGTAAATATGGATGGAACTTGTCTTTATCAAGCTATTGCAGTTGTGTTTCTTGCACAGTTACACATGATAGACCTTACTTTTGGGCAACAATTGACTATTGTTTTGACTGCTACTTTGGCATCCATTGGTTCCGCTGCAGTGCCAAGTGCTGGATTGGTGATGCTTATTATTGTTTTGGAATCTGTAGGTCTAAACCCCGCTTGGATAGCAATTATTTTTCCAGTGGACAGAATTTTGGATATGTTCCGAACAGTGGTAAATGTTACTGGTGATGCCACGGTATGTACCATTATTGCTAAAGGCGAAGGGATGCTCAATTATGATCCGAAGGAAAACCCTTCTGAAACCTTCGATTTGGACTCTTAATACATTTAAAAATTGATTACTGTTTTTGATTATTTAATCTTTTTCAAAAATGAACTATGAGCTAACTGAGGCTTCAAATTACTTAAGTTATTAAATTTTAACACTTTAACTTTTTGAAAAAAGAATAATTTTTATTAGTTTAGATTATTACTTCTCCCCGGGAACAAATGCCCGATCTAATCTTTTTTTTGAATTTACCTTCTTAGCTATGACTAAATATCATAGTAATGAAAAAAATTGTCTTATTATTTTGTGCTGGCTTTACAATAGGAAATGTATTCGGCCAGGTGGGGATTGGAACAGTAAATCCCAGTAGTTCTTCAATGCTTGAAGTGAGTAGTACCTCTGATGATGGGCTCACTTACAAAGGTTTTATGCCTCCCCGGGTACCAAATATTCCTGCCCGAAATG
Source organism: Aequorivita sp. (assembly GCA_024637015.1). Classification (GTDB taxonomy): domain Bacteria; phylum Bacteroidota; class Bacteroidia; order Flavobacteriales; family Flavobacteriaceae; genus Aequorivita. The sequence goes on along the minus strand of JAGXGE010000009.1, from coordinate 35,783 downwards.
GCATAACACCTAATATATCGGAAGCGGGATTGTTAGTTTTTGTAATGAACAATGGAAATGGAGAAAGCTGCCTGCAAATATGGGATGGAGGAGTCTGGAACGATATTTATTGCGTAACGATTCCATCACCTGAAATCTGGATTAATGAATTTCATTACGATAATTCAGGAGTAGATGTGGGGGAATTTATCGAGATTGCAGGACCAGCTGGAACAGATTTATCTCTCTATTCACTTGAATTATATAGTGGCTCTACAGGTACAAATTATAGAACTATAGCATTAAACGGGTTAATTCCCAATCAATCAAATGGAGTGGGAACACTTTCCTTTTTACCAGCCGGGAATATACAAAATGGACCGGACGGAATTGCAATTGTAAGGTCTGGTATAGTTATACAATTTCTCAGTTACGAAGGAACTTTTATAGCAACAAACGGTTCTGCAAATGGAATTGCTTCTACCGATATCGGTGTTTCTGAAGGTGGGGGTGATTTATCTGGACTTTCATTACAACTCACCGGAACAGGCAACACTTACGCAGATTTTATTTGGAACGATCCCGCTGAAGATTCGCCGGGAGATTTGAATGCTGGGCAAAATATAAATTAGTACCCAAAGACTAAATAGTTTTATAAAGGATAAGTCCTTTTAAATAAATTTAGATTTCAACTCTGGTGTGGGAATCATGCAGCTTTCCTTTTTTCCAAACCATTTGTAACGATTACGGGCAACATAATCATAAACCGCATTCCGAAGGAATTTTGGAACAATCATAAACCCAAAAAGTAGGGGGTAGGCACCTGAAAGCTGTTTGGCAATATGAAGTGCAGCGGTAGATTTTTCGTAGTGCTTATCGCCATCAATCAAAATAATGGAGTCTACTTTTAAAGTATCTATTTTAAATTTTGACACAAGTTCCTGTCCAGTTTCACTTTGAAGTGTGGCGAATTTGAAGACGTTCTTTTTATCTCGTTTAATGATATATGTAACCGCGCCATTGCATAGGTTGCAAACGCCGTCGAACAATATTATTTTCTGTTTTTCATTCATAATAACCTCTCGACTGCGTTCGAGGAGACAAATGTCCGGTCGAGCGCAGTTGAGACCTAATTAAACTTTTTCCAATTCCTCCAAACTTACGTTGGTAGTGAACATTCCATAATTAACGATTGCTTTGTTTTTTTCAATAGTATCAATCGTTCCAATTGCTTTACCGTCAATCATTCGCACCCTGTCGCCAATTTTGAGTGCAACTTTCGGTTTTGGGGGAGGTAATTTTTTTGCTTGTTCTTTTTCTTCTTTCTTTCGCTCGCGAATTACTTCAACCTTCTTCTCAACTTCTTTTATAACCTTTTGCTCTTTAGCTTTTACAGCTTTTTTTATTTTTGGTGAAACTTTTTTCCTCTTGCTATTTTCTATCATTACAAGCTTCATCAGCTCATCAATCAATTGTTTTTTCTGCTTATTGTTGAAATATTTTTCCGAGAGAACATCCAGCTTTTTCCCCAAACTGATTAGCTTTTGGTTGGCATCAAACAATTCCTGATAGCTTTCAAGTTTTTCCTGCACACGGACGTTCACTTCTTCCAGTTGCTTTCCTTCAATGCGAGCTTTTTGCTCTTCATTTTTTAAAGATTCAGAAGTTTTCCGAAGATTTGAGCGCTCTTTTTGAAGATTGGCAATCGTTTTATCAAAACGTACTTTACCGCGCTCAATCTTTTTCTTTGCCCTATTTATAAGACTGTAGGGAATACCGTTTTTCTGAGCAACTTCAAACGTATAGCTACTTCCTGCTTCGCCCAAATGCAGATGGTACAAAGGTTCCAAAGATTTATTATCGAACTGCATATTAGCGTTTATGGCGTCTGGCAGTTCGTTTGCTAATAACTTTAAATTGGTGTAATGTGTAGTTATTATCCCAAAAGCTTCACGTTCGTAAAAAACCTCCAAAAATGTTTCTGCCAATGCACCACCAAGTTCGGGGTCGCTTCCCGTTCCAAATTCATCAATTAAAAAAAGTGTTTTATTGTTACATTTTTTTAGAAATTGATTCATCTTTTTTAACCGATAGCTATAGGTACTTAGATGGTTTTCGATGGATTGATTGTCTCCGATGTCTGTCAAAATTCTTTTGAAAAAACACATTTCGCTTTGTGGCTCAGCGGAAATCAACATACCGCTTTGCAACATTACCTGCAAAAGTCCTACGGTTTTCAGTGTTATACTTTTTCCGCCAGCGTTTGGTCCTGAGATTACAATAATCCTTTTATCGGGAACCAGTTCAATGCTTTGGGGAAATGTTTTTTCTTTCCTTTTATTGTTTGAGACCAGCAATAGTGGATGAAATGCCTTTAGAAGTGAAATCTTTTTTTCTAAAGTAAGAATTGGCAAAACTCCGTTTATTTTCAATGCGTATTTCGCCTTGGCGAAAAGCACGTCCATTGTTATTAAGTACTCCTGATAGCTCGACAAAAGGGATGCATAAGGTCGGACAAATTCGGTTAAAGCTTTTAATATTCGTTTTACTTCTTCATCCTCTTCATATAACAAATTACTAAGTTCATTAGCATATTCAAGCGTTTCCTGTGGTTCAATGTAAACGATGCTTCCTGTTTTTGAGCTGCCTAAAACGGCGCCCTTCACTTTTTTTCGGTGCATTGCTTTTACTGCCAAAACACGGCGATTTTCAACAACAGATTCGCGGATTTCATCCAAATAATCGTTTTGAATGTATTGCGAAAGTGCTTTTGTGAAAGAGGAGTTAATTTTTCCTTTCACCACATTCAATCTTTTGCGAATCGTACCGAGCTCAGAAGAAGCTTCGTCTTTTATTTCGCCGTATTTGTCAACACGTTTGTTTATTTCTTCGGAAATGATTGATGTGTAGGATACTTCTTCCGAAAAGGAATTCAAATGGATATAGAATTCCTCAAATTTTTTAAAGAATTTTAAAAGTATCCGAGTGGTTTCAGAAATGGAAAGAATTTTTCGAAAGCCTGAAACTTCAAGCGAGCTGTTTTCAATTTCCAGCAATCGTAACTCCCTAAAAATCGTATCGAAACCGTGATTTGGTATTCTATTGTCCCCATCGAACGAAGCCGTGAATTCCTTTACGCGTTGCAGTTCGGGTTCAATTTCGTTAAAATCCTGAAAGGGCACTATTTCAAGTACCTGTTCACGCCCTGGTTCAGTTACACAAAATTCCGAGACTTGACGCAGCACAGAAGGGAATTCAAGATCTTCTAAAGTTTTACTGTCTATACGGGCTTTCCGTTTTATTTCCATTAATTTTACTTTTTCAGCAATCATACAAAAGTAAGAATAATGCAGGTAACAATCGAGCCCAGATGGAAGGCGATTTTAAAGGATGAATTTGAGAAACCCTATTTTAAAAATTTAACGGAATTCGTAAAAAATGAGTATGCTTCCTCAAAATGTTTTCCATCTGGAAAGGAGATTTTTTCAGCTTTCAACCATACGCCTTTTGACGAAGTGAAAGTTGTAATAATAGGGCAGGACCCATATCACGGACCTGGACAGGCACACGGCCTTTGTTTTTCTGTTGGGGAAAATGTTGCTGTTCCACCTTCGCTGAAAAATATTTTCGAAGAAATAAGAACTGATATTAGTACGCCATTGCCCCCTAATGGAAACTTGGAACGTTGGGCGGATCAAGGTGTTTTACTTTTGAATGCAACGCTAACTGTTCGCGCTCATCAAGCTGGAAGCCATCAAAATAAAGGTTGGGAAAAATTTACGGATGCCGTGATTGAAAAGCTTTCAAAAGAAAGAGAGGGATTGGTTTTTATGCTCTGGGGAGGACCCGCAAAAAAGAAAGGTGCAAAGGTGGATACTTCAAAACATTTGGTGTTAACAAGCGGCCACCCTTCGCCATTGGCAGCAAATAGAGGCTATTGGTTTGGAAACAAACACTTCAGTAAAACAAATGAATATTTAAAAATAAATGGTAAAAAGCCAATTGATTGGTAATTGGTTTTTATAAAGAAAAGAAACGGGGAGAATTTTCTTATTCTTCTTCTGGTACTTCGGGTTCTGTAGCGTCATTGCAGCTAAATTGCAATAGCAAGAAGTTTGTGACTAACAACGCCCCCAAAACGATTAAAAAAGTAGTCATATTAATTGATTTTATATTAATAAGATGCAAGTTCTACTTTCGGGTTGCGTAAATTTTAAGATTTTTTTTAGAAATTTTGTAAGATGTTGTTTTCCTGAATTTTATCTTCAATCAAATCCAATTCTAACAGTTTTTGTTGAATATTTTCAAGCTCTTCTGAAGTTAATTGGCGGTTGCTCCATTCGGTCAAAGAAAGCCATTCACGCACATCTTCAATTTTTTGACCGTAACGTTTGGCTATCATTTCATCAATACTTGGTAGTGTATTAAAATTTTCAGTTACTGAGTTTATGGTTTCTAAAATAGATTTCACACTTTCGGCTTCGTTTTCCAAAACATCATTCCTGACGGCAATTACAAAACTTGGCCACGGAGAAGGAGATTCGCCGATCAAACGGAAGGTGCCATTGTCAACGTGTGGTTTGGTCATAAACTTTTCCCACATAAAATAGTCACCGTTTCCTTTGGGAAGACCTTCTAAAGCTCCATCTAAATCTTTTATTACTTTAAAATTCAAATCGTTTTTTAAATTCCATTCTAGATTTTCAGCATTTACGAAAGCCATTAAATGTGAACCGGAGCCATACCTACTTATTGCGGCTTCTGTTCCTTTTAAATCCGAAACAGTTTTATAATCTGAATTAGCAGCTACGTGAATTCCCCATAGCAGAGGAGATTTTACAAAAACCTGAATAATTTTGCTTTCGTTGCCATTAATAATATCGCGTACCATTCCTTCAGTGAGGATTACGGCCATATCAATTTCCTTTTCCCGAAGAGCGCGGCACATTTGGCCAGTTCCTCCCGGATAGTCCCTCCAACGCAGATTGATTCCTTGTTCATTAAATTTCTTGTCGCGAAGGGCAATGTACCAAGGTAGGTTGAAGTGTTCTGGTACACCGCCTATTAAAAAGTTTTTCATTCTGTAATTTTTCCCAAAGTGTATTGAATAAGAGCGTCTATTGTTTTTGATGCGTCTTTGCTAAAACTTCCCGAGGCACGGTTTGCAATTATTGCATTCATTGATACAGCGCGATGCCCCAGTAATTTAGCCATTCCATACATTGTGGCGGTTTCCATTTCTAGGTTAGTAATTTTTTTCTTTTTATAGCGAAAGGAGGTCAGTTTTTCATTGAGATTTGCATCCTTCAATTTTGCACGAAGTACGCGACCTTGTGGCCCATAAAAGCCAACGTTGGTAATAGTTATACCAGAATTTGTCTTTTCCGAAGATAATTTTTTTAATAAGTTTTTATCAGCTTCCACAACGTATGGCACTGAATTATCGGGATTCCATTTCGTGTGTTCAATAAAAGCTTGGGAAAATTCACGATTGAAAATTTTATCTGTTTTGTCGTAATAATGCATTACGTTGTCCAAACCAATTCCTAAACTACTGATCAAAAAACTATCTAATTCAATGTCGGGCGTCAAGCCTCCGGAAGTCCCAATTCTAATAATATCGAGTGATGTCAGTTTTTTTTTTGGTTCCCGTTTTTCAAAATCTATGTTTACCAAGGCATCCAGCTCATTAAAAACAATGTCAATATTATCTGGGCCAATTCCTGTTGAAATCACGCTTATACGCTTTCCTTTATAAGTTCCAGTATGTGTATTGAATTCTCTATGCTGGACTGTGGTTTCAATACTATCAAAATATTTTGAAACCATTTTCACACGGTCAGGATCGCCTACGGTAATTATGGTTGGAGCAAGCTGTGAAGGTGCAAGATCCAAATGGTATATTTTACCTTCTGGGGTCAATATTAATTCAGATTCATCTATTCTCATCTTTTCAATTTTATCCTCCAACTCTTTTCACCCTAAACCCTTTATCTTTTAAAAACTGCATAATCTTATCGCGATAATCCCCTTGAATAATAATTTGTTCATTTTTAAAACTTCCACCAACGCTTAAAAGTTGTTTCAATTCCTTCGCAAGAATTTTGAAATCACTATCGGCGCCATTATAACCTTCAATAATTGTAATCGGTTTTCCTTTTCGCTTTTCATATTTGCAAATCAAAGGATCGTCCTGCATCCAAACTGTCGGTTCTTCATTCGTTTCAGGAACATCTTTTGGTTCGTGGTCTGGGAAAAGGTTTTTTAATTGGTCTTCTAAGGATTTCAATGTTTTAGATTTCAGGTTCAACTACAAACTGCCTCCGGCAGGTGCTTACTTTTTTATTAATCCAATTTCTACCAAACGTTGGTGTAAAAACTCACCAGCAGTAATGTCTTCGTATGTTTTTGGATGTTCAGCATCAATACATTCTTCCAAACAATTCAGCTTCATATCGCTGCGAGGGTGCATAAAGAATGGAATTGAATATCTAGGGTTGGCCCATTCTTCGCGGGGTGGGTTTACGACTCTATGGATTGTAGATCGCAACTTATTATTGGTGTGTCGTTCAAGCATATCGCCGACATTGATGACCAATTCGTCCTCTTTGGGGATTGCATCAATCCATTCGCCATCTTTTCGTAAAACTTGTAAACCACCTGTGGAGGCGCCCATTAACAAAGTTATTAAATTTATATCTCCGTGCGCTCCAGCACGTACTGCGCCTTTGGGCTCTTCAGTAATAGGTGGATAGTGGATTGGACGAAGGATGCTGTTGCCATTCGTTGCCCAATGGTCAAAATAAAACTCATCCAAACCTATATATAGCGCTAAAGCTCGAAGCACATAAATCCCAGTTTTTTCAAGCATTCGGTATGCTTCCATACCAGTGTGATTGAAATCTGGCAATTCTTCAACATGTACGTTTTCTGGGTATTCTCCCGAAAGATTTGCATCAGCAGAAGGTTCTTGTCCAAAGTGCCAAAACTCTTTCAAATCACCTTCCTTCTTGCCTTTAGCGTGCTCTTTTCCAAAGGAAATATAACCTCGTTGCCCACCAAGGCCTTCAATTTCATATTTTTTCTTTACTTCTAGCGAAAGTCCAAAAAAGCTTTTCACTTCTTTATAAAGCTCATCGACCAAATCATCACTTAGGAAATGGTTTTTAAGTGAAACAAAGCCTATATCTTCATAAGCCGAACCAATTTCATTTACAAATTTTTGCTTCCTTTTTGGGTCTTCGGAAAGGAAATCGGCCAAATTTACACTGGGTATATTATTCATAGCAATTGAATTTATCTTACAAAGATACCAAATTGTAAAAGTTTTTCCGAAGATAAAATTTGCTTTATATTCCTTATTACAATGGGTTTTTTTCTACTTTTGAATCTTCTAACTACTAAAGATGAAACCTGAAACAACTCCACATATTTTTTACGATTATAACCGAAAAGATATTGACAATGAAACCTTACTGAAACTTTACCGTGGAATGCTAAAGCCGCGGATGATAGAAGAGAAAATGCTCATTCTTCTGCGTCAAGGAAAGGTATCAAAATGGTTTAGTGGAATAGGGCAGGAAGCAATTTCCGTAGGGATTACCGCGGTTTTGGACAAAGACGAATACATTTTACCGATGCACCGAAATCTCGCAGTATTCACAATGCGCGATATTCCACTCCACAGATTGTTTTCACAATGGCAGGGAAAGGCAAATGGTTTTACAAAAGGTCGCGATAGAAGTTTTCACTTTGGAACACAGGAATTCCATATCATTGGTATGATATCTCACTTAGGCCCTCAATTTGGTGTGGCCGATGGAATTGCTTTGGCAAACAAATTGAAAAATAATAATAAAGTCTGCGCCGTGTTCACGGGCGAAGGAGGAACAAGCGAAGGTGATATTCACGAAGCATTGAATGTTGCTTCAGTTTGGCAGCTTCCAGTTTTATTTTGCATTGAAAATAATGGCTACGGCCTTTCAACACCCATCAATGAACAATACAATTGTGAAAATCTTGCAGACCGTGGTAAAGGCTACGGCATGGAGTCACATATTATTGAAGGGAATGATATTTTGGAAGTTTACACAAAATTGAAAAGTCTGGTGGAAAGTATGAGGACAAATCCACGTCCGGTGCTGTTGGAGTTCAAAACCTTCCGGATGCGCGGCCACGAAGAAGCTAGCGGGACCAAATACGTTCCAACAGATTTGATTGATGAATGGGGCATGCGTGATCCGCTTCTAAATTTTGAAAGTTATTTGTTAACTGAAGGAATTCTTTCTGAAGAAAAAATCCAAGAGTTTAAAAATGAGTTTAAACACGAGATTGATAAGAATTTGGATATTGCCTTTGCCGAACCAATAATAGAATCTACCGAAGCTAATGAATTAAATGATGTTTATAAACAATTTAAATATCAAGAAGTTAAAGAAAATTCAGAAACAGAGAATATTCGTTTAATCGATGCAATTTCACATGGCTTAAAACAGTCTATGGAGCGTCATGGCAACCTTATTATAATGGGACAGGATGTTGCGGAATACGGCGGTGTTTTCAAAATAACTGAAGGTTTTTTAGAGCAATTCGGCAAAGATCGAGTGCGCAATACACCTATTTGTGAATCAGCAATTGTTTCTGCAGCAATGGGGCTTTCAATTAATGGTTATAAAGCTGTTGTAGAAATGCAATTTGCAGATTTTGTCACTTCTGGTTTCAATCCAATTATAAATTATCTTGCAAAGAGCCATTATCGATGGAGTGAAAAAGCCGATATTGTTATACGTATGCCTTGTGGAGCAGGAGTGGGTGCTGGGCCTTTTCACAGCCAGACCAATGAAGCTTGGTTTACGCACACACCTGGTTTAAAAGTTGTTTACCCAGCATTTCCTTATGATGCCAAAGGTTTATTGGCTACAAGTATTGAAGACCCAAATCCTGTAATGTTCTTTGAGCACAAGGCATTATACAGGAGCATTCGTCAAGATGTGCCAACGGATTATTATACACTTCCATTAGGGAAAGCATCTCTTTTAAAAGAAGGAAAGGATGTTACTATAATAACTTACGGCGCAGGCGTTCATTGGGCTCTGGAAACTTTAGAACAAAACACGGAGGTCAATGCAGACTTAATTGATTTGCGAACACTTATTCCTTTAGATATTGAAGCAATATACAAATCTGTTGAGAAAACAGGAAAAGTAATTATTCTGCAAGAAGACTCTATGTTTGGTGGTATAGCCTCGGATATTTCGGCATTAATAATGGAAAATCGTTTTGAATATTTGGACGCTCCTGTTAAAAGAGTCGCCAGTTTGGAAACACCCATTCCCTTTGCAGCAAATCTAGAATCTGCTTATCTTCCTAAGCAAAAATTTAAAGAAATCCTATTTGACTTGCTATCTTACTGATAATTTAACAGTCCTCTGTTAAACTTAAGATAAAGGAAATCCAAATGTTAAAATTGTTGTTTACCTTAGTGGAATACTAATCATTAAAACACAATATTATGGTACGCTGGATTATTATTTTTTTAGTTATTGCATTGATTGCAGCAATTTTTGGATTCGGAGGCATCGCTGAAGGTGCAACTGATATAGCCATGATTATTTTCTGGATTTTCTTAGTGCTTCTTGTGCTATCAATACTTTTTAGATTATTCAAAAAATAAAATTTATCAAACACTTAACTTTTTAAAAAAACATTTTTTTTATGAAAAAAATCCTCATTTTGGCCCTTATTGTGGTCACAGCAATTTCGTGCGGAACACCTAAGACAGTTCAAGAATCCCGAAAGATTTTAAAAGGATATTGGGCGTTGAACAGTATATCTTATGACTCCTCTGGAAATTACAACGTTACGTTGTTCAACGACACCTCTGTAGAATGTTTCGAAGGAAGCAACTGGAGATTTATCCCAAACAATAATACTGGTAATTATACTATTGAAAACTCAAATTGTCCTACGGGTCAACGTGATTTCATCTTTACAATACAAGAAATCGATCCAGCTACTGGTCTGTATGATTTCCTTTTAAAACCAACCAATGCTAAAGGAAAGTCAGACACAAATGTTGGCTTCAGACTCCGTCTGGCGCAACTCAATGAATCCTCGATGCGTTGGGAGCAAACAGTAAATTTAGATGGAAAACCATTTAAAATAAATATGAACTTTTCTAAAATTCAAGAATAATTATGAAGACATTTTTTAAACAAACCGCAATAGCAGCTTTAGCCTTAACTCTTATAATTAGTTTAGGAAGTTGTGAAGCTACCCGAAACGCTAACAATAAACAAAAAGGAGCCGTAATTGGTGCTACTGGAGGAGCAATTCTTGGAGCCATTATTGGAAATAACGCTGGTAAAGGTGGAAACGGAGAATTAGGCGCTGTAATTGGCGGTGTTGTTGGTGGTGGTGCCGGTGTACTTATCGGAGCTAAAATGGACAAACAAGCCCAAAAGATTGAAGAAGAAATTCCTGGTGCTCAAGTAGAAAGAGTGGATGACGGAATAGTTGTAACTTTTGATGAGAATAGTGGTGTTTATTTTGATACCGCTAAGTACAACATTAACGTGGCATCTCAAGCTAGTCTTGATAAACTTTCAAATATTCTAAGAGAATATCCAGATACAAATGTACTTGTTGTGGGCCATACCGATAGCGTTGGTTCAGAGGAGATGAATATGACACTTTCAAAAAACAGAGCACAAGCTGTTACCAATTATTTTGTTCAAAATAAAGGTCTGAGCTCAGGAAGATTTACTACAAACTGGTATGGTGAAACAGCCCCAGTAGCTGACAATTCTACAGCCGAAGGTCGTGCAAAAAACAGACGTGTAAACCTCGCAATCCTTCCGAATGAAAAAATGAAGAATGAAGCTAAAAAGCAAGCAGGCGAGTAATTTTAAAATAAAATAAATTTTAAATCCCGTACCAGTTTAGGACGGGATTTTTTTTTAGCTTTAAAGCACAAATGACAAACAATAAAAAATGGGATATCGTTATAATTGGAGGTGGACTGGCTGGGCTAACCACTGCTTTACATCTTTCAAATAATAATTGTAAAGTCTGTTTGATTGAAAAAAACAAGTATCCACATCACAAAGTATGTGGTGAATATGTAAGCAATGAAGTATTGCCTTATTTACAATCCCTAGGAATTGATCCTTTATCAGTTGGAGCCAAAAAAATATCAAAATTTGAAATAACGGACGCAAAAGGTTTGCCTATAAATGTAAATCTGCCTTTGGGTGGATTTGGATTGAGTAGGTATGCATTTGATAATCTACTTTACCAATCCCTTAAAAATAAAGCAACGATTGTTTTTGATACTGTTGAAAAAGTTGATTTTGACAAAAACCAATTTAATGTTTCAACACAAAGAAAAGATGTTTATAATGCTGATTTTGTAGTAGGTTCTTTTGGGAAACGATCAAATATCGATTCTTTTTTGAAGCGTGATTTTATGAAGCAAAATTCCTCTTGGCTTGCTGTAAAAAATCACTTTGAATACGATTTCCCCGATGATACGGTTGCCCTTCATAATTTCAAAGGTGGCTACTGCGGGTTGAGCAGAACAGAAACAAATGCTGTGAATGCTTGCTATTTGACTACTTTCAAGTCTTTCAAAAAATATGGGGACATTGAAAATTTTCAAAAAAAGGAGCTTTCAAAAAACCCTTTTTTAGAGAAATTTTTTAGTGAAGCAAACCCAATCTTTAAAAAACCATTGACCATTAGCCAGATTTCGTTTCATAAAAAGAAGCCTGTTGAAAATCATATTTTTATGGTTGGAGACAGTGCTGGCTTGATACATCCGCTATGTGGCAATGGGATGGCAATGGCAATTAAAAGTGCCCAGATTTTTTCAGAAATATTTCTAGAGGCTTTTCAAAACAACAATTTTGATAGAGACAAACTGGAAGAAAAATACACAAACCAATGGCAAAATGAATTCGGAAAGCGTTTAAAAACAGGAAGATTCATACAACGGGTTTTATTGAATCCGTTTGCTTGCAAAGTAGGGTTTTCCTTTGCTAGGGCTGTTCCTTCCATAGTTCCAAAAATTATTGAAAAAACCCATGGCACCAAATCTGTATGATAACTTTCAGTAATAAATACAGGTCCGAACAAATAGAAATAATGGACGATTTGGACTTCCAAGGAAAAGAAATGAAAAATCTTTTGGGCGATTTAAAAACTGTAAATAAGTGGCTAGGCGGGAACAGTATCTCTATTGATGGAATTGAAAAGCTTTTAAGCGGCCACTCAAAAAAGGATTCGGTTGTAATTTTAGACATCGGTTGTGGTGACGGAGAATTGCTTCGAAAGTGTGCAGATTACGGGAAAAAAAATAATTACAATTTTGAATGCATCGGAATAGATTTCAACCAAAATATTTTAGAATTCGCTAAAAAAAAGAGCTGCAATTATCCAAATATAAAATTTAAAAAAATTGATGTTTTTTTAGAAGAAGAATTAATTCCGAATTGCGATATTGCATTGTGTACACTTTTTATGCATCATTTCAACAATGAAAATATTGAAGCATTATTGAGAATACTTCTGAACAAATCAAAAAAAGGCTTAGTCATTAATGATTTACAAAGAAGCTTAGTGGCTTTCAGCCTTTTTAAAGTAGTAAGTGAATTGTTTTTGAAAACCAAAACAGCAAAACATGATGGTCTTGTTTCCATAGCCAGAGGCTTTAAAAAACATGAACTGGAAGAAATTTCAATAAAAATCCCAAATCAAAAAAGTGAAATCCATTGGAGCTGGGCCTACCGTTACCAATGGATACTCAAAAAAGAATTATGAGCGTTAAAATAGCCACAGTTGCAAAACAATTACCCAAACATAGCCGGAACACAGAAGAAGTTATTCCGTTTGTAAAACAATGGATGCAAGGCCAAGATAGTCGTTTTCAAAGAAAAGTGATTAAAATTTTTGAAGGCGCGGGTGTCGATAAGCGTTATTCCATAATGGACCCCATTGAGGTTTTCACAAATACAAGTTTTCAGGAACGCAATGATATTTACATCCGTGAAATCACAAAACTTGGTAAACAATGTCTTGAAAAAGCACTTAATAAGGCAAACTGGAAACCTACCGATATAGATTTTATTATCACAGTTAGCTGTACGGGTATTATGATTCCATCTGTAGATGCCTATTTAATTAACGAATTGCAAATGAAGCAGGATATTGTTCGATTGCCAGTCACAGAAATGGGCTGTGCTGCAGGAATATCAGGTATTATCTACGCAAATAATTTTTTAAAGGCAAATCCTGGAAAACGGGCCGCAGTAATTGCCCTAGAAGCTCCAACGGCTACTTTTCAACTAGAAGATTTCTCGATGGTAAATATTGTAAGCGCTGCTATTTTTGGTGATGGAGCGGCTTGTGTATTGATGTCGTCAAACGAAGAGGACAATGGCCCCGAAATTCTTGCAGAAGAGATGTATCATTTTTATGAAGCAACAAGTATGATGGGCTTTAAAGTAGTAAATACAGGACTTCAGATGATTCTCGATAAATCGGTTCCTGAGAAAATCGCCGAGCATTTTCCTGCTATCATCCATCCATTTTTAAAGAAAAGCAACTTAAAAATTGAAGATATTGATCATCTTATTTTTCATCCCGGCGGACGCAAAATTGTAGAAACAGTTGAGGATTTGTTTGGCAGCTTGGGTAAAAACATTGATGATACCAAAGAAGTGCTTAAATTGTACGGAAATATGAGTAGTGCTACGGTACTCTATGTTTTGGAAAGATTTATGGATCAAAAACCTGCAAAAGGAGATTTGGGATTGATGCTTAGCTTCGGTCCGGGTTTTTCTGCACAGCGTGTATTATTGAAATTTTAATTATGAGCGAATTTAAAAATCAATGGGCAATCATACTTGGCGGAAGTAGCGGTTTAGGTCTTGCAAGTGCTATAAAACTAGCTTCCCAAGGAATGAATATCTGCATCGTTCATCGTGATCGAAAGAGTAGTCTGGCAGCATTTGAGGAGGAAGTGATAAAGATGAAAACTTTTGGAGTAGCTGTAAAGACGTTTAATAAAGATGCTTTAAATGAAGATGTTAGAAATGAAATAATCAAACAATTTCCAAAAAATAGCGTAAAACTATTGCTTCACAGCATAGCTAAAGGCAGTTTAAAAAGTATGGATGCTGTCATGAGCGAAAAATTATCTAAGCAGGATTTAGAAATAACCATTCATGCAATGGCAATTAGCTGGTATGAGTGGGTTCAAACCTTGATAGAAAACGGCATTTTTACAAAGAAGGCACGCAGCATTGCATTTACTAGTGAAGGAAATTCAAGGGTTTGGCCTGGTTATGCAGCAGTTTCAGCAGCAAAATCAGTACTGGAGTCTTTAATGCGAAATATGGCTATAGAATTAGCACCTTTGAATATTACCACCAACTGTATTCAAGCTGGAACTACAGAAACACCATCATTTTTAGTAATTCCAGATAGTGACAAATTAGCTGAAATGGCAAAGCTTCGCAATCCATTCAGCAGATTAACAAGTCCGGATGATGTTGCTAGCGCAGTTTATTTACTTTGTAAAAATGAAGCCGATTGGATAAATGGAACGATTCTGAAAGTAGATGGCGGTGAAAGTTTAAGATAGATTGAATATATGAACATCCAAAAAATAATAGAGCAACTTCCATACTCTGAACCCTTTATATTTGTGGATGAGTTGCTGTCAGTTTCAAAGGAAAGTATAACAGGAACTTATACATTCAAAAATGACTTGTTTTTTTATGAAGGTCATTTCAAAAATAATCCTGTCACACCGGGTGTGATTTTAACGGAATGTATGGCACAAATTGGCTTGGTATGTTTTGGAGTCTATATTTTAAAAGAAGAAAATATTTCAGAGAAATCGACATTTGCGCTAAGTAGTACCGAAATTGATTTTTATCTTCCTGTTTATCCGGGTGAAAAAGTTTTCGTTATTTCAGAAAAGATATATTTTAGGTTTCAAAAATTAAAATGTAAAGTAAAAATGCTGAATGCAAAAGATGAAGTTGTCGCTAAAGGAACTATTAGTGGAATGATTTTGAAAAGAGAATAAGCCGAAATGAAGAAACGCGTTGTAATTACTGGTCTGGGAGTTGTTTCACCAAATGGGGTAGGAATTCCAAAATTTACTGAAGCCATAAAAAATGGGGTTTCTGGAATCCGGTTTCTCCCCGAACTACGTGATCTTAATTTTTCTTGTCAGTTGGGAGCAATGCCAATTATTTCCGAAGAAAAAAAAAGGGAATATCTTTCAGAGTTACAACTTCGTAATTTCAATAGCAGCGGAATTTTATATGGTATAATTGCAGGAATGGATGCATTCAAAGATGCCAAATTGGAACCTGCAAAAAATGATGAAGAACCGCTGTGGGATTTGGGAATCATCTTTGGAAGTGGTACTAGTGGAGTTGAAAAATTTCGCGAAGCCATTTATAAAATTGACGATAAAAACGTACGCCGTTTGGGAAGCAATTCTGTGGCACAAACTATGACAAGTGGGGTGAGCGCCTATCTGGGTGGACTCATTGGCGCTGGAAATATGGTTACGGCCAATTCTTCTGCTTGCGCCACTGGCGCAGAAGCACTTTTGATGGGCTATGAGCACATTGCCGATGGAAAAGCTACCTATATGCTCTGTGGCAGTACGAGTGATCAAGGACCTTACATTTGGGGCGGTTTTGATGCAATGAAGGTTACAACCTATAAATACAATGATTCTCCCGAAAAGGTTGCAGGTCCAATGAGCGCAGATGCTAGCGGATTTGTTCCTGGAAGTGGGGCAGGGGCTTATTTGCTTGAATCTTTGGAAAATGCGCAAAAGCGCGGTGCAACTATTTATGCAGAAATCTTGGGAGGTTCTGTAAATAATGGAGGCCAAAGAGGAGGAGGGAGTATGACCGCGCCCAATAGTATAGCAATTCAAAAATGTATAAAAGATGCATTAAAAGACGCAAATATTTATGCTTCGGAGATTGATTATATCAATGGACACTTAACCGCAACAATTAAAGATCCGGACGAGATTGAAAACTGGAGCATTGCGCTGGACCGAAAAGGGAATGACTTTCCCTATATAAATTCCTTAAAAGGAATGGTTGGCCATTGCTTGGCTGCAAGCGGAAGTATTGAGATCGTTTCGGCAATACTTCAACTTCACGAAGGTTTTATTTTTCCCAATGTAAATTGTGAGAATTTGCACCCAAAAATAGATGAAATCATTTCTCAAGAAAGAATTTCGATGAAATTACTTAAAACTTCGCTACACACCATAGCCAAGGCCAGTTTTGGTTTTGGTGATGTGAACGCTTGTGCTATCTTTAAAAAAATTTAGAACTATGAATTCGGAAGAAATTTACAGGCTTCTTGAACCTATTATAAAAACTTATTTGCCCGAGGATGTTTCCGCAAAAGAAATAAATCGAGACAGTGATTTGACCCGAGAGCTGAATATAAACTCGGCACATCTCGTGGATATTATTTTAGATATTGAGGATGAGTTCAACATTGAATTTAAAAATGAAGATATGGAAAGTCTTCGCAATGTAAATGATGCTATTTCTCTAATTCAGCAAAAGATTTCTGCTTAAAGAAATCTTTTAAATATTTATATACAATTCTTTCTTATCATTTCGTTAATTCCTCTTTATAATCCCGTTAAAGAGGGTTAAAATATTTGCTTTGCCTTTTTGATTTATTAATTTTAAGTAAACTTAAAAGCCATGAAAAAACTATTTCCATTACTAATACTGTTTATAAGTATTTCCGCATTTTCCCAAGATCCATTTTTGCAAAAATCAAATCTTGAGGCTAAAGAGGAAGCTGTGAAAATAACCAATAGTTATATTCCCGAACTTGCTTTAACAGGAAAACAACAGCTTTTGTTTCAGCAAAAAGTTGAAGAATTTTTAATCCGAAGTTATAAAATAGAAGAAGAATTTGAAGGAAAGGAAAAACTCAACATGCTCTACCAACTTCAACAGCAAGAAACTGATGAAATGAAAGATATAATAACACGCCCGCAATGGAAAGTTTACAAACAGGTTAAACCAAAAATTCAACCATTGGAAACAGTAAAAAAAGACGAATAATTATTCGTCCTTTTCAATAAAATTTTCACCTTCCGTTGTGCTCTCAATGTCTGGGTCTTCCCCATCCATTGGACTTTGTTCTAAACCTGCTGAATCCACAGCAAAAAATTCCATGATTTCCGGTGGATTTACTATTTGTTTGGTTCGTTTTCCTTTAATGGCAATAGGCCTTGAAATTACGGAATCATTTTTCTGAATGATTTTAAGCCAGTCATTTGAGCTAAATCCTGCAGTACTTTCCTCACTCAAATCGAGTTCTCTTTTATCCACAAGATCCCCAATTTTAACACCAAGAGTCTTGGCAATTTCGGCCCATTGTGTGTCGGAAACTTTCGTTTTAGCCAAATCTATTGCCAAATATTTTTCGTCAAGACCTGTTAAATAGCTAAGTGTATGTCTGCCAACTCGGGTATTACTGCTATATATAAGTGTTAACTGTCTTTCGTCTCTCGCTATTACTCCCATATCATTCATCTGTATTTAGTCTTTTGTTTTATTAATATGAAGTCCGATTATAATCGACTAAATGGCTTATAACTTGTTATTTGACATTTCATATTTAGTGTGAATTTAGTTTTTCTTTTCTTTTTTGAAGTTGTGAGCGAAGTTCTGTTATAACTTTTGCAACAGAAGCTTCAAAAGAGCCTAGGGATGTTTCTGCAAAAATAGTGGGGCCAGGTATAGCCAAACGAATACTACATATTTTTCCGAATTCTGGATTGGAAGTGTTTTCTTTTTTAAAATAAACGTCCGCACCTACAATTGAGTCATATTTATTTTCAAGTTTATTTAGTTTTTCACCTACAAAAGCTTCCAATCTAGGGCTCGCTGCCACATCGTGGTACTCAAAGTTTATATTCATAATTTGTTGGTTTTATTTATCAATTTTAAAGATACAATAGCCGAAAATCCATTCCAAACTTTTAATAGGATTTTGTGAAATTAATCTTCTTCAGAGGGCAGCGGGTTTGGATCGGGGATAAGTAGAGAAGCAATAATTCCTCCTGCAAGTGAAAAACCAATAACACCAAGAGAAAGCCATTCTGGGATTTCAACATTGTGGGAAAGAATCATTTTTACGCCAACAAAAGCGAGTATTACAACCAAACTATAATTGATATATCGAAACTTGGTCAACATACGCGAGATTAAAAAATACATGGAACGAAGTCCTAAAATTGCTAAAATATTTGAACTGAAAACTATAAAAGGATCTGCCGTGATGGCAAGAATGGCAGGAATACTATCCAGCGCAAAAAGAATATCCGTTAATTCAATAATAATTAACGCAACAAATAGGGGAGTAGCCGCGCGAATGCCCATCCGTTTGATAAAAAATTTATCGCCGTCCATTTTGTAACTAACGGGAAATATCTTTTTCATTAAACGAAATATCTTAGACTTTTTCGGGTTAAATTCAGATTCTTTGTGAACCAACATTCTGAAAGCCGTAAACAACAGAAAGGCCCCAAAAACATAAATTATCCAGTCAAACTTATTGATTAAAGCAACGCCAAAGAAGATCATTAACGCTCTAAAAACAATCGCTCCCAGAATTCCCCAAAACAAAACCTCATGTTGGTATTTCTTCGGAATTGCGAAAGAAGAAAAAATAACGGCTATTACAAAAACGTTGTCAATGCTTAACGAGAGTTCTATTAAATAACCCGTTATATATTTTAATACAGCAAGTTGTGGTGTGAGATCTGTAGGGTTCTCGATCAAACCATCTTTGAAGAGCCAGTAGATAACCCCTGAAAAACCAAGCGCTACAGTTACCCAAATTGCGGTCCAAATAGCAGCTTCTTTAGTTTTGATTACATGTGGATTGCGGTTAAAAACACCCAAGTCCAAAGCAAGAAATAATATAATAAAAGCAATAAAAATTCCCCAGACGATCATTAATTAAAATTTTTAAGCAAAAATAAGTGCAAATACCGTCATAAAATTATAGGAAAATGTTAATAATGAAACAGAGCGTTAAATCTTTTTTAAAAACTTTTTAAGCCAATACAAACTTGGTACATTTAAAATAAAAAATATGGAAAAATTGACTACAATTAAGAAAATCACTCCTTTAGACCACCCTGTTTTAGACAGTATAAAAAACAGATGGAGCCCGAGGAGCTTTGCGGAAACTCCAATCACCGAAGAAAAAGTGAAGATATTATTGGAAGCAGGCCGCTGGGCTCCCAGTGCTTCAAACATTCAGCCGTGGCGTGTTATTTGGGGGATTAAAGGTACCGAGATGTACGACCGTATTTTTGATTGTTTGGATGATTTTAACCAAACTTGGGCAGGCAATGCGCAAATGTTGTGGATAAACGCTTTCAAAAAAACAATGAATAAAAAAGAAAAGGAAAACTTTCATGCCCTGCACGATCTAGGGCTTTTTATGGGCAATGTGGTTCATCAAGCTCAAAGTATGGATATTGCGGTGCACCAAATGGCGGGAGTTCAGTTTAAAAAAGCCCAAAAAGAGTTTCACGTTCCAGATGACTATCACGTAACAACTGCTGTGGCCTTTGGCTATTTTGGTGGTGATCCAGAAGATTTACCCGACGATTTAACGAAGCAGGAACTCAAGAAAATGCGAGAAAGGAAGCAACAGGAAGAATTTGCTTTCAACGGAAATTTTAAAGATAAAAAACAATAAAATCAGATAATTATGAGCGATAAGAAAAAACATGCCGATTTTCAGGACGAATACAGAAAATCATCAAATTTTGGAAAATCTCAGCCAAATGAAAACTTCAAAATTAAGGGAGACGGCGAGTTAAAGGTTGAAAAAGATGCTGAAATGAAATCGAAATCGGAACAAAAAAAGATTTCCGACACCCTTAAGAAAATCAATTCGGAAGAAGAATAGAAATAATATTTAAAACAAAAAAATTATGAAAATAGGAGTAATAGGAAGTGGAAACATAGGAGGAAACCTTGGAAAACATTGGGCAAAAGCAGGACACGAGGTTTTATTTACCTCAAGACATCCCGAACAATTAAATCAATTAGTGCAAGAAGCAGGAGGGAAGGCAAAAGCCGTAAGTCTAGATAAAGCCTGGGAAGAAAATGCAGACGTTTATCTTTTGGCAGTCCCTTTTAAAGCCATTGATAAACTCGCTGAACTTTATGCAGGAGAATATGCCAACAAGGTTATAATTGATGCAACTAACCCATACCCTGAAAGGGATGGCCAAATGGCACAGGACGTTCGTGACAGTAACCGAAATGCCTCGGAATATACCGCGATGAAATTTGGAACGGCCAAAACGGCTAAAGCTTTCAACACAATTTATGCAGATCATTTGAAAGATAGAGCATTTAGAGATACGGATAAATTGGCAATTCCATTTGCGGCCCAAGATGAAGATAGCAAACAGGTGACCCAACAACTCATTGAGGATATTGGCTTTGAGGCAGTTTATTTAGGCGGACTTGAAAACACACATATAATGGATCCTGATCAAAAGATTTACGGAAAATCCACTAACAGACAACATTTAGAAGAAATGATTAAAAAGTAGCATCATTACTTTATAAAACTTAAGGTTTCGTTTCTGATAAAATAAATAATTTTATCTTCGAAGAACGAAACCTTTTTTTTAGTATCAAAACACTATATGGCAGAGGAAAAACAAGATAAAATAGAAGAGCAAAAGAATATTGACCAAGAATTAAAAAAATCAAAAACATCTGAGGCAGATATTCCAAAATCGCACGGAGAAATTCTGAAACAGCAGATTGTAGAAGGGCAGGAAACCTATGATAAAAACCCAGTCAGTATTCTTTTAAGCTCTTTAACAGCAGGACTGGAGATAGGTTTTAGTTATTTATTGATCTGTGCAATGTTTTATTTCCTAAATGGAAAAGTTGAGGAAGATACTATAATCAAAGCACTGGCATTAGTTTATCCTGTTGGGTTTATTATGATAATACTTGGTCAGTCTATACTTTTTACCGAGCAAACTTCTCTTTTGACTTTACCGGTTCTAAATAAAAAAAGAAGTCTAGTAAGCCTTTTAAAGCTATGGGGATTAGTTATACTCGGCAACCTAATTGGCGGGTATCTAATTGCTTTTTTATTGGTCTGGATTGGTCCCCGTTTGGAAATCTTTGACTTGAAAACAATAGAAAAGATAGCGACACATGTAACCCAATACGACAACATTGTTATATTGGTAAGTAGTATACTCGCTGGATGGTTGATGGGGTTGCTCTCCTGGTTGGTCGCCGCCTCGAAGGATACATTGAGCCGAATAATAATTATTTTTTTGATTACCGCCGTATTGTCATTTGCGGGACTTCACCATAGTATTGTTGGTAATGTGGAAGTTTTTGCTGGGTTAATCAGTTCTCCGGCTATATCATTTTTAGATTATATCTCCTTTATTGGCTTGGCACTTTTCGGAAATGCACTTGGAGGGTTTGTATTTGTGGCGTTACTTAAATACCGTGCCTTTGTTTATGATGTAAAGTGATGATATGTTCTTTTCGAATGAAAATTTATTATAAAAAAAAATCCCTTTACTCAAAGGGATTCTTGTTTCATTTTTTAGCGATAGTAAACCTTAAGTAGGGTCAATATTGGCCCCTGGTTTCGTTTTAACTTTTGGTTTAGCTTTTGGTTTTGCTTTCGTTTTTGCTGGTTTTGAAGTAGCTTCCGGCTTCTTTTTTGGCTTGTCATCCGGCATCGATTTCATATCTGGTGGTGTTGGCATAATTGAAAGATTTTAGTTATACAATGCTTAAAGATAAGCATTTAATCGATACTTTTCAATTTATTGCTATTTATGATAGTATAAACTTTTTGAATTTGAGTAACTTAGCAACACTAACCAAATAGTATGAAGCTAAAGTCTTTTTTTAAACAATGCCACGAGAAGGAAGTCTTTAAAATGTTGTCTATTTATGTAGTATCTGCGTGGGTTATTCTGCAGGTGCTCTCCATAACTTGGCAGCCATTGGGCCTTCCCCAAAAATCTGTTGCATTCTTGATTATAGTACTGCTGCTTTGTTTTCCGCTTTATATATTCTTCCTATGGAAATTTCGAATTGTACCATTACAGAAAGTAGAAATTGAGGATGATGAGAGGGAAGAAAAGAAAAGAAATGCTTTTCAGAAAATGTACTTTTCAGCTTTGGGTGTAATTACTTCACTATGTGTAATTGCCGTGTTTTTTATAGTAAATAGAAATTTTTCCCAAGCAGCTGTTGACAATCTTCCCAAGCTTGTAAAAAGCGATAAAATTGCGGTACTAAAATTCGGAAATAATACAGGTGATCCAAAATATGATATCGTAAGTAAAATGGCTTCCGACTGGATAATCCATGGAATTACTGAAAACAACGTGGCACAAGTAATAACCCAGGACCTTGTAGATGAATACAAAACAATTTTAAAAGGAAAAAATATTGAGGAAGACGAAACTACCATCGTAAGGGAATATTTAAAACCCAATAAAATTATTTCGGGAAATTTCTACCTTAAAAATGGAAATCTTCTTTTTCAGGGAATGCTCATAGACGGAAAAACAAACAAGACCATCATTTCCTTCAAGCCCACGGAGTGTGCAGCTGAAAACCCATTAAAATGTATTGAGGACCTTAATGAATCCATAACCGGCTATTTCATTACGGAAGACAAGAAAAAACTGATGTTACAGGAAAACCCTCCTAAATATGAAGCCTACAAATATTTGTTGGAAGCCAAATACAGTAATGACAATCAGGAATACATCAATCTTTTAAATAAAGCCATCGCAGCCGATTCTACATATTTTGAGCCTAAGGTATTGCGTGTAGCCCATTATTATAATCAAAAGGAATTCAAAAAAGCGGATTCGCTACTTAAATCAATTAAGCCTGATTCCTATACAAATAGGCGCCAATTGAACTTGCTGAATATGCATAAAGCATTATTAAAAGGCGACAACCGTACTATTTACAAAACAATTTTGAATGAATATGAAATAGCGCCTTTAGATTTAATAACGAATAAAACAGCTATGGTTGTAGCGCTTCAATTTGTTAACCGACCTGAAGATGTGGAGCCGATTTACAGAACCATAAATATGGACAGCCTAAACATCCAAAATTGCTCGTATTGCATACAACGATTGTATGTAAAGGGTTTTGCGGATATTGAATTAAAAAAATACAGTACTACTATAAAAACTATTGAAGGTGCCCAGCAAGAAACCGAAGCAGAACTACTGAACCGCCCTTTGGTAATTGCCTACGTTAGAGCAGAAAAAGAGGAGGCCTTGAAACAATTTCTACGAAAAATAAATTTAATCGCAACTCCAGCGAAGACACAGGAATTATACCTCCAAGCCGGAAAAGAATACCTGTTGAAAGGCGATACACTGAACGCCAATGAATATTTCAATAATATAATAAATACTTCGCCAGAAACATTGACACCTAACACGCTAGCTAACGCTTTATTTTATAAAGAAGAATATGAAAAGGCAAAGAATATTTTAACGGAAATTCACATCGAGGAGCCTGACAATATTGAAGTTATAGCAAAATTAGCTATTAGCAATTTCAAACTCGGAAATATGCCCGATGCTAAAAAAAACCTAAGCACCTTAGAAAATTTAAGGGCTGATTATCAGTTTGGGGAAGTGGATTACGCTCTTGCACAATATTATGCAGCAACAGATAATCAAGATGAATTATATAAACACCTCCTAAAGGCAGTAGCTAACGGACACTTATATAATTGGAAATATTTTAAAAATGATCCCCAATTTAAATCATATACTAATTCGAAAGAGTTTGAGGAAGTCATGAACTTTTGGCAATAATTTTTATAATTTCTTCAATCCTTTAATAAATTCAAAAAAATGGCAAAGCTTAAAAACGCTCACGCACTATTAATTGGGGTAGGTAGTGAGGATTTACCGGAAACAATTAATGACGCCAAAGCGTTATACGAGATTTTAGGTAATAAGGAAACGGGTAGTTATTATAAATCAAACCTAAAAATTCTTACAGGCAAAAAAGCAACCCGCAAAGGCATTCTAAATGCCTTTGATGATTTATTGGAAAGAACTGATGAAAATTCCTCTGTATTTCTTTTTTACTCGGGTCACGGCGGTATGTACAGTGATAACACCTTTATAAAGGACGAGGCCAAAAAGAAGCCAGAGGCAGAGAATCAAAAGTACTTCCATCTGTGTCCAAATGATTATGAGCCAAAAAAATACAAAACCACTTGGATAAAGGCTGAAGAAATAAAATATAAAATCTCGCAATTAAAATCACGAAGATTAATTTTCTTTTTAGACTGTTGCCATGCCGCAGGAATGACTGCAGGTGTTTCAGGACTACAACATAAACACACCAATGCAGACGGTCTTGCCCAAAACTTGGATGACGGTCGCGGTATGACAATAGTTTCTGCCTGTCGCGCAGAACAGTTAAGTGTTGTTTTGGAGGGTGATGAAAATAGCCTTTTCACCAAATGTATGATTGAGGTTTTGCGGGGAGATGCTAAACATCATTTGGAGGATCCATTTGTGCGAATATTTGAGGTTGTACAATACATATTCAAGGAAGTACCAAAAATATATCCCGAGCAAAATCCGTATGCAAATCTTCAAGTATTTGAGGATTTTGTGGTAAGTTTTGTTTCAAATTTGATAGATGAGAATGCTGATGAAGATGAAATTGAAGCTTTAGCACAAGCATCCAAAACCGTTAAAAAAGAACCAGTTACGAAATTTAGGGAAACTGAAAATAGTAATAGCGCCATTTTATTTGTACACGGGTTTTCCGGGGATGCGGAAAACACCTTTTCCGAAGCGCCAAAACTGCTGATGGACAATGAGGAAATGGATGGCTGGGATATGTTTCCGTTAGGTTATAGCGGTAATGTAGTGCCTGAATTGGGGAAGAATATTTGGGCATGTGCGAGTGATATAAAACGCAATTCCGACTTTTTAAATACTTCAATAAGAAATAAATTTTCAAAGTATAAGCGTATTGCCATCGTTGCGCACGACTTGGGTGGAATTGTGGCGCAACAAGCTATTTTGCAGTTGGATAAAACCGATTTAGATAGAATCAGCCACGTGCTATTTTTTGGAACTCCAAGCAACGGGCTGCCAGAAATACAGCTAAAAAACTTTTTTACTTACGGAACTGAAGAAAAAGAACTGAAAGAAGGAAGTCCGTATATGCGAACGCTTAGGAATGACTGGGATGGCAAATTTCAAAACAAGTATCCATTTACCTTTAAAACCATTGCTGCAACCGAAGATGAATACGTTCCCATAACATCAAGCTTGGAGCCATTTCAGAAGCAATATCAGGAGATTATAGAAGCAGACCACTTTTCATTGGTGCAGATTGATGATACTAATGATGATAGTTACCAACTGCTTTTAAATACCTTGATGAACAAGAGTTTTCTCAATACGTTTTCGAATAAGGAAGAGGTTAATATTGCTTTGGGGGAATACAATGCTGTAATAAATTCGCTGTTGCCAAACCTGAACACCCTTGACGCCAAAGGTTTGGAGCGCTTAATGTACGCTTTGGAAGGTGCGGGTAGGGAAGAAGAAGCAACTAAAATTCTAAGCGAGCACCCTATGGCTAAGGGCAATTCCAAACTGTTGGGCATTATTGGTGAACGCTACAAAAGACAGTACTTGAATACCTCTGCCACTGAAGACTTAAAAATGGCCTTTAAACACTATGCGGAAGCCTTAAAAATAGCTGAAAAGAAGAAAGACCATTCACAAATCTATTTTCACGCCATAAACCTGGCGTTTTTAAGCTTGCAGCAAGAAGATAAAGCAGCAATGGTAATCTATGCAGACCAAGCGTTTGAAGCCACGGAGAAAGATCCATTTGCGAGTTTGTGGAAATTGGCGACACTTGGAGAAGCTTTTCTTTATAAAGGAGACTTTGAAAATTCTAAAGCGAATTATGCAAAAGCTGCTTCAATGGCTGGTTTGCGCGAAAAGATTTCCATTCATACCAATGCTTATAAAGCGTATATAAGCCTAATGCAAACAGACAATCCTGAAGATCCGTTTATTAAATTTTTAAAGGCTAGTTTTTTGACATAGTTATTGGTATAGAGTATTACGGTGGGTGATTTCAATATATTGGGTGAATTCGTTATTATTCAACAGAGGGTAGGTTTCCAAAATAGCTATTGTATATAAGGATAACCAAATACTTTGTTGGGAATAGACATTAATACAAACCAAAATGGGAGGGTTTATAAATATTATATTTTACATAATATAAATTATAGACCAAATATACAGTAATTTCTGTATAGCCTTTTTTCAGGCTATTTACACATAATTGTAGATATAGCGCCTTTAGGTCTATAATCTACAATTATGTTAAAAGAAATTCGGGATAAAATAGCTGCGTGACATTATAAAACATATAATAACACTTGCGGATAGCGCTCTTTCTGCGCTATTTTATATATACAAATAATAACTAAAGTATGTCGTCAAAACAATTCAATGCATATCTTGCGTTTTCTGGTATAAACCAGTTGGTCGCAGTATTTGAATATGCTACATTATCTACCTGCACACATTCCAACGCAGTGTTTGCAAGCCCAAAAAAGAATATCAAGATTTTAGTATTATTGTTATTGTTTATATTCACTGTTTTCAAACTATAATTACACATTGCTCTAATGGCCACAAGATTTGAGTTTTTGGAAAGGTCCAGTGTGGCAAGATTGGTGGTTCTTATATCTAGGTTTGTCAATTTGGTATTTGGGCTAAGATCTATTTCAGAAAAGGGATTGTTGCCGCAGTAAAGACTTTCCAAACTAAGATTGTTACTTACATCCAGTGTTCTTAGCTTATTATTGGCACAGTTCAATGCTATTATATTTACAAACTTTTCAATACCGGTCAGGCTTTCAATATCCTTAAAGGACACATCTATGGTACCTTGGTATGCGGTGGCTTCGGCAAAACTTATTTCATTGTCCTTATTGGTATTGATTTCAAAACTGTTCAGGAGTATTTCCTTAAATACCATATCCTCAAAATATACGAAGGGTCCCTCCCCTATGGGATAGTTGAAATATTGGGTTTCCTGTTGTGGATTGTCTTCCATCTGCAAGCTGTCCTTGGAGCAGGATATTGTTATGAGCTGCGCTAAAAATAAGAGTAATACTATCCTTATGGTTTTCATCTCTATATAATATTTGATAAAGCGGAAGATGGAATGCCCCAATATACATCTTCGGTTGGTTTATAATTTGTTAATGGGCATTTCATAGTTTTAATTTTTTAGTTCAACTATATATAAATATACACCTTCGAAATTGCCCATTGCGCGCCATCGCGTTTTGCAATTTCTATTTGGTTTGCGCTTGCATTTGGTAGTTTTATAGTTAGCCTTAGCACGATGCCCATTTGCCCAATAATTTCCTTAAAATGACCAGTGGGTGTAAATTCTATAGCACGCATAAGGGTATCCTCAAAATAGGAATGGAACACCTGTACAGAACAAATTGGTTTATAGGTAGTTTGGTTCATTCCTCGAAGATACTAAATTGTAGTGAAATAGTTTTCTTAAAGCAACTTTGTGGGCATGCGTTGCAAACGCACGCTAGCGTGGTATTTTAGGTATTGTGAAAGTCTCGCGCTTTGAGGTTTAAATATTTTATATTTTTGCCCGCACCTAGATCTAAGACAATCTTATCTTACGCGGACAGCTCTTCATTGTTACATTATTCAATTTATTTACTAAACCTTTTTAACTTTTATAAGGGATGTCTTTGTTAAATAATGTTAGCAAGTATGGTAAAGAGCCAGCAATTTAATAGCTTGTATCAGAAATGCTAAAACAGCATTGAATAATTTAAAAACAAAAAGTTATGAAAACACCAAATTTTGAAGACAAACAAGGAAAACACCCCATTCCCCACGCAAAAGGTATCGCTAAGGACGATAACCTAAACCCAAAATCGCAAACGGATGGAAAAGGTGCGAAAAAAGAAAAGCAGGAAGAGGAGTAAAAAGTAATCAGGTTGAAACAACAGCTAAAACATACTTTTATCGACAAAAAAACACCAATGTTAGACCCAAAGAATAAAAACGAACAGAATATAGAAAAGCAGGATAGTCCTAAAGAACCAAATTCCAAACCAGAGGCCGTAAAAGAGCCTAAAAAAGAAGATCCCAAAAAGGTACCAGAATCCAATGATCCTGCGGGCTATGGTGAATCTGAGGACGTTAAGGAATCTCCCTACAAGAAGAAATAGAGTTTTTATTTATTTTGAATCTTAGAGATAAAAAAAGCGCCGGAGATATTTAATCCAGAAGCGCCACAACCTTCTTTTGAAAAAACGAAAACGCTTTTGGATAGGCTATTGAATTAAAATTCGACCCAAAAATCCATAAATCTATAAATCAAATAATCCATCACTCCCCTGCCCTATGCTTCATACTTTGGGCTGTTTTCAATTGCTGGCGTTGCATGTAGTTAGTACCTAGTTTTTGACAAGTGGTTTTTTATCATTTTGCATAATTTTTAATTTCAACTTGTTGCTGACGTTTGCATATAAGAATAGTGCCGTTTTGTATGCGAGGATTTTCAGAAGAAAAATCATCTGTAACAAAACAGCACTAAGCTTTGATTAAGAATATACTGCCGCATTATTTTTATACATGGTTGGCAGTAGTTTTTTTATAAGCGCTTTTTCAATAATTTACACAGATACTCAGATATATCGACCTTTAAAGGATTCACGAATTCCTATTTATTATATCCTTATGAATAATCATGTAAAGGCCTATTCGCAGTCTATATACTTCCAAAAAAATATAAAGGACAAATATTATAATACAGACTTATATCGTCTTCATAACTACATCGTCAGGAATCTTGTATTTGAAGAATGATACGTGATAAAATATTTTACGCGATTCTCAGGAGCTTTATAGAAAATAATATCACATCACAATTCATTTGGGATTATTTATCACGTTCATTGAAATAGTCACAATAAATTAATGCTTTGTGGGTTGTATATTTTGGTTGACCCTGAATATATTGTTTGGGTCGTATTTCCTTTTGATTTCGGCTAAGCGTTTATAATTATGCTTATAACTGGCCCGAACTCGTTCTTGACCTTCATCCATCATAAAGTTAGAATATGCCCCGCCAGCGGAATACGGATGCAATGCTTCCCAATAATCTTTACACCATTTAGTTATTTTATCAGCATTTTTCGGGTCTGGATCAACACCAACTATAACACCAGCATAATTTGCATCTCGATATGCCCAAGGAGTTTCTTCTGAACCTACTCTACTTGCGGCACCACTAATAGGATATAAATGCATCTGAGATAATGGTGTTGGAATGTTTGAGCCAAATTTTAAGTGTTGCTCTCTAACTTCTGAACCTAATTCATTAAAAAAGTCGGCTCTCCAATACCATTGCAATCCTGGAGGCATTAATCCATCAAATAGCGTTTGTATAGACGGATAAGGCATTTCACCAACATGCTCGAATAAAGGATTTTTGGCTAAAATGGGCTTGAATAGTTCTTGGGCTTTATCCATATCACCCGTGTAGCACCATACAATGCCACAAAATTGTTTATTGTGCAAATGCTCTGGAAATGGTGGACCTGGAATAATCATGGTGGCAATAAATCCGTTTAACTCTTCTGGCGCGCTATTAATAAAAGTATGGTACCATTCCATAATTTCTTCTGTTTTTTCGATAGGCCACAAAGTTGGACCTCCAAATACCGTGCTCACTTTATGAGCTTGGAATTTAAAGGAGGTTACAATCCCAAAGTTTCCACCACCACCACGAATTGCCCAAAAAAGGTCGGTATACTGGTCTTTATTTACGGTAACAAAAGAGCCATCGGACAAAACCATATCGGCTTCAAGAAGGTTGTCTATAGTCAATCCGTATTTACGTGATAAATGCCCTACTCCTCCTCCAAGGGTCAATCCTCCAACGCCCGTAGACGATATAATACCAGCCGGAACTGCCAGTCCAAAAGGATGGGTGGCGTGATCAACTTCGCCCCAAAGGTTTCCTCCTCCCACGCGGACTGTGTTATCAGCGGTATCTACCCTAACATATTTAAGGCCCGATAAGTCAATCACCAAACCCTCATTACACAAGCCCAGTCCGCCACCATTGTGTCCGCCACCTCTTACAGCAATAAGTAGGTTGTGCTCCCGACCAAAATTTACTGAGGCCATAACGTCTGCAACATCTACACACATGGCAAATATCCCAGGGTGTTTGTCAATCATGCCATTATATACTTTACGGGTTTCATTATAGTCTGCATCAGAAGGCAATATCACTCTTCCTCGCAATTGGGCAGCAAAAGCCTCTATTTTTGAAGGATCTAATTGTTTTATTGAATTTTTCATTTTGCTTTCTATTCTGTTGTTATTTTGAAATAATCATATCTTTTAACGACCACAATATGGCCAAAACGTCTTTTTTTGAATCTTCCGAAATGGAATTCTTGTCTAAGGCGGCAAAAATATCATCCATTACGTGCATATATTCCGAAGGACTTATATTCATGCCAGTATGGGTTGTTACCATATCTTTTCCTGAATAATTGGCAGGGCCACCACTTCCAGCACTGAAAAAATCTATAGTGTGTTTTTTAATGATGGCTAACTGTTCTGGTTTTTCTTTAAAAGGTAGAAATCGTGCATTTATAGCAGGGTTATTCATATGCGCATCTACAGTATCATCTACTATCTTTGTAATGCCTTCTTTACCCCCCAAACGTTCGTAAAGTGTTTTGCTCATGTTATTTGGTTTTTAGTTATAACCCAAAACTAAAGAGATGAAATAGGACACACCACTACAATTAATTCAAAAAATAACAATTTTGGACCATTGGGGGAATTATAAGAAGCTGATATTAAGCGATGTAATTGCGTGTGTATTTTGAAGGTAGCAGGCCGTACTTATCCACAAAGCATTTTGAGAAATAGGCAGCACTATTAAAGCCAGTTTTAAATGCAACCTCAGAGATATTATCTGTTTGTTTCTGCAGTAACTGCAAAGCTTGTTCTAAACGGTAATCTTTTATAAATGTATTGGGAGATTTTCCTAGGACTGCCATCATTTTACGATAAAACTGCGACTTGCTATATCCTAAATTTTTACAAAAGTCGCTTGCATTTAAAGTGGTTTTATCCCAAACTTGCTCTATATAATCCATAAGGTTGTTAAGAAATTTCTCGTCGGTGGTGCTTAATGCATGCACAAAACTACTATTAATAGGGACATTTAGATGTTCACTTTCGTATAGGTCCTTCACTTCAGTTGATATGGAAATAGGGCTACTATCATACTCACATAAGCGTTCGGCTATTTTTATGGTATCCTCAAAAATGCCATCCTTTTCCGTTACAGGTACTCCGGCACTCAGCCCAATGCTTAAGGCCCATTGGTTTTGTTGATTTGCAGTACTATTTTGAATATCCAGAGCGCATTGTACCGCTTGGGTAACCGAATCAAAGGCTGCCAAACAATAATATAATTGTTGTTTCACCATACGGCCTTTATGAGTGTTTAAAGATGTATGTATGGAGCCAGTAAGTTTTTGATAGTTTGCCTTTACGAATTTGTTGTGTTCCAATAAATGTAATGGCTTTGTTCTTATAACCATAATAGTTCTAAAAGCTGGATCGTTAATAATATTCAAGGCTGTGTTTTTCGCCTTTACAGGGTCTTCTATACGACCCAAAAAGGATTCCACTACGGCATCGTCCACTTCTATTATTCTATGGGGTACTTGTCCATGGGCATGGTTGTGCATTTTTTGAATGGCTTCCTTGTTTGGTGCTTCCACTAAACAAAACGCCGTTTTTCTACCGTCGTCAAACCAATAGGTTATGCCTTTACAGTTGTATTTATCCTGTATTTTTAAATCCGCTTGATGTAATTGTGCCACAATCTCAGCGGTTACTTCATCTGAAACATCATGGCGGTCCATGTATATTGGCATAGCATCACATTATAGACTGTAATGTAGTGATTTTTATTGAGTTGAGATTCTGTTTAATGGTCTTTAGTTTGGCCAAAAACCGTGGGTCTCCCCTAGCCTATGGCTTTTGTCTGTTTTTGTATTATTCTTGGCACTCTATATGCGTCGGACTTTGGGCTGTTTCCAATTGCTGGCGTTGCATGTAGTTAGCGCCTAGTTTTTGACAAGTGGTTTTTTATCATTTTGCATAATTTTTAATTTCAACTTGTTGCTGACGTTTGCATATAAGAATAGTGCCGTTTTGTATACGAGGATTTTCAGAAGAAAAATCATCTGTAACAAAACAGCACTAAGCTTTGATTAAGAATATACTGCCGCATTATTTTTATACATGGTTGGCAGTAGTTTTTTTATTCGCGCTTTTTACTCTACAGCTACATGTTTTGCTGGGGTTTCAGAAGCGTGTTCGTACACAATTTTCCATTCATTGTCTATTTTGCTATAAAGTAAACTTGCAGTATGAACGTCATTCTTAAAGCGTTCACCTGTTTTAAGCTCAACTTCAACAGTTCCTATCCAAGTACAAAGCACAAAAGTATCAGAGATAAATAGGAAATCCTCACTTACTTTCGTTAAAGAGAATGAATTTAGTCCGCTAAATGCTTCTTTTAAGCCATTTTCCAAAGTTTGATAATCTGAAGTCGCACCCGCTACACCCACACTCGTAACATCCTTTGAATATCCCTGCATTGCAGCCTCAACATCAAGGGCATTCAAATTTGAAACGATTTGGGTATTGGTATTCGAAATTTCTGTTTTTGCAGTTTCCTTTTCGGCAGCTGTCATTTCTGTTTTTTCGGATGAAGTTACTTGAGGTTCACTCGAATTTTTACAACCGATAAATAAAATGGATGCGAAAAAAACTAAGACTCCTAAAAATTTGATTTGTTTCATTTTTTAAAATTTATTTTTTTTCGCTTACTCTGCTCAGTTTTCAGCTTCCCTTTTATTAATTATTAAGTTTGTTTCTAAGGATGGTGCTCCATAATTTGTTCATCCTTCAATAGTAGGTCCTTAGACCTATAATTGATAGGTTTTTTTGACATTTTGGATTAATTTTAAAGTGAAGGTGAGAATTTGCTATATGCTAATATAAGAAATATTTGAAATTATAGCGTTATTGGGCTGCTGGGGTTTGGGAGGGGGGGTATTGGCGGAGGAGATGAAGAGGATGTTGAGGGTTTATCCGATTAAAATTGTCAACCCCCTACTGGCGCGGGCGTCTCGCCCGTGTACTCCTACTGTAAATCAAAGTTATAAGACTAAGTTTTCAGCTTAATATTATATTGTCAAAAAAATCAATGAAGGAAATTGTTGTTTTTTAGCTTAGTTCTTGTTTCGCACATGTATTTATTCCTTTATAAGCTTATGTTTTTCCAATAGTCCATTTTCATAATATACATATACGAGGTAAAAACCGCTTTGAATGTCCTCAGTTCTAATTTTATTACTATTTGAATTTAACTTAACCAGCTGTCCAATATTGTTGAATATTTTAATTGTTTGAATTGTCTCCTCGGAATTGATATATAAAGTTTGTGATACAGGATTTGGATAAAAGATGCTTTTAGGTTTTTTAAAATCAGGACTATTTAAAATAGTTTGATTTTCATACCATGCAATTTTATAATCATGGAAGGATGAAGAAAGTACATCAATATCTTGATCCTGATCTAAATCAGAAGCAAAAACTGAAGTTGGATATGAAACCTCATCTGAGATTAATTTGGGAGCAGAAAAAGTGCCGGTACCATCTAAATTTTCAAACCAAACAATACCATACATGAAATCATCTGAATAGGAAGAAAAAATATCCATATCATCATCATTATCTAGGTCTTGCACAAATAGTGTGTATGGATATATAATATCTGTTGAAATAATCAATTGTGGGCCAAAAGCACCCTGACCATCAGTATTTTCATACCATGCTACTTTATTATCATTAAGAGAAGTGGATATAACATCTAAATCATTATCCATATCAATATCAGCAAGAAAAACTTGAAATGGTTGATCTACGGCTGTAGAAATAATTTGTAAATCGCTAAATGAGCCTTGACCGTTAAGGTTTTCAAACCAACCTATGTTATTGCCGTCATAGGAATGAGTAAGAATATCTATATCACCATCATTATCAATATCACCTACAACCCCAAATATTGGCCAATCTAGATTGGTTGATATTGTTATTTCTGGTCCAAAATTTCCTAAACCATCAAGATTCTCGAACCAAGCAACTTGGTTCTGATTTCTGTCAATAATGAGTATATCCAAGTCTGAGTCATTATCGATATCAGTTCCAATAATAGTCCAAACCGAAACGTGGTCAAAAGAGATGATTTGTTGAGGTCCAAAATTCCCGAGGCCATCAAGGTTTTTATTCCATGCTATTTTACTCACTCCGGGGAATTCTCCATCAAAAGCCGAGAGTAGGTCAATAGCTCCATCTCCATCTAAATCTGATGCAGAAACTGCTGTTGCATACTCATCAGCATTTTGTACAATCACTTGCATTGCTCCAAAACTTCCTCGACCATCAGTATTCTCATACCAAGCAATTTTTTGATCTTGATACGATCTTGAAATAACATCTATATCCCCGTCCCCGTCTAAGTCTGCAGTGATTACGGATGATGAACTAGGTACAGCAGTAGATATAATTTGTTGTGGGCCAAATTGTGAATACACCTGCATACGAAAAGCAAAAACAAAAAATATGAAAAAGTAAAACCTCATAGTTTTATATAATTATCGAAATGGATATATACACAGTAACTATTGTGCTTATTCAACATTACGCTTTCTAATAATTAATTTTTAATTTTTCAAAAATCCTATGCACAACAAACCATAACAAGCCATAGCCTGCGCACGGGTTTTCATTAAGTGGGGAGAATAAAGCACAAAGCTTAAATCCAAATGTATAAAAAAATTTGAGCCTCCCTCCTCTTTTCCAACAAGTATTCGATTAACTGCACCCCTTCAATCTAAAAGCTGCAAAACAAGCCACCGCACAAAACCACTATAAAAACGAGCTGGAATGTTACTTGCGTTTGGAGTTTGCTCATGATTGTTTAACGTCATTGCGAAAGAGGCACGACTGTGGCAATCTGTTGTGGTGTAGTTCTATTCATGACGGCAAGTAGCCTCAAGAGATTGCCACGCTTCGCTCGCAATGACGGTTTTGCTCATGATTGTTTGACGTCATTGCGAAGGAGCGACCCAAGGAGCGACTGCGGCAACCTGCCCAGGTGTAGTTCTATTCATGACGGCAAGTGGCCTCATGAAGGTTTAAAGGGTTCTTTAAACACAAATACTGCCAAGAGCAAACTGCTAACCATCATCGCCAAGGGTTACCTTGGCACCTTTTGCAACATGATCGGCATGATAGCCGCCACGCTGTCCCATGGGTTTATCTTCACCGGTTGTGGTATCCCGTCTCGTTTGATGTTCCATTTCAGAATTGACTTCCGCACCGAGGAGGACAATGAATGCAGTAAGAAAGAACCACAGCATAAGAATAATCACTGCAGCAAAGCTGCCATAAGTTTCATCAATTCTACCAAAGTTATTTACAAAAAGGCTAAAGAGCAGCGAACCTGCAAGCCAGAATATGGTAGCTATAATAG
>JAGXGE010000008.1 GCA_024637015.1 Aequorivita sp. | reverse complement strand
GCGGGGCCAAGGGTGGCAACGATTTTTGTTCTTTTTTGATTTGACATTTAATCGAAAATTAAATTGTTCTTAGATTTTATGTTGTCCATTTCCAGTATATAGGCGGAAATGACTTGTTTTATTCCGTTTATTTCTGAAAGAATCCTGCGCAGCGGAACCGTTTCGAAATCTGAATAAATTTTCAGAAGATAATCCACTTTTTTAAATTCGGGAAGCAGATAATGTGCGGTTGATTTCTCAGACACCATTTCTGCGAACAAACCCCCTGAGCTTTGCAAACTCGCTTCAACAGACTTGCATTTGTTTGCTACCAAATAAAAGTGGGTATATTTATGAATATCTTCAAAATCATAAAGCGGAAACGTAATCAACAAACCATCCGTTGAAAAATCTAGGTCGGTTTGTTTTCTTTTTAACCGCAGGTTGAGGTTTTGATTCATCAAATATGCCATTTTATAGGCTTCCTCACTACAATGAATGGCAATGAGCGTGAAAGGCTCTTCAAAATCTTCATCAAAAATTAATTTGTGATGTGCCATATTTTTTTGATACTATGGATTCAATGGGTGCTATTGTTTGTGCTACCAAATGTCGTCATACAAAAATAGGTAACTTTATAGGTATTAACTAAATTACTTAGTTGCTATTGGGGAATTTGACAGAAATATAACTTTTGAGTCTAAGGCTTTTCTGAATCAACTTTTATTTGAAGTTTATAAAAAGCTCTCTTGGCTGCACGTTCCTCGGCTTTCTTTTTTGAGGTTGCACGGGCTTTTGTAATTGTTTCGTCATCCAGTTTTAGGCGTACCGCAAAATGTTTCAATTCGTCTTTACCATTGTCTTCGTAAATTTCAAAGATGAACTGTTTCTTATGTTTTTGGCACCATTCAATAAAAAGACTTTTGTAGCTTATTACCTTTCCTTCCAGTTTTTTGATATCAACATACGGTTTTATTACTCTCTTTTGAATGAATTTTTCGCAGTATGTGAAACCGCGGTCTAAATAAATAGCTCCAACCAATGCTTCAAAAACATTTCCATAAATATTTCCACTGAATTGTTGTGTGGGAACAGTTGTTTTTAGAAATTTAACCAATTGAAGATCACGGCCCAGTTCGTTCAAGTGTTCGCGACTCACTACTTTGCTGCGCATTTTGGTTAAGTATCCTTCGTTGCCATTGGGGACTTTTTTAAAAAGATGTGCTGCAATTACAGCCCCAAGCATAGCATCGCCCAAAAATTCGAGCCTTTCATAGTTTTGCGGTCTGCCATCGAGATTTTTTTCATTTGTGGAACGATGGGTAAATGCTGTTTCGTAAATGGAAATGTCTTTGGGCTTAAATCCCAATATTTTTTTTAGGGAATTGAAAAATTCCCCGCTTTTGTCTGAACGGGAAGAAAATATGTTTTTAATGGAAGCCATTAATTTTTTTAGGCATCAAGTTTTTTAAAGAGCACACAAGCATTGTGCCCACCAAACCCAAAGGTATTGCTCATTGCAACTTTTATGTCGCGTTTTTGAGCTTTATTTAGGGTAAGATTTAAAGAAGGATCAATGTTTTCATCTACCGTAGTATGGTTAATGGTAGGTGGAACAACCCCGTGTTTCATTGCCAAAATAGAGGCAATTGCTTCAATAGCACCGGCAGCACCCAAAAGGTGTCCGGTCATAGATTTTGTTGAATTGATATTGATGTCTTTAGCGTGTTTGCCAAAAACTTTTACAATAGCTTTCAATTCGGCAACATCACCAAGCGGAGTTGAAGTTCCGTGGGTATTTATAGTATCCACGTCCTCCGGACTCATATTGGCATCTTGCAAACAATTAAGCATAACACGCTCCACGCCAATTCCGTCAGGGTGTGGGGCTGTCATATGGTAAGCATCACTGCTCATACCGCCACCAACAACTTCTGCGTAAATTTTTGCACCGCGTTTTTTTGCGTGCTCGTATTCCTCGAGGATTAATGCACCGGCACCTTCACCAAGAACAAACCCATCACGGCTAGCGTCAAACGGTCTTGAAGCAGTTTCAGGACTTTCATTTCGGGTGGACAGTGCGTGCATCGCGTTGAAACCTCCCATTCCTGCCTTGGTAACGGCGGCTTCGCTTCCTCCGGTAACCACAATATCACACTGCCCCAAACGGATATAATTGAATGCATCAATCATAGCATTTGCCGAAGAGGCACAAGCCGAAACCGTTGTATAATTAGGGCCCATAAAACCGTGCTTGATGGAAATGTTTCCAGGCGCAATGTCCGCAATCATTTTTGGAATAAAGAAGGGGTTGAAACGTGGTGTTCCATCCCCTTCTGCAAAGTTTATCACTTCATCTTGAAAAGTTTCCAACCCACCAATGCCGGCTCCCCAAATAACACCGACGCGAAATTTATCAACCTCATCGAGGTTTATTCCGGCATCTATTATAGCTTCATCTGAAGATACTAGTGCATATTGGGCAAAACGGTCCAGTTTGCGGGCTTCTTTTCTATCAAAATGGTCTTCTGCGTTGAAATTCTTCAATTCGCAAGCGAATTTTGTTTTGAACTTTTCAGTATCAAAATACGTTATGGGCCCACAGCCACTTTTCCCACTAATAAGTGCATCCCAATATTCTTGAATATTGTTACCAATAGGGGTAAGGGCGCCAAGGCCTGTAACTACAACTCGCTTTAATTCCATAGAAGAATTCTTATTTTGCTGCTTCTATATAGGAAATTGCTTGACCTACTGTCGCAATGTTTTCAGCTTGGTCGTCTGGAATCTGGATATCAAATTCTTTTTCAAATTCCATGATAAGCTCTACCGTATCTAGGGAGTCTGCTCCTAAGTCGTTAGTGAAGCTAGCTTCGTTTACAACTTCGTTTTCGTCTACACCTAATTTGTCTACGATAATCGCTTTTACTCGTGATGCAATGTCTGACATAATTCTTGATTTTTAAATTTAATTATAAGTGGCAAAAATAAAATATTTTAATTGAAAACACCATTTAATGTTAAAAATGTGAACTTGATAAGTTTTAAAAATTTCACAGATGAACTGAAATGGCAAATGCGCATAGGTTAAATTTTTCTTTTAAACACTTAATTTCTTTGCGCATTCAATCTTTCCAAAATTTATAATAGTATAGAAAGATTAAACCAATTTAAACAATTTTGGGCGAAGTAAAACCCTATTGCCTTACTTTTGTTACTTTATTTGTTAATATTTACTTCGAGAAAAACTTTTGGAAACAGGAATGAAGAAACGGATTGTAATTTTTGCGTCGGGTAGCGGTACTAATGCCGAGAACATTATTAAATACTTTCAACGAACCCAATTTGCCGAGGTCGTTCTTGTGCTTTCGAACAAGAAGGATGCCAAAGTTTTGGAACGTTCAGTCAATCTCAATATTAAAGCAATTTCTTTTACAAAAGAGGAACTGTTTTCAGAAGAAGATGTTTTAAAAATTTTAAAGGATGCCAAACCAGACCTTATAGTTTTAGCAGGGTTTCTTTTGAAGTTTCCTGAACGAATTTTGAAAGAATTTCCAAAGAAAGTGATAAATATTCACCCTGCACTGCTTCCCAAATACGGCGGAAAAGGAATGTATGGCAATTTTGTGCACGAAGCCGTTGTAAAGAATAACGAAACTAAAACTGGAATTACGATTCATTTTGTGAATGAAAATTATGATGAAGGCGCAATTATTTTTCAAAAGAAAGTAAAACTTTCAAAAACCGAAACGCCTGAAACCGTTGCTGAAAAAATCCATACTTTAGAATACGAATGGTTTCCGAAGGTGATTGAAGAAGTTTTGCGAAAAACATCCACCCCTAACGCCTCCTTCAAAGGAGGGGAATAGTTAGATTATGGCTAAGAAAAAGCAGAAATTTTATGTGGTTTGGTTCGGCAATCCCGCTGGTATTTTTGGCAGTTGGGAAGAATGCAAACGCTCTATTCATGGCGTAACCGGGGCGCAATATAAAAGTTTCGAAACTTTTGAGGATGCTAAAAAAGCGTACAATAAAGAATATTCAGACTATAAAGGAAAAACAATAAAAAAAACACTTTCCAAAGAACAGCTTCAAAAAATTGGGGAACCAAATCTTTATTCTATCTCTGTGGATGCAGCTTCAAGCGGCAATCCTGGAAAAATGGAATATCGTGGGGTGGATACACAAACGCACAAACAACTTTTTCATCAAGGCCCTTTTCAACAGGGAACCAATAATATTGGGGAGTTTTTGGCGCTTGTGCACGGATTGGCATTTCTTCAAAATAAAGAAAGCGATCGAATTATTTATACAGATTCACGCATTGCAATGGGTTGGGTGAAAAAGAAAAAATGCAATACAAAGCTGAAACAGTCTTCTAAAAATAAAACGCTGTTCGAATTGGTTGAACGCGCTGAAAACTGGTTAAAAACAAATAAATACGAAACAAATATAGTAAAGTGGGAAACCAAAGCGTGGGGCGAAATTCCTGCGGATTTTGGGCGGAAGTAAATGTATTATTTTTTTGAGTTTCTAAAGATTAATTTTCATAATCCAGATTTCCTTGAAATATTCAAACATTTTATATTCTTTCCATTTTTCATAAACTGGTTTTAGAGCTTTATCATTTGCAACATATACATAATTCCAGTTATTTCTTGGGTTGATAAAAGTTTGTGGATTGTATTTTCTTTCAGCTAAAAATTGTGACCACTTTGAAGCATTATCAGATACCGAGAAAACATTTGTAACAAGATAATAGCCCGACGCTATGCCAGGAACCGACATAGATTGAACCCTAACCTCCTTTTTAATTTTATCTTCTTCGGAAAGCACAACAAGTTTTTTGGATACCACGTTTTCTTTTGGTTTTTTAATTGCTGGAATCCTTTTCTGAACAGGTTTGGTTTCCTTTTCTTCATTAGAAACAATAGGGTTTGAAGTTTCTAAATCAATTGAATCTAGAGCTTCCACAATTGAAGGGGCACTGATAATGGTGTCTTGTATTACTTTTGTTTTTTCAGCTAAAAAATCACTGTTTATTTCAGTTTCAAAAGCAACAAAAAACAGGTAAAAGCGATCTGCTCTAGCTTGAAATTTAAGGTTGGCTTGAGTGGTGGCATTGTCCAAAAGCTCATTGTTTGGGTTTGGTATTTCCATTTTCAACAAATCGAAACCGAGCGTATTTGCACTGTTGGGGTTTCTGTCAGTAAAAAGCGTATCGCCCATCGTGATGGAACTGTTAAAAAAGTTCTTCTCTTCTCTAAGTTTGTTGCTTAAAAGTTTAAAATCTCCAGCTTTTTTGTCGAATATCGAAAACTCGTCTGTCTTTATTTTTCGGTCGCCTTCCATAGCTCCGAGAGCAATTTTAGTGGTAACGATTCCTTCTTCTTTACTTTTAAAATCATTAAAGCTTATTTCTACAGCTTCTTTGCTTACTTCAACTAGGCCATTATAGGTTGTGAAATATTTTGGGCTTTCGGAAGCATCTTCATAAACAACATATAAAAGCCAACCCGCTGAGCCGCCGCCTGAAATTTCACCTTCTGTAGCCTTAACATTAGCAATGGTATAAGTGCCATTAATAGTTGTAAGATTTTGGAGTTTTGTAGTTACGTCAGCATAGCAAACATAGGGTGAATTGGTTGTAAAAACCTCAGTGTTATAACTCTCAAAAATTATTTTTCCGTTTAAGGCCTCATAACTTCCATTGGGCGTTTTAAACAGTATTGAATTTACGGTCGGATCCCTTTCGCCGCGGCCAACGTGGATCATTCTATTGCCAGATTTCCGCAAAGCACTTTTTTCAGAAGGATACAATCCGCACCAATAAAGAGCGGCGTGTGCAATTTTTGAGTTATCGGGAGCATTGTTTATAGTAGCTTCACTAGAACTAAATGTTGCTTCATCATCGTCAACATCTATGTATTTCATTTTTACAACATCGTTGGGAATGTTAATATCCATTAATGGTTCCGTGGGATGATCGCCAAGAATGTTATTTCCGATAAGAATGGAATTTCCGCTTAGATATAGTTGCTTGTTTTCTTTAAAAGGAACGCCTTCTTGGGAAAATATAAGTTGAAAAAATAAAAAGAAAGAAATTAGAAAGTATATGTTTTTCATTCAAAGAGGATTAAAAGCTTCGGAATTTACAATTTTTAAAATTATTATGTTTTTTAACTTTGAGATTTGTTAGAATATTTCTTCAGGTTTATAAACGCTTAAAATTGTAAATAATTGATTAAATTTGCACCTCTTTAAAAAACCCTTATGAGCAAACTCGTAATAGTAGGCACCGTTGCTTTTGATGCTATTGAAACCCCTTTCGGGAAAACCGACAAAATCCTTGGCGGCGCTGCTACCTACATTGGTTTGGCAGCTTCGCAGTTTAAGGTTGATGGCGCCATTGTTTCGATAGTGGGTGGCGATTTCCCTAAGGAAGATCTTAAAATGCTTGAAGCAAAAGGAATGGACATTTCTGGCCTTGAAGTTGTTGAAAACGGGAAAACCTTTTTTTGGAGCGGAAAATATCACAATGATATGAATACGCGCGATACTCTGATAACCGATTTGAACGTGCTTGCAGATTTCAATCCAAAAGTTCCTGAAGCATATCGCGATGCAGAAGTGGTAATGTTAGGAAACCTGCATCCACTCGTCCAATTGAGTGTGATTGCGCAGATGGATTCACCAAAATTGATAGTTCTCGATACGATGAATTTTTGGATGGACAGTGCTTTGGAAGAATTGATGAGAGTGATTGCTAAAGTTGATGTAATTACGATAAATGATGAAGAAGCAAGGCAACTTTCTGGCGAATATTCACTGGTAAAAGCCGCTCATAAAATTATGGGAATGGGCCCAAAATATGTGGTTATAAAAAAGGGGGAACACGGCGCATTGCTTTTTAGTAATGACGATGTTTTCTTTGCACCCGCACTTCCGCTGGAAGAAGTTTTTGATCCAACAGGTGCTGGAGATAGTTTTGCAGGAGGATTTACGGGCTATTTGGCAAAAACCGGAGATTACAGTTATGAAAATATGAAGAATGCCATTATAAATGGTTCGGCGCTGGCTTCGTTTTGCGTAGAAAAATTTGGCCCCGAGAGATTGTTAAAACTTTCAAATGGTGAAGTGCATCAGCGCTTGCAACAGTTTAAAAGCTTAACACAATTTGACATCAAATTAACCTAAATACGCGCCCTGATCCCGAGGCTTCGGGACAGGCGTTTTTTGTACATTTATATAGTTTCAGAAAAAATATGAGCGACGCGTTAAAACACGAATGTGGAATTGCACTGGTAAGACTGTTGAAGCCTTTAGAGTATTACAAGGAAAAATACGGCACGGCCTTTTACGGGGTGAATAAAATGTATTTAATGATGGAAAAGCAGCACAACCGTGGACAGGATGGTGCGGGCTTTGCCAGTATTAAACTGGATGTATCCCCAGGCGAAAGATATATTAGTCGTGTTCGCTCCAATGCAGCACAGCCAATTCAAGAT
Organism: Aequorivita sp.; assembly: GCA_024637015.1. Lineage (GTDB taxonomy): Bacteria > Bacteroidota > Bacteroidia > Flavobacteriales > Flavobacteriaceae > Aequorivita. The sequence continues at coordinate 69,387 of JAGXGE010000008.1, read as the reverse complement.
ATTTTTGCGCAAATTAATGAGCGAATAAACCTTGAATTTTCACAACACCCAGAATATAAAGACGATGTTGCCGCTCAAAAAAAGAACATTCCTTATATAGGAGAACTTTTACTTGGGCACGTTCGGTATGGCACATTCGGAATAAACAGTGTTGAAAATGTTCATCCTTTCCTGCGTCAAAACAATTGGATGCACCGTAATCTTATAATTGCTGGTAATTTCAATATGACAAATACTAACGAGCTTTTTGACAATCTCATAAAGCTCGGAATGCATCCAAAAGAGAAGGCGGATACCGTTACAGTGATGGAAAAAATAGGTCATTTTTTAGATGATGCAGTTCGCAAACTATACAAAAAGGCGAAAGCCAAAGGATTGACCAAACAGGAAGCTTCTCCCTATATTGCCGAACACTTGAATGTTGCGAAAATTCTTCGGAAATCTGCTGCTGATTGGGATGGTGGTTATGCCATGGCTGGTCTTTTAGGTCACGGAGATTCATTTGTGCTTCGTGATCCCGCAGGAATCCGCCCCGCATATTATTATCAAGATGACGAAGTAATTGTAGTTGCTTCAGAAAGACCTGCAATCCAAACCGTTTTTAATGTTTCTTTTGATGAAGTGAAAGAGCTTGACCCTGGCCATGCATTAATTATAAAGAAAGATGGAAGCATGAAACTTTCTGAAATACTTGCGCCTTTGGAACGAAGATCTTGTTCCTTTGAACGCATCTATTTTTCCCGTGGAAGCGATGCCGAAATCTATCAGGAACGAAAAATGCTTGGAAAGCTTATAATGCCAAAAATTTTGGAAGCAATAAATTTTGATACTGAAAACTCAGTCTTTTCTTTTATTCCAAACACAGCTGAAACTTCATTTTACGGAATGCTTGAAGCTGCACAGGATGAACTGAACAAACAGAAAAATGAAGCTATTCTGAACGAAAAAGAAAAGTTAACTCCAGAGAGACTTCAGCAAATCCAATCACATAAAATACGTACAGAGAAAATAGCGATCAAAGATGTAAAGCTCAGAACATTTATTACAGATGATAGCAGTCGTGATGATTTGGTTGCACACGTTTATGACGTAACTTATGGTGTTGTAAGACCTGACGATAATTTGGTAATCATAGACGATAGTATTGTTCGTGGCACCACTTTAAAGAAAAGTATTTTGAAAATGCTTGATAGGCTTCACCCGAAGCAGATTGTTGTAGTTTCATCCGCTCCGCAAATTCGCTACCCAGATTGCTACGGAATTGATATGGCACGCCTTGAACATTTGGTGGCGTTTCAGGCTGCTTTGGAACTTCATAAGGATCGTGGAACCTATGCGATTGTTGAAGAAATCTATCACAAATGTAAAGAACAGGTTACAATGGAGGATGTTTCAGTCATTAATCACGTGAAAAAACTCTATGCACCCTTTACTGATGAAGAAATTTCAGATAAGATAGCTGAAATAATTAGTGAGGAAAATATTCAAGCCAAGGTGAAACTTATATTTCAGTCTGTGGACGATCTGCATAAAGCTTGCCCAAAAAACCTTGGTGATTGGTACTTTACAGGAAACTATCCAACTGCAGGAGGAAACAGGGTTGTAAACAGAGCTTATATTAACTTTTACGAAGGTAATCAAGAACGGGCATATTAAATTTTAACACTACGATTGCCGTTTATCGGAAACTCAATCCACTTAATCGAAATTGTTGATTAACACTGTTTTAGCTTTCAAACTTAAATTATATTTGAGCTTACCATAAGGCGTAAGTAGGTTAGGTCTATGGTAAGATTTGGGGCAAAAAAGGTAGACCTTACGGTCTGCCTTTTTTCATGTTCCAAAGTGGGGTGGCGAACATTGGGAATTTCTGTTATTTGTTCGGATTTTTTGCGAGCCGTTTCCCCTCCCTAAGCGAAAGCCTGCCTTTTTCCAAGCTCAAAATCCTCAGGGTTGGAGAGACTTTAAGCTTTTTATTTACTTAGGAGATTGTTTGCGGAAAGTTTTCATCTCTCGATATGAACCTCTGTTTTTTTCTCAAGCTTCAACTTTCTGATCTACTATTTATAATACTTAACTAGCTACTAAAATCACTTCATATCAAACCTTTTATCCATTGGAATTCTTTTAAATGCATTTCTTAAATGTTAAAATTTCAATTTAAAAGATGATTTTTTAACTGAATACCAATAAAATACGCTTTTCAACGAAAAAACAGGTAATTCGTCTAAAACCATAATTTTGAATGTTTTATTGGTATATATTTGAACATACCATTAGCATAAGTAGGTTAAGTTCATGGTAGATTTGGGGCAAAAAAAGGCAAACACTGTTTGCCTTTTTTTATACCCAAATCTGGACGGGGTGGCGAGCATTTCCGCACACCTTACTGATACTTATATCTCCCTTGCGAGCCGTTTACCCCTTCTCCACAAACACTGTTTGCCTTTTTTTATACCCAAATCTGGACGGGGTGGCGAGCAAAAAAGAACATTCTTAGATTTGTCATAATGCTATTGCGAGCCGTTTTTGTCGAAAAACACTTGTTTGCCTTTTTTATGCACCAAATTTACTGAGGGCGGCGAAATATTTAAGTCTTCTTTCACTATTCGGGAAATTTATTGCGAGCCGTTTTCTTTTTTTCTTAAGATTGGTTGCTTTCTTTTCAATTAACTAAAATGAACTTTAATTTTTTCCTAAAATATTTATTGAAGCAAAATGGTATTAATAATTCCAATAAAAAAATCCGCAACCATAATTTTGATTGCGGATTTTGTCTGATTTTATTCTTATGAGAATTATTACTTATTTTTCGCGTAGTTAGCAGCAACTTCTTCCCAGTTAATTACATTCCAAAATGCACCAACATAATCTGGGCGCTTATTTTGGTATTTCAAATAATAGGCGTGTTCCCAAACATCCAATCCTAAAATTGGAGTTCCGCCGCAACCTACTTTTGGCATTAACGGATTGTCTTGGTTTGGAGTGGAACAAACATCCACTTTTCCACCATTATGAACACAAAGCCAAGCCCAACCTGAACCAAATTGTGTTTTAGCAGCATTGGAAAATTTCTCTTTAAAAGCATCAAAATTTCCAAAGGCATCATCTATGGCTTTTGCCAAATCGCCGGAAGGTTTTCCTCCACCGTTTGGCGACATTACTTTCCAAAAAAGACTGTGGTTATAAAACCCTCCACCATTGTTTCGGACTGCTTTATTTTCCATATCAAGGTTTGTCAAAATATTCTCGATGGTTTTTCCTTCCATATCGGTGCCCTTAATGGCATCGTTCAATTTATCGGTATAACCTTGATGGTGTTTGTCGTGGTGTATCTCCATCGTTTTGGCATCGATGTTAGGCTCCAATGCATCAAATGCATACGGTAATTTTGGTAATTCGAATGACATAATTATATCGTTTTTTTTATTGGTTATTACTAAATTCACTCAAATTTAGACAATCTCAGCTCTTTAAAGTGTTATAGATTTTATAAGATTTCTATGTGGGTATAGATTAATTTGATTCCACAGCCATAAAAGCAGTATTTTAGTGCAAAATGATAATGCCTTGGAAAAACAATTCTCCTTTTCAATTTATGATGCCGCAGCAGGAAGTGGAAAAACCTTTACGCTCGTTAAAGAGTATTTGAAACAAATTCTTTCTTCAACAAGCGAGGATTATTTTAAACATCTTTTAGCTATCACCTTTACAAATAAAGCTGTAGCTGAAATGAAGCAACGAATTGTGGAAACTTTGGTTAATTTCAGCGAAGAAAAAAGCATCAATGAGCCACTGCCTATGATGCTTAAAATTGCAGAAGAAACAGGAAAGAACTTGGGTGAAATCCAGATCCAATCCCAAAAAATCCTAAAAAACCTACTTCACAATTATGCAGCATTCAGTGTAGAAACCATTGATAGATTTAACCATCGGCTTATTCGCACTTTTGCACGCGATTTAAAATTGGCAACCAATTTTGAAGTTACGCTTGAAACCAATGAACTTTTGGCCGAGGCTGTAGATTTATTGTTGAGCAAAGCTGGGGAAAACAAAGAAATTACAAAAGTGCTGCTCGATTTTGCGTTGGAAAAAACAGATGATGACAAATCGTGGGATATTTCACGAGATATTGCCAGTGCTGCCAAATTGATTTACAATGAAAATGATTCGACTCATGTTTCTATTTTGAAACAGAAATCGTTGGAAGATTTCCTCGAATTCAAAAAGCAACTGATTCTTAAAAAGAAAAAGCTTTCTGAGGAAATTGAAGCTATTGCTTCACAAACGCTTCAGCTTATTGAAGAAAGTGGTTTGCAACACTCAGATTTCATAAGAGGAACATTGCCCAATCATTTTTTAAAATTGAAAGAAGGGAATTACAATGTGTATGCAAACAAACTTCAAGAAAATCTTGAAGAAGGGAAAGGACTTTACAAGGTAAAAGAAGATGCTTTTATAGTATCAACTATTGATAGTTTAGTTCCAAATCTTCTTTCCAACTATATTAAAATTAAGGAAAGTGTAAACAAATACAATCTTTACGATTCTATCTTAAAAAATATTACTCCGCTTTCCGTAATAAATTTGGTGAACCACGAAATTGAAACTATAAAGGAAGAAAAAAACATTCTTCCCATTTCAGAATTCAATTCACTTATAAACAAAGAAATTAAAAATCAGCCAGCGCCATTTATTTATGAACGTTTGGGCGAAAAATACCGCCACTTTTTTATTGATGAATTTCAGGATACCTCAAAATTACAGTGGGAAAACTTGATTCCGTTGATTGACAACGCACTGTCACAACAATTGGAGCTAAACTCTGGCAGCCTTTTACTGGTAGGCGATGCCAAACAATCCATATATCGTTGGCGCGGCGGTTTGCCCGAGCAGTTTATGAGTTTGTACGGTGATATAAACCCTTTTTCAAGGGAAAAAGAGGTGCTTTCATTAGACACTAATTACCGTAGCTGTGCCGAAATTATAGATTTCAACAACGAGTTTTTCACATTCGTTTCTTCATATTTTGCAAACGAAGGCCACGGAGAGCTATATCAAAACGGTAACAAGCAAAATCAAAATGAGAAAAAAGATGGCTACATACAATTTGAATTCATTGAGAAACAAAATAAAGCTGAAAAAGAAGAAGCGTATTCAAACTTGGTTTTTGAAACAATTACCAGTCTAAAAAGCAAGGGATTTTCAGAAAGTGATATTTGTATTTTGACCCGAAAAAAAGCCGATGGAATTGCGCTTGGCGCCTTTTTGATGGAACAGGGTGTGCCCGTGATTTCTTCGGAAACATTGCTGCTGCAATCTTCGACTTTGGTGCAAATACTGGTTTTATCATTGCAGGTTTGCTTGTATCCAAGCAATGACGAAGCCAAAATTCAATTGCTGGATTTGTTGCATGATCACTTAAATATATCTGAAGAAAAACATACTTTTTTCACCAAGTTTCTAAATATTTCTGAAAAGACATTCACTGAAAACTTAAAGGAATATAGTGTTGATTTCTCCTTTGCGGAAATGCGCTCCGTTTCACTTTACGAAGCTTTTGAATATTGCATTGAAAATTTCAAAATTGCTGATATTGCTGATGCCTATCTTTTCGGTTTTATGGATTTAGTTTTTGAATTTGAACAAAAGCCGCAAGCCGATAAAATTTCTTTTTTGGATCATTGGGAAACAAAAAGGGAAAGCGCTTCCATTCCGGCCAGTGAGGGCACGAATGCAGTTCAATTAATGACCATTCACAAAGCAAAAGGACTTGAATTTTCAGTAGTTATTTTTCCGTTTGCAGACATTCAATTATACGATGGAAAGTACGACAAACTCTGGTATCCTCTGGCGAATGAAGATTTCAACTTTAAAGAAGCACAAATAAATTATAAAGCCGAAGTTGCAAATTACAGTGAAGTTGGTGAAAAAATGTATAACGATCACCGAAGCCAATTGGAGTTGGACAATATTAATTTGCTGTACGTTACTTTAACGCGAGCAGTTGAAAAACTCTTCGTTTTTGCTGAAATGCCGAGTGAACTAAAAGACGGAATTCCTTCAACCTACAACCATCTTTTTATGGAATTTTTGAAGCAAAAAAGTATGTGGAACAACGACCAAATGGTATATGAATTCGGAAAAAATTCAGGGAAGATTTCAAAAGAAAAAGAAGTTGTTTCCCAAATGGAGCCACAATACCTTTCCAGCAGCCCCAAGGTGCACGGATTGAAAATAGTTTCTTCGGAAGAAATTTATTTGGAAGCTGAAACGGCGGCGGCTATTACCGCTGGAAATCTGCTTCACGACACCATGGCCCAAATTTATTCGGAAGCTGATGCCGAGAGGGTTTTGACGGAATTGAAAGAACGGGCAATTGTTCCGAGGAATGAGTTTGATGTTTTAAAGAAAACAGTGGATCAAATTATTCAGCATTCCAATTTAAAAAAGTTGTTTGACGGAACGGATAAAGTTTTCAATGAACGCAACATAATTACTAAGGATGGTTTGGTATTGAGACCCGATAGAATAAATATCAATTCAGAAAACGTTTCAACTTTAATTGATTATAAAACAGGCAGTCCCAATATTTGGCATAGTGACCAATTGATTGATTATGTAAATGCTTTGCAGGATATGGGTTTTATTGTTTCAGAAAAAATGCTTATCTATAGTAATGAAGGCGAAATAGTAATAAATAAAGTTTAATTTTGAAACTTCAAATAAAGCATAAAAGCATAATTATGTACGGAAAAATAAAGGAACATCTACAGAAAGAACTAGAAGAAATAAAGGACAACGGACTTTATAAAAAGGAACGGATAATCACATCGCCACAAGATGCTGAAATTACTATTTCTACCGGTGAAAAGGTTATAAATTTTTGTTCGAACAATTATTTGGGATTGTCTTCCAATAAAGAAGTTATTCAAGCAGCTAAAGATGCAATGGACTCACACGGTTTTGGAATGTCATCTGTCCGTTTTATTTGCGGTACGCAGGATATACATAAAGAATTGGAGCGAAAAATTGCAGATTTTTACCAAACCGAAGACACCATATTATATGCCGCAGCTTTTGATGCCAATGGAGGTGTTTTTGAACCACTCTTGGGAGAAGAGGACGCAATCATTTCAGATTCCTTGAATCATGCTTCCATTATAGATGGTGTACGTCTTTGTAAAGCCGCCCGCTATCGTTATGAAAACAGCAATATGGAAGACTTGGAAAAGCAACTTATTGCTGCAAATGAAAAGGGCGCCCGTTTCAAAATTATTGTTACGGATGGCGTTTTTTCTATGGATGGATTAGTAGCTCCTTTGGACAAGATCTGTGATTTGGCGGATAAATATGACGCAATGGTCATGATAGACGAATGTCATGCTGCCGGTTTTATAGGTGATACTGGAAGAGGAACACTTGAAGAGAAAGGTGTAATGGGCAGAATAGATATCATTACTGGAACACTAGGTAAAGCTCTTGGTGGAGCCATGGGCGGTTATACTACTGGCAAAAAAGAAATTATTGAAATGCTTCGCCAGCGCTCCCGACCATACTTGTTTTCAAACTCTTTGGCCCCCGCAATTGTTGGGGCATCTATCAAGGTATTTGAAATGCTTTCTGGAGACACATCACTGCGTGATAAACTTGCTGAAAATACTGCCTATTTTAAAAAAGGGATGAAGGCGGCAGGATTTGATATTATAGACGGAGATTCTGCAATAGTTCCTGTAATGCTCTATGATGCCAAGCTATCTCAACGAATGGCAGATATGCTGTTGGAAGAAGGAATTTATGTAATAGGATTCTTCTTTCCAGTTGTACCAAAGGGGAAGGCCAGAATCCGCGTACAGCTTTCAGCAGCTCATACTAAGGAGCATTTGGACAAAGCCATAAATGCCTTTATTAAGATTGGAAAAAAGTTGGGAGTTATAGACTAGTAAAACCTTTATTTACGTATCAATAGCAACGAATTTGGGAAAATTTTATTAGATTTGCTTTTGTTTATAAAATTTAACAACTTACTTTTGCTCTTAATTAACACTTAAAAATTAAACAATCGAATATGAAACATCTTAACAGATTATTAGTTGCTGCCATCCTATTTATGGGAATCGGGGTAGCGAACGCGCAAGACGAAAACAATCCTTGGGCTGTTGAAGTTGGTGCAAACGCTGTTGACGTTTATCCAACTGGACTTAACGAGGATTATGTATTATACCAAGAGGCTGGTATGAGAGGAGACATCTTTGACGAGTATTTTAACGCGAATGACCACTGGAACATTTTACCTTCAGTTTCTAGGCTTGCTATCAGTAGATATATTGGTAGTGGTTTTGTATTTACTGCTGCTGGTTCTATCAATAAAATTGATAAATTAGGTGATATTGCTGTAAACGACTTGAGTTACTATAGTGCTGATGGTGAAATTAAATACAGCTTCAAAAAAGCAATTGGTAGTAGCTGGTTTGATCCATCTATTGGTATTGGTGGTGGTTATACTTGGGTAGATGATATCGGGTTTGGTACTGCTAACGCAATTGCTGGAGTAAAATTTTGGTTTAATGACTATTTAGCTCTTAATCTTCAATCAACATACAAGAATGCATTTGAGGAAGCTTATGGTGTTACTCACTTCCAACACTCTGCTGGTATCGTATTCCAATTTGGTGGAAAAGATACTGACGGTGATGGAATTTATGACAAAGATGACGAATGTCCAGAAACTCCAGGTCTAGCTGAATTCAACGGTTGTCCTGATACTGACGGTGACGGCATCGAAGATAGAAACGACGCTTGTCCAAATACTCCAGGTTTAGCTGAATTCAACGGTTGTCCTGATACAGACGGTGATGGTATTGCTGATCCACAGGATGAATGTCCTACTGTAGCTGGTTTAGCTGCTCTTAATGGATGTCCAGATGCTGATGGTGACGGTATTGCTGATAAAGATGATGCTTGTCCTAACGAAGCTGGTCCAAAAGCTAACAACGGATGTCCTTACAAGGACAGAGATGGTGACGGTGTTCTTGACAAAGACGATCAGTGTCCAGATGTTGCTGGTACAGTAGCAAACAAAGGTTGTCCTGAAGTAACTGTAGAAATTATCAAGCAATTGAACGAATACTCTAAAACTATCTTGTTTGATTATGATAAGTCTAGTATTAGAAAAGAATCATATTCTGCACTTCAGAGTATTGCTGATATTATGAAAGAATATCCTAACGCTAACTTCTTGATAGAAGGACACACAGATAGCCGAGGTAGTGATTCTTACAATATGAAACTTTCTAATGAAAGAGCTGCATCTGTAAGAGAATACTTGACCACAATCGGTATGCCGGGTTCTAGATTGACTTCCAAAGGTTTTGGTGAAGAAAGACCAATTGCAACTAACAATACTGCAGCGGGTAGACAACAAAACCGTCGTGTTGAGATTTCACTTGTGAAATAATTCAACAGATAAGTTTTAAATAAATAATTTTGAAACGCCTCCGATTTTCGGGGGCGTTTCTTATTTTTAGGCTATGGTAACATTCCTTCAAGAAACTCTGGCCGACATAAAAAATAACCATTCAGATATATCTGAAATCACCTTCATTCTTCCCAGTAAAAGAGCGGGTGGGTTTTTGATGCAGGAATTAAGAAAGGAAATTTTAAAAACACAGTTTGCGCCACGAATATTAGATGTTGAGGAGTTCATACAAGAGCTTTCAAACCTTTCGATAATTGACAATACAGAATTGCTTTTCAAGAGCTATGAAGCTTACCTAGGCACACCTTCTATTGCTGAAAAGGATGATTTTGAAACCTATTCAACTTGGGCAAATACCTTAATCAATGATTTTAATGAGATAGATCGATATTTGGTAGAACCAAAACCGTTTTTCAGTTATCTGGCAAGTATTAAAACTTTGGAACGTTGGGGAGTAAGTGACGAAAAAACCGAACTAATTAATAATTATTTGCGCTTTTGGGAAGGCCTTCCATCTTTTTACGAAAACATCCAATCGCTATTGCTAAACGAAAGTGTAGGCTATCAGGGTATGGTATATCGTGAAGCGGTTTCAAACCTGGAATATTATATTAACAACAATGGAAATAAGACACATATTTTTATTGGTTTTAATGCCCTAAATACAGCTGAGCAGCATATCGTTCAAGGCCTTTTGGAAACGGGAAATTCAATGGTTTATTGGGACACAGATTCATCTTTCTTCGAAGACTCAAAGCATAGCGCATCTTATTTTATAAGAAAATACATAAACGAATGGAAATATTTTCAGGACGAAGCACCCAAGTTTATTGCTGCAAATTTTGAAAAACCTAAGCATTTTCAACTTGTAGAGGTTCAAAAAAATATTGGACAGGCAAAGTATGTTGGCGAATTGCTCTCACTACTTTCCGATGAAGAAATCAATAAGACTGCTATTGTACTGGGAGACGAAAACCTGCTAATTCCTTTACTTTATTCCCTCCCGGAAAATGTAAAGAATGTAAATGTTACTATGGGCGTTTCGTTGAAAAACTTTCCAGCCGTTGTTTTTTTTGAATTACTTTTTGCCATTCATCTTCGCAAAACCGGAAACCTCTATTATAAAGATATTCTTTCAATCTTAAATCATCCTTTGGGAAGCGATTTATTACAAAATGGCCAAAGTATTGCCAACACTTTGACTCGTGAAAACATCACTCACATTTCTCCCGAAAAGCTTTATGAGCTTTCAAAAAACGAGGAAAAAGGCGTGCTTCAACTCCTTTTTGAGGATTGGAAAGACGATAGCAAAAAGGCGGTAAAAGTAGCTTTGCAAGTGCTTTCTGAACTTCAAAAAAAACACAAAATAAACTCCGTTGATCGGGTGGTGCAACATCAATTAACGGCTATTTTCAGTAAAATTGAGGCGCTTAATGAACAGTATCCTTTCCTAAAATCAATCAAAAGTATGTTGATTCTTTTTTCGGAAATGGCATCTTCCACATCACTCGATTTTGAAGGTGAAGCATATAAAGGACTTCAATTAATGGGAGTTTTGGAAACACGTGTACTCGATTTTGAAAATGTGATAATCACTTCAGTAAACGAAGGTATTTTCCCCTCCGGAAAGTCGAATGCCTCTTTTATAACCTATGATTTGAAGCAGCAGTTTAATCTGCCACTTTATAATGAAAAAGATGCCATTTACACCTATCACTTTTACAGATTATTGCAACGAGCAAAAAATGTTACTCTACTTTATAACAATCATTCTGAGGGCATAAACACTGGTGAAAAGAGCCGTTTTATAAGACAATTGGAAATTGATAAACGGGAAAATCACACCATTGAAAAGCGAATACTTTCGCCGAAAGTTCAAATTAAAAAACAGTCCTTAAAGGAAATTAAAAAAACCGAAGCCGTAATGCAGCGCATACGTGAAATCGCCGAAAAGGGGTTTTCGCCTTCCGCGTTAACAAGTTACATCCGCAATCCTTTGGATTTTTATTTTCAGAAAATTTTGAAGTTAAACGACTTTGAAGAAGTAGAGGAAACCGTAGCTGCTAATACTTTGGGAACCATCGTTCACGACACTTTGGAAACATTTTATCAACCCTTGGAAGGGTCTGTGCTTACTATTCAAAATTTGTCGGATATGAAGGAGCAAATTCACGAAGAAGTAACAAAACAGTTTAAAAAAACTTTTAAAGGCGGCACTTTTTCCAAAGGGAAAAACCTTATCATTTTTGAAGTGGCAAAGCGTTATATTTCAAATTTTATAGATCGTGAGGTTTCCGATGTTGAAGCTGGAAACAATATAAAAATTATTAAAATTGAGACTAATCTTACCTTGGAAATTCTAATTACCGAGCTGAATTTTCCAGTTAAAATACACGGAAAAGTAGATAGAGTTGATGAATATAATGGTCAGCTTAGAATAATTGACTATAAAACTGGACTTGTAAATCAAGGTGATGTGGAAATAATTGATTGGGAACAATTGAACCAAGATTATAAATTCAGCAAAGCCTTTCAAATTTTGACCTATGCTTTAATGATGAACAAAGAAATTCTTATAAATAATGCTGAAGCAGGAATAATTTCATTTAAAAATTTGGGTAGTGGTTTTTTAAAATTTGGAGTTAAAGAAAAATCCGGAAGCCGAAATAAATCTCAAATTATTACAAATGAAACTTTGGAAAATTTCACACTTGAATTAAAGAAACTAATTTTAGAAATTTGTGATCAAAATATTCCGTTCACTGAAAAAGAAATAGATTTATGCTAATTAGAAAAAACCAAATACTCACTTCCGAAAACAAAAAACCAATCCTTTACGATGTTTTTTATAACGAAACCCAAAACCCTCAACCGGTCGTAATTTTTTGCCATGGTTACAAAGGTTTCAAAGATTGGGGTGCGTGGCATTTAGTAGCAGAAGCTTTTGCAGAAGAAGAATTTTGTTTCGTGAAATTTAATTTTTCACACAATGGTGGTACTATTGAACAACCTATTGATTTTCCGGATTTGGAAGCTTTTGCCGAAAATAATTTTAGTTTGGAGCTGGATGATTTGGATAGAGTTTTAAATGAAATTGAAAATGGAAATGAAAATCTTCCAAAGGAAATTTCAACTATTTCCTTGATTGGTCATAGCCGTGGTGGTGGCATTGTATTTATAAAAGCTGAAGAAGATTCGCGAATAAGCAAAGTTGCAACCTGGGCTAGTGTAAGTGATTTTAAAGCAAGATTTCAAGAGGGAACTGAGGAATTTAAGTCTTGGAAAGAAACAGGCGTTACGCACGTTGAAAATAGCAGAACAAAACAAATGCTCCCTCACAATTTTCAATTTTATAAAGATTTTAAAGAAAACGAAAAACGGTTTTCAATCCACCGTGCTTTGAGAAATATTGATATTCCTGTACTTATTGTACACGGAATTGAGGATCCTACGGTTTCTTTAAAAGAAGCGAAAACAATCCATTCTTGGAATCCCGAAAGTGAATTGATAACCATAAATAACGCAGACCACGTTTTTAACGCAAAACATCCTTGGGATGAAAGAAGTTTGCCGGACGAGTTAAAAAAAGTTGTTGAAAAAACAATAGATTTTTTAAAATGAAGCTTGTATTAAAAAATTTACTATTTTTGGCATCCTAATCAGCAAATGGGGGATTAGCTCAGCTGGCTAGAGCGCTTGCATGGCATGCAAGAGGTCATCGGTTCGACTCCGATATTCTCCACAAAAAACCACCGTTTTCTCGGTGGTTTTTTTTATTCCTGTACTGTGGTAAAACCAATAAAGGTTTACTGTTATAAAATTCTTTTTTTAGGATTTCGTTTTTTCCCCAAAGCTTTTTAAAGAAACAGCGTTTTCTTCTTATCACACAAAGCATATCTGGGTTAAATTGCTGAAAATATTCAATTACCGCTTGAAAAGTGGTTGCAGATTCGACCTCTGTATAAGAATTTTGCAGGGCTTTTACATTTTCAGTCATCTCCTTCATTTCTACGGTCGTTTCTGGAGTTTCAACATGAAGTATATGAATTTCCGTACCAAAACTCTGTTTGAACTTTTTCACGGCGTCCAATAAATGGTCATGTTCAAAAGTTCCGTTTTTGAAAGCCATTAACATGGTTTTGGGTGGCTGAAATTTTGTGCCTTCGGGAACCACAAGTATTTGAATATTGGTTTGCTTCAATAGTTTACTGGAAGTTTTCCCAAGATATACCTCTTCTTTAATAGAATTGCTTCTAGGTGCTAACACCATTAAATCTATTGGTACTTGCTTGCTTATACGGCCAATGCCATCCAAAACTTCTCCTTTTATGGGATGCGCAATTACTTGAACTCCCTTTTTATCTACAAGTGAAAGTACTTTATCCAAACGGTATTCAGATTCTTCCTTTAAAATGGTATTAACTTTTGAAAGCCCACCTACTTTTGAAAGTACTTGAAAAACAGAAACCACATAAACATTAGCATGTATATCTTTAGCTAAATCAATGGTATACTGGAGGTTACTTACTAAATTTTCTGAAGACCCAATGGGAACCAAAATATTTTTCATAGTCTAAAACTTCTTCTTTAATTGAAAGCAAGATTAACTTTTAAAATCATTCAACCCTCACTTCTTTAACAATTCAAATAAATTTTAAATATTTAAGGACAAACCAATCCATTGACTTTTGTCTTTTTCCGTAGTTTTGCTTTTTCCAAAATGCTACAAACCGACATTTCTTTTAAACGAATCCAACAACTCGCCATTCCAGCTATTATTTCTGGAATTGCAGAACCGGTGCTATCCGCAACCGATGCTGCAGTTGTTGGAAATATAAAGGAATTTGGAATTGAATCGCTTGCCGCTGTCGGAATTGTTGGTTCATTTCTTTCAGCTTTGATTTGGATTTTGGCCCAGACCCGAAGTGCCATTACAGCAATCGTATCGCAGAATTTAGGTGCTGGAAAACTCAAAGACTTGCAAAATTTTCCCGCACAAGCCATTTATTTCAACATTGCACTCAGCATAATCGTGTTGTTTTCTACCTATTTTTTTGTAGAAGAAATCTTTAAACTGCTTAATGCTGATGGGATGATACTTTCCTTGAGCATCGATTATTACAACATTCGCGTTTGGGGTTTTCCGCTTACGCTTTTCACTTTTGCAGTTTTTGGATTGTTTCGGGGACTTCAAAATACATTTTGGCCGATGATTATTGCGGCTATTGGCGCAGCACTAAACATTGGGCTGGATTTCGCTTTGGTTTATGGCATTGATGGCTATATTTCCCCATTGGGAATAAAAGGGGCAGCTTGGGCAAGCCTTATTTCGCAAGCTGTAATGGCATTGATTGCTTTATTTTTTCTTTTGAAGAAAACCGATATTTCTTTAAAATTGAAATTTCCGTTGCATCCCGAAATTAAACGATTGGTCAATATGAGTTTCAATCTGTTTTTGCGTTCTGTGGCATTGAATACTGCATTAATCTTGGCCACACGTGAAGCTGCCGATTTGGGAAAGGAATATATTGCTGCACATACTATCGCCTTCAACATTTGGATTTTCACCGCTTTTTTTATTGATGGCTTTGGAGCTGCCGGAAATATTCTCGGAGGCAAACTTCTAGGGGAACGCAACTACGGCTCACTTTGGAAACTCACAAAAAAAGTAAATCTCTATAATTTGGGCGTCGCCACATTGCTGGTTTTGATTGGGTTGATGCTTTATGAACCGCTAGGTCTTCTTTTCAACAAAGACGAAAAAGTACTTTCTATCTTCTATGGTATGTTTTTTATGGTGCTTATTTGTTTGCCGTTTAATGCTTTAGCTTTTACATTAGACTCTATTTTTAAAGGCTTAGGCGAAATGAGTTTTTTGCGAAATGTACTTTTGGGAGCAACCATTTTCGGTTTTATCCCTGTGCTTTATTTTTCAAAATATATGCATTGGGGCTTGATTGGAATTTGGGCTGCGCTTATTGTTTGGGTGGCTTACCGAGCTGTTGCGTTGCTGATTAAATTTCGAAGAAAATATATTCCGCTGATAGAAAATTAAAAACATTTACTAAAAATCGTAAGTAATGGATATTCTTAAATTTATCGGCGGTCCTGGCCTTTTTTTGATACTTGCTATTTTGGTAATTGCCGTTGTTGTTTACAATAAAATTAAAAAGAAATAATCAACGCGTTTTCAACCAGCCAGTAATGCTCATGCGCTCTGAGGCTTTCACCACTTTCACTTCATGTTCCAAAATCTGGCTCTCAAAAATAACTACCCGACCTGGAAGCGGTAAAATATCCAACGCCTCTTTTTCAGTATAAATGGTTAATTCACCGCCATTTTCGCGAAGCCAATTGTCTTCATTCAAATAGCAAACAATGGAAAGTTTTCGGCGATCGTCATTTTGAAAAGTGTCTAAATGACGCTTGTAAAAAGTGCCCGTGGGATAAACGGCGTAGTGAAACTCTTTATGAAGAATTCCTAGAAAGCAGGTTTTATTTAAATAATTTACAAGCTCATTTATTTTTTTGAAGAAAAGCAACTCAGCTTCATTGGCGCTTTTTTCGTCCATCCAAAGAATAAAATCGCCGCGAATGGTTTTATCTATTTCTTCATTGGTACGATTGCCAATTGCCGATTTTTTAAACCGGTCAGCATCATATTTTGCAAGTAGTGAATTGCGTAAAATGGCAACTTCCTCCGAAGAAAAAAAATTGTTCACAATACTGTATTGCTGCTGAAGCAAGTTGTTAATAATGTTTTCAAACAGCGGATTTTCAATAAATTCTAGTTGTTCAAAAAGTTCTTCGGTCATTTTCTTCTCTTTAAAAAAGTGGGCAAATATAGGCTAGAAATCTATAGGTTTTCAGAAAATAATTTTCCTTTCAAAAACAGTATCTTTGAAGCCTAAAGTAAAGCAATGCAAGCAATACGAATTACCAAAATTTTTTCTTTTGAAACAGGTCACGCGCTTTACGGCTACGACGGTAAATGTAGAAATGTTCACGGGCACAGTTACAAGCTTTCTGTAACCGTAATTGGTGCCCCAATTGAAGATAATAAAAACGTAAAATTTGGGATGGTTATAGATTTTGGTGATCTAAAAAAAATAGTGAAAGAAGAAATTGTAGATGTTTTTGATCATTCCACCGTTTTCAACAAAAACACGCCACATGTTGAATTGGCAAAAGAACTAAGCGATCGCGGCCACAGTGTACTTTTGGTAGATTATCAACCAACCAGTGAAATGATGGTAATTGATTTTTCTGAAAAAATAAAGAACCGCTTGCCTAAAAACATTCAGCTTCATTCCCTAAAACTGCAGGAAACCGACACTAGTTATGCTGAATGGTATGCTGGGGATAATTAAACCGAATCACTTTCCTATCTTTGAATATGCAAATCACGCAAGGCAAAAAAATATACTTTTCTAGCGACAACCATCTTGGCGCGCCCACGCTTGCCGAAAGCTTACCGCGCGAAAAATTTTTTGTGAAATGGCTGGATAGCATTAAACACGATGCGGAAGTTATTTTTCTGCTCGGTGACCTTTTCGATTTTTGGTTCGAATATAGAACTGTGGTGCCAAAAGGCTTTGTGCGCGTTTTAGGAAAGCTGGCTGAACTTCGCGATAGCGGGATCCAAATCCATTTTTTTGTAGGGAATCACGATCTGTGGATGCATGATTATTTTGAAAAGGAACTAAACATTCCTGTATATCACGACCCAAAAGAGTTTGTATTCAACAACAAGCATTTCTTCATCGGTCACGGCGATGGAAAGGGTCCTGGTGATAAAGGTTATAAACGGATGAAGAAGGTTTTCATAAATCCGTTTTCAAAATGGCTTTTCCGCTGGTTACATCCAGATATTGGTGTGCGCATAGCACAGCACCTTTCGGTAAAAAACAAATTAATTTCAGGAGACGAAGACAAAGAGTTTTTGGGGGAAGACCAAGAATGGCTTGCTCAATATTCAAAACGGAAACTGGAAAGCAAGCATTTTGATTACTTTGTGTTTGGGCATCGTCATTTGCCAATGGAAATTAAAGTAGGTGAGAATTCAACTTATTATAATTTGGGCGATTGGATAAACAATTACACTTATGGTGTTTTTGATGGCGAAGTGTTTGAATTGAAAACGTTTACTCCATAATATCTTTCAACCGAAGCTGTAAGCTCACATTTCCCTGCCATTCATTTTCATCAATACAATACGCTGCTTTAAAAGGTTTTCCGTTGCAAGCGATATCACTTTTCTCAGCCATACCGAAACCAATTCCCGTAAATTGATTGGAATCTCCTTGCTTCACAACAACACGCAGATGTGTTTTGTCCTCACCCACACATTTCCCCCAGCCAGTGTCTTTTAGGTTTTGCGTCATAAATGTAGGCGTCATATTCCCAGGACCGAACGGCGCGAATTGTTTTAATATTCGAAAGAATTTCGGGGTTATTTCTTCCAAATTTATTTCGGCATCAATTCTAATTTCTGGGGTAAGCAAATGCGGCTCGATGGTTTCGGAAACGACGCGTTCAAATTCATTTTTGAAATTTTCGAAATCTTTTTCGAATAGCGTTAAACCTGCAGCATACATATGCCCACCAAATTGTTCAATATGCTCCGAACAACTTTCCAAGGCGTTGTAAACATCAAATCCTTTTACAGATCGAGCGGAAGCAGCAAGTTTTTCACCACTTTTTGTAAACACCAAAGTTGGGCGATAATAGGTTTCGGTTAATCGGGAAGCCACGATTCCGATAACCCCTTTGTGCCAGTTTTCTTGATAGACTACAGTTGTCTTTCGTTCTTCCTCTTTATTTTGAATTATTTGCTGAAGCGCTTCTTCCGTAATTTGTTTGTCTGCTTCCCTGCGGTCTGTGTTGAAGTTTTCAATTTCAGCGGCGAATATTTCAGCTTTTTCAAAATCGGTTTCTGTGAGTAAGGTAACGGCATGGTTTCCGTGTTTCATTCTTCCTGCAGCATTGATTCGCGGGGCGATGATGAAAACCACATCGGTAATGGTGAGGATTTCTTTTTTCACTTGCTTTAAAATTGCCTGAATTCCTGTCCGCGGATTGCTATTTATAACTTTCAGTCCGTAATGTGCAAGAATTCTGTTTTCGCCCGTGATTGGAACAATATCTGCAGCAATTGCAGTTGCAACTAGATCTAAGTAAAGCAATAAGTCTTCAATTTGTAATCCTCTTTTTTCGGCTAAGGCTTGAATTAGTTTGAAACCCACACCGCAGCCACAGAGTTCTTTATAAGGATATTCACAATCTTCACGTTTTGGATCGAGTACCGCAACAGCATCGGGAATTTCCTTCCCTGGGCGGTGGTGATCGCAAATGATGAAATCGATGTTTTTTTCGGAAGCGTAGGAAACTTTGTCAATGGCTTTTATGCCACAGTCTAAGGCGATGATCAGCGAAAAACCATTGTCCTCGGCATAATCAATTCCTTTGTATGAAATGCCGTAGCCTTCGTCATATCGGTCAGGGATGTAGGTTGAAACATTTGGGTAATAACTTTTTAAATAGGAGGAAAGCAATGCCACGCTCGTGGTGCCGTCCACGTCATAATCGCCGTAGATTAAAATATTTTCTTCGTTTTCGATTGCTTTTTCAATTCGAAGGACTGCTTTGTCCATATTCATCATCAAAAAAGGATCGTGAAGATCATCTAAACTTGGGCGGAAAAATTTTTGTGCTTCCTCAAAAGTTTCTACACCGCGTTGGACCAAAAGTGACGCAATAATGGGTTCCACATTCAAAGCTTTTGAAAGTGAATTTACTTTTTTGGGATCGGGTTTTGGTTTTAGGGTCCAGCGCATATACTTCGTAAGTTCCAAAGTTTAAAAATACAAACAATGGATTCTTTGTGATTATTAATTTTTATAGGGGAGAGTTGTAAAATTACAAAATTTGAACAACTGAAAGGCCGATTTTTATATTTGATAATTTAGTACCTTGTGGGAATATTCTCCCCGTAACCTTAAAATCTAAGATTATGAAAACACTTTTACTTTTTTTTGCAGGAATTTTATCAATTGTTTCTTTTGCACAGGATGGGAGTTTGGATACTTCGTTTGGAAGCGGGGGATTAGTAAGAAATGATTTTGGTGATAGCCAGGATTTTGGATATTCCCTGGTTCAACAAAGCGATGAAAAATTGCTTGTTGCTGGTTCTACAAACCTTAACTCTAATCTAAATTATGCAATCTTGTTAAGATATATGCCAGATGGTAGTTTCGATAGTTCCTTTGGAACAGGCGGTCAAGTATTGGAAAATTACGGTTCGGGAGGCAATGTTTATGAGTTTTTATTTTTGGAGGACAGCGGAAGGATAGTTGCCGCCGGAAGGACTGGCATAAACTTTACAGTTGCTAAATATTTGACTGATGGAACCTTGGATAACACTTTTGGAAACAATGGGATACTAACAATTCCCAATGAAATATACTTAAAAATGGAGCTTTTGGGTGACGGTTCTTTTCTACTTTTTAAAACTATTGGAGGAACTCAAATTATAATTACACATTATCTTTCAGATGGAACATTAGATATCCCTTTTGGCGTGAACGGTTCTGCCACATCAATATATGAAGGAGGAAGTTTTACTTTTCGAGAATTAAAAGCTGATGCCGAAAACAATCTATTTGTTTTGGGAACTCGAAACCATACGGACACTGCCGATATTCTCTTAATGAAATTTCTTTCCACGGGCTATTTGGATGTTAATTTTGGAAACAATGGTGTGGCATCGAAAACACTTGATGCCATAATTCCAATGAGTTACAGTTCTGCTGGATTTGATTTTACCAATGAGGGAAAAATAATCATCGCAGGAAGCTATGGAGGCTGTATAAATAATAGTCAACCCAGCTTTCAACCATTTTTTATGAAATATTTGAATGAGGGATCACCAGACCTTACTTTTGGCAATAATGGAACTGTAATGCTTCCAATATCTGGAACCCACGTTACCCGATTAATGATTCAAGAAAACCAAAGGTTGCTGCCTAGCGGAGTATTCCAGATTGTTTTGAGGGAAGTCATTCCAATATCCAAAGATATTTTTCTGGAGGGTTTTTAGATTCTTCTTTTAACGGGGTGTCAATTGAATTTGTAGATACAAAAAGCATCCTACAGTCTGATGGCAAAATTGTGGGATTAGGCTATAGTTATTGGTACGAAGGCCCGGAAGATATAATATTGGTGCGCTATAACAACAATGCCTTATCTATTCCCGAATTCGAAAATCAAAAAATAACCGTTTACCCAAACCCTTCAAATGGAATTTTCACCATTGAGCGCGAATTCTATTCTGAAAAAGAAGCTTATCAAATCACAGATGTTACCGGAAAAATTATTTCCACGGGTGAATTAGGTGATAAGCAAACCCAAATAGATCTTTCTGCTGCCCAAAGCGGAGTTTATTTTCTGAGAACTTCAAATAGCGTTTTCCGATTACTGAAAAATTAAAGCAGGTCTTATTTCTCTCGTGAATTTGGAAATAGCGAATGTCATTTTGTATTTTCGGACTTCAAACGATTTTAACTATGCCATTAGTAACTCCACTTTCATCAAACCACGACGCCGAAACAAAAAAATTGGCTAAATTTTTCAATGAAACGCTTGGCTTTTGCCCAAACAGTGTACTCACAATGCAGCACCGTCCAGCAATTAGCAAAGCGTTTATCAACCTCAACAAAGCCGTAATGGCGAATGAGGGTCGGGTTACTTCAGCTTTAAAAAGAATGATTGCTTGGGTGAGTAGCAACGCCACAGGTTGCCGCTATTGCCAAGCGCACGCCATTCGCGCTGCAGAACGATACGGGGCCGAACAAGAACAATTGGACAATATTTGGGAGTATAGGAGCCATCCCGCTTTTTCGGAAGCTGAGCGAGCTGCACTCGACTTTTCTTTGGCTGCCAGCCAAGTACCAAATGCAGTGGATGATGAAATTAAGGAACGACTTTACAAATATTGGAATGAAGGTGAAATTGTGGAAATGCTTGGGGTAATTTCGCTTTTTGGCTATTTAAACCGTTGGAATGATTCTATGGGAACTTCTATTGAAGAGGGAGCTGTGGAAAGCGGGGAGCAATATCTTGGGAAGCATGGGTGGAATAAGGGGAAACATATTTGAATTTAGATTAACGATTGGAGATTTTTGATTTCTGATTTTTTTTCAAAAGAGGAATTCTTATTTCTTCCCCGAAACAACCACGACAATCTCTCCCTTTGGCAGTTTATTTTCAAAATGTTTCAATACTTCTTCAGCACTGCCGCGAATGGTTTCTTCGTGCAATTTTGTCAATTCGCGAGAAACGGAAATTTGTCTTTCAGCGCCAAAATATTCAACAAACTGGGCGAGTGTTTTCAGCAGCTTGTGTGGTGATTCATAAAAAATGACTGTGCGAGTTTCTTCGGCCAAAAGTTCGAGTCGTGTTTGCCGTCCTTTTTTTACGGGTAGAAAACCTTCAAAAACAAATTTGTCATTCGGGAAACCACTGTTTACTAATGCGGGAACGAAAGCAGTAGCGCCGGGAAGGCAGTCTACTTCAATCCCAGCTTCCACACAGGCGCGGGTCAATAAAAATCCGGGATCACTTATGGCTGGAGTTCCGGCATCGCTTATTAGAGCTATGTTTTCGCCATTTTGGATTCGTTTTACAATGCCTTCCACTGTTTTATGCTCATTGTGCATGTGGTGGGAATGCATTTGAGTACCGATTTCAAAATGCTTCAGAAGTTTTCCGCTGTTTCGGGTGTCTTCGGCTAGAATTAGGTTTACATCTTTCAGTACTTCTATAGCGCGAAAGGTGATATCTTTTAGGTTGCCGATGGGCGTTGGCACTAAATAGAGTTTTCCCATAAGGAGATGCGCTAGCTTTTAATTAAAACGTTTTTCAATGATATTCATAAACCGCTCGGAATATTCTTCTTTGTTTAGCCAATAGTTATAATCTGGCTTCACTTTGCCCTTTATAAAACTTTGTGCTTCTTCGTAGTTTTCCATTGTGTTTATTTGTGAAAGCACGCGGGTATAATCTTCGGCCTGCCCTTCAAAAAGATGTTTTATGAATGCCAAGCGGTCGTTTAGACCAATGTTCAATCCTTTGTTTATTGAATCATTCAAAGATCTTGCGCGTGATTCGGTCATTGTTTTGCTGGCCTCTTTTCCTTCAATGGATTTTGGGAAAAGCTCCATCGTTTTTCTTTCGAACTCGGGCATTTGTTGATAATTTGAAGCAAATTCCTCCAAATCGTTTTTGGTGTATTTTACAGATGATTTTTCTTCAATCTCGGGGGAAGTTGTTTCTTGGTTTTTAGGAAGCATATCGTCTAGTAGCTCGTCAATGCGTTCGCTTTCTTCAGGCATTTGGGCCACTATGTCTTTTATTTTTTCCATCAAGGGCTCAATAAGATCTTCCTTGTGATCGGGCTGTGGCACAGGTTCGGGCTCCGTAAACCAATTTTCCTCCCGAAAACTTTTAGAGTCTAAAGACTCTAAAATAGGCTCTTGGGAATCATCTCCAAGTTGATTTTCAAGATATTCAAGAATGGCCAATTTTTCATACAATTCGCTCACCAACCTCTTTAAGGAAGCGGTTTTAAAGTTTTTTTCTTCATCAATCAATTGCTTTGCCAGCGCTATTAACTGCTCGCGGATTTTCTTCTTCATATCTTTTTAAATTAAACTGAATTTCTATTTTGTTTTTATAAATTTACGCATCCTTTATGTAAACGTCAACTATTTTTGTTTTCTTGTTTAAATCTATAACTTTATATTGATTTCAAGCAATCTTCAAGTTGAAAATTCTTTTGGAAATACTATTGATGCTGAATGTTTCGCGTAAAATTAAACTATGTTTCTTGAAAATACCGTAAATCAGAAAGAACAATTTGGCTGGATTGAAGTAATCTGCGGCTCTATGTTTTCAGGAAAGACCGAAGAACTCATCCGGAGATTGAAACGTGCCCAATTTGCCCGTCAAAAAGTAGAGATTTTTACACCTTCTATAGACACGCGCTATGCGGAAGATGCTGTAATGAGCCACGACAGTAACCAGATTCGCTCCACGCCTGTTCCCGCAGCGGCCAACATCCCAATTTTGGCAGACAATTGTGATGTAGTAGGAATTGACGAGGCACAATTTTTTGATGATGAAATCGTAAAAGTGTGCAACGACCTAGCGAACCGGGGCGTTCGAGTAATTGTTGCAGGGCTTGATATGGATTACAAAGGAAACCCATTCGGACCGATGCCCGCTTTAATGGCAACTGCTGAATATGTTACCAAAGTACACGCCATCTGTACCCGTACCGGAAATCTTGCCAACTACAGCTACCGAAAAGCGAAAAGTGAAGCACTTGTTTTGCTTGGCGAAACTGAGGAATATGAACCCTTGAGCCGTGCAGCTTTTTTTAAGGCACAGCTTCGAGACAAAGTAGTAAAACTGGAAGTGAAAGATGCCGAAGAAATTAATAAAAACAAATCTTCTGAAAAAACTGGAAAACAAGCATAATATGCCCAAAGCCAAAGAAACCATATTAGAGATAGATCTTAACGCACTCGACAATAATTACCAATACCTTACTTCAAAAATTAAACCCGAAACCAAAGTTTTAGCCGTTGTAAAAGCTTTTGGTTATGGAAGTGATTCTGTGGTTATTGCGAAAGAACTTGTGGAATTAGGCGTGGATTATTTTGCTGTTGCCTATGCCAATGAGGGGGAAACACTCAGAAATGCAAAGATTGAAACCCCAATTTTAGTGCTGCATCCGCTTCCCATTCATTTTGAAGTAATCTTGAACCGCTGTATGGAACCGAGTATCTATTCCTGGAAAATGCTGGAAGAGTTTATCACTTTCGCGGAAGAAAAAAAGCAAATTAATTACCCTATTCATTTAAAGTTCAATACAGGCATGAACCGTTTGGGTTTTGTTGAAAGTGATGTTCCCTATATTGTTGAAATACTTTCAAAAACTGAAAGTGTAAAAGTGAAATCGGCTTTTTCGCATCTTGCTGCGAGTGAAGATTTGAAGGAAAAAGAATTCACTTTAAAGCAGATTAAAAGTTTCAAGAAAATTTCAGAAGTGTTGATTTCCAAACTTGATTACAAACCACTACTTCATTGCGCAAATACATCTGGAATTATAAATTATCCCGAAGCCTATTTTGATATGGTTCGCACGGGAATTGGCCTTTACGGCTTCGGCAATGATCCAGAAGAAAACAAACACTTGAAGCCTGTTGGCACTTTAAAAACCATTATAACACAAATTCACAAAGTTGAAAAAGGCGAAAGCGTGGGTTACAATCGAGCTTTTATTGCTGAAAAAACTACGCTTTCTGCCACGCTTGCTATTGGTCACGCTGATGGAATTCCACGTTCCTATGGAAATGGTAAAGGTTGGGTGATTATCAATGGTGAAAAAGCTCACATTCTAGGCAACGTTTGTATGGATATGATTATGGTTGATGTTACCGATATTGATTGCGAAGAAGGGGACGAAGTCATTGTTTTTGGTCCTTCTGCCACTGCAGAAGAATTATCTGCCGCCATCAATTCCATTTCCTATGAATTGATAACGGCTGTTTCGCAAAGAGTAAAAAGGGTTATTTGTAGGAATTGATCCCTATTTGGAAAAATTATAAAAAAATGAATTCTTTTTAATTAAATTAGTGGCTCTTAACTCCTAAAAACCAATCAACATGTTAAAAGAATTCAGGGGTTTTATTATGACCGGCAACGTGGTAGACTTAACCGTTGCGGTAATTCTAGCAGGAGCTGTCGGGCTTGTTGTTACAGGATTTACAAATGATATGATTATGCCAATTGTCGGGCATTTTACCGGCGGAATGGATTTTGCCGACCTTAAATATGTGTTGGATCCTGCTATAGTAGGACCTGATGGTGAAGTTACTAAGCCTGAAAATGCTATAATGTGGGGAAAATGGATCAATACACTCATTAATCTTGTAATTGTGGGTTTTGTTTTGTTCTTGATTGTAAAAGGATACGCCAAAGTAAGGGCCAAGAAAGAAGCAGCTCCTGCACCAGACCCAGGACCATCAGAAGTGGATTTATTAAAAGAAATCCGCGACGAGCTTAGAAAAAAATAATTTACAGCCACCGCTGCATTACATATTTTTAACCTTAAACCCTCTGAAGCTTTACGCGAAGGAGGGTTCTTTTTTTTCTTTTTATTCAGAAAAAATAACTTGCTATAAACTACTTTTGCAAACAAATAGGTATTAATTAAAAAGATTCCCGCCTGCGCGGGAAAAACATATGAAATTAGCTTTGGTTGGCGCCACCGGAATGGTTGGCGAAGTAATGTTGAAAGTACTGAAGGAACGAAACTTCCCTATTGACGAACTGCTTTTGGTAGCTTCGGAAAAATCTGTTGGAAAAGAAATTTCCTATAAAGGGGAACCCCATAAAGTAATTGGCTTGAAGGAAGCAGTTGCTGCAAAACCACATATTGCTATTTTTTCAGCTGGCGGAAGCACATCTATAGAATGGGCGCCAAAATTTGCTGAGGTTGGAACAACGGTAATAGACAACTCTTCTGCGTGGCGCATGGAAGCCGATAAAAAACTGATCGTTCCCGAAATTAATGCTCATTTGTTGACCAAAGACGATAAAATAATCGCTAATCCGAATTGCTCCACCATTCAATTAGTTATGGCTTTGGCGCCACTTCACAAAAAATATAAAATGAAAAGGGTTGTGGTTTCAACCTATCAATCTGTTTCCGGAACTGGTATAAAGGCCGTTCAACAAATGGAGAACGAAATGGCTGGTATAAAAGGCGAAATGGCCTATCCCTACCCAATTCATAAAAATGCATTACCACATTGTGATGTTTTTGAAGAGAACGGATATACCAAAGAAGAAATGAAATTGGCACGTGAGCCTCAAAAAATATTGGATGATCGTACGTTTTCAGTTACTGCTACTGCAGTAAGAATTCCAACAGCTGGAGGACATAGCGAGTCTGTAAATGTACAGTTTGAGAATGATTTTGAACTGAGTGATATTCGAAAAATACTGCACGAAACCCCAGGGATAATAGTTCAAGACAACCCAGACACCAATACCTATCCTATGCCAATTTATGCACACGATAAAGACGATGTTTTTGTTGGAAGAATTCGTCGTGATGAAACGCAACCCAATACATTGAATATGTGGATAGTGAGCGATAACCTCAGGAAAGGTGCTGCAACCAATGCCGTTCAAATCGCAGAATATTTGGTAAACAACAAGTTGATTTAGATTTTTAAGACAAAAAAGAGCAATACTTTTAAAATTTTGTTAAAAAAACGCACTTTCAATGAAGGTGCGTTTTTTATTTTTCTGTATCTTTAAGGATTAACCCTTAAACGTAAAGCCTATGAATTCAACTTTTACTAAAATCCTGAGAATCATTTTAGGCTTGGGATTACTCTTTTTTGGACTTAGCAAGCTGATTAATTTCAATTTTATGCCAACACATATCTATACAGGAGATGCGGCTATTTTTATTGACTCACTCAGCAACTCAGGCTACATTCTAAAAGTTGTTGGAACTTTTGAAATCTTTATAGGTTTGCTGTTGTTGTTTAATAAATGGGTTTCATTTGCGTTGCTTTTATTGGCGCCCATTACGTTAAATATTTTGCTATTCCATCTATTTATGGATACTCCGGGCCTTATTTTGGCTTTGGTGGTATTGGTTTTGAACACCATATTAATATATAAGCACTGGAAAGTTTACAGACCGTTATTTCATTGAAAAATGAATATTTCTATTAAATTAAAGGCTTCCAAAAAGGAAGCCTTTTTCTATTGCACCATATTTTGTTTAAAGGGAAAAACAGTACATTTACAATTCCTAAAATTTAAAATCCATGAAATTTTTAATCGTTTCTGTAATCGTGGTGCTTTATATGTTTAGTGGGAATGCACAGTCTAAAAAAGAAATAATTCCAGTGACCTATCCACAAACCGAAAAAACAAACACCGTGGACACCTATTTTGGTGTTGAAGTGAAAGATCCATATCGCTGGCTTGAAGATGATCGAAGTGCAGAAACAGCAGCTTGGGTAAAAGCCGAAAATAAAGTAACATTTGGTTATTTGGAAAAAATCCCTTTCCGCGAGGATTTAAAAAATCGTCTTTCCAATCTTTGGAATTATGAAAAAGTTAGTGCGCCTTTCCACGAAGGAAATTATACCTATTTCTATAAAAACGACGGACTGCAAAACCAATATGCTATTTACTGTTATAAAACTGGAGAAGATCCAAAAACAGCTGAAGTGTTTTTAGATCCAAATACATTTAAAGAGGATGGTACCATTTCGTTGGGAGAAACAAGTTTTTCCAAAGACGGCAGCAAACTGGCCTATAGTATTTCAGAAGGCGGTAGCGACTGGCGCAAGGTTCTCGTGATGAATACTGAAACAAAAAAGTTGGTAGGCGATACACTTAGAGATATTAAATTCAGCGGTCTTTCTTGGAAAGGCGAAGAAGGGTTTTACTATTCCAGTTATGATAAGCCAAAGGGCAGCGAGCTTTCCGCAAAAACTGATCAGCACAAAGTTTATTACCATAAAATGGGAACCCATCAAAGTGATGATAAAGTTATTTTTGGTGCAACACCGGAAGAGAAACACCGCTATATTGGTGCAAATGTAACCGAGGACAATAATTATTTAATAATCAGGGCGAGTACTTCCACCACTGGAAATAAACTGTTTATAAAAGATTTAACCAAGCCCGATTCAAAATTTGTTGCCATTTTGGACAACACAGATTCTGATACTTTTGTGCTAGAAAATGTGGATTCCAAACTTTATATCGTAACCAACAGAAATGCACCCAATCGTAAAATTGTGACCGTCGATGCTTCAAATCCAACTCCCGATAATTGGAAAGATTTTCTTCCTGAAACGGAAAATGTACTTTTGCCCAGCACAGGGGGTGGGTACATTTTTGCGAAATATATGGTAGACGCTATTTCGAAGGTGATGCAATATGATTATGACGGTAAACTCATTCGCGAAATTAAACTTCCAGGGGTAGGCTCTGCAGGTGGTTTTGGAACAAAGAAGGAAGAGAAGGAGCTTTATTATTCCTTTACTAATTATGTAACACCTGGAAGTATTTATAAATATGACATTGCAAAAGGTACTTCTGAATTATTTATCAAACCTAAAATAGATTTCAATCCAGAGAATTATGAAAGCCACCAGATTTTCTACTCTTCAAAAGATGGAACAAAAATCCCGATGATTATTACTCATAAAAAGGGACTTAAAATGGACGGTAAAAACCCAACGATCCTTTATGGGTATGGTGGGTTCAACATTAGCCTTACTCCAAGTTTTAGTATTACCAACGCGGTTTGGATGGAACAAGGTGGTATTTATGCAGTACCAAACTTGCGCGGTGGTGGTGAATATGGAGAAAAATGGCACAATGCCGGAACACAGATGAATAAACAAAACGTGTTTGACGACTTTATAGCTGCTGCTGAATATTTAATCAAAAACAATTATACATCACACGATTATTTGGCCATTCGCGGAGGTTCTAATGGAGGTTTGCTTGTTGGCGCCACAATGACCCAACGACCCGATTTGATGAAAGTAGCGCTTCCCGCAGTGGGCGTTTTGGATATGTTGCGTTACCACACCTTCACCGCTGGAGCGGGTTGGGCTTATGACTATGGAACTTTGGAAGACAGTAAGGCAATGTTTGAATATTTAAAAGGGTATTCACCATTACACAATGTGAAAGAAGGCGTTTCATACCCCGCAACTTTAATTACCACTGGCGATCACGATGATAGGGTTGTACCCGCGCATAGTTTTAAATTTGCCGCCGAACTTCAGGCCAAGCAAGCTGGAAACAATCCCGTTTTAATCCGAATTGAAACTGATGCTGGCCATGGAGCAGGAACTCCCGTGAGCAAAACCATTGAGCAATATGCCGATATTTTTGGATTTACCATCTTCAATATGGGTTTTGAAGAATTGCCGCAAAAAATTTAGAAATAAAAAGAAAAGCCCCGTTAATTAACGGGGCTTTTCTTTTTAATCTAACTTATCAGTCAATTTTTTAAAAGTTTTTCTGGGGTCTTTATTTTCGTATAGAATTTCGTAAACACTATCAATTATTGGGGTTTTTGCTTTTTTCTTTCCCTTTTGCTGGTTGAGATTATAAGCACTTTTGGTAGCGTAATAACCTTCAGCAATCATACTCATTTCCAGTTGGGCGCTTTTTACTGTGTAGCCTTTCCCTATCATTGTTCCGAATAAACGGTTTCGGCTAAAAACGGAATAACCTGTAACCAACAAATCGCCCAAATAAGCAGAATCATTGATATCGCGTTTCATTTTATGAACTTTTTTCACGTATTTCTTCATCTCGCGAATGGCATTGCTCATCAAAACGCTTTGAAAATTGTCGCCATAACCAAGACCGTGCGCAATTCCCGCTGCAATGGCGTAAATGTTTTTTAGCATTGCAGCATATTCTGTCCCTAAAACATCATCACTGGTGGTACATTTTATGTAATCGCTGCTCAAAACATTTGCAACGATTTTTGCTTTTTCGTCATCTGCACTTGCAATAGTAAGATAGGAAAGCCTTTCCAATGCTACTTCTTCTGCATGGCAGGGACCAGAAATAACGCCAATGTTATTGAAAGGCACTTTATAATGGGTATTGAAATGGTCGCCAACAATCAGGCTGGTTTCGGGAACAATTCCTTTAATGGCTGAAAAAACAATTTTGTCTTCCAAAGAAACCGTCAATTTTTCAAGCTCTTGATGAAGAAATGCTGAAGGAATTGCGAAAATAAGACAGTCAGCATTGGAGATGGTTTCATTTATATCATTGCTGAGTTTTAATTGCTTTAAATTGAATTCCACCGAACTTAAATAGTTGGGATTGTGGCTGTGCTTCTTTATAAAATCTACAGAAGATTTACTGCGCATATACCAACCCACTTGGTCAAGATTTTCGCAGAGCATTTTTACAATTGCCGTGGCCCAGCTTCCGCCGCCGATGACCGCAAATTTTGGTTTTTCAGACATTTAATTTAATTATAATATTTGATAGCTTGGTAGATTGAATGCCCAGATTATACATCTTCTTCTATTTTGTTAATATTTTATGGGCATTTCAAAAGTACACAATTCTAATCTTACTGAAAGATTTAACAGTA
The DNA here is from genome assembly GCA_024637015.1 of Aequorivita sp. GTDB lineage: Bacteria > Bacteroidota > Bacteroidia > Flavobacteriales > Flavobacteriaceae > Aequorivita. The sequence goes on along the minus strand of JAGXGE010000008.1, from coordinate 38,674 downwards.
GCTTAAGAGTGGTTGTACAATGTTTATATATTTTTTGGCGTTATGGCCTTTGATTATTGAGATGAAATTTTAGATCAATACGGATGTAGTTTCAATGATTTTGGTTGGTTATTTAGTTGAGGCCGCTCCCCAAGTGTTAATTTGGTGGGGCGGTTTTTTATTTGTAAAAATTCATCTCATCCAAATATTCCCAAACTTCAGCTGAAAGCATAGGCCGAATGTTTTTATCTGCTTTTATACCTTTTCGAATAAAAGTTGATGAAAGCTCAATAATTGGGGCGTCAATCTTTTTTATCTTTTCGTGATTGTCAAATTGCGTTTCCACAGTTCCTTCTGAAATTCTTGGATAAATATAAATTGAGTATCGCTCAAGAATTACATCATAGTTTTTCCACTTCTGAAAACTTTTCAAATTGTCCTCGCCCATAATCAAACAAAAATGCTTTTCAGCATATTTTTCTTCCAAATATGCCAAGGTATTCACAGTATAATTGGGTTGTGGAAGATCAAATTCCACATTAGTTGCTTGCAATTTTGGATAGTTTTCCAAAGCAATGCGAACCATTGCAAGCCGATGATGGTCTTCCAAAAGTGTTTTTTTCTTCTTTAGCGGATTGTGTGGGGTAACCACAAACCAAACTTCATCCAAATCGCTGAACTCCACCATGTGGTTGGCAATAATCAAGTGCCCAACGTGAATGGGGTTGAAGGTGCCGAAATAGAGTCCTATTTTTTTTGAAGATTTCAAATTTTAAATGCTGATTTTTTATTCTTTTATAAAACCTTCCACCAAATCGTGTGCTTCGTTTAAAGCGGTTTCCAAATCGTGGTTTTTGATAATGTAATCAAACTGCGGTGCTGTTGCCAGCTCCACCGAAGCTTTTGCAATGCGCATATTTATGCGTTCATCGCTTTCTGTCTTGCGTTTTTTAAGTCGAATTTTCAGCTCGTCAATGCTCGGGGGTTTTACAAAAACAGCTAAAGTTTTTTCGGGATATTTCTTCTTTATCCGAAGTCCGCCAACAACGTCAATGTCGAAAATCACGTTTTTTCCGTGGCTCCAAATGCGTTCTACTTCACTTTTTAAAGTACCGTAAAAATTGTCGCGATACACTTCTTCCCATTCTAAAAAATCATCGTTTTTTATGTGTTGCTTAAAATCTTTCAAGGAAATGAAATAGTAATTCTCGCCATGCTTTTCATCACCGCGTGCTTCCCGAGAAGTGCAGGAAACGGAAAATTCTAAATTCAAGTCTTCTTGTTTCAACAAATGCTGTACAATGGTTGTTTTTCCACTTCCGGAAGGCGCCGAAAACACTATCAATTTTCCTCCTTCCATCTATAAAACATTTAGGGCTTGTTCCTTAATTTTTTCAAGCTCATCCTTCATTTGTACAACTACTTGTTGCATCGGTGCATAATTTGCTTTGCTGCCAATGGTATTGATTTCACGACCTATTTCCTGTGTTATGAAACCCAGTTTTTTACCATTGGAATCGTGTGATTTTAATGCTTCTTCAAAATATTCCAAGTGGTTCTTAAGACGAACCTTTTCTTCGGTAATATCGTATTTTTCAAGGTAATAGATCAATTCCTGCTCAAAACGGTTCTCGTCTACCTTTTCTTTTAAATCTGAAACTGCTTTTCGAAGTCTTTCTTTTACCGCATCTACGCGTTCGGGATCTATAGCAATTACGTCTTCTAATAATTTTGAAATGGTTTTAGCTCGTTCCCAAAAGTCGTTTTCTAATACTAAACCTTCGTCTGTTCTGTATTTATTAATGGCTTCCAGCGCTTTATCGATTCCGTTTAAAATTGCTTCATATTCTTTTTCGTCAATTTCTTCACGTTCGGTTTTTAAGGCATCGGGCATACGTACCGCCATTTTTAAAAGCTCCACTGGATCGGCATTTACAACATTTGCCAGCTGTTTTATGTATTGTTTTACAACGCTTTCGTTTAGTTTGGTTGTAACTTCTTCGCCCGTAACTTCAATGTAAAGTGAAAAATCCACTTTTCCCCGTTGTAATGATTTTGCCAACAAATCGCGAATTTCGAGTTCTTTTTCACGATAGGTAGATGGAACGCGAGTGTTAAGGTCTAGCCCTTTACTGTTTAGTGATTTAATTTCAATGGTAATGGTTTTGGATGGCAACTGAACAACTTCTTTGCCGTAGCCCGTCATGGATTGGATCATATTCCTGTTTTATTGAAGGGCAAAGGTAAGAAAATTAGGCGGGAGGTAGTAGTGTGAGGCGGGCGGGTTTTAAAAGGAAATTATTCTTTAAAAAATTGCACAACTCGTTCTTCACTGTAATACAATTTATTGGTTTGATGATAACCCACATGACCACCATATTTTGGTATTTCTAGATAGAGGTTTTTCATTTTTGAAGCCAATGCTATTGGATAACAATCTGAAGAAAGGAAACTGTCGTTTTCGGCATTCAAAATATAGACTGGAATTTCAATATTCGGAAGAAATTGTAGGCTGCTATTCTTTTCGTAATAGTCAAAAGCATCTTTAAATCCGTGTGCTGGTGCGGTATAAACATTGTCGAATTGTAATAGCGAGGTAATTTTTTTATAATCTGAAGGGGTCATTTTTTCAGGAAAATCCTTCATTTTGGTTTTGTATTTTTTCCGAAGATTTATCAGAAAGGAATTTCGATACACCCAATTGGAAAAATCATTCAGGGATTCCAAAGAACCTTTCAAACTCAATGGAGTTGAAATGGCGACGGCCCTTTTAATTTCTTTCGGAAAAGATTTGCGTTCGCCCAAATATTTCAAAAGTAAGTTTCCTCCAAGGCTGAAACCCACCAAAACAATTTCACTGTATTTATCCTTTTTAAGAATCGAATTGATAACCGCTTCCAAATCGTCTGTTTTTCCTGCGTTGTATGATTGATAGGAAATATTTGCCTCCCCGCTACAGCCCCTGAAATTTACGGCAGCGGCATCCCAGCCATTTTGGTTTAAAATCCTAGCCTGACCTTTCATATAGGTTCGCTGGGCGTTTCCTTCCAAACCGTGAAGCAGGATTGTTACTTTTTGTGAAGGCTTTTTAGCAAAAGACCAATCGATGTCCATAAAATCGCCATCGAACAATTGTATGCGTTCGCGCTCTTGGATTAAACGTGGCGAAGGACGAAGTTTGGCGGAATAAATAGTGGAGAAGTGTCCGTTTTTAAAAGGGAATGTAGGTTTATAATTGCTTTTAATGAGCGACATTTTCTAAATAGAATTTTAACAGAAACTAAACATATTTACTATGCTTGCATAACAAAAGTACTTTAAATTTGTAGAAAAATTTGAAGATGTACACAAAACAATTTGAAATACGCTGGAGTGATGTGGATGCCAACCGGCATGTGCGCAACAGCGCCTATATAGATTATATGAGCCATACCCGAATGAGTTTTTTTATGGAAAGCGGGTTGGACCTGACTAACCTATCAAAACAAAATCTTGGCGCAGTGGCTTTTTATGAGCATATGTACTATTTCCGGGAAATTTTTCCGGGAACGCCTGTTACGGTTTCACTCCAATTAAAAGGCTTGTCTGAAGACGGAAGGTATTTTGAATTTCTCCACAATTTTTATGATGAAAACGGAAAAAACTATGCCCGCTGCGAAATGATGGGGGGTTGGATTGATTTGAAAGAACGAAAACTGGTAGGCCTTCCGAAGGAATTTTATGATAAATTCAACGCATTGGAAAAAACGGATGACTTCAGAATTCTTACTAAAGAAAACACCCGAAAGCATAGCCAGCGGCCTAAAGATCTTTAATCAGTATATCGGTGCACACGTTTTATCGTGGAAAGATAAACGCCTAAAAATATCAAGGTTGCTGCGCCTATTCGCAAAGGCGTTAAGCTATCTACGCCAACTATTACTGCAAAAATTACCGCAATTACGGGCTGCAAATATATAAATGCGCCAATAGTGGATGGGCTTAATTGTTTTAAAGCGTAAATATTCAGAAGATACGTCATAACTGTTGTACAGAGAACCACAAAGCCTAGTTTCCAAATAGCATCAATGGGAAGTGAGTTCCATTGCACTTGGGTAAATTCTGAAATTCCAATCGGTAGATTTATTAAAAATGCAAATAGAAAGAGGAACTTCATCAAAGTAATCGCGCTATATTTTGGCACTAAAGGTTTTACTAAAATCAGATAGATAGAATAGGAGGTTGCATTCACTATAAACAGTAAGTTACCGAACGGAATATTTGGGGCATTGGGTTGCTCCTTCAGACTAAAAAGAATTAAAACCAAAGCACCCCCCAGTCCTAAAAATATACCCAGGCTTTTCACCCAAGTTATTCTTTCCTTTAAAATAAAGGCAGAAAGCACCAATAATAAAACTGGTGAAATTGTGATAATAACCGAACTGTTGATTGGTGTGGAAAGGCTAAGTCCTTTAAAAAAGGCAAGCATATTTAAAACCATTCCGAAGAAAGCGCAGATTACAAAACGAAACCAATCGCGACGTTCCACTTTTTCCGAAGGGAAGAAAAGACTTATAATCCAAAAAATCACTGCTGCGCCAAAAACCCGAAGTAAAATAAAACCAAACGGCTTGATTACGTCTGGCATCAACCCTTTGGCAATCGTATGGTTTATGCCATATATGGTGCTGGCAGTGGTTGCAGCCAAAAGAGCAAAGATGCGTTGATTGGTCAATTTTTATGGATGGATTTTTTTGCAGCTGCAACTGTTTTCGGGCTGCTTCCAATAAAGATTTCGTCGTTATTAACAATCACGGGACGCTTTAAAAAAGTGTAATGCTCCAAAATGAGACCTTTATAATCTTCTTCCAACAGGTTTTCATCTTTTAAACTTCGTTCTTGATAGAGTTTTGCTCTTCTGCTGAAGAGCTCCTCATAACTATCAGTTAGGTTGAAAAGTTCGTCCAACTCTTCTTCGGTGATCCCTTGAACTTTGATGTCTTGTCTTATGAACGACGAAGGAATTTCTATTTCGTCCATTACACGTTTGCAGGTATCACAACTTGATAAATAATATACTTTTTGCATAGTCCAAAATTAATCAATACTTAAGAAAGGCTCAGCCTCTTTTATATCTATTTTTAGTTCGATTGGCCCGTCGGCGTAGCTTGTAATATCGTATTGGTTGTAAACGAAAATAAGGCTGTCTTTCGTGAAACCTACACTTTCGGGAAGATAGAATTTATCGTTTTCAAACCAAAATCCGTTCTCATTAATGGATTGGCCTTGTTCTATTTTTTGTTGTTCACGAAACTTTTTTTCTGCGAAAGCAATAAACTCTTTATTGTTTTTAAAAAGTTCTTTTGATGTAAGTTCTTCCCCAGTTTTTGGGTCAATGTTCAAAAATGAAGTGGTACCATAACCGTGGGCGCCACCAGTGAAGAGGTATTGACGCATTTCAAAGCACATGAGTTCTTTTGATGAATAAATTTCATTCACGGAGATTTCAGCAAAATATTCCCCAGCCATATCGGTGAATTGCACTTTGTCCGCATTATATGCCTCAATGAAACCAGTTACTGCTTCCTGTATGGTTTTAGCAGTAGGGATTGTGTCCTCACCCATTAAAAGTGAAGAGAAGATGAAATTTTTTATTTTCTTGTTTATTTTTTCAGAAACTTCATCATCGCCAAAAACTTCCACATAATTGATAGTCACTTCGGGACACTTGTTATTTTCGCAAATTTTAAGTTCCTTTTCAGTAAAACTTTCCGAAGAAGTCTCAATATTTTTTTCTTGGTTGCAACCCACGCTTATGAGCGCAATAAAAGCCACGACCGTAATTTTGTTATTCATACCTTAAAAGGAATAGATGGTTAACTAACACAAACGAAACTCTTGCATTTGCATTTCAAAAGTAATAACTTTAAAATCAGCTATTGTGAAAGTTATATTAAAACCTAAAATATAGTTTTGATATTGCTGATTATCACTTTAAAATTTACAATATTCCTATGAAATACCCGTCAAGGAAATATAAACTAACCGAAGATGTATATTTGGGCATTCTATCTTCCTATTTCTCAAATTTTTTATACAGATGAAATTTAATACTAAAACAATACACGGAGGCCAACACAATGTAGATCCAGCTTATGGTTCCGTAATGCCACCAATCTATCAAACTTCAACCTATTCACAAACTACGCCCGGTGGCCATAAAGGTTTTGAATATTCGCGTAGCGGTAATCCAACACGGGCTGCTTTGGAACGCGCTTTTGCGAGTATTGAAAACGGTGAGTTCGGACTTGCTTTCGGAAGTGGTCTTGCGGCAATTGATGCCGTTATGAAACTTTTAAAACCTGGTGATGAGGTAATTTCAACAAACGATCTTTATGGGGGAGCCTATCGCTTATTCACTAAGATTTTTGAAGGATTTGGCATTAAGTTTCATTTCATCGGAATGGAAAATGCCGATAAAATTGAAGATTACATAAACGATAAAACCAAACTCATTTGGGTGGAAACACCAACCAACCCAATGATGAACATTATCGACATAAAAAAGGCGGCTTCTATTGCTAAAAAGCATAAAGTTCTGCTTGCTGTCGATAACACTTTTGCAACTCCGTATTTACAACAGCCACTGGAAATGGGTGCCGATATCGCAATGCACAGCGCCACAAAATACCTTGGTGGCCATAGTGATGTGGTAATGGGTGCTTTGGTTGTAAAAGACAAGGGTCTTGCAGAAAGACTTTATTTTATTCAAAATGCAAGTGGAGCCGTTTGTGGGCCACAGGATAGTTTCTTGGTTTTGCGCGGTTTGAAAACACTTCACATCCGTATGCAGCGCCATTGTGAAAATGGGAAAGTGGTAGCGGAATATTTGGCAAAACATCCAAAAATTGAAAAAGTATATTGGCCTGGTTTTGAAAGCCACCCCAATCATGCAATTGCCAAGGAACAGATGAAAGATTTTGGAGGAATGATTTCATTTGTTACCAAAGGGAACAATTATGAAGAAGCAATCAAAATAGTAGAGAATTTAAAAATTTTCACTTTGGCCGAAAGCCTTGGTGGTGTAGAAAGTCTTGCTGGGCATCCAGCGAGTATGACGCACGCAAGTATTCCAAAAGAGGAGCGCGAAAAAACTGGAATTGTAGATTCATTAATTCGCCTTTCTGTGGGTATAGAAGATGCAGAAGATTTGATTGAAGATTTGAAGCAGGCAATAGGATAATTAAATCTATTAATAGAAAACAAAAAGGGTCGGATTATTTAAATCCGACCCTTTTTTTATGAAATATACTTTTTAATCTATATAATAAATATATCCAATATTCAACCAATAAATCCATTCATTGGCTTTGTTTTCGGGCACTGGTGTTGTTCCGTTATTATCAAAACTTGGATTTAATCCATCTACCCAATCAGAAAAGTAATGTTCCCAACGGCTATCAAGCATTAAATCACTCAAAGGGGTCAATTTATAACGGATTCCAACGCTAGCTACCACACCCCAAGTGGAACCAGGATCCTGTTGAAAGGCATTGTAATATTTATCGGGTGTGGATATGGGGCTATTTAATGGGCCAAAAGATGACTCAACTTCTGGATCAAAATTAACATAATGCACGCCAAAGCTTATAAATGGTGCAATCTTGTAGCCGCCGGCCATAAAATCGCGAATGCTCAAAGGAAAATATTCAAGCTGGGAGCCAATTTCAAAAACGGTAACCGAGCCACTCATTGCACGAAGTTGATCTGCAAACAATGAAGTTTGGTCAGGCTCTACCCAGCGACCAAAATGTTCCAAATTTGTTTTGTGGTAATCTATCTCATTACGCACTTTAAAGTGGTCATTGAAATACGTATCGCGAGTATAGCAGTTACAGTCCGCACGATAGGAAAAGTTGAGATAATGAATAAGACCTATCCCAAATCCAGTGTTTTTTGCATTGGTTTCAAAGTTGTTCCGTTGACCAAAATCTGAATAGAAAACTACAGGACCGGTAATTAAACCCACTTCGTGAGAAAAGCCAAATTGACTGTAAGCTTCTTGTTTCGAAAAGACCAACAAGAAGAATACCAATAGCAAAAATCTGGTATTCATTTTAAATATGGGTTTAGATTGAGACATAGCAAATATATAAAAACATGTTTAACAGTGAAATTAATAATACTATTTAGCTAATTTGTATAAAATTGACATACAGTTTTTATCATAACGCTTATATTTGTGCCTTCCTTATGTGAATAGTTTATTTAAAATAGTTTTTTTATCAAATTCTTAAAAAGAATAGTTGGTAAAATGCTTTTAAACAAACAGATACCAACGGAATATGCTAAAAGTAAAATAAAAATTTAAACAATGAAGCAAAGTATAAAAGATTTCATTTCTGACGTTGAAAAACTCAATCCCAATGAACCTGAATTTCTACAGGCAGTAACTGAAGTTGCTGAAACCGTTATCCCGTTTATTGAAGAAAACGAAAAATATGCCAACAAAAAACTGTTGGAAAGAATGGTAGAGCCAGAGCGCACCATACTTTTCCGTGTGCCTTGGACGGATGATAAAGGTGAAATACAAGTAAACAAAGGGTATAGAATTGAATTTAATTCAGCCATCGGACCGTATAAAGGAGGTTTGCGTTTTCATCCTTCTGTAAACCTTAGTATTCTTAAGTTTTTAGGATTTGAACAGACTTTCAAAAATAGCTTGACCACACTCCCTATGGGTGGTGGTAAAGGGGGTTCAAACTTCGACCCAAAAGGGAAAAGTGATAATGAAGTGATGCGTTTCTGCCAAAGTTTTATGACAGAACTTTCAAGACACATTGGCCCAGATACTGACGTTCCAGCGGGAGATATTGGCGTCGGTGGTCGTGAAATTGGTTTTATGTTTGGCCAATACAAACGTATCCGTAATGAATTTACGGGAGTGTTTACCGGAAAGGGCCGTTCTTATGGCGGTTCGCTTATCCGTCCCGAAGCTACCGGATATGGAAATGTTTACTTTGCAAAAAACATGCTAGCAACCAAAGGCGAAAGCTTCAAAGGAAAAACTATTGTTATTTCTGGTTCTGGAAATGTTGCCCAGTATGCTGCTGAAAAAGCAATTGAGTTTGGCGGAAAAGTAGTTACATTATCAGATTCTTCTGGTTATATTTATGATTCAGAAGGCTTCAATGAAGAGAAGCTGGCTTTCGTAATGGATTTAAAAAACGAAAAACGCGGCCGAATATCAGAATACACTAAGAAATATCCAAACGCAAAATATGTTGACGGAAAACGTCCTTGGGAAGTGAAATGTGATATTGCCTTGCCTTGCGCAACCCAAAACGAGCTTAATGGCGAAGAAGCAAAAATGCTTTTAAAGAACGGATGTACTTGTGTAGGCGAAGGAGCTAACATGCCTTGTACGCCAGAAGCTATTGAAGCATTCCAAAAAGCGAAGATTTTGTTTTCTCCCGGAAAAGCGTCAAATGCTGGCGGGGTTGCAACTTCTGGTTTGGAAATGTCCCAAAACTCATTGCGTTTAAGTTGGACTGCTGCTGAAGTTGACGAAAAACTTTACGGTATTATGAATGACATTCACGCCGCCTGCGTTCAATACGGGAAAGATAGCGATGGGTATGTAGATTACGTAAAAGGTGCAAACATTGCAGGTTTCGTAAAAGTAGCCGAAGCAATGTTGGCTCAAGGGGTGGTATAATTACTCCAAATCCAAAATAAAATAAAAGCCTTTCCGAGTATCTTTGTTCAAATAAAAAGATATGGAAAGGCTTTTTGATTCATATACCGCAATAAATACTATTTTAGCGTGTTAATAAACAAAACCAGTTATTCTATGAAGCGGTGGGCCATTGCTTTCTTAATGATATTTCCTTTTCTGGCAAACGCCCAGAATTTTGAAGACAGCTGGACGGGTCATTTCTCTTATGTTTCTGTTAAAGATATTTCTCAGGGAGACAACAAAATTTTTGTGGGGGCTGAAAATGCGGTATTTACTTATGATCTTTCCACAAATGCAACCAAAACCCTATCAACTGTTAATGGCTTATCTGGAGATTTTATTTCCAGTATTCATTACAGTGAAGCTTTTGGGCTTTTGGTAATTGGCTATGAAAATGGACTGATAGAGATTGTAAAAAATGGAGAAGAAAACGTTCTGAAAGTAGTTGATATTCTGGACAAACAGACTATTCCGCCAGATAGAAAACGCATCAACAATTTCAACGAATACAATGGAAAACTTTACATCGCCACACAATATGGTATTTCGGTGTATGACCTTGCCGGTCTGGAGTTTGGCGATACTTATTTTATTGGTGATGGTGGCAGTCAGATAGACATTGTGCAAACCATCGTGCAGGAACCTTATATTTTTGCAGCCAGTTCTTCCAATGGAATGCGAAGGGCGTTTGTGGCAGATGACAATTTAATTGATTACCAAAACTGGACCACAATTATCAATGGCGGTTTTAGAGCAGCTGAAAAATTAGGGAACGAATTATACGCTTCAAACAGATCCAACGCTATTTTACGCTTCACCCCTCAAGGAACTACTAATGTAGTAAGTAATTTTAATTCTGAAGTACTGAAATTCAGATTGGCGGATAACGTTTTAACTATTACCACTAAAAATTCCATTCAAGCTTACTCAGAAGGTTTTGTGCAGGAAGCAGCGGTAAACAATGTGCTCGATTTTGATATTGACCTTCTTTCGGGCTATGGTTTCGAAAACAACTTCTATTTGGGAACAGTAGAAGACGGACTTTTAATTGTTCCTTTTGGAACTATGCAAGCCACACAAGTTTTACCCAATGGTCCCATTAGGAACAAACCATTTGCACTTGACGCAACACCAGGGCAACTTTGGGTGACTTTTGGTGAAACAACGAGAGATTTTGATCCTAACCCACTCTCTCGCTTTGGAGTAAGCCATCTTAAGGATACGCTTTGGACAAACATTTCCTATGAAGACTTGAGCACGGCAGTGAATGGCGAGCCAACCGATTTGATAAAAGCAACAATCAATCCCCAAGCTCCCAACGAAGTCTTTATGAGTTCTTTTCAAAAAGGATTGTTGAAAATCGTGGATGAAGTTCCTACCGTTCTTTATGATGAAACAAACAGTCCATTAGAAAGAATTTTTTTTGGTACTGCCGATGCAGGCATCAGGCTATATGGTTCGCAATTTGACAATCAAGGAAATTTCTGGTTTCTTCAAAGTAAAACTGATGAAGGGCTTATAAAATTGACTCCCAATGGGCAGTTCCAAAAAACAGACGTTTCAGCTATATTTGATCCTGTGAGTGATTTGGCTTTGACAAAATTAGCGCTGAGCCGTGAAAATTATATTTTTTTCGGAACCTATAAAAACGGCGTAATAGGGTATAACGCAAATACTGATACATTCAATAAGTTAGGGGACAATGATGGTAATTTGCCATCGGGCAGTGTGCGGGCTCTTGCTTTTGATAGTCAGAATAGACTTTGGATAGGTACTTTAAGTGGACTTAGGGTTTTATATAGTCCCGGTAGCTTTTTTGAACAAGGAACAACGCCACAATCACAAGCAATCATTATACTGGAAGACAATGTGCCACAGGAACTTTTATTTGAACAATCTATAACCGATATTGAAGTAGATGGCTCCAACAATAAATGGGTTGCAACGGCAGCTTCTGGTGTTTTCTACTTATCTCCCAACGGTCAGGAAACATTGCTCAGGTTCACAAAAGATAATTCGCCATTGCCTACAAACAACGTTCAGGATATTTCCATAGACCCGTTTACTGGCGTTGTATATTTTGCAACAACACAAGGTCTTGTGGCCTATAAAGGAACCGCAACTGCACCCAGTGATAATCTTGAAAACGTTCATGCTTTTCCAAATCCTGTGAGACCTGGGTTTAATGGAAACGTTACTATTGATGGACTTACGGCACAGGCCAACGTAAAAATAACTGATATTACCGGAAACCTTGTTTTTGAAGAAACGTCTGAAGGAGGTAGCGTACTTTGGGATACCACAGCTTTTGGAAAATATAAAGTCCGCTCAGGGGTTTATTTAGTTCTCGTAACTACAGACGATAATGTAGAAACCAAAGTTTCCAAAATTATGATTATCCGCTGATGGTTGTCGCTACCAAAGCCATTGTTTTTTCCTCCATAAAATATTCCGAAGCAGACCTAATTGTATGCTGTTTTACCGAAGCTGCGGGAATAAAAAGCTATTTGCTGCGTAATATTCTTAAATCTAAAAAAGGCAAACTGAAAGCATCCTATTTTCAGCCTCTCACCCAATTGGAAATTATTGCTGAACATAAAAATAAGGGCACCCTTGAATATATTAAGGAAGCCAAAGTTTTTCATCCCTACCAAACACTGCATACCAATATTATAAAATCTGGGTTGGTAATGTTTCTATCTGAAATATTAAGAAACTGCATTCGCGAGGAAGAAGCCAATACGGAACTTTACGGTTTTTTGGAAAACTCTTTCGTGTGGCTTGATCAAAATGATGCCATTGCGAATTTTCATATTCATTTCTTATTGCAGTTGAGCTTGTATTTGGGCTTTTATCCAGATGCTACAAATATTGAAGAAAAATATTTCAATATAATGGAGGGAAATTTTCAAGCTTTAAACACGAATAACTATTGTTTGGAAGGATTGCAAATAGAAAATTTTAAAAATTTCTTCAGGATAGATATTCAAAGCTTAAACACCATCAAACTTTCAAAAATAGAACGTCAAAATCTGTTGGAATTGATATTATCATATTACAGTTTTCACGTGCAGGGTTACCAAAAACCGAAATCACTTGCGGTATTAAATCAATTATTTTCATAGGGGGTTAATTCTTCATAAAAAATTGCCCTAACATAGTGTTAAGGCAAGACGCTGTGTGCGTAAAATTAATTAATTTAGAGGAAAACTTATATTATGGATACCAACAGACTCTCAAAACCAATTGAAGACATTTTAAATAAACAGGTAAAAAAGGAAGCAGATGCTGCACAGACATACCTTTCATACGCTGCATGGGCAGACAGCGAAGGATATGCAGGGGTAGCAAATTTACTTTTTAGACATTCTGGTGAAGAGCGGAACCACATGATGAAAGTAATAGGATACATTCAAGAACGGGGCGGAAGAGCAAGAATTACGGCTTTGGTAGCACCTCCAAAAGATCCAAAAAATCTTCAGGAATGTTTCGAAAAAATATTTCAGCACGAAGTGGATAACACTACGGCTATTTACGAAATTGTAAACCTTTCACAAAAAGAAAAAGATTGGGCCACTTGGAATTTCGGACAATGGTTCGTAAAAGAACAAATTGAAGAAGAAACTTTAGTTATGGATCTTTTGGATAAACTAAAAATTGCAGGCGGTCCAAAAGCTAGCAACGCATCATTACTTTATTTAGATAACAAAATCGGTAAACAGGAAGACGATGCCGATCTTGCCCGCGATGCAAGTGTTGACAATCCATAAAAAATTATAACGTGAGTTGTAAGTGTTCGTAAACGCTATTGCAAAGTTGTTTTTTACCCACAGTTTCAAACCCCAATGCTGAATATAACTTTTTGGCGCTGGGGTTTTTAAAATCTACCAGCAATCCTAGTTTTTTATGGCCGTCCTTTTCGGCTCTATCTTTTATGGCCAGTAAAAGTTTACGACCAATTCCTTTTCTTTGGTGTTGCGGGTAAACACTCAGCGTATCAATATAGAGTTCACCTTTAATGGTTTCGTTTTCAATTACCAAATTTTTTACGTTGTAATTAATGGCTATATATTTTAAAAATGGTTCGCGATACAGAGGAAGCAAAGCTCCGTCATAAGCTGTTATTGAACCTGCGATTTCCCCCTTTTCTTCATAAACTATTGTGTTTTCAAAACTGTACTGATTGGCGGGCTGCTGAAAAAAATGTTCAAACAACGGAAGGGCTTTTTGAGGGTCTTTTGTATTTGCAAAGGTACACGCCAAGTCCTCCATTGCCTGCACGATGAGTGGCGCGACTTTTTTGAAGTCTTCGGGGCGAGCGTGACGGATATTTCTTATTATATCGGTTTTCATAATTGCAAATTTATAAAAGTGAAGCCCTTTGAAAGCACAACATTTTCTAATATTCGAAAGTATAACAGTTTCTTAAGATAGACTTCTTCGACAAAATAATATATTCATTGAAAAGAAAAAGAAATGAAAAAAGAAGAACAAAAAGACCTCGTTACAATTAATCCAACAACAGGAAAAGAGATTAAGAAATACACACTAATGACAGATAAACAGGCCGATGATGCTGTTGAAAAATGCCATAAAGCGTTTATGGATTGGCGTATGGTTTCACCCAAAGAAAGAGCCAAAATTATAAAAGCAATTGGCAAGGAGCTCAAGGAAAACACAGACGAACTTTCCCAACTGATGACCAAAGAAATGGGAAAACTTTTAAAACAGGGAAAACAGGAAATTGAACTTTGTGCAGGAATCTGTGATTGGACGGCGGCAAATGGACCGGAAAGCCTGAAAGATGAAGAACGCGAGCTTCCCGGAGGGGGAAAAGGTTTGGTGACTTATTCTCCCATTGGAGTTATTTATGGGATTCAACCTTGGAACTTTCCTGCCTATCAAGTAATCCGTTATTCCATTGCAAATCTAATGGCCGGAAATGGTATTCTACTGAAACATGCTGAAAACGTTACTGGTTCAGCATTAATGCTTCAAAAAATATATGAAAAGGCCGGGCTTCCAAAAAATCTTTTCACGGTACTTAAAATATCACACAAACAGAGCGATGAGATTATAAAGCACAAATTGGTTCGCGGTGTTACTCTTACCGGAAGTCCCGGTGCAGGACGAGATATCGCAAAAAAAGCTGGGGCAGCTTTAAAAAAGACGGTAATGGAACTTGGCAGCAACGACGCATATATTGTTTTAGAGGACGCAGATTTGAATTTAGCAGTGAAAATGTGTGTTCAAGGAAGAACTTATAACAATGGGGAAACCTGCGTTGCGGCAAAACGTTTCGTTGTAGTTGATAAGGTTTACAATGAATTTAAGGAAGCTTTTGTGGAACAAATGAAAAAAATGAAACACGGCGATCCAAAAGATAAAGATTCAAAAATAGGGCCGATGGCTCGGGAAGATCTTCGCGAGACACTTCATAAACAAGTTGAAAAAAGCGTGAAAAAAGGCGCGAAAATCCTATGTGGTGGCGAAATGCCCGAAGGGAAAGGCTTCTTCTATCCAGCAACAGTTCTAGAAAATGTAAAGCCAGGGCAGCCCGCTTATGACGATGAACTTTTTGGCCCAGTTGCTTCATTAATTAAAGCAAAGGATACTGATGATGCTATGCGTATTGCCAATGACAGTAAATACGGCCTTGGTGGCGGAATATTTTCAAAAGACGAAAAGAAAGCAATGGAACTAGCCAGCAAATATTTTGATACAGGCATGGTCTTCATTAATGGTTTCGGGCTCGCACAACCCAATATGCCTTTTGGCGGAGTGAAGGATTCTGGCTACGGTAGGGAGCACGGTGGTTTCGGAATGAAAGAATTTGTGAACATAAAAGCCATTATGCGACTTAAAAGCTAATTTATTTTTTAGAACCAACTAACTAATCACTTATGAAAAACTATTTTCTATTTTTAATTTCAATTCCTCTTTCACTTTTTTCACAGGTTAAAGATGAAAAGCAACTGCCCGAGCCCTTTGCAACAAAATCGACTTCAAATTATTCCAACGTTATCGGTTGGGAAGAAGGCCAAACCCCAAAAGCTCCCGAAGGATTTACGTTAAATAAATTTGCCGATGGTTTTGAAAATCCGCGTTGGATGTACGTTACACCCAATGGCGATGTGTTGGTAGCTGATAGCAATAGCAATTACAGTATTCTCAAACAAATTGGAGCTACTATCATTGGTGCGGGTGGCTCCAACAATTTAAAGCACAGTGCAGATGTTATTACTTTGCTTCGTGATACTAATAACGACGGAATGCCCGATTTACGAAAAACTTTACTCACCAAAAACGAAGGACTTAATCAGCCTTTCGGAATGCTTGTTATTGGTGATTGGCTTTATGTTGCTAATACAGATGCTGTGGTGCGTTATCCCTACAAAGTGGGACAAACAAAAATTACCGTAATGGGAGAAAAGATCGCAGATCTTCCCGCAGGAGAAGTCAATAGGCATTGGACGCGGAATATTATATCCAACGCTGATAATTCCAAAATATATATTGCCGTTGGTAGTGGCGATAACATTGGTGAAAAAGGAATGGAACATGAAGTGATGCGTGCCAATATTCTTGTGATGAATCCTGATGGTAGTGATTTAGAAATTTATGCATCTGGACTTAGAAACCCCGTTGGAATGGATTGGGAGCCCACAACAAAAACGCTTTGGACCTCTGTGAATGAACGGGATGAATTGGGCGACAATTTGGTTCCAGACTATTTAACTTCTGTTCAGGAAGGTGGTTATTACGGCTGGCCATATACGTATTGGGGCAGCAATTATGATCCACGGGTTCCTATTCCGCCTTATATTCGATTGCGGAAGGCTCTGGTGCCAGATGTTGATCTGGGCTCACATACTGCTTCCCTGGGATTAGTATTTTATACAGCTGATGCCTTTCCGAAGAAATACAAAAACGGGGCTTTTGTAGTACAACACGGCTCTTGGAATCGGGATATTCTTTCGGGCTATCGTGTGGTTTTTATTCCTTTTGAAAACGGAAAACCGGCTGGTAAACCAGAGGATTTCCTTACGGGTTTCATTGTTGATCCAAAAAAAGACGAAGTGCGCGGAAGACCCGTTGGTGCGGTAGTTTTGCCAGATGGCGCTATGCTGATAACAGACGATACAACACATCATATTTGGAGGATTGCCTATACTGGAAAGTAAATTTTCAAACCGTACCGATTATATCGAAATAGTATTTTGTTCACTCTTTTTGATAAAGTGATAAACTTTATGATTTCCTTAAAATACCACAAGCAGATAGTTTAGTATCTTAAAAATAAAAAACTATGAGCACAAAAAATCTTACTAATGAAGAAGCAAGAAAGAAAATTAAGGAATTAGCAGAATCAATTGATTATACAATGATGGCAACTGATCTGAAGAGTCAACCATTCCACGTAGTGCCAATGAGCACTAAGGAAGTTGATGAGGCCGGAAACATTTGGTTCCTCAGTAACAAAAACAGCGAGCACAATAAAAACATTGAAAGGGAAAACAGAACCCAATTAATTTATGCCGATAATGGGAACTTTGAGTTTATGACCATTTACGGACGCGCGTCCATCAGCACAGATCGCAACCGAATCAAAGAACTTTACGGAAGCGGAGACGATGCCTGGTTTGATGGGGCAGACGACCCAAATATTACGGCTATTAAAGTTCAACCGGATGATGCACATTACTGGGATACCAAAAACGGAAAAGTGATCTCGTTATTAAAAATGGCCCAAGGTGCAATCACCGGAAACGAACCAGATTTGGGTGAGCACGGAGATTTAAAAGTTTAATTGAAAAAAGAAAAATTTTAATTAAACCTCTTTTATTGGCGAAGCCGATAGTAGAGGTTTTTTTATTGGGCAATTTCCAAAATAGGCACTTCCGTTTCTTTTTGAAACAGCGGATAATAATCCATTACATTTTGTACCCTGTCAAGAGAACATAAAAACCCAACTGCGGCACACAACCCGTTAAATAACGTTTCTTTGGAAGTAGGATTTTTTGGCTTCGCATTTCGGTGATTTAAAGGGAGGATATAGCCACAGCCTTTTAAAAATTCAGCTTCAATTTTTAGGAGTTCCGAAGGCGTATAACCGTGAAATTTGCGCCCCAAATTTTCGTGAACAAGACCAACATAGTTCAATTGCAGCGAACCGTGATCATCGCTGAGGTGTTTCCAGCTGTCGGTATTATTACAAATATTTCCCACTGCACAATGGTTGCAGCACTCGGGATTTAATGTTTTGTTATGAAAGGCAGTGTATAGTTTGCTCAAAGCTTCATCTAATCTTTCTGAAGTTTTCATAATTACGTTTTTATCGTTATGAAATTAAACAAATACCGAAAGTATTCAAAGTAATTATCGTTTTTTTAAGGAGCTTTTTGTTGGTCGTTCTTATTTTACTTTCCTAAACTCCAAATCCTGAAAATCATAACTAAAATCAGTCAATGGCGAAATTGGACTCATTGTGAAACCTTCCGCTTTGCCTTCTGTATCCAAATTGAAATTTACAAAAGCATCCGCTTTCAACGAAGCGTCATTCCAACGAACCACATAGGTAGTTCCTTTGTAAAAAGTCATTGTTCCGGTTAAATCAGGAGATTTTTCCGCTTTAAACCGAAGACTTCCGTTTTGGCTGCTGATTGCAACTTTGCCGAACCAAACATCTTTATAAGTTCCCACATAATCTGCCGGATTGGGTTTTGGAGTTTTACTTTTAAGTTGTGCCGCAATGTCTTTTTCCACTGCTGAAACAATGCTGTCTTCCTCCTTTTCGCCTGCCAAACGACGGTCGTTATATTGTTCAATCCTGTCTTCGCCTTTTATGCCGAAATACCCATCTTTTATTGAATTGGTAATTGCCGTAAACGCCGCCCCACTTTGTTGATTTGTAAGCACAATAATTCCCAAATCCATTTCTGGAATAAGGGTGACTTGGCTAACAATTCCGTTCAATCCTCCTGTGTGGGTAACTTGAAAATAACCGTTTACATCACTTAAAAACCAACCAAGGCCATAAGCCGAAAAGTGTGTATTGTATGGGCCTTTTCCACTTCTTAAAATGGTTTGTGGCGTCCACATTTCGTTGTGTACTTTATTGCTGAAAAGACTGTCCTGTAGTTTTTCACCGTATTTTCCATCGTTCAATTGTGCTTGTACCCAAGTGCTCATATCGTTTATGGAAGCAAAAATTCCGCCAGCGGGCGTAGCGATTTGGGTGAAAGTGTCTGCCGTCAATTCCAGTTTTCCATTTACTGGAGCATGGCCGTCAATTTTGTTATTGTCTGCTTTAATTTTCGGAATGGAAAGAAAGGAGCGGTTCATTCCCAAAGGTTTAAAAAAGCTTTCTGAAATATATTCATCATAGCTTTTTCCCGAAACCCTTGAAATTACTTCCCCAGCAACTATGTAAAGCAAGTTATCATAATCAAACTTGCTTCGGAAAGAAGAAACTGGTTTTAAATAACGGAGATTGTGTATCATTTCGGCTTTGGTAGTTCTGTTTCCAGCTGGAAAAACCATTAAATCGCCTGCGCCAAGACCGAGTCCGCTTCGGTGTGTAATAAGATCGCGTACCGTAAATTCGTTGGTAACGTAGGAATCATTCAGTTTAAATTCTGGTATAATATCTGTTACTTTGGTATCCCATGTAAGTTTTCCTTGGTCAATAAGTTGTCCCAAAGCAGCTGTTGTAAAGGCTTTGGTGTTTGATGCCACTCCAAAGAGAGTGTTTTCGTTTACTTCCGCATTTGTTTTTAGGGAACGCACACCGTAGGTGTTTTTATGGTAAATCTTGCCATCCTTTAAAACCGCGACTGCCATTCCGGGAACATCAAAGGTTTTCATTGTTTTTTGAACAATGCTGTCAATCTGCGAACCGCTCAAAGCCTGTGCTTTTACGATGGAATTGAAAAATAAAAACAGGGAGCTTAACGCAAGTATTTTGAAGGAAAGAGTTTTCATATAAAGAATTTAAATTGCTGGTGACAAAGATACCAGCTTTGATATAGGATTCAAGTTAAAAGTTTTTTGCGATGTGAAATCAAAAGTATTCAAAAAACCATGGCATCTTCGATTTTAAAATATGTTTGGACACCAAGTAGTTCATTTCGCTGTCCACTATTGTTCCTCGAGAAACTATAATATTTTTAATAAATAAGAGAAATCACTACCTATTTCTTCTTAATTTTGAAAGTATATGATAGCAGCCATAACATTATTTCTAGTAGTAGCCCTTTCCGCGTTGATTACAAAAATTGCCACTATTGCGTTAATACATACTGGTTTATCTACCCAAAGCGCGAGATTTCAAGCGCGTTCGGCCTATACTGGTGCTGGTTTTACCACAGCAGAATCCGAAAAAATAATGAACCATCCCGTAAGGCGTAAAATTATATTTAACCTTATGCTAATTGGTAACGCAGGGATTGTAACGGTTATGTCATCGTTGATTTTAACTTTTGTTTTGCCAGATACCTTATCTTCTAAATTGTACGGTTTGGTTATTGTGGTAATAGGTTTGAGTTTAGTTTGGTGGGCGGTAAATAGTAAATGGGTGGACCGTGGCCTCTCCAAACTTATAAATAGGATGCTAAAAAAATACACAGATTTGGAAATTCAGGATTATGCTGCGGTTCTACACTTAAAAGATCACTATAAAATCAGCGAAAAAAAAGTGGAGGATGATAATTGGATGGCCAATAAAACCTTAAAAGAATTGGATTTACGCCACGAAGGCATTACCATTTTGGGAATAGACCGTGCCGATTGCGATTATATTGGTTCGCCGACGGGCAGTTTTCACATACTTCCCGGTGATGTAATTACTATATACGGAAAGGCAGAGGTAATTAAAAATCTTTATTTTCGTAAAAAGGATTTTATAGCCTCCATAGCACATAAGCAATTCGTTGAGGAAGAGAACGAGAGAATAGAAAAACAAGAAATGGACCGCAATAAAACCAAAGAGCTTTAGTTAACACTGGGAAACTCACCATTGCGTAATCCTGAAAAGTCATTAACTTCAAAACTTACAAGTGGATTAGTGTTTTAGAGCTAGGCTTGACACTTTCGGCATGTGTATTACTTGCTTCACCTAAATTTTCAAAAGAAGTGCCTATAACATTTCGTAAATAATTCTTAGAAAAATAAACTATGAAACTAAAACTTATCTTTATTACTTTAGCGTTCTTCATAATTCAGGCTTGCTGCGCTAATAAAGAGAAAGCTTTAAAGGAGAAGAACAGTTCAGAAGTTGAAAACCCAATCACCGAAAAATATTGGAAACTTAATGCTTTGGAAGGTCAAGAGATGAAAATGTCTGAAAACCAACAAAGAGAAATTTATTTTATGTTGAAAAAAGAGGAAAATCGTATAATTGGCTTTGCTGGGTGCAACACTTTTTCTGGAATGTATACTTTGAAAAAAGGAAATAGGACTCCTTTTTCGAAAATGGCAATCACTAGGATGGCATGCCCAGACGTGAATGTTTATGAAGCAGAATATTTGAAGGTTTTTGAACGAGCTGATAACTATACCATCAATGGAGATGTTTTATCGCTGAATGTTGCCCGCAGAGCACCATTGGCATCCTTTGAGGCAATTTATTTCAATTAATGAAAAACGTGTTAACCTAATTTACAAACCGTGAACTATCTCGTATTGTTTTTTTACCTTCTTTTTGTGAGCCCCTCAAATGAGGCCAATAGCTTAACTATCAAGATTACCAATATTGAAAATATAAAAGGAACGCTAGAAATAGGACTTTTTAACAACAATGAACGCTTTTTGGAAGAAGGGCAAGCTTTTAAAGCTATCTCGGTTAAGGTTCAAGCAGACTCGGAAATAGTTGTAATTAAAAATTTACCTAAGGGTAACTATGCCATTTCAATGTACCATGACAAAAATGCTGATGGAAAATGCAACCGTAATTTTTTGGGCATTCCTACAGAACCTTATGGGTTTTCAAATAACTTCCGGCCTAAGTTTTCCGCACCTACTTTTGAGGATTGTCAATTTGCTATAACATCAAATCATTCTTTGAAGATTGAACTAAAGAATTGAAATTTGGTGATTCACTTTTTTCATTCTGAATACCAATCCTTTATTGCTTCCACTAGGATTTTTATGAATTAACCACAAATTCGTATACTTGGGAGAGGTTGTGCTATCTTTTTATTTTTCTGTTTATGTAATACATGTGGATGATATGTAAATGGCGGAATGCTTATCTTGTGGAAAATTTATTTAATCCGGGGAAATAAGAAAATGAAACAAACATCAAGTTAATTGTTGGATAAATTTAAATAGAAACACTACTAATTTTTTAGGTCTATGTTAGAATTTTTTCAAGAGTATAAGTCACAAATTATTTACGCCTCTGTTGTTATCGGGTCAGTGATTGTGCTGAGTTTGCTTACAAATTTACTTCACAAATGGCTGCTTAAGCAAGAAATTAAAAAATACCCAGACGAAAAACCGAAAGCTGTGAATTGGGTAAAGCGAATCCTAAATGCGCTTTGGCTCGTTTTGGGTTTTATAGCCTTAAGTTTTCTTTTTGTTAATGAAGAAAAATACAACGTGCTTCAACACAATTTTAAACTAATCCTCTATTTGGGGATTGTGGCCGTTTTAACCATTGTGGGTGCCGCTTCTACAAATATATGGTTCCGAGTAAGCATTCGAAGAAAAGTTGAAAATGCGGAAGATCCTACAAGCTTCAAGTTTTTGCGTTATATGGCCATTATTGGAATTTACATAACGGGTGTTCTTTTTGCTCTTTTGGCTTTTCCTTCCTTAAAAGGCGTAGCGCAAACCGCTCTCGGAGGGGCAGGGGTCATTGCACTTATCGCTGGGGTTGCTTCACAGGAGGCGCTTTCAAATTTAGTGGGAGGTGTGTTTATTATTTCCTTCAAGCCTTTCAAAATTGGCGATGTAATAAAAGTAACAGATACCATGGTTGGAACCGTTGTAGATATAACACTTAGGCATACAGTAATCCGGAATTTTGAAAATAAAATGATTGTCATCCCCAATGCGATTATCAACAAAGAGAAGCTTATTAATTTTGATTTAGGGGAATCCAAAATCTGCGAACGCATAGAAATTGGGATATCTTATGACAGTGATATAGATCTTGCCAAAAAAATCATGAAAGAAGAATGTGAGAATCATCCATATATTTTCGACAACCGGACAGAGATTAATATTTTGGATGGCCATCCAGTAGTGAGAGTTTCACTGACTTCATTAAATGATTCTTCCATTACCATTCGTGCTTGGGCGTGGGCACGCAATTTTTCGGATGCGTTTGATATGCGCTGTGATTTGCTGGAAAGCATCAAAAAGCGTTTTGACAAAGAAGGGATCGAAATACCATTTCCGCACCGAACCTTAGTATTCAAAAACAATAAAGAAGAGAGTGAAAATGATAAAAGAGATTCTGGAAAAAAAGAGAATCATAAAGAATGAACGAATGGGCAAAACGGAATGAAACGCTGGTAAAAGTACTATTCATACTTTGTATGGTATTTTGTATTTTGGGTTATGTAAGTAGTCCCGTAGCCTTGGTGGGTGGATTTTTATTTTCCTATTTTCTAGGTCATCCATTTATAACGTTAAACAGCAAAGCGGTAAACTGGTTACTGAAAATAGCAGTTGTTGGTTTAGGTTTTGGAATGAATTTAAAAGAAACCTTGGCAGCAGGGAAAGACGGTTTTCTGCTTACAATTTTTTCAATTTTGGCAACCTTGATTCTCGGTTATTTTTTGGGAAGACTCCTAAAAATGAATCGAAAAAGCAGCCACCTCATTTCTTCGGGAACAGCCATTTGTGGCGGGAGCGCAATTGCCGCAGTTTCTCCTGTTATCAATGCTTCCGAAAAGGATATATCAATTTCGTTGGGTGTAATATTTTTGCTAAATTCCATCGCACTGATTATTTTTCCGCCTTTGGGCCATTTGTTTGGATTAAGCCAACATCAGTTTGGGCTTTGGTGAGCCATTGCCATTCATGATACCAGTTCAGTAGTGGGTGCGGCCTATACTTTTGGCGAAGAAGCCCTAAAAGTGGCAACAACCGTAAAACTGGCACGAGCGCTTTGGATAATTCCGCTTTCTTTGTTTTCGGTATTTCTTTTTAAAGGAAAAGGGAAAAGTGTGAAAATCCCCTATTTCATCTTCCTTTTTATCTTGGCAATTATCTTGAATAGTTACTTGCCCATCCCCGAATTTTTGACCGAAGGAATCACAAATGTTTCAAAATCATTGCTGGTGCTGACCCTCTTTTTGATCGGCGCCGGACTTTCTATGGAAAAAATAAAATCTGCTGGCTGGAAGCCGATGATTCTTGGATTTTCGTTGTGGATTTTTATTTCGGTGAGCGTCATTTTGGTAATACTTGCGCTTTAAAAACAACTTCCTCCGATTTACAATATCTTAAAGAGAAACTTTCAAATAACAAAAAGTTTTGAAATTTTCCAAGAACTAAATTTATGATCTTACCAATTGGGTTGCAAGTCCTGGATTTGCACCCAAAATATATCTTGTTTTGGCTCCGGTTATATTTTGACCTTGGCTTAAATCTGCCAAAATAAAAGGTACCGTGAGTCCACTTTCATCTATTTTCAGGGAAATATTTTGGAAAATGGTTATTTCTGTGGAGACTGTAATTTGGTCGTAATTGTGGAGTTGTTTTTCGGAAAAATGAATTTCTTTTTCGGGAAATTGAAAACCTTCTTTTTTGAATTCTGAATTATTTTTAAGTACTTCTGCTTTGTTGAGCATGAAGATAACTTCTAAATTTTCATAAAAAGCAATAGGCTGAAGGTTCTTTATTGCACTTTGATATTCGATTTTTTTCTTATAATCTATAAGCGATAAATGGAGGTATATATTTTCGGGAATAAGGATTGTTTCTTTTTTCATTTGCGGCAATAAATTGTATGTTATTGCAACTTGTGGCTCCTTGATCAATGCGCGTTGCATACACTCTATTAAAAGGATGTCTGCATCAATTTCTGACGGGATACTAAAATTTGAAGCATCACATTGATAAATTGCTTTTATGTAGCCATAAGCATCGAGCCCTTTAAAAACCCGCTTTAAACTTTCAATGCTTATAGGGTTTACTTCTATTAAAACTAGCTGCAGTTCAGAGGGTTTGTAATGTGATAACAATGGTAAAATTAGAGTTGCGTATGGTCCAGTGCCTACATAAAGAACGGTAACAGGTTTTTTAGAGTTTTTACCCTTCACTTTTTTTATTGCTTTATGAATACCGTTTATGAAGGCATAAGTGCGCATCAAGTCCTCCAAGCACATTCCGGCCCATTTGGGGCCAATTGCTTGTCCGTTGGGTAGTGCAATGTTTTCTGAATTTGGTAGCGCATCTTTATTTAATTCCGAAATTCTTTCCACAAGCAGTTTTAGCTCTTCAATTGCATGCTTCAGCTTAAAATAGCCCTTTTTTTCTGCAGTTAAATCTTTGGCGATTTCAAATAATATTTTCTGGTTTTCTTCTGCGGTCATAAAAAAAATATTCTGCAAATATATATCTAATTGAAACAGTTCAATATACGTATTACTACGTATAGAATTTCAAATTATATTTGATAAATTGCATTAACAAAAATTTATGAACTAATTTTTTCAAAATTGGCCGTTAAAAGCCTGTTTTTTTAATTATTAATTTTTAAAAGCTAACCAGCCAAATTATGAAAAACACTACTTCGCGAAGACTCTTTATGCGCAATTCTGCTTTTGCCATAACGGGACTAGCCGTATTGACTCCCACAATTACAAGTGCCTTCACCACTTCTGAAAGCCCTTTTTTAGGTTATAATCCTTATGCCGAAACTAAAAGTGATTTAAGAACTGGGATATTCAGTGCCAATTCAGTTACAGTTAAAGGAACCATCTATGAAAGAGATGGGGTTACCCCACTGAAAAATGCAAGTTTGGAGGTTTGGCATCTTTCACCAAATTCTTCTAAATATAGGCATCGCGCAAAACTTCAGACTAATGAAGAAGGCAATTATGAGTTTATTACTGATTTTCCAAATAAAGAAGAAGGGAAAAGCCCACGAATTTACTTCAAGGTTTCAAATTCTGAAGATTCTAGTTTCACCGAATTAATTTTAAATAATTCTGGAGCACATATTACTTGCGAGCATTGGAAAAAAAATAATCAGTTGGGCACTAAATTGTTTCCCAAGAAAGAAGACTTTTTAAATCAATCAACCGTACACTTCAACATTTCAATATAAAAAACCCAAAACTAAAAAATTATGGAACCACTTCTCGGACAAATTCAAGCATTCGGATTCAATTTTACACCACGCGGCTGGGCAAAATGTGATGGACAGCTCTTGGCAATTTCAGGAAATTCAGCATTATTCTCACTTTTAGGAACCACATATGGCGGTGATGGAAGAACAACTTTTGCACTTCCAGACCTTAGAGGTAGATCTGGACGGCATCAAGGGACTGGCCCGGGGCTAAGCACAGTAAATATTGGACAGAAAGCGGGTAGTGAGCAGCATACACTTATTGCTTCTGAAATGCCTTCTCACAACCATGTCTTTAATCTTGGCGCAAAGGAAGAAGGGAATTCCGATATACCGAGTGGTACATTTATAGCTGGCGACGGCACAACGGCTTTTGGAACTTCAGCGGATAGCCAAATGGCGGCCAATTCAACTCTAAATACTGGAGGTAGTATACCATTTAGTATTCAGAATCCATATTTGGGTATAAACTATTGCATTGCATTACAGGGTATTTACCCTTCAAGAAATTAATTATTCAACCATTTCATTTTTCACTTTAAAACTAAAAAATTATGGAACCACTTATCGGACAAATTCAAGCATTCGGATTTAATTTTGCGCCACGTGGGTGGGCAAAATGCGACGGACAACTTTTAGCTATTAGTTCAAACACAGCGCTCTTCTCTTTATTAGGAACCACTTATGGTGGTGATGGAAGAACAACTTTTGCCTTACCTGATCTTAGGGGTCGATCTGGGCGTCATTATGGGACTGGTCCAGGGCTAAGTACTGTAAATCTTGGTCAAAGAGGTGGTAATGAGTCACATACACTTAATGTGACTGAAATGCCTTCTCATAACCATGTCTTTAACCTTGGTGCAAAGGAAGAAGGGAATTCAGATACACCTGTTGGTACTTATATAGCTGGAGATGGCACAACGGCTTTTGGAACTACCGCAGATAGCCAAATGGCACCTAATTCAACTTCAAATGCTGGAGGGAATATACCATTTAATATTCAAAACCCGTATTTGGGAATAAACTACTGTATTGCATTAGTAGGAATTTTCCCTTCAAGAAATTAGAATAACCCCTTTTTGTTAATAAAAAATCTCCCCAGATTAAACTTAACATAAATAAAAAATCATGAAAAAAATTACCCTTTTAATAGTCCTGCTTTTTGCTACATTCATAGGTAATAGCCAAACAACTTTAACCGCGGGAGATATTGCGTTTATAGGCAGTAATACAGATTATACATTAAGTGCCGATGACAATGTGACTTTTGTTCTTCTCAAGGATATTGACGCCGCCACTACCATTATTTTTACCGATATGGGTTGGAATGATGGTACTGGTTTTTTTGCTACCAATGGTGATGGCGAGTTTACTTGGACTTCTGGTTCAGCTAGAAACGCTGGTGATGTTGTAACAATAGATATGAGCGCCATGCCGGGAACGGCATCCTACAGCTCCATTGGGGATCAAATTTTTGCTATACAAGGCTCCACAGCTGCTCCAATATTTATTGCTGGTATGCAGTCCAACGATATAACTGGTGGAGGTGATGATGCAAACTGGGACGGTGTTGCAAATAGCAATTCTACTTCGGCACTACCAAATGCTTTGGTTACTGGTACTACCGCAGTAAGGTTAGTCCCTGAGGCAGATAACTGGCAGTTTAGCTGTATGATTGCTGGAGGTCCAGTATCTGGAACAGCAGCTGAAATTAGGGCAATTGTAAATAATAGAGCAAACTGGGTAGGTAACGATTCTACAGTTTATGATCCGGCAGTGGAATCAGGATGTACATTTACAATTAATACTGGGGGAGATACCACTCCACCTGTAATTTCGTGCGCACCTACTCCTGCGCCTATCACAGCAGGTACTAACGGAATGGCTGCGATACCAGATTTAGTAACTGGCACAACAGCTACTGATGATATTTCTTCACAAGCTAATATAGTAATAACACAATCTCCGACAGCAGGGACAATGGTTGGTGTTGGTATTTATGCGGTTATTTTAACCGCTACTGATGAAGCTGGAAATACCGCAACGTGCACCATAAATGTAACAATCAACGAACCACCTTCCACAACATTAGCGCCGGGCGACATTGCCTTTGTGGGCTTTAATTTAGATGATACTGATTCTTTTGCCTTTATAATTTTGAAAGATATAATTGCAGGAACAAATATAAAATTCACCGATTGCGGAGTTTCAAACCCAAATACAATTACTTGTGCAGGTTCTGGAGGTGGTGATGCTAGTGCAACTTGGTACGCTTCCTCTGCAATGAGTGCAGGAGATATTGTTACCCTGCCGGGAAGTTTTATGTCTGGGAGTGTTTTGTCCTCCATTGGAGATCAACTATTTGCTTATCAAGGCACAGCGGCTTCCCCTAATTTTATTACTGGAGTTCACAGTAATGTAGACCCAGGCGTTACAAACGATGCCGATTGGGACGGAGCAAATACTTCAAACACAACAACGGCATTACCAGATCAATTGACCAATGGGGTAAACGCTATTAGGCTTTATGTTGCAGGAGCTCCTGAAACAGAGGTTGACAACTGGCAGTTTGATTGTAGTGCGGTTCCTGGTGGATTTCCAATTACTGGAACTGCCATTGAATTGTCTGCAATTATTAATGATATTCAATATTGGATAAATAATGATGCCAATGAATTTGTACCTACTGCAAAATCTGGCTGTAGTTATGATGTATTGCCTCCTGATTTAACCCCGCCTGTAGCAGTATGTATGGATGCTACAATTCAATTGGATGGAGCAGGAAATGCAACGCTTGCGGCTGCCGATGTAGATGGTGGTTCAAGTGATGATTCAGGATCGTTTACCTTAAGTGTTTCTCCTAATACGTTTACATGCGCAAATGTGGGTGCTAATACAGTAACCCTTACAGTAACAGATCCCTCAGGTAATAGCAGTACGTGTACAGCAACAGTAACTGTTGAAGATAATATTCCACCTACAGCTGTATGTCAAAATATTACAGTCTTTTTGGATGGTGCTGGTAACGCAACTATTATCGGGTCAGATGTTGATGGAGGCTCTACCGACAACTGCGGTACTCCACCAACACTTTCGGTTTTGCCAAACAGTTTTACCTGTGCAGATTTAGGTCCAAATACGGTTACTCTTACAGTTACAGATGCTAGTGGAAACTCATCCACCTGTACATCAATAGTAACTGTTGTAGATAATATACCCCCTGTTGCAAGTTGTCAAGATACTTCGGTAATTTTGGATGGTGCCGGTAATGCAAGTATTACAGCTATAGATGTAGATAATGGTTCTTCAGATAATTGTGGAATTGCGTCACTTTCGGTTTCACCAAGCAGTTTTACCTGTGCAGATGTTGGGCCAAATACAGTTACACTTACAGTGACAGATGCTACTGGAAATTCTTCTACCTGTACTGCTACGGTTACCGTTACAGATAATACTCCTCCTACAGCGATATGTCAAAATACGACTATAGCATTAGATGCTGCTGGTAACGCAAGTATCACAACAGCTGATATAAATAATGGTTCTAGTGATACCTGCGGAATTGCTTCCTTAAGTGTTTCGCCTGCAATATTTACCTGTTCAGATATTGGACCAAATACAGTCATACTTACAGTAACCGATGTGAATGGAAACAGTTCAACTTGTACTTCAATAGTTACTATTACGGACCCTTTAAGTGCTTGTAACCAACCTCCTGTTGCGGTATGCCAACCTGTAACAGTAAATGCGGATGGAAGCTGTCAAGGCAATGCTGTGGCTTCTGATTTTGACGGAGGTTCCTTTGATCCAGATGGCGATCCAATTACTTTTACGGTGAGTCCAGTTGGTCCTTATGCTGTTGGGGTTACCAATGTTACCCTAACTGTAAGCGACGGATTACTTACTGATACTTGTAATACAACCATTACAGTTGTAGATAATACTCCTCCTGTAATTACTTGTCCGGGAAACATCACGGTTAATAACGATCCCGGCCAATGTGGTGCTGTGGTTACATTTACACCAACCGCGACCGATAATTGCAACGGAGTGGCTATAGCCAGTTCACCACCTTCAGGGAGTGTATTCCCTGTTGGGACTACAACCGTAACAGTTACGGCAACGGATGCTGCTGGTTCCAGCGGACCAATAACCTCCGCGGCGAACACAGCAATATTAACCCTTGGTAATGGAAATGACGGAGAAGCTATTGCGTACAACCCTGTGGATGGTCTTATGTATCATGCCTCTGGAATTTCATCAGGTAACCAATACTTCGAAGCTATCGATTTAGGAACATTAACTTTAGGTCCAAACTTGGCACCTGGAAATACATATCCAGGAGGAGTAATTGAAATAAGCGGTGGGGTTTATTATCCTCCTCTTAATGGTTTTGTGGGTATGGATTTGTCGGGTAAAATTGTCCTTGTGGATCCTGTTACTCCTAGTTTCACGTTGCTTTCTACCCTTGCTGGACCTCCTGCATTTCTTCGGGGCTTTGCTTTAGTGGGTACTAGTATATATGGTGTTGACCCTTTTAGTTCCGACTTGGTTGAGTTCAACCCTAATACAGGAGCCGTTTTATCTAGAGTTCCCGTTGTTATGGATGGAACAACTATATCAGCAGGATCTTTGGGTTTAACAACCGAACCTGCTTCAGGTGATGTTTATATAGTTTATAAATCGGGTGGTGGAAATAGAAGTCTGGGAATCATTGATGTAACCACTGGAGCTGGAACTGGTATTGGAGTTATCGGAGTTAATTTTTCAGGCATATCCTTCGATGCTTCAGGTAATTTATATGGAGTATCCGGTGACGGTGCTGCGCCATCTGAAACCTTGTTCAAATTCGACGAAGCAGTAGGTAGCGGAAATACAGCAACATGTACTTTTAATGTTACTGTTAACGATACCGAACCTCCAGTAGCTAACTGCGCTGCACCGTTCACCATCCAACTGGATGTCAACGGAGATGCAAGCATTACGGTTGCAAACATTGAAAACGGAAGCACCGATAATTGTGGTGTGGCAAGCACGAGCATAGACAAAACAGACTTTACCTGTGCGGATGTAGGTCCAAACACGGTAACATTAACGGTAACCGATGTAAACGGTAACACTTCAACCTGTACTACTATAGTAACGGTTGAGGACAACGTTGCTCCAGTTGCCAATTGCGCCGCACCGTTCACAATTCAACTTGATGCCAACGGAGCTGTGAGCATTACGGTAGCGGATATTGAAAACGGAAGCACGGATGCCTGTGGAATTGCAAGCACGAGCATAGACATAACAGATTTCACTTGTGCGGACGTAGGTCCGAACACGGTAACATTAACGGTAACCGATGTAAACGGTAACACTTCAACCTGTACTACTATAGTAACTGTTGAGGACAACGTTGCTCCAGTGGCCAATTGCGCTGCACCGTTCACCATCCAACTGGATGCCAACGGCGAGGCCAGCATTACGGTAGCCGATATTGACAATGGAAGCACGGATGCCTGTGGTATTGCGAGCACGAGCATAGACATAACCGACTTCACCTGTGCGGATGTAGGTCCTAACACGGTAACACTAACGGTAACCGATGTAAACGGGAACACAAGTACCTGTACCACGATCGTAACGGTAGCGGACAGCATACCACCGACAATTATCTGTCCAGCGGACATCAGCGCCAATACGGATGCTGGCGACTGTTTTGCCACGGTAAGTTTCTCCATGCCCATCGCATTGGATAACTGCGGTGTGGACACTGTAGTGCAGACTATGGGCGACCCAAGCGGCAGCCAGTTCCCAGTGGGAACAACTACCATTGAGTTTACCGCAACCGATGTGAACGGAAACGTTAGCACGTGCAGCTTCACCATTACGGTGACAGACAACGAGGCCCCAGTGGCCGTATGCCAGAACATTACCATCCAGTTGGATGCCAATGGAAACGCAAGTATTGTTGCAGCGGATGTTGACGGAGGAAGCACAGACCAATGTGGTGTGGCCTCGACTACAATAGACATCGACACTTTTGATTGTAGCAATGTTGGCGACAACAACGTGATATTGACCGTGACAGATGTAAACGGAAACACAAGCACCTGTACAGCGATTGTAACGGTAGAAGATGTGACCGCACCTGTGGTTGCCTGCCAGAACATTACCGTGGAACTTGATCCCGTAACGGGAACGGTGACCATCGCTGGAACAGATATAGACAATGGTTCAACAGATGCCTGTGGTATCGCCAGCTATGATCTTGACATCGATACCTTTGATTGCTCGAACATAGGAGACAACACTGTTGTATTGACCGTAACCGATGTAAACGGAAACTCTGAAACTTGTACTGCCATCGTAACGGTGGAGGACAATACAAGTCCAGTGCTTGTATGCCAGGACTTCACTATTGAGATTGGAGCAGATGGAACTGCCACCCTTGACCCAAGTGATGTGATAGCATCCAACGATGATGCCTGTGGCATCCTTACGGTAGCTGTTGACATTACCCAGTTCAGCTGTGCTGATATCGGAACCCCGGTAACAGTGCAAGTGTTCAGTCAGGACAACAACGGCAACCTTGCCACTTGTACGGCAATCGTAACTGCAGTAGACCTTCTTGCACCAGAGATTACTTGTCCAGCGGACCAAACGGTTGATCCTGGAGCGGGTAACTTGTTCTATATCGTGCCAGATTACTTTGCAACAGGCGAAGCCTCTGCAATAGACAACTGTACAGACCCGGTGACTGTTACCACACAGGATCCAGCACCAGGGACTTCATTGTCTGATGGCACTTATACCATCACGTTAACGGCAACGGATGAGTATGGCAATACCAGCACTTGCGAGTTTGAGCTTATCGTAGAGAGTATACTTGGCACGGGAGACAACAACCAGAGCCTAGGAACCATAACTATGTACCCTGTTCCCACCAAGGATATTCTAAACATTGGAAACCCTCAGAGTATCGAATTGGAAACACTTGAAATCTATGACCTAAGAGGCAGGTTGGTTCAGACCGCCGACCTTCGTGGTATGGGCACTGTAAAATCTATAGATGTTAACCAACTTGCCGCTTCTTCTTATTATGTTAAGTTTATTGGCAAGTATGGGCAGATAACCAAACGTCTATTAAAAGAATAGTTTTTCATAAATTGTTGATTGTTAAAATGGGATCGCCCGGAATATCCGGGCGATTTTTTTTATGTTTGATGAAGAGAATCTTTAGGTTTAGTATTAATATAAAAAACCGCTTAAACATCGAAATGGTTAAACGGTTTAATAAAATTTAATATTATAGATTATTGAAAACTCAAATTAATCAAAATCTTCAAATTCAAATTTCTGTCCACCTACTGATACTTCTGCCATTAGTCCTTCTTTTGGCAAAGTAAATACGGCTACTCCATCTGTATAAGTAAGATTTAAAGAAGGAGGGGCTTGATTTACAGCAATAGCCGAAACGTTAGATCCGAAGCTAAAATCATCATCCATGAATTGCTGAACTGCTGTGTCGGTTTTAAGAAAAACTATTTCACTGTAAGATTTTCCGCCTATTTGGGCTCCAATATCTACTTGTTTCAAGTTTGCCATGCCCACAAGCACACCCCGTTCATAAACAGCTCCATTACCAGATGCAGCACCCACAATTAGAGCACCCTTACCAACGTTTGGAAAAATGACATATGCCTTTGCATCATCAAAATAGGCCTGAATTTTTGGATTGGCATCAATAAAAGCAGCTTTCGCTTGTTCAGCGTCTTTAATTACTTTTTTATCATCTGTATTCTGTGCAAAAAGCGAAATACTGAAAAAAAGCATCGCCATCATTAAAAGTTTTTTTGTTTTCATAGCTTGTGTTTTTTGTTAGAATATAAAGGTACCCTATATATGAAGTGACGCGGGTTAAAAGACTGTTAGATAATTTATAAGAATTTGCCAAATTTCGAAAAGAAGTTTTTTTCGAAAAGGATTTATAGATATGATTAAAAAAATTACTTAAGGTCTTTTTTTACCAAAAGATAAAAATCATTATCCAAAGGAAGGTAGCCTTGATCATACAAGTAGTAATAAGTGGAACCGGATTTTGTGGTATAAATTCCGGTGAAATAATCAAAACTGAAACCCATTCGTAGCAACCTGTCTTTTGTGGTTTTTGTTTTGTCTTCAGAATTTAAAGTTTCAAGGATACGGTAGTTTTTCCGAAGCCGATTATTTATGTTTCGAACCAGATTTTTATTGTCCTTATTGAGTGAATTGTTATGAGCATTCCGGCATGCATCGCTGCAGAATTTTTTGTCAGCACGGCCTATTATTCTATCACCACATTCCGGACAGGTTCTTTCCATCTTTTAAAGATAGAATTTTTTTCCGAAAAGATAAACTGTGAAAAGATGTTTTGGAAGCTTAAAAAATAGTTTAATATTAGTTTTCTGAAGTATTTTTTTTCTTTATATGAAATCTATAGATAGCTTCAAATTTTAGAAAAACTCCGCCGTTTAACGATGGATTCAATTGTGTACGGTCATCACCAAAACTAAAGGCTGAAACGCCTAGATCGAGCTTATCGCCTTCGGCATACATTTCATAGTTATTACTGGAATAGCCTAATTTTGCTCGTAACAAAACACTTTCTTCTAAAGCATTTAATTGTAAATAGCCTGCAAATTCCAAAGAGCTAAGGTCTGCATAAAGTGTTGGACTATTTTCATAATGGACATTAAAACTACGGCCAATGCCAAAATAATCAACACCAACAGTAGTGACTCCTAATTTATAGCTCACGTCTGCTGAAATTGGCAAACTCATATCCATTTCAAACCGCTTGTTTGGGCTTAAGTAGTACCAACCTAAAATGGGAGTTGTAAAAAGACCAAAAGCTTCTTGGGATGCGTAAATACCAAAACGGTATTTAAGATTTTCGTTCTTTTTCAATTTCAAAAGTGCGAAACCGCCAAAGTAAAAATCACTAACCGAAATATTTTTATAATCTGAAGCTATTTTAGGCAATAAAACAATAGTTGTGCTCCATTTTTCAGACCAGTTTGAGGCCAAGCCCAGTTTAATATTGGTGCTATAAAGACTGGTATATTCAGCTTCGGGAAAAAGTTGCAGGTTATTTCTGCTGAAATCTCCACCTGTTATCAATGCGTGATTCTGATTAAGAACCACCGGAAATGTAAACCCCACTTCAAAAGATTTTACATTGGTACTGCTATCAACGTCCTCAAAATTATTGTTGAATGTTTGTCCGAAGCCAATTCGAAAAATATCTACATATTCCTGTGCAGAAATGAAAAATGGGAATAGTAAAAATAGAAGTAGAAGTTTTTTCAAATTGTTTACTAGTAATTAGTTAGGATTTATTATTGAAATGTGAACCAATCCTTTATTCTATTATCTGTGATTTCGTTTATATGAAAAAATTCATTGCTTTGGGAATTGTATTTGTATTCTTTGCTCCATTCTGAAAAATTTTCTGCCAGCTGCTTTATGGAATCGCATACATATTCAATTTCTTCATTTGTAGTTGTGGGATGGATGGACATCCTGATCCAGCCTGGTTTGTGGGTAAGATCTCCTTGGTCAATTTCACAGGTAACGCGTTTTGAAGTTTCACGATCTACGTGGAGCAAGTAGTGACCGTAGGTTCCGGCGCAGGAACATCCACCTCTGGTTTGGATTCCGAAACGATCGTTGAGTAATTTCACGCCCAGGTTGAAATGTAAATCGTCAATATAAAAACTGATTACAGCTAATCTATCTTGTATTTTTGGAGCTAAAATTTTAAGATTTGGAATGTCACTTAGTTTTCCAAAAACAACCTCCAACAGCTCGTGTTCACGCTTCAAAATATTTTTAATCCCCATTTTTTCCTTTAGGCGAATGGAAAGTGCAGTTCGAATTGTTTGCAGAAAACCTGGCGTTCCGCCGTCTTCTCTTGTTTCAATATCGTCAATATATTTGTGGTTTCCCCATGGGTTTGTCCAGGAAACAGTACCACCTCCAGGATTGTCAGGAACGGTATTTTTATATAGATTATTATTGAAAATAAGCACACCGCTAGAACCCGGCCCACCTAAAAACTTATGGGGTGAAAAGAAAATCGCGTCCAAATGAGCACCTTCGTCTTCGGGGTGCATGTTTATTGAAATATAGGGTGCCGAGCAAGCAAAATCCACAAAGCAAAGGCCACCGTTTTGATGCATCAATTTAGCTATTTCGTGATAGGGCGTTTGAATTCCCGTTACGTTTGAACATCCTGTAACTGACGCAATTTTTATAGGTCGATCTTTGTATTTTTTAACTGTTTCGGCAAAGGTTTTCATGCAGACCAAAACTTCATCATTTGGTGGAACTACAATAACTTCTGCAATGGTTTCCAACCACGAGGTTTGGTTGCTGTGATGTTCCATGTG
Organism: Aequorivita sp.; assembly: GCA_024637015.1. Classification (GTDB taxonomy): domain Bacteria; phylum Bacteroidota; class Bacteroidia; order Flavobacteriales; family Flavobacteriaceae; genus Aequorivita. Next base: position 2,253 of record JAGXGE010000008.1, on the reverse strand, counting down.
GGTCACAAAAACCACCGGTCTAATTTCATCGGGAATATTAGTGTATGGTTTTATATTTTCAGGAATCTTCAACCCCAAAATTCGCTGAAACTTGTTTATTGCACCGGTCATGCCACTATCACAGGTAATCAGCACGTCGTGGTCGTTGGCGTTTACATGTTTTTTTATGATTTTTCGGGCTTCGTGATACGCCTTCGTCATCGCAGTTCCCGTTACGGAAGTTTCGGTGTGGGTGTTCGCTACAAAAGGCCCAAAATCCTTCAGCATTTTTTCTTCAATGGGAGCATACAAGCGGCCACTTGCCGTCCAATCGGTATAAATAATTTTTTTTCTTCCGAAGGGCGAATCAAATTCTTGGTTTATTCCCACAATATTATTTCGGAAAGGCTCGAAATACTTTTCCAAAACAGTGGTTTTTACTTTTTCTTCCGAAGAAATCATCGTTTGATGTTATAAAATTTATCTAAAATTAATCAATAGCGCTCAAAGCAAGCAATTTATATCTTTATTTTTTGAAAGCGCCAACTCCTTTTTGAAGCCAAGCATAATATTCCTCGACATCTGGTGTGTAACCAACTGGATCAATTAGGTTTTCTTCATCGTGGCCCATCAAAACATAGAAGGGTTGCGAATTGGTTTTATACTTGATGGTTTGTAACTCGCTCCATTTTTGACCGATATATTTAAGTTTTTTACCGGGTTTTAAAAGTGATTCAACAATTTCATCATCTTCAAGTTTACGTTTGTCATCAACATATAGTGATATAAGTACTACTTCGTTTTTCAACATATTCAATACCTTATCATCTACCCAAACGTTCTGCTCCATTTTTCGGCAATTAACACAGGCCCAACCCGTAAAATCAATCATTACTGGTTTACCTACTGTTTTTGCATATGCAAGACCCTTGTCATAATCGTTAAATGCTAAAATTTGATGAGGAGCCAATAGATGTGCACCTTCGGGTAAATCTTGGTCTTCGTTCGCAACAATCCCTCCTCCAACTTTGGAATTACCAACACCATAAGGTGATTCTGCGTAATCTAAAGGTGGCGGAAAAGCACTAATTAGGTTTAAGGGCGCACCCCACAGTCCCGGAATCATATAAACGGTAAATGCTAATACCAGTAGCCCAAGGCTAAGTCGGCCAACCGAAATATGCGTCAATGGCGAATCATGTGGCAACTTGATTTTTCCGAAGAGATAGAGCGCCAGAGCCCCAAAAATGGCAATCCAAATTGCGAGGAATACCTCTCTTTCAAGCCAGTGAAGTTGCAGTACAAGGTCGGCATTTGACAAAAATTTGAAAGCTAGAGCGAGTTCCAAAAAGCCTAAAAATACTTTTACGGTATTTAACCATCCACCAGATTTTGGCAACGAATTCATCCATCCTGGAAATGCTGCAAATAATGCGAAAGGTAGAGCTATAGCTAAAGAAAATCCAAGCATTCCAACAATAGGTCCTACTTGACTTCCACCAGCAGCTGCTTGAACCAAAAGAGTTCCAACAATAGGCCCAGTGCACGAAAACGATACAATAGCCAAAGCAAGAGCCATAAAAAAGATGCCAATTAAACCGCCTCTATCAGCTTGCGAGTCCACTTTGTTTGCCCATGAATTAGGAAGCATAATTTCGAAAGCGCCTAAAAAGGAAACTGCAAATACAATTAACAAAACAAAGAAGATAAGATTAAACCAAACATTGGTTGATAGGGCATTTAGTGCTTGGGGTCCAAATATTAAACTTACTAGAATACCTAATAATACATAAATAATAATTATTGAAACACCATAAATAATAGCATTTTTTATACCCTTTGCTTTTGTTTTACTTTGCTTCGTAAAAAAACTTACGGTCATAGGTATCATTGGGAATACGCAAGGCGTAAGCAATGCCGCAAATCCTGAAAGAAAGGCAAAGAAAAAGATGGTCCAAAGCCCTTTTTCATCTTGTTTTTGGTTTTGTTCAACAGCTGAAAGTGTTTTTTCTGAAGAAGCTTGAATGGTGTCTTTTACAACTTCATTTTTTACAGTATCTTCAGCTTTTTCAGGAACAGCTTCGGTTGTTTCCGTATTTTCTGTTTTTTCAGGGGTTACTGCTGTTTCTGTATTTTTTTCGGGGGCAGGTATTTTAAAAACCAGATCTATATAACTCGGTGGCAGACAGCGTGTGTCATCACAGACCATAAATTCTACTTCACCTTTTACGGTGGTGCCTTTGTCGCCGGTTAATTTAATACGTTGGGTAAAAG
>JAGXGE010000007.1 GCA_024637015.1 Aequorivita sp. | reverse complement strand
CAGTTCCTGTAAGTGGTTTGCCGGATCGAAGCTCTTCGCCCATTTGTTTTATGAGTGCTTCCATATCTAAATTACTTTCTGTACTTTTCATATGTCTAATTTATTAAATTATAAATTGACACACTTAATTGAATAGACTCTGAGTGATATGATACTATCTTTAGTATTCACAATTTAAGCATACAGATTATGAAACCCAATGCTTCCTATTACCAAAGTAAAAAAGAGTTCCGTTTATTCGTAACGACTACTTTTCCTGATCTTATTCAACTAAAAAAAGAAGGCAAGCAAGCGTCTTTTAATGAATTGGTATTGAAAATAATGCCCCAAATAAGACAATATGTAAATGAAAGATTGAATAGAGCCATAAAAAAAGGAAATTTTTCCAAAGGGAAGTATAAAGCGGATGATTTTATCGATCAATTATTTATTGAAATCTACGATAATATTGATGAGGTTGAAAATGAAAAAGATTTCTATCTATGGTTGTTTAAAAAAACCAATGAACTGTTGGAAGATGCTATAGTAGAAGAGGAGTATGATGACTTATTCTTTAAAAATATTGATGAGTATTCCAAGCCTGAGTGGGATGAAATGCAGGAAAAATACAGTACCGATGGTGGTGGAGATTTACTGATGATTGAGGAACTGGACGATATGTCGTATAACCATAATGATTATACCTTGAACCATGTATTTATAGAGGATAAGGAGAAGGGTTTGATTAAAAAAATAGATGAAGATATAAGTGAGGAAGCAATTCAAAATCACATAAACCTGGTGTTACATAATTTACCCTTGGCATCGCGAAATGTTTTTGAATTGTATACAAATCAGCAGATGGAGTTAGAAGAAATTGCCCAAATACAAAATACGACTGTTAATGAGGTTGAGCAACTTTTAAAAGACGCAAAAAAAGCATTACAGCTAAGTTTCTTTAATAGATATTCTCGGGATTAAACGTTTTTGTTTTTTAGAACGCTAGCGTCTCGCTTGTGCATCAATGTTTGAAGACTAGCAATACGGATTAGACGGGCGGGACGCCCGCGGCAGCGGGGGTTGGACAGGGGCGGGGCGCCTGTGCTAGTGGTGGGTCTGATTCATCTTTTAATAGTCTTCTTAAACATACTTCAATGCTACCACCTATGCCATAATTGCTACAAGTTTTTATTTGTAGCTTATAATTAAAGGGGGTGCCAACCCATCTTAATTTTAGTTTCATCCACCATTTCCATCCATAATAATCGCACTTAGAGTGTATTCGTCCTTTTTTTCCATTGTAAGCGTTTAATACAATTGAATGAATAACACAATATTTTCCAGAGCCTGGATTTCCCTGAGCGTGTCCAATAATTTCAAAAGCAAGAACTCCTTCAAGTCCAGTTAAAATAGTCTGCCATTCCCCGTTAGCGGGTACTATGTATTTATCGAGTTTTTGTTCTTTCATATTTTGGCGTCAACTTGCGGAAAACTGTAACATTTACATTTTAAGAGAGAAGAATACCAAATATAGCAAATAACAGTTTATAAGGAGCAATTGGAAAGAGAAAAAGGCTGACTGTTGTAGGGACACGGGCGGGACGCCCGGGGCAGCGAGGGACTTTCCTCAGTTTAATTTTCCAAGTTCAATATCAATTTCTTTATGGATCTGTTCCAATTGCGGCGCATATTTTTCCGTATTTTCTTCAATTGCTTTTCGGAATAACTCAAAAGCTTGAATTCGAAGCTTGGAATATCTTAGTAAAATTTGGTTTTGTTCATTTAGCTCAGAGGGTAAATCTTTAAAGGAATTTGTTTTATTTATTATCTCAACATTTTCTTTCCATTTTGGAATTGTTTTTTCATCCAACTCTTGAAGTAGAGAACTTCTCGTTTCTGTATTTAGATGGTCAAAAAAAACTAAAGTCTCGTTTTCATTTTTTGAAAACTGCTCAATTTCAGCGTCATATTTGTCATATAGCTCGTTATCTGTTGAGAGATAAACGTACCCAAAAATTCCAATCCCAATTATTAGCAACGAAACAATTCCAACTCCTGCAGCCCTCCAACCAGAGTAAAAAGAATTGTTATTTTCTTTATGGGCTTTTAGGATATCACCTTGTTTCCATTCTACAAATCCCCAAATAAATGCGGTATAGATTAAAGGAATTATTTGTCTCGGAATTTTGTCAATCAGTGTTGTTGGAAGCATAAATAAACCGCCAAATAGAAGTATCGTTGTAACAATCCCGATAATTAAAGCTGTACGACCTTCATCAGGTTTGTTTAAAGCCTTATAATTCTCGCCAATTAAATATCCTGCGGCTAATGGACCACCTAAAAATGTGGCTCCACTTATTGCTTTTGAAGAATAAAGTGTACTATTTTCAGTATTATTTTCTTGTAAATTTATATCGGTCATATTTTTTTTAGATTGTTGCCAACGTTTATGTATTTGAAGAGTAACGGATTTTTACAACGCTAGCGTGAGCGTCTCGCTCGTACTGTCAAAGTTTGGATCAATATGTGCGATGAACACGGGCGGGATGCCCGCGCTAGCGGGGGGAAACTTTTTATGGATTTATACTATATAGATGATATGGAAATGTATTTTGATCCATATCTGAATATGATTCTAAAGTACCATTATTTGAATAGTTAAAAAGATATTCAAAGGTGAACTCCTCACCATAAATGTTGTTTTCATTCTTTTTGATCATCTTTACCACGTTATTTTTTGATAAATAAGCAGGACCAATCATGGGTAATGAAACAGATACCGCAGCAAAAAAATCTTTATATGGATTTTCATTTGTATCATAAAAATATTGATATGTATAGTGGTAATCTCTTGGACCAGCATGATCTACCATCACTATATTTGAAAAAGTTGCGTCATAATAGAACTTTTGAACATAAAATTCTATTTCCTCTCCATATCCACGATAACCATTGTAAATTTCTTTTACTTTTCCATTTGGATAATAACCAAAATAGTTTTCTTCAACTGAAAAATCATTATCCATATAAATGCTCTTCAATAATCCATTTTCGTTATAATTGAAGGTATAGACTTTATCTACTTCAAATTGATTGCATAAATTCACTCTCTTTGAAACAATGGATTTAATTAAATTTTCTTGATTATAATAAAACTTATATTTCTCTTTTTCACACTCTGCATAGTGAGGTAAATAGAAAGTCATTTGAGATACTTGGTCGCTGTTATCCATATATTCAAATTCCCAATAACGCTCAGCAGGTTCAGGAAAATTGTCGAACATTTGGCTCAAAATAGAATTTATATTTCGGTCCAGTTTACCTTTAGCCAATTCATTTAAAATAATTTCAGGTACATCCAATTCAAATCCTAGTTCACCGTGTACAGGAGAATTATCTACCACTTCAATATCATCATCACTTCCGCAACTAAAAAAAATAAGGGTAAGTAAAATAATTAGAAATCTATTCATAACGCGAGTTTTAATTTAAATAATATTTGTGCAGATAATAAATAGTCCAGTATATTTAATTTATCTGATTATGTTATTTATCAAATATACCAATTAACAGCATAAAATGAACAATCAATAACAACCAATTACAACCCCTAATTCTCACACCATAAATCAAAGAACCCTACCTTTGCCCCATGCAGTCCAAAATACTTTTTATAACGCCCCCGTTTACGCAGTTAAATACTGCCTATCCGGCATCGGCCTATTTAAAAGGGTTTTTGGAAGATCATGACATAGCCGTGCAGCAATGCGATTTAAGCATTGAACTTTTTACCGCCATTTTTACAGGGGATTTTCTTAGCGCTGTGTTTCAAGAGGCACAGGACTTAAAACATTACGATTATCCGGAAGTTCGTAAAATGAAGTCCCTGTATATTGAACGGGTGGATGTTGTTATTGGCTTTCTTCAAAAGCAGGATCTAGCAACCGCACATAAAATTTTGGAGCCTAATTTTTTACCGCTAGGACATAGATTGTCTAAGGTAAATAAGGATATTAAATGGGCCGCTGGAGACATTGGCATCATCGATAAGGCAAAACACTATGGAACGCTTTTTATTGAAGAGATAGGCGATTTTATACACGCGAATGTAGATGAGTTTTTTGCCTTTACTAAATATGCCGAGCAAATTGGCACCTCTGCAAGTAGCTTTAATGAGCTGGATGAGTTTTTAAGTTTTCAGCCCACGCTCATTGAGGAGAAAATGCTGGATATTTTAATAGATAAGATTAAAGAACTGAAGCCACTTTTGGTTTGCTTTACCATTCCTTTTCCTGGAAATTTGTTTGCTGCCTTGCGTTGTGCCCAATTTACCAAACAGTTTTTTCCCGACCTTCCTATAGCTTTTGGGGGCGGCTATTGCAACACCGAGCTGCGCTCACTAACCGATCCTCGGATTTTTGAATATGTGGATTTTATTTCCTTAGACGATGGAGAAGGACCTTTGCTAAAAATAGTTAACTATCTAGAAGGTAGGGTTGCAGTTGATGAATTGGAGCGAACTTATGTCTTGGAAAATACACAAGTTGTGTATAAGAATAAAATTCCAAACACCATTTACCATCATAGAAACTTACCCGCACCCGATTATTCTGGCTTGCCTTTTCATAAATATGTGTCCTTTTTGGATGTTGTAAACCCCATGCACCGAATGTGGACCGATGCGCGATGGAATAAAATGACCATCTCCCACGGCTGTTATTGGAAACAATGCTCCTTTTGCGATGTGAGCTTGGATTATATTGGAAATTATCAAAACACAACCGCCGAAGATTTAGTAGATAAGATTGAAAAAATAGTTACCGATACTGGCATTACCGGTTTTCATTTTGTGGATGAAGCTGCACCGCCTAAAATGTTACGGGCGTTATCCCTTGCTTTAATTGAACGGAAAGTAAAAATTACCTGGTGGACCAACATTCGCTTTGAAAAGACATTCACCTTTGAACTCTGCGAATTAATGGCCAAATCTGGTTGTATAGCGGTAACTGGTGGACTTGAAGTTGCTTCGGATAGATTATTGGCCAAAATGAAAAAAGGGGTTGATATAGCCCAAGTAACGCGGGTTACGCATAATTTTTCTGAAAACAATATCATGGTCCATGCCTATCTTATGTATGGTTTTCCCACCGAAACGGAACAGGAAACCATTGATTCCCTGGAGGTGGTGCGGCAGTTGTTTGAACGGAATTGCATTCAGTCGGCATTTTGGCATCTATTTACGACTACGGTCCATAGTCCCATTGGTAAGAACCCACAGGATTTTGGAATACTAGTTACCGGACCCGAATTTGAAGGTTTTGCCCAAAACGATTTATGGCACGAAGATCCCCAAGGCGCGGATCATCCAAAATATACCAAGGGATTAAACTTGGCTTTGCACAATTATTTAAACGGAACTGGGTTTGACGCCAAATTGCAGCATTGGTTTGAGTTTCCGGTTGTTTCGTCGAGGCATCCTGCGGGGTTGATTGAGGGGTTTTTACAGAAGGCTGTGGGTTCTTACAACTAACATTGTAATCCTATGTGACCACAATCTCAAAATAACTCCGGCCTATCAAAAAGTAGCTTGCCCTGAGCGGAGTCGAAGGATAGAAAATGAATTTATTGGAGGATGAAGCAAAAATCCTTTTAACTAAATCAATAATATGAACGCAAGTCCCCACTTTGAAGGGGGCCAGGGGGATGTTTTTTTACGCCGGAAATAAAGAAATTTTCAGGAATCTTTTTGTAAGCCTAGACTTTTTTGATTTTTGCCTGCCCTGAGCGGAGTCGAAGGGTTGGGCGATGCAAAAAAGTAAAAGCCAAAAGCAAGCAATCTGTTCAGGTGTATTTCCAACCTTAATAACAAGTAGCCCAAAAAAATGATAAATTATATTTATGATCTACCCCGTCCTTAAATGAATCCCAAATATACTAAAGGACTGAACCAGGCTTTGCACAATTATTTAAACGGAACTGGGTTTGACGCCAAATTGCAGCATTGGTTTGAGTTTCCGGTTGTTTCGTCGAGGCATCCTGCGGGGTTGATTGAGGGGTTTTTGGGGGAGGTTGTTGGGGTTTAGGGTATGAATCTAATCTTCCGAGAATGGTCGCGTGAGGAACACTGTCGAGACGTACACGGCAGAGGGGGTGTACGTAAACATCATTAAGCTTAAGGAAACGACCGAATGTCTTATTTGCTATATATAGTGTTGGATGTAGTTTTATTTTTTTATAGTAGCGACGGGTTGCAAATGTGTGGTAGCCAGAAAATTATATGGCAAAATTACAGGGTAAAAATTAATTAAAAATAGTATTTGCAATCAGGATTGTTTTTTCCAAAAGAGTCATTTTTTGCTCGGCAATTACTAATCTTTGTCTTCTGCCTTCATAAACATCTATTGCTAATGTAGGTTTTTGTTGTTCCAACAAAATTCTGGCATTTTGGAGGCGTTCTCTAAAGGTTGGTAATCTTCTTTCGTAAACTACGACCGTCTCTTGAAATTTTTGCTTACGTTTTTGATTTTGTAATCTGGCCTGCCTTGCTCTTTCTTGCCCAAATTCTCTACCCTCCAAGCCGTTCTTGTTTTTACCATAGGCATTGCCATTACCGTTATTGGACTTAACCTTATCTTTTTTATAATTGCCGTTATCATCATTGTTGTAAAGACCATCATCGTCATTATTGCCTTTTCCCTTCTTATATGTATCTTTAGCTTTATTCTTGTTATTTTTATTGTTTTGAACAACCTCTTTTTTGTTCTTGTTTTTTTCTTTATTGTCATTGTTTTGCGCGTGTGTTGGCATCACAAATAACAATAATAAGAGTACGTATATGGATGATTTTAGTTTCATAGTTTTTATATTAATTATTGTCAATATCATTCAAAAGAGAATCAATCTCCTCGCTCGTTTCTTGAATGGTTTTTTCTATCGAATCCATTTTTCTATCGACCATGGCAAGGGAGTCTACAGTTTTTTCTAAGGCAATCTCCTCCTCTTGGGCTAAACGTTCTTTTTTTTCTTTATTGTCATTACAACTTCCGAGGCTCAGGAAAAGAAAACCCAGTATAATTAAATATTTCATCATAATATTATAATTTTATTAAATATACCTAAACAATTGAATAAGTAAGATTATAATGGCAATATTTAACATACTTCCTCATGAAATACCAGTTGTTAAATTGACACTCGGGGAATTTATTTTTTTTGTGAATTTGGATAATTTGTTCCGCTGTTGGTCTTATATCCGGACTATGGGCTTTTTTGAAGAGGTGAATAGGTGAATAAGTGAATAAGTGAATGGGTGAATGGGTGAGTTTGTAAGGGGTAATTTGGGATTTAATTTTTAGTTGAAAAACTACTTTTCCTATTTTATTGATTCCTTATTTAACAGATCATCAACAACCGGGGCTGTCCATTTTTTTCTTGTGGCGCACGATGTAAACACGGAGAAACTTGACTTTCAGGATGATCAATCGCCAACCGCCATAAATTACCGATGCTTAAGTATATCAGCAAATCCAGCTTCGTCAACTTTAAAGGCTTTTTTGCAGTTTGAACAGATGATTTCGTTCATGTTTTGTTTGTTTTTATGCTTTTCATAGGATACATTGTTGTCCTTAGTGCTTTCCGCCATCTAATTCCACATCGACATTTACCTTACCATCTTTTCCGACTGTTGTTGTTCTCTTTGTGTTAGGCTCTAAGTTACCTTTGATGATTTGTTTAACATCATTTTTTAGTTTTTCAAAATCAATGTTTTCATCATAGGTGTAAGCGTATAATGTTCCTGCAATATCTTCTGTTGCAGTTTCAAGTCTTTTATCCATAACATAGTCGAATTTTTCATCGCCGTGAAACATTAAAACGTGCAAACGATAAAGTTGGTCTTTATCCGAACCGTCTGGATTTGTGCTGTAAACATAATAAACAACTTTAGTAAAACTACTTGAAAATCTATCTTCGGGAAGTTCTGCAAGCCATTCGTAACCCCAAACATTTTTATCATCAAATTTGAAAAAGTCAAAATTAAAATATTCATCAAGACCTTCAGGCAACAAATTCTTCTCTTTAGCATCGTACATTTTCGTTTTCCATTTTTTTCCTTCTGCAAACTTGTCTAAACCATATTGAGAAACAGTTATGTTTTTGACCATAAAAAATTCTCGCTGTGCAAATTCGTCATCAAAGATTTCTTTTCCCTTTTCAATCCCGTCAAGCGCATCTAATCCAAATTCAAGTGATTTTTCAAAATTTTCATTTAATCGATTTACTTCTTCCAAATGAGTTGCGCTCATAACTTTATACCAAAGAGCATACTCATAAAGAGTGTCATTTTTGGTTAGGGATTTTTCTAATTCGTTAAATTTGACGTAAGCAGAGTCGATTTGGTTCGTTTGTAGCAGAATTTCCGCTTTTTCATATTCGCTCAATAAATCGCCTTGACCAAATCCAATTATTGGAATTAGCATTAAAACCCAAATGTTTAATTTATTCATCATATTTTTTTCAGCATTAAGGACAACATTCGGATAAATACCATAGAGTATTTATTCCAATTATATACCTAGGTCTTTATTTAAATAAACTTTAAATATAACGATAATTCACACTAACCATTTACGGAAAACCGTAAAGGAGCAAATTAAGAGGGGAGAAAAACCAAATATAGATTTGTATTTAACAGATCATCAACAAACGGGGCTGTCCATTTTTTTCTTTTGGAGCACGATGTAAACACGGAGGGACTTGACTTTCAGGATGATCAACCGCCAACCGCCATAAATGACCGATGCCTAAGCTGATGGGTTTTGCTTGCGGTAACGCTTGATAGTGTAGGTCAAAGAAATATTCACTTAAAAAGGCTTCAAAACCATCATCTACTCCACCGTATAGTTTTTTGAGTTCAGCACGTATTTCGGGAATACCCACTTTTTGTCTGCCTTGTGCATTTGGCAATATATCACTGGGGGCGCCATAATACGTGCATAAAAAGGTATCGGTTGGTATGGGAGAGCGATCTACGTGAAAAGAATAAACATCGGTTGGAAAAAAGGGGAAGGCATCGTCTCTGTCATAGTATTTAATCACATTAAGGGTTGGGGCTGCCCCATGGTCTTTCAATATTTTTAAGTCATCCAGAAGGATTTCACGAGCAAGCTGCCCTTGTTCACTCAACGGTAGCTCACGAAGCTCTTCTTCATCAAGTGTCGCTATATTTTCTTTTAGTTCTACTTGGTTAACAATCTCAGAAAAATCACCTTTAAGTTGTCGCGTCCAACAAATCGCATTCATTTCTCCTTGAAAAGGCGTGGAAATCAGGTCCTGAAAATTTGTGACACGGTGAATTTGATTTGTAGCAGGAGGTAAATCTATCATAAGGGGAATATATTTCATTAAAAGTAAAAAACGAAAAGGGATTTACCTCCTTTAAAAAGCCCTTGCCAAATGCTCCATAGATACTCCATAGCAAAGCCATACCAAAGCCATAGATACTTCATTAAATTGTAAGAAAACAGCCCTTTTTTCCTACAAATTAAAATACACCTTGTGGGAGTGTTTAATAATCGTTCAAAAAAAGAAGTAGCTTTCCACCAGTATTGACTCTAGCTGGCTCGTAATGACTATACCACACCCAAATCACAAATTCCAAATTCCAAATTCCAAATTCCAAATTCCAAATTCCAAATCACAAATCCCCAACCACCAATCCCCAACCATCAACCATCAACCATCAACCATCAACCATCAACCATCAACCATCAACCATCAACAATCAACCATCAACCATCAACAATCAACCATCAACAATCAACAATAGTTCTAAACGTCAAATTAACCCGCGGCGAATGCACTTTCTTGGTTGGTGGCAGTCGGTGTAGCCAATGAGCTTGTGTGGTGCCTTTCATAATCAAAAGGCTACCGTGTTCCAGGTTTAAGGAAATAACTTCTTTCGTTTCTTTATGCTTAAAAGCAAACTTGCGTTCTGCCCCAAAACTTACTGAGGCTATGGCGCCGTTCTTTTTAAGATCCTTTTCGCCATCGCTATGCCATGCCATGCCTTCCTCGCCGGAATGATAGAGGTTAAGGAGGCAGCTGTTAAAGGTTTCACCACATTTAGCTTCAATCTGCTTTTTTAGTTCCAATAACTCTGGGGTCCACAAATTGGCTTTTTTGGTGACTTTGGAGTAGGTGTATTCAAACTCCGTATCGCCATACCACGCCACTTTACGTTTGGTGATAATCTTTTTGCCAAAGATGATGACTTCGTCGTTTTTCCAAGTTATGGTATTGAGCAGCACCTCCAAGTAGCGATTTGCTTCAGCAATAGAATATACAGTCCCAAAGTAATTCACCGTGCCGTCCTTCGGCAACAGATTTCGTTTTGTATCCATTTTAAAGTTGAACAAATCTATTTGTGACATGAGTTTTCTACAATTTCTTCAAAAGTATTAAAACCCTATATTAAAATCTAGCCTTATGCGGTCACCGTTTTCCTTGGCGATTCCGTAAGGCACCAATTGCTCCACAGTAAAGAACCGAACTATTAAATTCATATTTACGGCAAGGGCATATCCGGCCATTATTTCAAATCCTTTATAATTTGTAAGCCTTCCATCAGCAGAACCTTGGGAAGAATAATCCCAGCGAACCCAATCGTTTTGGGCCAGATAATCCACTGCGGCAAAGCGTTCCAAATACATATAGGTTAACAGAAATTTCCAGTCGCCTTTTTTGTCAAGTTTCCCGATGCTAGCATTGGCAACATAACCTGTTTTTTGGTCCTGTAAAACCTTCGAAATGGAATCATTGCCATTGTAATTCTGTACGTTTTGGTAATAGTCAAAACCAGCTGTTACTTTTGGGTTTTTAAGGATATCTACTTTGGTTCCAAGGTGTACTATTGAATAATCTATATTAAAAGTACCCCCCCCATCCGGTATGTTCGGCATATTTTTGAAGTAATAAAAAGCAGGGGAAAACTTCACCCTATTTTGCCAATGGGAAGAAACGAGCTGAATCCCCTCAAAATAGCTGTCTTTATCCAAAGAACTATTGCTGGCAGCAAAAATGAAATGCCCAGTATTCACTTTTAAGGATTGCACAAATTCGTTTTCAAAACTGAACTTCCCCGAAAGGGAAACGCCTTCAGGAAAAACATTATCGCTCCAAAAAAGCTCGTTCTGTTTTTCAAAAGGAAAGGTGTTTTTTCCCACCCAAGCACTCAGCCAATTATAGTTGAAGCTTGCATATATCTTCTCAAAAGCAATGGGCAAGCTGCTGAATTCATCTCCCAACGTGAGCTGTGGATCTTGCTGTTTGTCAGGCTGCCCAGTACGGATTCGCATGCCAAAGGAAACCCAATCTTTTAAATCATAAGTTGCGCCAAGTCGCGCGCGATAACGCAAGCGGGTTCTATCTTCACGGTAAGTGCCGTCTGGTTTTCTAGAATTCCAGTCTGGTTCAATCCTAAATCTAAAATCGCCAGAAAATACTAGCTTTTTTTGGATACTGTCGTTTTGGGAAAAGGAATAAAAGGGTAATAATAGCAAAAATAGCAGGTAGGTAGTTTTATTCAAAATTGAAAAATTGGTTGGTTAGTTTTTTTTAATGTCAATTAAAACAAAAAAGCGCATTTTGTGTCCGTTCGAGCGTAGTCTAGAACTAAAGAGCATTTATTTTTACCATGGTCTCGACCGGACAACTATAGTGATTTTTCTTTTTGGAAACGCTCACTTTTGAAGCGATTAAATTAATGATTTTGTTTTGTATGTAGTTATATATAGCCTTTATTTTATTTTATTGGTTCTGATAGTAAATAGAATAAAAATGTATCTTAGTGGTTAATTATGAAATAATTACTTGAGTAATGAGTAACCAATTTCACGAATTCACGAATAAAAAAACACCTAAATTATGAGTATTATATTACTTCTTCTTGCCGTCATTGTTGTAATTGTCCTCTTGCTTGTGGTCGTCTTTAACCGTTTTGTAAAAAACAAAAATATGGTGAAAGATGCTTGGAGCAATATTGACGTTGCCCTAAAACGCCGTTACGATTTGATTCCAAACCTTGTGGAAACCGTAAAAGGTTATGCCGCTCACGAAAAGACAACCTTGGAAAGCGTTATCAACGCCCGCAATGCAGCAATGGCCGTACCTTCTGATGATATAAACGCACAGATAAAAGCTGAAAACCAGTTGCAACAAACGCTGCGGAGTATTTTTGCTTTGGGGGAAGCCTATCCAGATTTAAAAGCGAATGCTAGCTTTTTGGATCTGCAACAAAAATTAAATGAAATAGAAATAAACCTTGAAAGAAGTCGTAGATACTATAACGGCACGGTACGCGAGAACAATACCTATGGTGAAAGTTTTCCAGGAGTTCTATTTGCTGGAATGTTTAGCTACCAACATTTCGACTATTTTGAAACAGATGAGGCCAGCCGCGAAAACGTCAAAGTGAGCTTTAATTAAACTAAAGGTTATGAAAAAACTGTTCCTGCTTCTTTTTGGAGTGCTGTTTTTTCTAGAGGGTTTTGCACAAGACTTTACGGTTAACAATGCCCAAGTAGATATCTATATCAATAAAGAAGGTTATTTTGATGTAGTTGAAAATTATGACCTAAACTTTACGGCATACAAACATGGCATTTACCGAAACATTCAAGTTAATTATGACCTCCTAACCGCAGAAGGCAAGCAAGAAAAGCGCAGAATTAAAATTAGAAAGGTTGAGGTGCCAAACCATAAATTTGATTCGGATCCAGATTTTGTGCAAAAAATCAGTGACAACCTACAGATAAAAATAGGAGATAAAGATGTTACGGTTATTGGGCCGCAGCATTACGAAATAAAATACAGAGTTTACAACGCCTTCCTTTTTGAAGATCCCAACATTCGGTTTTACTGGAACATTAAACCCAACGGCTGGAACGCCACATTTCAGCAGATAGATTTTTCAATTCATCTCCCAGAAAATATGGATGCCAGCTTGGATGACCTATTTGTGTATTCCGGTGATGCTGGAAATACGGCAGTCAGTAAAGATTTTGACGTAAATTATAATGATGGGGTTTTTAAGGCAAAAAGCCATAGTGATTTCCGCTCCTATCCAGGGCAAAGTGTAACGGTTTTACTTAACCTTCCCAAAGGCTCCATAAAAGAAATAAAGCCCTGGTGGCCATTTTGGGCCGATTATGGCTGGACGTTAATTCTCGCAGCAATGCTGTTCGTTTTTTATTGGATTTGGAATAAATATGGTAAAGACGATAGGGTAGTAGCTACTACAAGCTATTTCCCACCCAGTGGTATGGACCCTGCAATGGCTGGCTTTTTAATTGATGACAGCGCAGATACCCCAGACTTAATATCCTTTATTCCCGATTGGGGCTCAAGGGGTATTATCAAAATGGAACAGATTCCCAAAAAAGGTTGGTTTGGTAAAGATGATACCAGGTTAACTCGGCTTCGCCCTTTGCCTGCAGATGCTCCGGATTATGAAGTGAAAATTTTCAAGGGTCTCTTTGGAAATACAAAAGGCACCGATGAAAAAGAAATATTGGTAAGCAGTCTAAAAGATACTTTTTATACTACGATGGCAAGCGCCAAAAAAATGTTGAAAGACAAAGCCCAAATCTATTATGACAAACAGGCCAAAAAAATGCAGACTAAAACTGTTGTTGGCGTTTTGCTTATTGGGGTCTTGATGTTTCTTGTTTTTCTCTTCACTTGGGGACTTTGGGCGGCTTTGGCGGTAATTCCACTTGCTATTTTTCTGTTGTTTATGACGGTATATATGGTAAAGAAGAACTCTAAAGGTAACGAGGTCTTTTCGGAACTGAAAGGTTTCAAAAATTTTATAAAAATTGCAGAAGAGAATAAATTGAAAATGCTTTTGAAGGATAGCCCTTCCTATTTTGAAACTACCATGGGCTATGCGCTTGCTTTTGGTCTTTTTGATCAATGGGCGAAGAAATTCGAAGCACTTAACCTGCAACCCCCAAGTTGGTACACCTCCTCCGCAGGGGCATTTACCATGCACAATTTCACTAATTCATTTTCAGACTCCATTTCATCGGCGCAATCCACTATGGTCAGTTCACCTTCCAGCAGTGGTTCTGGTGGTGGCTCCTCAGGCGGCGGCTTTGGCGGCGGTGGCGGTGGAAGCTGGTAAAGCGTTTAACCAAAGCATCCTTTCCCTCATCCAAAACCCTAGTTCCCTCATTTCCGATTTTTTGACGCTATAATGTGCGGTAGTTTTACTTCAAGTTAAACACTAAAACCACACATTATGAAAACACTTTTCACACTTTTAGCAGTAGCGTTGCTGAGCTTCCAGCTTCACGCACAAACAGTTACCATCACTGGCACAGTAACCGACGATACTGGACTTCCGTTGCCCGGTGTAAACAT
This sequence comes from Aequorivita sp., assembly GCA_024637015.1. Taxonomy (GTDB): domain Bacteria; phylum Bacteroidota; class Bacteroidia; order Flavobacteriales; family Flavobacteriaceae; genus Aequorivita. The sequence continues at coordinate 10,839 of JAGXGE010000007.1, read as the reverse complement.
TATTATAAAAGGAACCAGCACAGGTACCCAGACAGATTTTTATGGCAAATATTCGATTGCGGCTCAAATAGGACAAAAACTGGTTTTTTCCTATGTGGGTTTTATTCCAAAAGAGATACATGTTGGTTCACAAAATATTATTAATGTGTCACTACAGCCTAATAGCTCAGCACTGGATGAAGTTGTTGTTATGGGATATGGGGCAACTAGAGAGAAAAAATCTGTGAGTCATTCTGTAACTTCAAGAAATAACAATTCAGTTGATAAAAACCTGCAAGGGAAAGCAGCTGGGCTTCAAGTAAATTCTTCTTTATATGGCTCAAGGAGTTTTGTAAGCAATAACCGTGTTTCTGAAAATGAATCTTACGGCCGCATTGAGGAAAACATTTTTAAAAGCGTTTCTACCGCGCCTCTTTCAACCTTTTCAATAGATGTTGACAAAGCGGGCTACAGCAACATCCGCCGGATGTTAAACAATGGTCAGGAAGTGCCAGAGGATGCTGTTAAGATTGAGGAAATGGTAAACTACTTTGCCTATAACTATCCACAACCAACGGGTCAAGATCCGTTTTCCATTACTGCAGACGTTGTAAACTCCCCTTGGAACCAAGATGCAAAGTTGGTGAGAATTGGTTTGAAGGGAAAAGATATTTCCCTGGACAATGTTCCTTCATCAAATTTGGTGTTCCTATTGGATGTTTCCGGTTCTATGGAAAGCCCCAACAAATTGCCTTTGCTAAAAGCCGCCCTAAATGTTTTGGTTGATAAATTAAGAGAAAAAGACAAGGTTTCCATCGTAGTGTATGCAGGTGCCGCTGGTTTGGTATTGCCACCAACTTCAGGTGCGGAGAAAAATATAATCCGTCAGGCTATTGACAATCTTAGTGCAGGTGGTTCTACAGCTGGCGGAGCGGGTATTAAATTGGCTTATAAAATCGCTGAGGAAAACTTTAGCAAAGGTGGAAACAACCGAATAATTTTAGCTACCGATGGCGACTTCAACGTAGGTGCATCTAGCGACCGTTCCATGGAAAACCTGATTGAGGAAAAGCGTAAAAGTGGTGTATTCCTAACCTGTTTAGGTTTCGGGATGGGCAACTATAAAGATAGCAAGCTGGAAACTCTTGCAGACAAAGGCAATGGAAACCACGCCTATATAGACACCATGCAGGAAGCACAGAAAGTGTTGGGTACTGAATTCTTCGGAACGCTTTACACTATTGCCAAGGATGTGAAAATTCAAGTGGAATTCAATCCGGCAAAAGTACAAGCATACCGTTTGATTGGCTACGAAAACCGTTTGCTCAACGATGAAGATTTTAAAGATGACACAAAAGATGCGGGTGAATTGGGCAGTGGCCACACCGTTACGGCTTTGTATGAAATAATCCCTGTTGGAGTAAGTAGTAAATACTTAAAAGATATAGACAAGCTGAAATATACCAAGCAAACCAACCAGAACTATACAGATGAAATGCTTACCGTGAAGTTCCGTTACAAAGAGCCTGATGGCGATGTGAGTAAGTTACTTGTGAAAACAGTGAAAGATAACAATAGTTCCATAGAGAGTGCTCCAGAAGATTTAAAGTTTTCAGCTGCCGTGGCTCTCTTCGGAATGCAATTAAGAAACTCTGAGTTCATAAACACCAAAAAGAAAGAAGACGTAATAGCCTTGGCCGAAGCAGGAAAGGGAAAAGACAAAGACGGCTATCGCGCAGAGTTTATTAGATTGGTAAAAAGCAGTAAATAATCCTGAGCTATGATTTTGTGATGTGGTTTGGTTTTTTTAAGGGAAGGGCGCGCAAGCGCTCTTTCCTGTACCTATATGCCGTGCCTGACGGCACCTTACTTGGCTTATGCTTGGTGGTTGTTACCGTTATGTTGTCAATTATGTCCCGTTAGGGACAACATAACGGTGGACAAATGTGGACGTGATGTTTTCTGTGCCTTTAGGTACAGCATAAGCTATCTTATTATATTATGGATTTTAATGTATAACGTTCATCATAATCAATTCCTGATTCTTTCAATATTTCAAAATATTCATCGCCGAATGTTTTGGATTTATGATGCTCTTCTTGATTTGCAATATATTTAATAACACGGGGAACGTGGGATTTCGAATACGAAAATGCACCATAACCCGCTTGCCACGAAAATTTTCCGTTTACCAATCCTATGGTATTTATCCATTTTGAAGAATCTTGCTTTACCTGTTTCATCAAATCTGATAACGATTGTGTAGGACGCATCCCAAAAAAGATGTGTATGTGGTCTGGCATTCCGTTTATTTGTAAAACTTTGTGGTCGTAGCTTTGAATAATACCTGTAATGTATTTATACAATTCATCTTTCCATTCGGGATTGATTAGGCTCTGCCTGTTTTGAACTGCAAAAACGGCTTGGATATGGATTTGTGTGTAGGTGTTTGCCATTGTTTATGTTTTACCTAGATTATGTCCCTGACTGGATGTTTTTTTAATAATTCACATAAACCCACCCAATAAAAGCATCGGGATATTTAGTATCGTTCAAAACCAAAACGTAATAATATGTACCTACCGGCACGGTGCTTCCTGTAAAGAGAAGTCCTTTTGTAGCAACCCCATCCCAAAAGCCATCTGCGTTATGGGCGGTATGTATCAGGTTGCCATCGCGGGAGTAGATGTTCAGTTCAAAGTTTTCGTAAATATTCAGCAAGTTGCTTATTTCAAAAGTATCGTTGATACCATCGCCATTGGGTGAAAAACCTTGGGGAATAAAAGGAGCACATTTTTCTGTGGTTAGTAAAAAAGAAGCTGTGGCAAAGCAGATTTCGTTTTCCAATCGTACATAAATGGTTTGTGGATCAGTATTATTTTGATATTCGGAAGGATTGGAGATGGGGTTTGTGTTTTGCAAAGCATCTTCAGAAGTAGTGAAATATTGAACCACATCATCAGACCCAGTGCTAATTAATTCATCTTGTTCAGTTAAGTCGAAAATAGCCGTATCAAGTCCTGTATCACACTCCAATAAATTTGGCAAATTGGGAATAGGAGGGATGCTTTCAAAAGAAATAGTTTGCGTAAAACTGTTATTGTCTTCCCGAAGTTCTTCAACTACACCATTGCCATTGCCATCGTCATCAACCATAGCAGTGATGGTAAATGTGTCCGGCAAACTTTCTGGCAGCATCAGTTGCACTTCACCATTTTCACTGCCACCAATTGGAATGGTTTGTTGCGTTTGAGATAGCCCAAGCAAAACCCCATCTGTATAAAACGCTACCGAGGTATTTGCTGGCAAAGGTCCCGTGGCATCCAAATTATAAACCGTAAAAGGTAACAGCAGCTCCCTATCGCGACAGGCAGAAATCTCAGGGAGTTCTATAGTGGCATCGGGTAAGGGGCAAGGGAGTACTTCTACAGTAAAGCTATCTATAAGAAAACAATCGGGGTTTGAAACGCGGATATAAATGGTCTGTGGGTTTTCAGTATTTTGAAAGGTTTCAGGGTTGATAATAGGGTTGACATTGTTCTGCGCATCTACTTCCATAAGATGAAAGCTCAAATCATAAATAGGGTCTATTTGTGAAGTAGCTTCCGTTAGATCAAAATATTCTTCGCCAATAACATCACAGGTCTCAAGATTTATTAATCCAGTAATCACAGGGTTTATAAGTAAATGGATAGGAGCTTCATCCTCGTTGTTTTCTTCATTTATCTCTTGAACAATGCCAGTGCCGTTGCCTGTATCGTCAACTACAGCTTTTAGAATAAAATCTGCATCAATAGTATTGGGGACAGTGAAAGTAATAGTTCCGTTTTCCTGCCCGTCAATAGGGATTACGGCTATGGTTGCACTTTGTGCCACTAAGGTCTCGTCAGCATAAAAAGCGATAGGCGTTTCGGCTGGAAGTATGTCTGTACTGTTTAGGTTATAAACTGTGTAATCTATCGTGAGTTCCCGATTGCCGCATTCGGTGCCACCGATTATGTTATCTATGGAAATGGTTGCATCGGGCAGTTCGGTGTTCAGGACGGTAATAATATTGTTCACCATCACAAAATCCTGTCCACTGGTGAGTTGAATTGTTGCCGAAGTATCTCCTGTATTTATATAGTTTGAAATAGGATAGACGTCGATGTCCATATTGTAAAGCACATCGCTGCCCGTAAAACTATTGGTGCCATTAAAGGCATTGTCGGGAGGATTTAGCGGCAGGTTACCGAGAATATTTCCGTTGATGCGAAGGGTTTCGTTAACCGCAAGCCCTCGATCGCCTTCCCAAGCAAGGAAACCAATCTTGGCGCCTTGGGTGTCCAAGACCATTAAATTATTCAAAGTAATGTTTAAGGTTTGGTTGCTTTGCGAAACGCTTTCCAAGCCATCAAAAACATTCACTTGGTTTAGGGGGAGGGTAGCATCTTCATAAACCACTGTTACTGCCCATCCGCCAAAGTTGGTACCCGACCCAGGCGGACTGCAATAAGGTGGGATTATTTGAGTAAGATCCAAATCGGCAAGGGTGTAATTGCCGTTACCAGTAGTTTGAATTTGTTGGGTTACATCTGCAAAAGCAGCAAAATAGATGTAATCCTGTCCGCCACTATTGTAAGTAACATTGAAAGTACGTTCGGCGGTAAGAGGTACTTGGTTAAAGGTAACATTGAAATCGCCCGGTCCAGAGCCTGCCCAATATAAGTAGGCTGCCACCACTTCTTGGTTCGGTTGTAGTTGAAAATCGGCACTGCTACTAGTAAGAATAAAACATTGACCACCTTGTCCGTTTTCTTCAACGTTTAATGTATTTCCAAAAGCGGTGTAATCATAATGCCCATTAAACTGATTGAATAGTTCAATATCCTGAGCAAAAACCACAGTGGAAAGTAAGCAGCAAATTATAAAAAAGTAAGGCTTCAAAAAAAACATAAGGGTTGATTACTTGCTAAATATAGACAAAAAATCAAAGGGAAGCAGTGTTTTTTATAGGTCTCTTTTCTTTAGAATAGCGTAGGACCAATAGAGAAAAAGGCTTGTCCAAACTAAAACGATTAAAATATTCAACATACTTACATGGTAGTCTTTCGTAAAACTTTCACCTAACTGATTTGCCGCAGATTGGATAGCCCCCAAACGGCTAAGAGGTTCTTTGATGAGGTTTGCCATTGCATTTAAGGGGAAGAATTGCGCAACATTATCTGCAACATCGGTGTCCTTAAAAAATTGCCATTTCATCAAGCCGTAAAATAACCATTCAACAATTTGCCAAACAATCAAGAAACCTAACGCAAAGGCAGAACGTTTTACCAAAACCCCAAGAAATAGACAGAAGGAAAAGAAAGCAACTAATTTTATAAAATAGGCGCCTATGTATTCCATACCACTGAAAATGATACCTATTTCGTTGTAATCTGAAAAAATAAGTCCCAAAGTTAAAGAGACGCCAAATATAAACACGGTTGAAATTGCTGAAAAAAGCAAAACAGTAAGAAATTTTGAAAGTAAAAATTCCTTCTTACTCAGACCGTCAATAAGGTTCTGTTTTAAAGTTCTATAGCTGTACTCATTGCTCATCATAGAAACAATCACGATAGCCAAAAACAATTTTAGGATGGCCGCCATATAGGTGTTGAAATGCCAAATAAATGGAAAGTTGAATATCCCTTGGTCAGCAACACGAAAGTGAAAATCACCAAAGTTGAATTCAATGGAAGCAATCAAAGCGATAAAGGTGATGAGCACAAAATAAATAATGGAAATAACCTTAGCCGCCCGATTATAGCGCAGTTTTTGGAGTTCTATGTTTAACAGTCGTAGCATCTTGGGTTAGTTTTGTTTGGTCAGTTCAAGAAATTGTTCTTCAAGGCTTTCCTTGCGTTTCACAAGGTGAGAGAGGGAAATGCCTTTTTCAAAAAGGAGCTTGTTCACTTCAGAAGCGTCCATCGGTTCGTTGAGATAAACGATTAAATATTCACCTTCGCGTTTTACAGTGCCAAATGCGTGATTTCCTTCCAAAGCATTTTGAAGCTGTTCCATATTATTGCTCTGCATCGTTAAGAAACCGTGACTGGCATTCATCCCATCCACGCTGCCGGAATACAGACTTACCCCTTTCCGAAGAATGACTACGTGGCTACAAACTTTTTCCACTTCGTCCAATAAATGCGAAGCCAGCAAAATGGTAGTTCCTTGTGATGCAATTGTTTTAATAATTTCTCGAATCTGATGTATTCCCTGAGGATCTAGCCCGTTGGTAGGCTCATCAAGAATTAATATTTCCGGATCATTCAACAAAGCCGAAGCAATTGCCAAACGCTGTTTCATTCCCAAAGAAAAAGTGCTGAACTTGCTGTCTTTCCTGTCTATTAAGCCAACAAGTTGTAATTTTTCTGAAATCTTAACTTCGGAAACTTCTTTTATTTTACATACCAGTTGCAGGTTTTGTAAAGCCGTCATATACGGGTAAAAGTTGGGACGTTCAATAATGGCGCCTACTTTCTTTAAAGCGTTGTGTGTTGAGGTGTTACCATCGAACCATTTAAAGTCGCCAGATGTTTTGTTTACCACATTCAATACAATGCCCAAAGTGGTGCTTTTACCGCTTCCATTAGGGCCGAGGATACCGTAAACGTTACCCTTTTCAATAGTAAAGGAAAGGTTGTCCACGGCGGTTAGCGAGCCAAATTTCTTCGTTAGATTTTTTATTGTGAGAATATTTTCCACAGGGTAGTTTTTGGTCCCGATAGCTTCGGGAGGTTGATTGTATGTCGAATGGTTTTGGGTTTTGTTACAATTGAGTGAAAAGTGAAAAGTATAAAGCGAAGAACCAAGAGCGAAAAGGAATTAGGGTATATTTGTATTCTTTAAAGTGAAAATATGAGTTCTGAAGCCCTTGTGGCTCTTCGCTCATCCATATTAGCTCTTGATTTTCGTTTTCATTAATGCACCACAACGGTCTCGGGTATGAAACGTAGGCATTTCGGAACTGTTTATTTGTCCACCGAGACTAAGCTTGCTAAAAGCCAAAAACTCGCGAGAAGCACTGTCCGCCCTATGTTTTATACCCATTGTTATAGCCTGTTTTTTATTAGTTTTCTGATTTCCTGTTGTTTAGGTGGTTTTTTTGATGCGAAACAATTTAATTCCAACGGTTCTTTTCAGGTCATTATTAGTTTTTAATCACTTTTTTATCTCAACAAGAAATAGTAAATCACTACCCAGATTCCGATAAAGAAAAGTCCTGGGTACAAAACCGATTTAAGCTTTTTCTTATCTTTTTTAATAAACAAAAGGTAAAGAACAACAACTGCAAATACAATAAATAGTCCGATTGGAATAAATGGATATGTCATATTTTAATTTTTAAATGTTTTGTTTGTCTTGTTCATTTTTTTAAAATAGGCTACAACATGCGAATAAACACTATTATAGTGTTTATTCGCATAGTATCTTTAACTCCAAATATACAAATTTACCTCTTCCAGACCCTCCTATATAAGTTCCGAACAGCAAAAGACACTTCCACTAACTCTAACAGATAGTTCCTAATCCCTCATCTCAAATCCCTCTTCGCTCTTTCTTCTATTTCTAAAAACTTCCAACTTCGTATTTCCAATTTCATACTTCGTATTTTCTTACCTTTGCGGTTCAATTTTAAAAATAAAGCGATGCAAGACGGAATTTACGCAAAAATAACTACCGAAAAAGGAGAAATTCTTATAAAACTTACACACAACAAAACTCCAGGAACCGTTGGAAACTTTGTGGCTTTGGCTGAAGGCAATTTGGAAAACGCAGCAAAACCACAAGGAACACCCTATTATGATGGGTTAAAATTTCACCGTGTAATCCCAAATTTTATGATCCAAGGCGGCGATCCAAAAGGAACGGGTTCCGGCGGACCTGGTTATGATTTTGAAGATGAATTTCATCAAGACCTTCGCCACGATACTCCTGGCGTGCTTTCTATGGCCAATTCCGGTCCAGCGAGCAATGGCAGCCAGTTTTTTATCACCCACGTAGCCACTCCTTGGTTGGATAACAAACATACCGTTTTTGGAAATGTAGTGGAAGGACAGGATGTGGTTGATAGCGTTGCACAGGCTGATACTATGCAGAAAGTTGAAATTATTCGCGTTGGTGAAGAAGCCAAAAAATGGAACGCTGTGGAAGCTTTTAGAAGTTTTACGGGCGAAAGGGAAGCTAGAATAGCCAAAATAAAAGCACAAGAAGAAGCAGAACTAAAAAAAGTATCTGAAGGTTTTGATAGAACTGACAGCGGATTGCTTTATAAAATTATCCAAAAAGGAAGTGGTAAAAAAGCTGAAAAAGGAAAAACCGTTTCTGTGCATTATAAAGGTGCACTAACTGACGGAACTGAGTTTGATTCTTCCTATAAACGAAAACAACCTATCGATTTTCAATTGGGTGTTGGGCAAGTAATCTCCGGATGGGATGAAGGTATTCAATTATTAAGTGTGGGCGATAAGGCTCGTTTTGTAATTCCTTCCCATTTAGGCTACGGCGAGCGTGGAGCCGGTGGAGTTATTCCTCCAAGCGCTACCTTGATTTTTGATGTGGAATTAATGGATGTGAAATAGCATATAGAATTTTTTAATTAATAACAAAACGTCTCGATCTATCGAGGCGTTTTGTACTTTTAACTCATGGATTTAGAGAAACTAAAATACCCAATCGGCACCTTTGATTGCCCTTCAACAATAACTTCTGAAATTTTGGAAGCTTGGACTTCTATTTTGGAACACTTTCCGAACAGATTGAACAATTTGGTGCGCAATCTTTCCGAAATGCAATTAAACTCACCATATAGGCCAGATGGCTGGACGGTGCGACAAACAGTTCATCATATTTATGATAGCCACCATAATGCCTACACACGTTTTAAGTGGGCATTGACAGAAGCAACTCCGACCATAAAAATTTATGATGAAAAAGCTTGGGCAGAAACTGCTGATGCCAAAAATGCCCCTGTTGATTTGTCATTGGCCGCAATTAGCGCCTTGCACGCAAAATGGGCTTATTTAGCAAAGGGATTAACGCAGGAGCAATTACTAAAAGAGTTTCACCATCCAGCTCGTAACCGTAACTATACACTTGCAGAAACTCTTGGTAGTTATGCTTGGCACAGTAACCACCATTATGCTCATATTGAAAATTTGATGAAAAGAGAAGGGTGGAAGTGAAGCAGCAATTCAACAGCTTCAATACATTTTAGAAAAACCTATTTTTTTCGGCCAACAAAATGTTCCATTGTTTTGTAAATCCCCAGCACTTCGCCGGTGAACCAATCGAAAATATTTACTGAAAGTATTGCCTGCCCCATTCTTGTAAGCCTATAAATATACCCAGGAATAGTAACCATTTTTTTCTTTTTCTCAATGGCTTTTACAATTGTAAGTGCCGCTGCTTCAGGCTCTAAAATAGGAATCTTCGACTTTACACCATCAAACATGCCGGTATTAATGTAGTAGGGCATTATTGTGGTAATATTTATGGCTTTATTTTTTTGTTTCATTTCCAAGCGCAGACTATCAGACCAGCCAATTAACGCCCACTTACTCGCAGCATAAACAGACATTTTAGGATTTGAAATTAATCCGCCAGACGAAGCTATATTGCAAATATGTCCAGCATTTTGAGCTAACATATCATCTAAAAATTCCTTAGCAACAAACATGGGCCCAATAGCATTAATTTCCATTGTTTTGGAGATATCTGAAGCTGAATGGTCGTCGAAATATTTACCTACAACTATTCCTGCATTATTTATCAACACATCAACTATTCCTATCTCTAGCTTTACTTTTTTAGCTGCTGCTTGAATTTGCTCAAAATTCGATACATCTACTTTGAAACTAAAAAGATTTTCGTTCTGAGAAAATCCTGAAATTGTTTGGTCAATATTCTCTTGATTAATATCCCATATAATCACCTTGGCTTCGCGTTCTAACATTAAGCGAACCATTATTTTTCCAATGCCAGATGCTCCGCCTGTAATTAATACAGTTTTTTCCTTTAACCAATTCATTCCTTCCATTTAATATTACATCCAATACTCGGTTTTTGATCTTTCCGCTGTGGATTGTTGTTTAGCAAATTGTCAAGCGCTTCCCGAAGGTCGCGACCATTAACAGGAATTCCATTTCCCGGGCGACTATTATCCAATTGACCTCGATAAACTAATTTTAATTCATCATCATAAAGATAGAAGTCTGGCGTGCATGCTGCGTGGTAAGCTTTTGCTACTTCCTGGGTTTCATCGTATAAATATGGAAATGGATAACTGTGCTTTTGAGCTGTCCGCCACATTTCTGTTGGTGAATCTTCAGGATAATTTTCAACATCGTTGCTGCTTATAGCAACAAATCCGAAACCTGTAACACGGTAGTCATTGCATAGGCGTACAATTTCTTCGTTAACGTGTTTTACAAATGGACAGTGATTACAGATAAACATTACCACGGTTCCTTTTTCGCCATGAACGTCTTTTAGTGAAACAGATTTTGCCGTTACTGCGTTAATTAATGTAAAATCTGGCGCTTTGGTTCCCAAGGGAAGCATTTTAGATTCTGTTCTTGCCATTTTCTTCTTTTCTATATTGGTTGTAAACTATGGTTTAAAGTTACAATTTTTGAGTGGGTATAAAATTATTGAGTTCTATAGTTATTATGTTATTGAGTTATTTTTTCTACACGGGAGTGTTCATTAAAGTGTGTCATCGGTTAAAAATCTGTTTTCAAAATAATCCACAAGGTCTCTTCTAACGGATGTCCATGCAAACATAGTTCCATTCCATCTAGTTTGTGCATTTACCGTAGCAAGATACAATTGTTT
>JAGXGE010000006.1 GCA_024637015.1 Aequorivita sp. | reverse complement strand
GCAATGAAAAAACGGTTTCGATTGAGAATTTGAACTCTGGAATTTATTTCGCGAAAATAACTTCAGAAAAAGGACAATCCACCGTAAAAAAATTAATGGTTCAATAATTTCTGAATGACCACACAAAAAGGAAGTTTATATTTAATTCCCTGCCCAATGGGAGATGTGCCACCTTTGGCCGTGCTTCCCATTTCAGTAAAAAAATCAATTGAAAAAATTGACCATTATATTGTAGAGCACGAAAAAAATGCGCGGCGTTTCATAAAGAGTATAGATCCCGAAAAGGAACAATTCGCTTTAAAAATTCAGGAAATAAATAAATTCACTAATGAGGAAGAAATCCCACCTATGCTAAACCCTTGTCTAGAAGGTTTTGACGTGGGAGTTATTAGTGATGCAGGTTGCCCCGGAATTGCAGACCCTGGTGCGAGAGCCGTCCATTATGCACATGAAAAAGGAATAAAAGTAGTTCCCCTTGTTGGTCCATCTTCAATTTTACTGGCAATGATGGCCAGTGGTTTTAATGGGCAGAATTTCGCTTTCAATGGTTATTTGCCCATTGATAAAGGGGAAAGAAAAGCAGAATTAAAACGTTTGGAAAAGCTTTCAAAGGATTTTGACCAATCACAACTGTTTATTGAAACACCCTACAGAAACAACCAAATGCTGCAAAGTTTAACTGAAAACCTCAGCGCCCAAACTAGAATATGCGTGGCCTGCGATATTACACTGCCTTCAGAATTTATAAAAACTGCTCCTGTTGGATTATGGAAAAAAATAAAGGTGGACCTTCATAAAAGACCCACCTTATTTATCATTCAAGGATAACGTTTTTACATTATTCTCGGTCTCTTGTTCGGCACAATGTGCGAAGTATCATAACCCGAAAACATTCTCAAGTAATAGCGAATTGAAGCACCATTGGCATCTTCAAATCCGTTTACGCCGCCGCTTCTTAAAAACTTTTTAACATTCCCAGCACCAGCAAGATGTGCTGCAGCCAAAATTCCAGATTCGGTAATTTTTACACCACCAATGGTTTTTCCTACTGAGCGCTTAATGTCTTTTCGGAGCACCCATTTGTTCAAGGAAGTGTAAGCCAAAAAGGCCGCCTCCTGCTGGCGGGTGTTATATAAAAAACTATCAGTATCCTTAAGCCCCATCATTCTGAGTGTAGATCTCGAAAATTGATATTTCCCCATATAACCGTAATCATTTACGATTTGGTAATTTCCTCTTGATTCTTTAAAACCAAGAGCTTCTTTAAATCCTACATAAGATTTACCCAAAAACAAATAAAATTTTGGGGTCACAGGAGCCATTAACGGTGTAAATTCTGCTTCTGTGGGAACATTATAGTCCAACTCCAATCCTTCAGTGCTAAATGCCGAAAAGTCGTAACTATCTTTTGAAATGAAACCTGTCCCTACTAGTACGGTAACAACAAGTAATACTGCAATTAGATATATTCTTTTTTTCATCAAGTTTTAAAATTCGGATGCAAAATTACATCCTCGTTTCAGCGCGCAAAGATAAGGCTTTTTTTAAAAATCTGATTTATAGGCTGTTAAATAAATACTAAATAAAAAAAACCAGGCTTGTCAACCTGGTTTTTCCAATAATTATAATGTCGCTCTGGCATTGTTGTCAGGGAGGATTTGTGAAACATCGTAGTCTACGAAGCGCTTCATATACCTTGTTATTGGTATTTGATTCGCGTCCTTGAATACCTCTGTTCCTTTACTGTCCAAAAATTTAATAACATTTCCGGCTCCTCCCAAATGTGCCGCGGCCAAAAGGCCCGATTCGGTTATTTTAACACCATTAATTGTTTGACCGTTAAATTTATCAATATAATCCCGAAGCACCCATTTGTTTTTGGATATCAAAGCTTTGAAAGCTTTTTCCTGCAACAAAGGGGAATTCAAAAATCGGGATGTATTATAAACTCCTACCCATTTAAGGGTGGAGCGACCAAACTGGTATTTGCCCAAATAACCCAATCTGTTCACGGCTCTGTAATTGCCACTGCTTTCGATAAAGCCCAGGTCATAACAGAAACCCAGAAACGACTTCCCAAGAAAGGGAACACTATCTTGGGAATTCAAATTCACTTCATAATCGTAAGGAACATAGGCTACGTTCCCGACGATGTCTGTAGCGAATATAGAACTGCTGTAATCCTCTTTTTTTGAAGAGAATGCCATCGCGATAAAAACCGCAACAGCTAGCAGCGCAAACAATTTCATAAAACGTTTTGTCATGTTTTACTTAGTTTTAAAAGTTATAATTATTGCGCCATCGCTTTGTACGATGGCGAAATAAAGTCTTTAGAAGTAAACACACACTTTCGGCAAACGTATGTAAGCCGAGCGATATGAAATTATTGTGCCAAAGAGCGTATTAACAATCATTTTTTCTGATTGTCAATTGTTTATTCTATAAAAAGTAACGAAAAGGAGTTGTAGAAATAGGACGATTAACAGAATTTAACCACTGTTTCTTAAATGTTCTTAATAGAATTTTGTTGGAAATAATTATCTATTCAAACCCTGACTATTCACCCAACGCACATATTCGGCTTTATTTACGTTGTGCTGGGCAAGGGTTTTGGCAAATTTATGGTACCCAAAGTTGGTAACATCTGCAACAAAATAATAATAATCGTGTTTTTCGGGATTCAGTACGGCATCTATTGAAGAAATATCAGGCATTGTGATAGGTCCAGGGGGAACTCCAGCATATTTATAAGTGTTGTAAGGTGAATCCAATTCCAAATCTGCATAAAGCACTCTTTTGATGATTTGGTTATAATCCCCACTTTCGCGTTTCAATGCATAAATTACCGTTGGGTCTGCTTGGAGCAACATCCCTACTTTCAACCTATTAACATATACACCTGCTACCCTTGGGCGTTCATCAACTTTTGCAGTTTCCTTTTGAACAATTGAAGCCAAGGCCATCACTTGTTCCTTTGAAAGGTTTAGTTTTTTCGCCTTTTGGGTTCTTGACTCGTTCCAAAACCTTTTGTACTCAGTTTTCATTCGGCTGCGGAAGGTTTCCGCTGAACTGTTCCAATAAAACTCATAGGTATTTGGAATGTAAAGCGAAAGTGCGGTTTCCTCATTTAAGCCCACTTCTTTTAAAAATTGAGGGTCACGCATGGCTTCCAAAAGGGAAATACTATCTGCTTCAATTTGATTTGAAATATGCCCCGCCAAATCTTCCAATCGCTCCTGATTGTTGAATTTTATATTTATAGGAATATTTCTACTTCGAAAAACATTCACAATGTCATTATTGGACATTCCCTTGGTTATGATGAAATGGCCCGGCTTCACATTTCCAGAATACTTTTTTTGGTCGGCAACCGCATAAAATGATTCGGTATCTCTCAAAAGTGGCTCCAATTCAGCAACCACATCATCAATTGTTGCGTTTGTGGGGATATAAACGTGTGCTTCTTTATTGTTGAAAGCAGTGTTGCCTGAAAAAGCAGTGTTGTAAACATACCACGCAAAAGCACCCATTCCAACTGCACCCAGCAGGACAATAATTACCAAAATCTTTTTTATATACATTTCTTTTATTAACGAATTAACTGATATAAATATTCATCTTTATATTTCCCTTCGGAAAAAATCCAATCCTTTTTAATACCGCTTCTTTCAAAACCAGCTTTTTCAAAAAGCTGAATGCTTCCCTTGTTTTCTTCCGTGATTCCTGCGAAAACTTGGCGGACTTTTAAATTTGCAAAAGCATAATCACACGTAAGCTTTAATGCTTCTGAAGCAAATCCTTTTCGCTTATCCTCTAAGGAAAAAATTACGATTCCAACCCCTACTCTGCTGTGTTTTGGATCAAAATCGAATAAATCAATAAACCCAATGACCGCTTCATTTTCGTTTTTACAAATTACCAAACGCAGTTGTTTCACATCATATATATCACGGTGGCTGTTTTCCAAATATTGCTGTAGAATATATTTTGAATAGGGAGTCGTGGTATTACTCAATTCCCAAAGTGATTCGTCATTTTCCAAATTATATAGAAAATCCAAATCGGAAAGCTCCAAAGCGCGCAGAAAAATATTATCTCCTATTAAAGTTTTCATCTCCATATTCCTTTAAAAACTTGTGTTGCCGGACCTTCCAAATACACATTTTTATAACCTGAATCTTTTTTTTCAAAACGTACTTGCAATTGACCTCCAGGCGTTTTCAGGGTTATCTTGCTTTTAGAAGTTTTACCCGTTTCAAACATTGCAATTGCAACGGCGGTTACTCCCGTACCACAGGAAAGTGTTTCATCTTCCACGCCTCTTTCATAGGTTCTAACCGAAAAAACTGCATCATCATTCTGTTCCACAAAATTTACATTTGCACCTTCTTTCCCGTAGATTTTATTTCGAATACTTCTTCCATTGGAAAAAACATCAAAATCCTGAAGTTCTGCAACCATTTTAATGTGATGTGGTGAACCTGTATTTAAAAAAGTAAAAGTTTCCGAAACGTCTACTTTTTCAACATCGTTCATTTTCAGAGAAACCCAATCTTTTTTAACTGTCGCTTCGTGCATGCCGTCCACGGCTTCAAAAGTTGCTTTTTCAGAAATGATTTCCAGAAATTTTGCGAAATGGGAAATACATCTTCCACCGTTTCCGCACATGGAACTGAGGTTGCCATCACTATTGTAATAGACCATTTTGAAATCTGCCGAAGGGTGGTTTTCTAACAAAAGCAGCCCATCTGCCCCCACGCCAAAACGTCGGTCGCAAATTTTTGCAACGAGCTGTGTGTTCTTCTTCGGAAAAAATTCTTCCCGATTGTCGATAATAACGAAATCGTTGCCAGTACCTTGATATTTATAAAAAGTGAATTCCATAACTGCGCAAAGATATAAAAAGCCACTGCTAGTTTCGGGAATGTTTTCACGTTAAATAGAAGTTAAATACCGCTTTGTGGCATACTTTTTTCAATTCATCATAGTTAAATTTGTGGAAGTATTTAAAAATGTTTCTTCAAAAAGGGTTTCCCTCCTCCGTACTTCTCAGGACCGAAACTCTAAAAACAGTTTAAAAATGCAAAGCTTGATCAATAAGTTTTTGAATTATTTTAAATCATTATTAATTAAAATTTTAATCCAATGAAACAAACAATCCGTTTATTTCTGGTAGCCTTATTTGCAGGTGCAATCACACTTGGCGGCTACAAGTTCTTCGAAAAAAAGGAAACTATTTCCTTCGACCCACAACAAACTTCAAACTACATTCCCACTAATTTTTCCTCGACGGCCGATGTCACGAATACAGATTTCACCGAAGCTGCCGATAAAACCATACACGCAGTGGTTCACGTTAAAAACACGACGGTAAGCCGGCAACCCACAAATATTATGGAATATTTTCAGGGAGGCGGCCAGCCTCGTGCAATGGTGGGTAGCGGTAGTGGTGTGATCATTTCCCCGGACGGTTACATTGTTACAAATAATCACGTAATCGCTAATGCTTCTAATCTTGAAGTTACTTTAAATAACAACAAAACTTACACCGCGAAATTGATCGGTACAGACCCAACAACGGATATTGCTTTGATAAAAATTGATGGCGATGATGAATTTCCCTTCATCCCTTTTGGCGATTCCGACAATGTGAAAATTGGCGAATGGGTGCTGGCCGTTGGTAATCCCTTTAACTTAACCTCAACCGTTACCGCAGGAATTATAAGTGCCAAGGCACGTGATTTAAACCAATTTGACGGCAATCCACAATCCTTTATTCAAACCGATGCCGCAGTAAATCGTGGAAACAGCGGTGGGGCTTTGGTAAATACACGAGGTGAATTGATAGGAATAAATACTGCCATAACTTCGGAAACTGGAAGTTATGTGGGTTATTCTTTCGCGGTTCCTTCAAATAATGCCCGAAAAGTGATTGAGGATATTTTAGAATACGGCAACGTGCAACGAGGTATTCTTGGAATTCAAGTAGGTAATTTGAATTCTGATTTAGCCAAAAAATTAGGAGTTGATGAAACTCAAGGCGTTTACGTTGGCGGCATTGAAAAAGGCAGCGGCGCCGATAAAGGCGGAATTAAGGAAGGTGATATAATTAAACAACTTGATGGCGTAACAGTTAATAAATTTGCAGATTTGGCGGGCTATCTTGGTTCAAAAAGACCAGACGATGTTGTTGAAGTAACTGTGGTTCGCAATGGAAATGAGAAAACAATTCCAGTAACTCTAGTAAAACTTGAAACTTTTTCAATAGACGATCTTGGTTTGGAAGTAAAAAATACTACTCCCGCAGAACTGAAAGAACGTGGGTTGAAAAACGGGGTTACTGTAACCCGAGCCCTAACACCCGATGTTGCACAATACAAATTGGAAGGAATTATTATTACCCAATTGAACGATGAAACTGTAAAAGATATAAATGACGTAAAACGAATAATGTCAGAGCGGGATTACCGCACCCCTATAAAAATGACTTTTATGGATACTGCCGGCAATGTGAATTCATTTATTTTTAGATAAAAGACAATTAGAAATCCTATAAAGCACCGTTGAAAATCAAAACTTTCAGCGGTGTTTTTATTTTTCACAATTATTTCCTTACAACGATTGAAATAAGTATTTTTGCACCAAATTTAAACCCTTAAAAATCTATCCTTATGAGTTTTGATGACGTTTATGAAAAAGAACTGTCCTTTCAAACTGACCGCAGGAAAGCCTCAGTAGAATTTATTAAAATCATTAGCGACCTTTGGTACGACAAATCCATTGAATTGGTACTTTTTCGCAACCAACTTATCGACCGCAATGTGAGTGAAATTTTAAACCTTCACGAATATGCGGGCGAATTCGTTCAAAAGCCAATCTCAATTTTCGACTCTGTTGAAATTGCACAGGCCATCAAAACTTTAGATCTTCCGCCAGCAAAATTGGACATTGGTAAATTAACCTATGAGTTCCATTTGGAAGACGACTTATATTCAAACGCTTTGGCCTTCGTTTCTGACAAATTGAAAAATGCCAAAGAAACCAAAAACATCGTTCCTAAAGATGTAGTTCTCTACGGTTTTGGACGTATCGGCCGTTTGTTGGCGCGTGAGCTTATGACCCGGACAGGGAAAGGCAACCAACTTCGCCTGCGTGCAATCGTGGTTCGTGGAAAGATGGATCAAACCGTTTTGGACAAAAGAGCTTCCTTGCTTCAATACGATTCCATTCACGGTGATTTCCCTGGAACAGTTCGCACCGACCTTGAGAACAATGCCTTGATTATAAATGGAACAACTGTTCATATCATTTCGGCAAACAATCCTGAAGATATTGATTACACGCAATACGGAATTGAGGATGCATTGATTATTGACAATACAGGAGCTTTCCGCGATGAGGAAGCTTTAAGTCGCCATATAAAAGCAAAAGGCGCTTCAAAAGTATTGCTTACCGCTCCCGGAAAAGGAGTTCCTAATATTGTTCACGGGGTAAACCAAAACGAATACGACCCGAACAAAGTCGATATTTTTTCAGCAGCTTCCTGCACTACCAATGCTATCACCCCTATTTTGAAAGCCGTTGAGGATTCTTTCGGTGTAGTTCGTGGGCATTTGGAGACTATCCACGCATACACAAACGACCAGAACTTGGTTGACAACATGCACAGCAAATATCGCCGTGGTCGCGCTGCAGCGTTGAATATGGTAATAACCGAAACCGGCGCCGGAAGTGCTGTTGCAAAAGCATTACCTGTTTTGGCTGGCAAACTTACTTCAAACGCTATACGTGTTCCTGTTCCCAACGGTTCTTTGGTAGTTTTAAGTCTTGAATTGGCTACACCAACTTCTTTGGACGGTATTAATTCTACTATAAAAAAATATGCTTTGGAAGGCGATTTGGTAGAGCAAATAAAATATTCTTTGAACAACGAGCTTGTATCAAGCGATATTGTTGGTTCTTCTGCCCCTGCCATTTATGATAGCAACGCAACCATCGTTACTGAAGATGGTAAAAATGTGGTGCTTTATGTGTGGTACGACAATGAATATGGTTATAGCCACCAAGTAATCCGCTTGGCGAAATATATTGCCCAGGTTAGAAGATATACTTATTACTAGTAAAAAAATCCCTTCTTTTAAATCAAAAAAATCCTGTTGCTCTGGCAACAGGATTTTTTTATGACTTCATTAACTGATAATTTCCATAGTTTCAATCAAATTTGTTAAAATCATTTATTGTAGAAAAATGTCAGAAACGAAAAAAAAAAGAGGTTTTAAAAAGAAGCGATATACCGTTCCAATTATAATCTTAATCCTTCTTATCGCCTTTCGTTTATACCTTCCTATACTTGTAAAAAATAATGTGAATAAAGTATTGGCAAACATTCCAGGTTATTACGGACAGGTTGAGGATATTGACATCTCGCTTATTCGCGGCGCTTACGTAATCAAAGGAATGTATCTGAACAAAGGAACAGCCGAATCTCAAGTTCCTTTTTTAAACTTCCCAAAAAGTGATATTTCAATAGAATGGAAATCACTTTTTAAAGGCAAGATTGTAAGTGAAATTATAATGACCAGCCCCGAAGTGATCTATGTTTTCGAAGACCAAAAAGAAGAAAGTGGCGACGCAAATGTTGATGATTGGACCAAAGCACTTACCGATATTGTACCTATAGACATAAACCATTTTGAGGTTCACGACGGCAAAGTGGCGTTTGTACAACTATCTGCAGAACCAGATATAGATTTACAGATAAACAAACTGGAACTTACAGCAGATAACCTCCGCAACGTAGTTGAAAAAGAGCGCATTCTCCCCTCACCCATCCGCGCAACGGGCGTTTCCATCGGAAAAGGGAAAGTTGCGTTGGAAGGAAATATGAATTTGGTAAAGGAAATCCCAGATATGGACCTTTCATTTTCCTTGGAAGATGCAGATGTAACGGCTCTAAATGATTTTACAAATTATTATGCCGGCCTTGATTTTGACAAAGGCACCTTTGGCGTTTATAGCGAAGTGGCAATAGCCGATGGACATTTAGTAGGCTACATAAAACCTCTTTTTACCGATACTAAATTAATAGGAGAAGGGGACAGTTTTCTTGAAGTTTTATGGGAAGGCTTTGTAGGTTTTTTCAAATTTATTCTAAAAAATCAAGGCACTGATACCTTAGCCACCAAAGTTCCTATTGAAGGCGATCTGAACAATTTGGATGCCGGCGTTTGGCCCACAGTTTTCAATATCTTTAAGAACGGATGGATTAAAGCATTTACGGGAGAAGTAGACGATGACATTAACTATAAGGATGCCTTTAAAGAGGGTGAAATTACTCGTGAACAAAAACGCGAGCTGCGTAAAAAAGAACGGGAAGAACGCAAAAAAGAACGCGAAGCAAAAAAAGGCTGATTCTTCTTCCAAATACTTACTTTTGAAGAATTAATCCTTTCTTCAGAAAAATTACGGCAATGCGAATAGACATTATCACAGTACTTCCAGAATTGCTTCAAAGCCCTTTTGAAGTTTCCATCTTAAAACGCGCCATTGAAAAAGGAATCGTTGAAGTGCACACTCACAACCTTCGCGATTGGTCTACCAATGCCTACAAGCAAATAGACGATTACCAATTTGGTGGCGGCGCAGGAATGGTGATGATGATCGAGCCCATAGACAAATGTATTTCAGAACTGAAGGCTGAGAGGGATTATGACGAAATAATATATATGACACCCGACGGCAAAACTTTCAACCAACACACGGCAAATGAACTTTCACTGAAAGAAAACATCATTATCCTCTGCGGTCATTATAAAGGTGTGGACCAACGTGTGCGCGATCATTTTATTACGCGCGAAATCTCTGTTGGCGATTTTGTGCTAAGTGGCGGTGAACTTGCAGCGGCCCTGGTTTGTGATGCATTGATCCGTTTAATTCCCGGCGTTTTGGGCAATGAGACCAGCGCACTCACCGATTCGTTCCAAGATAATTTGCTGGCACCGCCAGTTTATACCCGGCCCGCTGACTACAAAGGCTGGAAAGTACCGGAAATACTTACAAGCGGTAACACTGGTAAAATTGAGGAATGGCGAGATGATGAGGCATACAAACGAACGAAAGAACGCAGACCGGATTTATTGGAATAGATTATTTGGCAGACACAGTCGCAATCAAAAAAACTAAAGCTAACATAAAATGAAAATCAAACAAATTTTCACAATCCTGTTCAAGGTAGTACTTTTCACTGCTTGTAAAAACGAATCAAAGTAGAAAGAGAATGCTAAATCGGCGAATTCCACAATCAAGTTTTGAAAACGGCTTGTATTCCTTTGGAATTGCTTGAGAATAAGATTGATAAATGGATAGTGGATTCCAAATAAATTTAAACTTTCGCAAAGCAAAAAAACAAGTTAAACCTTGCTTCATAAGTTTAAATGATTAATTTTGCACCCACTTAATCCAACCTCTGGCGAAAACCGCGAACGTTGTTTTAATTTAAACTTTATCAAATTAACAAAATGGAAGCGTTAATAAAATTTGTACAAGACGAATTTGTTACAAAAAAAGAATTTCCTGAATTCGGAGCTGGTGACACTATAACTGTGTACTACGAAATCCGTGAAGGCGAAAAAACAAGAACCCAGTTTTTTAGAGGTGTTGTAATCCAAGTTAAAGGAACAGGTATAACCAAAACTTTTACAATTCGTAAAATGAGTGGTACTGTTGGTGTGGAACGTATTTTTCCACTTAACATGCCAGCCCTTCAAAAAGTTGAAATCAACAAAAAAGGTAGTGTGCGCAGAGCTCGTATCTACTACTTTAGAGGTCTTACTGGTAAAAAAGCCCGTATCAAAGAAAAACGCATGTAGTTCTTCTTTGTTGAAAACCATCAAAAGCCCTGTTTTTACAGGGCTTTTTTTATGAACAATTGTTTATAAGAGATGTTTGTAACCTGTGGACTTTTAAAGGGTTATAATTTGTTGAATATTAGATTTTACGTTCTATATTAGCAGTATCAAAATGGTCTAACAGCCAAAATGATAAACCAAAGTAACTTTCTTTTACAAATATTTTCTCAAATTATTGACGAAGCTAACGCTCTCACGATTGTTAGTTTCCAGATTTGAAAAGATAAAAAGAAAACACTTTATAGGCTTTTTTTGATTGCTTGAGGTACTCACGATCTTTAGATTATTAGTGCTGAGATTGAAAAAAGTTTTTGGGTCAGTTTTTGAAAATGGCATCAACCTCACGGAAGATGCAAATTACGAAAACGGAACCAGTGTAAGTAAGTCACAACCGCAAGGGTATAATAAACTTGTCTTGAATTCGCTTCGGTGGATTGGTTGGTAACGATTTGCTTTACAAGGAGCCATATCACAATGTATTTTATACAGTGATATGGCTTTTCTTGTTTTACATACCTATCAATTTTAACCGCTAATTCACAAATAGTAATGAATTCGCGGCCAAAATCTTCAAATAATTAAGCACATACTTCCCTTTCAAAAGCCCCACCAAATCGTTATATTTGTAATCCTTAAATTTTCAAATATTTTATTTCCAAAAAAAACTTTTCAATGACAAACTCTTCCAAAATTATATATACCAAAACCGATGAAGCTCCGGCTTTGGCAACCCATTCTTTTTTACCGATTGTTAAAGCATTCACTTCGCCAGCAAACATAAAACTGGAAAGCCGTGATATTTCTCTGGCTTCGAGAATTTTGGCAGTTTTCCCTGAATATCTTTCTGAAAACCAGCATGTCAATGACGATTTAACAGAATTGGGAGAACTTGCGAAAACACCCGAAGCAAATATTATTAAGCTACCAAACATTAGTGCTTCTTTTCCGCAGCTTACAGAGGCTATTGAAGAACTTCAAAAGAAAGGATTCCCAATTCCAGATTATCCAGAAACTGCTACTACTCCCGAGGAAAAAGAGGTGAAAACGAAATATGACAAAGTAAAAGGAAGTGCAGTAAACCCAATACTTCGTGAAGGAAACAGTGATCGTCGCGCTCCAAAAGCCGTAAAAAATTTCGCAAAAAAACATCCACATAGTATGGGCGCTTGGAGTAGCAATAGCAAAAGCCACGTTTCCACAATGCAGCACGGCGATTTCTTTCACAATGAAAAATCGTTAACAATGGCCGCCGATGATACTTTGAGTATTGTTTTGGTGGATAAAGATGGAAATAAAATAATTTTAAAAGACAACCTAAAAGTATTGAAAGGTGAAATCATTGACGCAACAGTGCTGAGCAAAAAAGCATTGGTTTCCTTTTTGGAGGAACAAATAAAAGATGCCAAAGATAAGAAAGTACTTTTCTCAGTGCATTTGAAAGCTACAATGATGAAAGTAAGCGATCCGATTATTTTCGGCTATGCAGTAAAGGTTTATTTTGAGGATTTGTTTAAAAAATATGCTGATACCTTCAAAAAATTAGGGGTTGATGCGAATAATGGCTTGGGCGATCTGGAAAACAAACTTTCCGAATTAAACGAATATGAAAGAGACGCTATTCTGCAGGACATTAAAAAAATTATGGTTGAAAACCCAGATTTGGCAATGGTGAATAGTGACAAGGGTATTACCAATCTTCACGTCCCGAGTGACGTTATCGTGGACGCATCTATGCCGGCCATGATTCGTAATTCAGGGCAAATGTGGGGTGCTGATGGAAAAAGCCACGATACCAAAGCAGTAATTCCTGACAGTAGTTATGCAGGCGTTTACGAAACCACCATTGAATTTTGCAAAAAACACGGAGCCTTTGATCCAACTACAATGGGGACAGTTCCAAACGTAGGTCTGATGGCACAAAAAGCCGAGGAATACGGAAGTCACGATAAAACTTTTGAGATTTCCGCAGATGGAAAGGTCGAGGTTTTGAACGCTTCCGGAAAAGTAATCATAGAACACCCTGTTGAAAAAGGTGACATTTGGAGAATGTGTCAAGTAAAGGATTTGCCTATTCAAGATTGGGTAAGACTAGCTGTGAATAGAGCCAGGGCAACTGGAAACCCAACAATTTTTTGGTTGGATGAAAATCGAGCTCACGATGCGGAACTCATTAAAAAAGTGAAAAAACACCTTCCCGAACACGATACCGATGGGTTGGACATAAAAATTCTTTTCCCAGAAAAAGCTACTGAATATACTTTGGAACGCGTAAAAGCTGGGAAAGATACTATTTCAGTAACCGGAAATGTACTGCGAGATTATTTGACCGACCTCTTCCCTATTTTGGAATTGGGCACGAGTGCAAAAATGCTTTCCATCGTTCCGTTGATGAATGGCGGCGGTTTATTTGAAACGGGAGCCGGAGGCTCTGCCCCAAAACACGTTGAACAGTTTGTGGAAGAAAACCACCTGCGTTGGGACTCGTTGGGCGAATTTTTGGCGCTTGCAGTTTCTTTGGAGTATTTGGGAACTAAATACGATAATCCAAAAGCAATCGTTTTAGCTGACGCTTTGGATGAAGCAACTGAAAAATATCTCGAAAACAGCAAATCGCCTTCGCGAAAAGTGAACGAAATTGACAACCGCGGCAGTCATTTCTATCTAGCAATGTATTGGTCTGAAGCTCTTTCAAAACAAGGCAAAGATGAAGAATTGAAAAAAATCTTTACCCCAATTGCAAAAAAACTGAAGGAAAACGAAGCCAAAATAAATAATGAACTGATAGCAGTTCAAGGACATTCGGTAGATATTGGTGGCTACTATGAGCCAACGGAAAAGTTAATCTCTGAAGCAATGAGACCGAGCAAAACTTTTAATAACATACTTTCAGAAATAAAGTAATAATCCAACTGTTTTAAAACCTTCAGTGTTGCTGGAGGTTTTTTTTTATATATAAGAATCAAACATTTGAAAAAAATACTCACTTTTCTAATTTTCTTCGGAAGTATTACAGCCTTCGCACAAGAAAAATTTACAATTAGCGGGACCATTTCCGAAGCAGAAACCGGGGAAACACTTTTTGGGGTAAATGTGATTATTCCTTCCCTGCAAACGGGAACGGTTACAAATCAGTACGGTTATTATTCTATAACACTTCCGAAAGGCGATTACGAAGTTTACTACAGCAGTATCGGTTTCGCAAGCCAAAAAATTGAAATTTCCCTTTCAGAAAACTTAAAAAAGGATTTGGCACTCGCTACAGATACTGAAAATCTGGATGAGGTAATTATTGAAACTAATGGTGAAAAGTTGAACATTCGCAACGCTCAAATGAGTACTAATGTTCTTTCCATCAATACTATCAAAAAAATGCCAGTAGTTTTGGGTGAAGTAGATGTTATAAAAGCCATCACCCTGCTTCCAGGGGTTACCAGTGCAGGCGAAGGTGCCAGCGGTTTCAACGTTCGCGGTGGGGCGGCAGATCAAAACTTGATTTTGTTAGACGAGGCTACACTTTATAATTCATCGCATTTGTTCGGTTTCTTCTCGGTTTTTAATCCCGATGCAATTAAAGATTTAACGCTTTATAAAGGAGGAATTCCCGCACGTTACGGCGGACGCATTTCTTCGGTTTTGGATATTTACCAAAAAGACGGGAATAAACGGGAATATCACGCCAGTGGTGGGATTGGACTTGTTGCAAGTCGCTTGCTCTTGGAAGGCCCCATAAAAAAGGACGTTGCTTCATTTTTGGTGGGCGGCCGGAGTAGTTATGCACACTTATTCCTCCCGTTGTTTAATAATGACAACGTAGCCTATTTTTATGATTTGAACACCAAACTTAGTTACAATCTAAATGATAATAACCGTCTCTTTTTGTCGGGTTACTTCGGAAGGGATGTTTTTGAAATATCGGACAGCTTCGCGAATAGCTTCGGAAATACTACACTCAACCTGCGCTGGAACCATCTTTTTTCAGATAAATTATTTTCAAACCTATCAGTGATTTATTCCGATTACTATTATGGCTTGGAACTGAAATTTGTTGAATTTAATTTTGACAGCGGTGTCCGCAATTTTAATCTGAAATACGATTTCACAAATTACATTTCAGAAAATATTGATTTGCGCTACGGAATAAATAGTATTTATTACAAATTCAATCCCGGAGATGTAACGCCAATAACCGAAGATTCCGGAATAAATCCTTTTAAACTGACCGATAAATACGCTTGGGAAAATGCTGCTTATGTTGACGCTGAAATTGAACTTTCTAATAAAATTTATGTAAAAGCTGGCCTTCGTTTATCCACTTTCAAACGTTTGGGGCAGGATGAATTCTTTTTATATGAAAATGACAACCCAATCATTTACAATCAAAGCTTAGACATTTATCAAAAAGCAAAGCCAATTGATACTGTTTCTTTCGGTCGAAGTGAAACTATAAAATCCTTTGCCAATCTGGAGCCGCGTTTTGCAATTTCCTATTTGCTGAATGATGATTCTTCCATCAAAGCCAGTTATAACCGAATGACTCAGTATATACATTTAATTAGCAACACTACTTCGCCCACGCCGTTTGATATTTACGCGCCGAGCGGCAAGTATATTGAACCCCAGTTGGCAGATCAAGTAGCGTTGGGATATTTCAGGAATTTTGAAAACTATTCCTTGGAAGTAGAAACCTACTACAAAAAAGTAAAAAACCGATTGGATTATGTGGATGATGCTGATTTAATTGCCAACGATGCAGTAGAACAAATTCTTTTAAATGGTGAAGCAAGAGCGTATGGCTTGGAAGTTCTTTTCAAAAAGAATACTGGAAAACTGCAGGGATGGATTGCATATACGCTTTCCAAAAGTGAACAACGCACCTCTGGAAGAACTTTAATTGAAAGCGGAATAAATAATGGCGATTGGTATAATTCAGCGTGGGACAAAACCCACGATATTTCAATTACCGCACAGTATGAGCTGTCAAGAAAATGGTCTTTTGGTGCAAATTTCATCTTTCAAACAGGAATACCTACCACCTATCCAGAAGGACAATATGAGTACAACGGCGTGGTTGTCCCAGTTTACGAAGCCCGAAACAGCAGCAGGCTTTCGTCATACAACCGATTGGATTTTTCAGCTACTTGGACTCCAAAACCCGAAAGCACCAAACGCTGGAAAGGCGAATGGGTTTTTAGCATTTATAACGCATACAACCGAAAAAATGCTGCTTCCATTTCGTTCCGTGAGAATACAGATATTGGCCAAAACGAAGCTGTGCGACTTTCAATTTTTGGGATAATCCCTTCGGTAACCTATAACTTTAAATTTTAAGAATATGAGGAAGTTATTTTTAATGGTGATTTTCTTCGGAATATTAACTTCTTGTGAAGATGTTATTGATGTTGAGCTCAACAATGCTTCTCCAAGGCTTGTAGTGGAAGCAAATATGAACGTTTGGGAAAACGGCAGTGCTAGTTCTGTAGTTAGACTAACTACTACTGCTCCATTTTTTGACAATAACATCCCTTTTGTTACAGACGCAGAAATAACCATTACCGACGAGAATGGCTTAATCTATCCATTTATATATTCCCAAAACGGAATATATACATCAAACCTCTCACCACAACTGAATGTGGAATATACTTTAAATATAGAATATAAAGACGAAACTTACTCAGCCACAGAAACGCTTTACACCGTTTCTCCTTTAGAATTTGTTGAACAACGTGACGACGGAGGTTTTACTGGTGAAGATATTGAATTGAAAGCATTTTTTACCGATCCAGCTGGAGAACAAAATTTTTATTTTTTTGAAGGGCTTTCGGAAAGAGGTGACGCGCTTGATGTTTATAACGATGAATTTTTTGATGGCAACACTATATTTGGATATTATTTGGTGGAAGATTTGACGCCTGGAGATGAAGTGCAGTTCAATATTTATGGTGTAAGTGAAGCTTATTATAACTTTATGTTCATTCTTTTGCAACAGACCGATGACCAAGGTGGCGGACCTTTTGAAACACAACCAGCAACCGTACGTGGAAATATTGTGAATGAAACGAATCCAGATAATTTTCCTTTAGGATATTTCAGGGTTTCTGAAGTTTCCACCCTAAATTATACCGTTCAGTAAAATATTATAACTTCGCAATAAACTATTTGACAAAATCGAAATTGAAATTTAACTCTTAAAAAATGTCTTTTATAAAAACGACTGAATCGGATTCAAAATACAATCATTTGGAAAAAATGAGCGTTTCTGAATTGCTTCAAAACATCAATAACGAAGATAAAACCATTGCTCAGTCTGTTGAGAAATCACTTCCACAGATTGAAAAACTTACTGAAAAAGTTGTTGAAA
Source organism: Aequorivita sp. (assembly GCA_024637015.1). Classification (GTDB taxonomy): domain Bacteria; phylum Bacteroidota; class Bacteroidia; order Flavobacteriales; family Flavobacteriaceae; genus Aequorivita. The sequence goes on along the minus strand of JAGXGE010000006.1, from coordinate 2,781 downwards.
AATTGAAAGTTGGAGGAAGGCTCTTCTACATTGGCGCAGGAACCAGTGGTCGTTTGGGTATTGTTGATGCCAGTGAATGCCCACCTACCTTTGGAGTTCCACACGATTTAGTTATTGGTATAATTGCGGGAGGCGATACCGCCATACGCAAGGCAGTAGAATTTGCAGAAGATTCCGAAAACCAAGGTTGGAAAGATCTTCAGAAGGAAAACATTTCAGAAAAAGATATCGTAATTGGCATTGCAGCATCAGGAACCACGCCCTATGTAATTGGAGCTTTAAAAATTTGTAATGAAAAAAACATTTTAACGGGCTGCATCACTTGTAATGAAGGAAGTCCTTTGGCTACAACAGCACAATTCCCTGTTGTAGTAATTGTTGGTTCAGAATTCGTTACGGGAAGTTCACGTATGAAAGCGGGAACAGCTCAAAAAATGGTTCTAAATATGATATCAACAACAGCTATGATCCAACTTGGGAGAGTAAAGGGAAACAAAATGGTTGATATGCAGTTGAGCAACAATAAGCTCGTGGACCGCGGCACACGAATGATTATGACCGAATTGAATATTTCAGAAAAAGAAGCACAGGCTCTTTTGGAAAAACATAAAAATGTTCGGAATGCTATAAATAATTTTCAAAATGGGTAAAGAACACACAGATTTTGATTTATTGAAAAAGGGCTTAAAATTTATGGCTTTTGCTTTGCCATTACTTTTTTTAAGCCCTTACCTACTTACTTTATCCTTTCTTAACAAAGAAACCTTTATGTTCTATGTATTTCTTTTCTTTGGAATAATTGCCGGTGCCGGGGCTATTTATCTTTGTTTTAAAGGAATTAATACTATTCTGAAGTCGATTTTTTGATTGTGAGAATTATTTTAATTCCACTTTGACTAATACATCTTCTTTCTTATTTTTTGAAAACTCTATGTAAAAATTGTTTTCCGAATCTGCAATTATTGCTTCCTTATCAAAATTTGAAAGTTCTAAATTTCCTTTTACATTTCGTAAATCCAAAATTGAGCCTTTAGAATAATCACCTTTATTGTCAATCTTTACTGCAGTTAAGTAACCACCCTGACCTTCTGTATGTGTTGCTGGAACTTCATCTTTTGGCAGATCAATATTTTTCACATTGTCCAAGAAAACCACATAATGATTTTCGTTTTTGTAGAAGTGTGAAAACGAGATGCCATAGCCAGTTTGACCACTGATCTGTCTTTTAGGGATTTTAACCGTCCATGCCATTTCTCCCGTAGAACTTATTTGTGAAACCAAAATATCATCATTGTGATAGATATAATATGAGCCATTTCTCGATTTTACCTCTTTGGCATATATCTCTTCACCAAAAAATGTTATGGTTCCGTCACTTTGGATGAAAATCCTTTTAAGGTCTAAATTTCTGTAATCAGCCTTATCTTTATCTTCTTTTTTATTGTTTTTTCTTTCAGTACTATTGCTTTCATATTGGTTTAAAATGTCCAAAGAAATTTCAAAAGTCTTCTTTTCAATTAAGGAGCCGTCGGCATTGATTTTAAAATAGAAAATCCCATTAACTCCAGATTTTCTTTCGCCATCAGAAAAATACCCTCCACAAAACATTGTCCCTTTCGGACCTTTAAAAACTCCAACTTCCTCAATAAATTTATCTCCAACAACAATTTTTGTAATTACTGGATCCTTATTTTCCTCCGAAAATTTAAATAGTTCCATATGATAGTTTGCGGTACCATCCTTTTTGTCCTTTTTATCCTTTTTACTGCCGTCATCATATTTTTTGATTAAAGCATAAACATTGGCATTATCGTCCATAGTATAGTCCAAAAGTTTAATTTGATTATCTGGGTAAGGCATAGCAAAATCATTTTCCCAAATTTTTTCCAAATCTTTATCAAAAACCTGCATTCCCAACACTTCAAGGTTTTTATCTTTAATTTCTTTAGATACTCTTCTATATTTAGCTACGATTCTATTGTTTGATTTCGCTATTTGAAACTTGTCATTTCCATTGAAACTATAATTAAATGTGAATCTAGAAGCTCTTGCAGATTGCAAATTGTTCGCTACCTTTCCATTAGTACTTATAATTTGTTTGTCAAAACCAGCCTCAAAAACACCTTCTTTGAAGGTTATTTTTTTAGCATACAAACGTTCGTTCAAGGTTTCTTTTCCTTCATAGGTAGAATAAAAAACATAAACCACATCATCTATCTGTTCTACACCCTCCATGACCCAATTCTTGGGAAATAAATCGTCGATATTATATTCTGTGTGCTTTAATTCTGTTGGATTATCTGTAGAAAATTTCTGAATGAGGATGTTTTTCTTGTCTCTCTTAACCATGATTATTTCATCATTGAAATTAAAAAAGTATTTCTCGCCATCAATTGCCTCATAAGGGTTACTTACACTGTAATCATAATCATTCGAAAGGCCTTTTTGAGAATAAGAATTAAAGGAAATAAGAAGTAGAAGAAGTAGGATTTTTTTCATAAATTCAGATTATTAGGGTTAATTATTTTTTGTTGCATTATATGTAATGCACCCCATTCGCCCAAGTTTAATCATTCAATTAAGAGAAGAAAAGAACCTTAGTTTTAATCCATAAAAAAGCCCTTCATTATGTAATGAAGGGCTTTAAAGGAAGGCGGCGACCTACTCTCCCACAGGATGCAGTACCATCGGCGCAAACGGGCTTAACTTCTCTGTTCGGAAAGGTAAGAGGTGAGCCCCGTCGCTATAACCACCTTAGTTTTAGCTATTTGCCATATGCTG
>JAGXGE010000005.1 GCA_024637015.1 Aequorivita sp. | reverse complement strand
ATTTGAAGCCTGTTTCAGACGGATTCAAAAACTACCATAATGATGAGATAGGTTACAAGGTTCCATCTGAACGAATATTTCTGGACCGCGCCCAATTATTGACATTGAATGCACCGGAATGGACGGTTTTAGTAGGTGGACTTCGCGTATTGGACCAAAATTATGATCACTCTAAACACGGCGTATTTACTGATCGCCCCGGGCAATTGTCAAACGACTTCTTCCGGGTACTGACCAGTATGGATTACGAGTGGGTTCCCCAAGGTGACAATGAAATGCTGTTCAACATCAATGAACGCAAAAGCGGAACGACGAAATACACAGCTACCCGCTGCGATCTGATATTTGGTTCCAATGCTCAACTGCGCAACATCGCTGAAGTTTACGGAGCTGATGATGGACAAGAGCGCTTTGTAAAAGATTTCGTTGCAGCTTGGGACAAGGTAATGATGTTAGACCGTTACGATGTAAAGGACGAATAAGATTACCGTAAAAGGACGTTAATAGAAATGCTCGATTTCATTTTCAAATGAAATCGAGCATTTTTTTTCGTTTAGCGATAGCTTTGTTATGCGAGCCCGTCCGCAAAGAATTTAGGATTTAAAATAAAACAAGCATTTATTTCGGCCATTAAAAAAGCCAAAGGTCCGAGAATGATTCCAGAACCTTGGCAATTCAACATCAACACTAATCAAACTTTATTTTAGAGCTTATCCAATTTAGTGAATGTATCTGCTTTTGAGAGTGTGATTTCACATCGCTCCGGCGCTTTATCGGCGTAAGTATTTCCACATACGGGGCAGATATAATATACTTTGGCCAAGGAGTTTAAATGGTCTGTCTCCAAATCTGCCAGAGCAGCCTTGTAGTAATGCCTATGTTTTTATTCCACATTATAGGCATAGATAAAACTCACCTGGGCCATATAATTACCCTCGGTGTTCGCATCTTTTATAAAACCTGAATTCATCGATTTGGCTTCATAACTCTCTCCACCGATGGCGTTTTTCAGGTTTTCCTTGGTATCTTTAAGAGGATATTCAGGCTTTCAGCAATTTTAAGACAATTGCTGACTTTTGAAACTTCATTGCAACTTCTATTATCCAATGATTGAGCCTTACAATCAAAATCTGCCAGATTAATTTTCTCAAAATTTTTATTGATTTTTTTACATTCTTCGAAAAGGACTTCAATTGTTTTATTATCTCCCAGTTCAACTCCGTGTTGCAGCAGGAATCCTTTTAAATAGTTCTCAATGGCATACTGTGAATTTTTACAGACTAAAAAAGATACAACATCTTCTTCCGGTCTATGTAATTCCAGGTTGGCTTCATTTAATTTTTTAGTTGCACGATCAAAAAATTTATTGTCTTTCGCTTTCATCTTTAGGTTATTAATTAATATTGCTATGGTAATATTCAAATCAATAAAATCCTTTAAACCCAAACTTAACTGCCTCTATGGAGGTAGTAGTCTCCGGAGAAAATTTTCATTTTTAGATTCTTATTGTTTTTCATTGGTTATATGTAATTTGAATACCTTCATCGCTTCTTGTATTAAGTTTCCGTTATGTGCATTTTACATTAATTTACATATTCCTATATAGATCAAGCCTTTCCCATCTTGTATCCACTTCTTCCTGTGCTTTTTTCAGCAATTCTGCGCCTAATTCTGGGTCATTTTTCACCGCCTGGTTAAAACGCCCTTCGTTGTACATAAATTCATTTATAGGGGCGGTTGGTGGTTTGGAATCCAATTTAAACTTTTGCCCTTTTGGTTTGGAAGGATCAAACCTAAAGAGTGGCCAGTATCCTGTTTCAACAGCTTTCTCTTGTTGAGAAACTCCATGTTTTAATTCATACCCATGCTCAACACAGTGGGAATAAGCAATTATTAATGAAGGTCCCGGATATGCCGCAGCTTCTTCAATGGCTTTTAGGGTTTGCAAATTTTTTGCTCCTATTGCCACCTGCGCTACATATACATGCTCATAAGAAATTGCCTGAAGCGCCAAACTTTTTTTACTGGTTCTTTTGCCTGAAACAGCAAATTTAGCACTTGCTCCCATTGGAGTGGCTTTAGACATTTGCCCCCCTGTATTAGAATAAACTTCTGTATCTAATACCAATATATTGATGTTTTCACCAGTTGATAAAACGTGATCAACACCTCCATATCCAATATCATAAGCCCATCCGTCACCGCCAACTATCCAGACAGCTTTCTTGCGAAGATATTCGGTTAATTGATTTAACTTGAACGCATTATCATTTTTGTCAATAATAGCGAGGGTTTTTTTAAGAGTTTCAATTTGATTGAATTTCTCCTCTTTTTGAGCCTGCGTTTCTTCAGGATTATTTAATAAAGCTTCTACTAGTTCGCTTCCAACTAGTACTTCTATGGATTTTAAAAGGTCTTCTGCTATTTCCTGTTTTTTGGTCAGGGCCAATTTCATCCCTAAACCAAACTCCGCATTATCTTCAAACAGTGAATTGGCCCAGGCAGGACCCCTTCCAAATTGATTGGTTTTGTAAGGAGTTGTTGGCAGATTACCTCCATAAATAGAGGAACATCCAGTGGCGTTGGAGATTAAAATACTGTCGCCAAACAATTGGGTAAGCAATTTAATATAAGGTGTTTCTCCACAACCGGGACAAGCTCCTGAAAATTCAAATAAAGGTTCTAAAAACTGAGATCCTTTTATGTTGGATACTTGCAATTCTGCTCTGTCATAATAGGGCAAATTAACAAAATAGTCCCAGTTCACATTTTCTTCCACATCAACATCGAGTTTTTTCCTCATATTGATGGATTTAAAATTTTCGATCTCTTTGCTCTCAGCCGGACAAACTGCTACACAAAGCTCACAACCAGTACAATCCTCGGGAGAGACTTGTAAAACATAGGATTCTTTCTCGCTTGAAAAAGGTCTTCCTTTTGCTGAAACCGTTTTTAAAGATGAAGGCGCACCCACTAATTCTTCATTAGAAAGGACCTTCGCGCGAATAGCTGCATGTGGGCAAATCACGACACATTTATTACATTGAGTACATATGTCGGCGTCATCCCAAACTGGAATAAAATCTGCTATCCCCCGTTTTTCGAATTGTGTTGTTCCCGTTGGGAAAGTACCATCAATGGGGAAAGCACTCACTGGAAGTTCATCGCCCATTCCAGCTAGAATTTTTCCTAAAACCTCTTTTACAAATGGGTCTTCTGCACCGGTCATCATTGGTTTTAACTCCCTGTTGTTTGTAGACTTTAACGGATAAATAACCTTTTTAAGATTTTCCAATGATTTATCAACAGCATTAAAGTTCATTTTTACAATCGTATCCCCTTTTTTGGAATATGATTTTACAATGGCATCTTTTATTCTCTGAATGGCTTCATTTTTCGGCAATATGCCCGAAATAGCAAAGAAACAGGTTTGTAGAATCGTATTTGTTCTTTTGCCCAGATTTGCCTCCTGTGCTACCTTTGTGGCATCAATAACATAAAACTCCAATTCGTTTTCCACTATTTTTTCCTGCATTTTCTTGGGCAATTCATCCCAGACTTCTTCATTGGAAAAAGGTGAATTTAGAAGGAAGGTTCCTCCTTTTTTAATGTTCTTTAGAATGTCATATTTATCGACAAAATTAAATTGATGGCAGGCTATAAAATCGGCCATATTTATTAAATAGGTAGAAAATATGGGCTCTGGTCCAAAACGAAGATGCGATACCGTTTGTGAACCTGCTTTTTTTGAATCGTATACAAAATATCCCTGCACATAATTATCGGTAGTTTCGCCAATAATTTTAATTGAATTTTTATTCGCTCCAACGGTGCCGTCAGATCCCAGACCATAAAAAATACAGTTAATGGTTGTTTTTTTGGGTTCAAAATCAGGATTGTAGGATAAACTTGTAAAACTTACATCGTCGTTTATTCCTATGGTGAAATGATTTTTAGGCTTGTCTTTTAAAAGCTCATCGTAAATACCTTTTACCATTGCAGGAGTAAACTCTTTTGACGATAATCCATAACGTCCGCCGATAATAACCGGCATTTCCCTGTCGCTTTCCGCAAAGGCGGTCACGACATCCAGATATAAAGGCTCACCTGTACTTCCGGGTTCTTTTGTTCTGTCTAAAACCGCTATTTTTTTAACCGTCTTAGGCAATTTTTCTATAAAATGTGAAATAGAGAATGGTCTGTATAAACGAACGAGCAGCACTCCTATTTTTTCGTCAGTATTTGCCAAGGTTTCAACTGTTTCTTTAACCGGACCTTCTCCGGACCCCATAATTATTATAACGCGTTCCGCTTCGGGATCTCCCAAATAATTGAACAAACTGTATTTTCGTCCGGTATGTTCATAGAATTCATCCATTACTTCCTGAACTATTCCTGGAACTTTATCGTAATATAAGTTTGCAGCTTCCCGGGATTGAAAAAACACATCGGGGTTTTGAGCGGTTCCTCTTACAACAGGATGATCCGGATCGAGAGATCTTTTTTTGTGGTCCATGATGTTTTCTTCCGGCATCATGGCTTTAATTATATCATCGGGAATAGAATCAATTTTCGCGATTTCATGTGAAGTTCTGAAACCGTCGAAAATATTCAAAAACGGTATTCTGGACCGCAAGGTCGCTACCTGAGAAATCAATGCAAAGTCCTGCGCTTCCTGCACAGAACCTCCAAACATCATAGAAAATCCGGTTTGTCTTGTCGCCATTACATCGGAATGATCCCCAAAAATAGAAAGGGCATGAGTAGCAATGGTTCTGGCTGCAACATGTATTACTGAAGGCAATAATTCACCTGCTATTTTATACATATTAGGAATCATCAACAACAATCCCTGTGAGGCGGTAAAGGTTGTTGTTAAAGCTCCTGCCTGAAGAGATCCATGAACAGCACCTGCGGCGCCGCCTTCACTTTGCATTTCTATAATTCTGGGTATATTGTCCCAAATATTTTTTTGAGATTTTGAACTGTAAACATCTACGTGCTCACCCATTGGGGAAGCCGGTGTAATAGGATAAATAGCACAAACTTCATTGGTCTTGTGTGCAACTCTTGCAACCGCTTCATTCGCGTCACAAATGAGCTTTGGAAATTTTTTTTTCATTTTGAATATATTAGTTTAACTCGCCCTGATTTTCAAAAAAGAACATTCCATTAATTAACTTGATGCATTTCTTAAATAAGAATTATTACAACTCTTTTTACTTTATGAAATGCTAAAACGGGTTTTCCGAAATATTAAATGAAAATTATTCAGAAAACATTTTTCTTTTAACTGCTTATTCAGCGTGCAGCCAAGCTTTCTTTTCTAAAAGTTCAGCTTCAGATTCCTCATGATCCTCATCTGGAACACAACAATCTACCGGGCATACTTTTGCGCATTGAGGTTCATCAAAGAAACCTTTACATTCGGTACACTTGTCAGAAACTATAAAATAAAACTCGTCTGAGATTGGTTCTTGCTTTTCATCGGCATCAACTTCTTCTCCACCCGGTGTAGTTACAGTTCCGCTTAAAGATGTTTCATCGGAATAAGCCCATTGCTCATCCGGTTCATAAATTGCATTATTTGGACATTCTACGACGCAGGCATCGCAGTTAATACATTCGTCTGTTATTGTAATAGCCATAATTCTAATTATTTAAAAATTATTTTAGGTAAATTTAGTCTGATTCATCCTGTTTTTAAATGACCATTGTCATACTTTTTAAGGAAAAGTGACTTTACATTTGATCTCTATTTAAAAATTCAAATTATGATTACAAATACAGAAACAGGTGAAGTAGAACTTCAACCAGAAGTACTGGAAGCGGTAGTCGTCCGTTTTGTGGGCGATTCAGGAGATGGAATGCAGTTAACAGGAACGCAGTTTACTGATACCTCTGCCATGTTTGGTAATGATATCGCTACCTTTCCAAACTATCCTTCTGAAATCAGGGCGCCTCAGGGAAGTTTGTACGGCGTTTCAGGATTCCAAGTCCATATTGGTAGTATTGAGGTAAGTACCCCTGGTGACAATGTAGATTTGCTTGTCGCCATGAACCCTGCTGGATTAAAAACCAACCTATATTCAGTAAAACCCGGGCACACAATAATTGTGGATACCGATTCATTTACAAAAAAGAATTTAGAAAAAGCAGCTTATAAAACGAATCCGTTGGAAGATGGAAGTCTTGAAAACTACCGGGTTATTAAAGTAGCAATGAGTTCTTTGACCAAAGAGGCATTAAAAGATGTTGAAGGATTGGATAATAAATCCCTTGCCCGAACCAAAAACATGTTTTCTTTAGGTATGATCTATTGGATGTACAACCGTTCTACAGAACATACTATTGATTTTTTCAATAAAAAATTCAAATCCAAACCGGGTTTAATTGAGGCAAATACGAAAGTTTTAAACGCAGGTTTTTATTATGCCGAAACTTTAGAACTTATCCCTAATTCTTATACAATTTCTCCTGCCAAACTACCCGTTGGAACCTACCGGATCGTTATGGGTAACACCGCAACTGCCTGGGGATTATTGGCCGCTGCTGAAAAATCGGGTTTAGAACTGTTTTTAGGATCTTATCCAATTACTCCGGCTACCGATATATTGCACGAACTTGTTAAACACAAACATTTTGGAGTAAAAGCTTTTCAGGCTGAAGATGAAATAGCTGGTGTTACTTCGGCAATTGGGGCTTCTTTCGCAGGCGATCTGGCTGTTACAACAACTTCAGGACCAGGTTTGGCATTAAAAGGAGAAGCAATTGGCCTAGCGATGATCATCGAATTGCCCTTAGTTATCATTAATGTACAGCGCGGCGGTCCTTCGACAGGATTACCTACAAAAACAGAACAATCAGATCTTCTTCAGGCTATGTATGGCAGAAATGGTGAAAGCCCTGTAATTGTTATTGCAGCGAGCACTCCTGGAAACTGTTTTAATTTTGCTTATGAAGCCGCTCGACTCGCTTTAGAACATATGACCCCAGTTATACTTTTAACTGATGGTTATATCGCAAACGGATCGGCTCCATGGAAAATTCGAAATGTAGCCGATTTGCCTGAAATTAAGAATCGCAAGATCACGGAAAGCAAAGAAAATTGGCATCCCTATGACCGGGACGAAAAAACCCTTGCACGAGATTGGGCCATTCCTGGAACTCCAGGACTAGAACACAGGGTTGGTGGTTTGGAAAAAGACAGTGTAACCGGGAATGTTTCACACGTGCCGGAAAACCACGAAAAGATGACTCATATAAGAGCTGAAAAAATCAGGTTGGTGCAAAATAATATCCCCGATTTAGAAACTGAATTTGCAGATTCCGGAGATTTACTGGTGATTGGATGGGGAGGAACTTATGGTGCTTTACATTCCGCAGTGAAACAAATAAATAAAGAAGGCTATAAAAATATTGGCCTTGCACATTTTAACTATATAAATCCGATGCCGAAAAATACGGAAGAGGTTTTGTCCAGATTCAAAAAAATTATCGTTTGCGAACTAAACAGTGGTCAATTTGCTAGTATTTTAAAAATCAACCATAGCAAATTTGAATTTTTCCAACACAACAAAATTCAAGGCTTACCATTTTCTAACGGCGAATTAATTGAACAATTTAAAAAAATAGTATAATTATGGAAACTACAGCTGTAAAAAAATATACCTTCAAAGATTTTACAAGTGATCAGGAAGTACGATGGTGCCCTGGTTGTGACGATTACGTAGTTTTGCGTTCAATGCAAAAAGCACTTCCCGATATGGGAATTGCTAAAGAAGATGCCGTATTTATTTCAGGCATTGGATGTTCTTCACGTTTTCCTTATTATATGGACACTTATGGAATGCACAGTATTCACGGTAGAGCTCCGGGGATTGCTTCCGGAGTAAAATTAGCCAATCCCAAATTAAGCGTTTGGGTGATGACTGGGGACGGGGATTCTATGGCCATTGGTGGAAATCATTTTATCCATGTGTTACGTAGAAATATCGATTTAAATATCGTGATGTTCAATAATGAAATATACGGATTAACCAAAGGACAATTTTCTCCAACTTCTCTGATAGGCCAAAAAACAAAATCATCCCCATACGGAAATACACAGCCTCCTTTTTCTCCGGGAGAACTTGCGTTAGGTGCTAATGCCCGTTTCTTCGCCAGAATTGGCGGGAATAATCCAAAGGCTATGACCCAAATTTTTATCGATGCACATAAATTCAAAGGAACCTCCTTGGTGGAAGTTCTACAAAACTGTGTAATCTTTAATGATGGATGCTATTCTAATGTGACCGATAAAGATGTTAAAGAAGACAAACAAATTTATCTCGAACACGGTAAACCTATGATTTTTGGTAAAGAAAGTGATAAAGGTCTTGTTTTAAACGGTTTAAAATTAGAAGTAGTAACTATTGGTGAAAACGGGATTACCCAAGAAGACCTTTTGGTACACAATGCTAAAGAAGAAGATAAAACCCTTCATCAAATGCTGGTGAGATTAAAATATCCACTTGCTACAGGGATTATTAGAAGTTTTGAGGATGTTACCTTATAAGAAAGGGAAGATTACTTAACCACTCAAGTAAAAGCAAACTCCAAATTCAAAAAAACCGATGATCTGTTCTTTTCAGGAGAAACATATCAGGTAAAATAATTTTAAATCTTCATAAACTGATTTCCATCAGTTATAAAGTGAAAGAATGCCAATAATTTTACAGAGTAGTTAAAGCTAAAAAAATGGGTTCAGAAGCAATTATAGTATTCTTAATAGCAGGTATTGTGCTGGTTGCCGGCGCAAACTTTCTGTCAAATTTAATCTCACATAAATCCGACAATCCACAAAAGAGGGAGCCTTATGAAAGCGGAATGAAAACTGTTGGACCTACTTGGGTTCAGTTTAAAGTCGGTTACTATTTATATGCGATTTTATTTTTGGTTTTTGATGTGGAGATAGCATTTCTATTTCCTTGGGCCGTAGTATTCAAAGATGTTGGATTTATCGCGCTTATTGAAATTGTAATATTTTTATTCATACTGGGATTAGGTTTAGCATACGCCTGGAAAAAAGGAGCATTAAAATGGGACTAGATAAAACAAATACCCCGGCCAGAAGTCCGGGAGAAATCCCAGAAGATTTCCCTGGAAAAGTTATTCCTGCAGGAAATGGAGCAAACGTAATTGTCACTTCATTAGATAAAATAATTAATTGGGGACGTTCAAATTCACTTTGGTCACTTTATTTTGGCACCAGTTGCTGTGCTATTGAAATGATGCAAACAGGAGCTGCCCGCCACGATTATTCAAGATTTGGTTTTGAAGTTGCAAGACCTTCCCCAAGACAAGCCGATTTAATTATAATAGCTGGTACCATTGTCAATAAAATGGCCCCGGTTTTACGTCGTTTATACGATCAAATGGCCGAACCTAAATATGTAATTGCAATGGGAGCTTGTGCAATATCAGGAGGCCCGTTCTTTTACAATTCCTATTCGGTTGTAAAAGGTGCAGACCACGTTATTCCTGTAGATGTTTATGTGCCGGGATGCCCTCCCCGCCCAGAGGCTTTATTGGAAGGCATGTTGATGCTTCAGGATAAAATACGAACAGAAAGCATGAAGCATAAAATAAATCCTATAGATGGATTTGATGAAGGTTTATAAAACTGAAGGTTATGACTAACGAAGCATTACAATATTTAATAAACACCTGGATTCCAGACACTGTAACTTCCGAATTGGAATTTACCGAAGAAGAATCCCAGTTTCTAAACATAAATGTACAACCGGCAGACCTTCACCAATTAATGTTTCAGTTAAAAAACAATACCGAAACCAATTTCGATTATTTGTTTTGCTTAACCGGGGTTGATTGGGGAAAAGAATTAGGAGTAGTTTACCATTTAGAATCTACCACGCACAGACATATAATTGTGGTTAAAGTAAAAACCGAAGACAGGGAAAACCCGGTTTTCGATTCGGTTTGTGATATATGGAAAACAGCCGAATTTCACGAACGTGAAGTATTCGATTTCTTCGGAATAAAATTTAATAATCATCCAAATTTGAAAAGGCTCTTTTTAACCGAAGACTGGGATGGATTTCCGCTTAGAAAAGATTACCTAGATGATATTAATATGATTGTTAAATAAGTAAACATGGAAACAACTACTATAAATAACAATTTTAAATCTGAAGAATATTTCATCAACATGGGGCCTCAACATCCTGCAACTCATGGGGTTTTACGTTTGTTATTAACCATAGATGGTGAAACAATCAAAAAAGTAGAACCGGATTTAGGATACATACACCGCTCCATAGAAAAAATGTGCGAACGGGACAGCTATCAGCAAATAGTGCATCTAACCGATAGGATGGATTATTTGTCTTCCAATATTAATAATGAAGCTGTTTGTTTAGCCGTTGAAAATGCACTTCAAATTGAAGTTCCGGAACGTGTTAAGGTTATTAGGACAATAATTGGCGAATTGACCAGGATTGCGTCACACAATTTATGGTGGGGTGTAATGGGAATGGATGTTGGCGCATTAACAACTTATTTCTACGCTTTCAGGGATCGTGAAATGATCAACGATATTTTTGAGGAAACCTGTGGCGCCCGACTAACTATGAACTACAATATTCCGGGCGGTTTAATGTTTGATATCCATCCAAATTTTGTGAAAAGGGTTAAAGAATTTATAACTCATTTTAAAACAAAACTTCCCGAATACGACACGCTTCTCACTAATAATGTGATTTTTCAAAAAAGGATGAGAGGCGTTGGAATGTTATCAAAAGAAGATGCCATCTCATACGGCGCTTCCGGTCCTGTTGGCCGTGGTTCTGGTTATTCCTGTGATGTTAGAAAACTTCACCCCTATAGTGCCCTAGACAAAGTAACTTTTAATGAAGCCTTGAGAACTGAAGGCGATTCTTTTGCCCGATATGAAGTTAGGATCCAGGAGATGTGGGAGTCCATGGCCATAGTTGAACAATTGATAGACAATATTCCTGAAGGGGATTATCAGGTAGAAACAAACGCGGTAATTAAGTTGCCAAAAGGAGAATTTTATCAAAAAGTAGAAACCGCCAGAGGGGAACTTGGCGTGTATATTATAAGCACGGGAACTAAAAACCCATACCGACTGAAATTTCGCTCCCCCGGATTTTCAAACCTTTCATTATTAAATCATATTGCTGTGGGTGGCAAAATTGGAGATCTGGTTGCATCAATGGCAACTTTAGACCTTGTAATACCAGATATTGACCGATAAAATAATAGCAATGAACCTATCATTAAGCATCACAAAAAATATTCACGACTGGCTTTTTAACATGATGCCCGAAACTTTGGCAAGCCTTGTTGAAATGACTTTAATAGCCTTGATATATCTAACCATTTTTGCGGTTATTGGTCTATTCCTGGTTTTGCTGGAAAGAAAAGTTGCTGCCTGGTTTCAATTGAGAATTGGTCCAAACAGAGTTGGTTATCACGGAATATTACAAACCATGGCCGATGCCTTAAAACTGGTGTCGAAAGAGTTGACAGGAACTGTAAACGCCGATAAGTTTTTATACAATTTAGCCCCATATTTTGTAATTATCACAGCATTAATGGCTTTGGCTGTTTTGCCTTTTTCTCTTGAATTTCAGGCTTTTGACATTAATATTGGGATCTTCTTTTTAATCGCCATTTCCTCTATTGGAGTGATCGGAATTTTACTAGCCGGATGGAGTAGCAACAACAAGTTTGCCCTGATTGGCGCAATGCGTAGTGGGGTGCAAACCATTAGCTACGAGCTTTCCGTGGGATTATCCTTATTGACTATGATATTGATTACAGGGACATTACAGCTTTCAGAAATAGTTGAAGTTCAAAGAAACGGATGGCTTATTGTTCAAGGACATATACCCGCTGTTTTCGCATTTATGATCTATATGATTTCCGGTACTGCTGAAACAAACAGGGCTCCTTTTGATCTTGTAGAGGCGGAATCGGAATTGGGCGCAGGCTTTCACACAGAATATTCGGGGATGAAATTCGCTTATTTCTTTCTGGCCGAATTTGTAAATATGTTCATAATAGCTTCCATTGCCACAACCATATTTTTTGGAGCCTGGTTATCCCCTTTCGGAATTACCGAATCCCTACCCTGGTTAGGAGTTTTCTGGTTTTTAGGAAAAACATTGATCCTAATGTTTTTGATGATGTGGTTTCGGTGGACTTTCCCCCGATTGAGAATTGACCAGCTTCTCACACTGGAATGGAAATATTTACTCCCCTTAAACCTCATGAACATTGTACTTATGGCATTAATTGTTTGGCTTAATCTAACAATTCAATTTTAGAAATTATGAGCTATTTTTCAGATATATATAAAGGTATAAAAACATTGTTAACCGGTATGAGTGTTACCGGCAAGTACTTTTTACATTCACAAAAAGGAGGTATTACCCAACAATATCCTGACAACAGGGAAACCTTAAAAATGTTTGAACGTTTCCGCGGGGAAGTGGTGATGCCTCACGATGTGAACAACCAACACCGTTGTACCGGTTGCCAAAAATGTGAGTTGGCTTGTCCTAATGGGACTATAGAGATCATATGGGACCGGCAAGTGGATCCTGAAACAGGAAAGAAGAAAAAACTAATAGAAAAGCACATTTACCATTTAGGGATGTGTACGATGTGTGGTTTATGTATTGAGGCCTGCCCAACCGATGCTATTAAATGGGCTCAAAATTATGAAAATTCTGTTTACGATAGAACAACCCTTACCAGGGTTTTAAACAAACCGGGATCCAAATTAATGCCTGGAGTAGAGGACTAAACTTATGGAACAAATTATATTTTATTTGCTAGCATTAATAATGATCGTTATGGCAATTGCGTCTGTTTCCAGTCGTAAAATGCTTAGATCTGTTGTCTATTTATTATTTGGACTTATTGGAGTTGCCGGAGTTTACTTTCTTATTGATTACAATTTCCTGGCCGCTGTCCAACTTACCGTTTATGCAGGAGGAATTGTAGTCCTGATAATTTTCTCTGTTCTTTTAGTCCATCATATGGAAATGGAGATGGAGACAGCAAAAAAATCCAAGCAAATACTAACCGGATTATCCTGTTTAATAGGGCTAGGCGTTTTTTTAACAATAATGTATTCCCACGAATTTACTGTTGTTGAAAATACGCTTACAACGACAACCGCCGAAATCGGAATGGGCCTTTTAAGTTATGATGCCGGCGGATTTATTTTACCGTTCGAAGTAATTAGTGTGCTGTTATTAGCCTCGATGATTGGAGCGATAGTTATTGCAAAAGGAGTGAAACTTGAAAATGAAGGAAAGGAAACGGTCGGAAATCCACAGACCAGAATTGAAAATAGTCAGGAGACCGAAGACGAAAATTGAAAAAATATTGAGTTAGAATAATATCGTTTAGAGGAAATATTGATTGATGAAAAGAATTATAGTCCCCAAAATTCGGGCTTTAAAAAACAAACATTATGATAGCAGGAATTAGCATTTACGAAATACTCACACTAACCTCTATCCTTTTTTTTATAGGTGTCTACGGATTTATCACTAGAAAAAACCTGATCTCAATTTTGATTTCATTGGAATTAATTTTGAATGCTTCAGCTGTAAACTTTGTGATTATCAACAAATATTTATTCCCAGAGAATTTACAAGGTGTTTTCTTTTCAATTTTTATTATAGCGGTGGCCGCTGCTGAAACTGCCCTGGCTGTAGCAATAATTATTAACCTTTACAGGCAAATTAGCTCTGTAGAAGTTGAAGACACTGAAGTTATGAAGTATTAATATTTTGAAAAAATGAATCTAAGTTACATCTTTTTAATTCCGTTAATTCCTTTAGCCGTTTTTTTACTGTTAGGGTTTTTAAATAAAAAAATTAAACCGGCGGTTTCCGGATACATTGGCGTAATGGGGTTATCAGCTTCATCTTTGCTGTCATTTTATGCCGCTTACCAATACTTTTTTGTACACGGGAAAGTAGATGGCGTTTACCAGACTTTTGTCGAAAAAATCCTCTGGCTCAACTTTACCGAAACATTACATATTGATTTGGGGATCCTAATTGACCCAATATCGGTAATGATGTTGGTTGTGGTTTCTACAGTCTCATTAATGGTGCATATATACAGCAGGGGCTATATGAAAGGTGATGATGGATATACGAGGTTCTTCGCCTATTTATCATTATTCTCCTTTTCAATGTGCGGATTGGTTTGAGCTACAAACCTTTTCCAAATCTATATATTCTGGGAATTGGTTGGGGTTTCATCCTATTTATTGATTGGATTCTATTACACAAAAACTTCAGCCATTGCTGCTGCAAAAAAAGCATTTATTGTAACCCGGTTTGCGGATCTGGGTTTTCTGATCGGAATTTTGATCATTAGTTACTATGCCGGCACATTCGATTTTCAAACTTTAAACGATCCTGAAGGAGCCGTTATTTTAAACTGGGCTTCCACCTCATTTATGGGATTATCGGTTTTCACCTGGGCACTTATCCTGATCTTTATGGGTGGTGCAGGTAAATCGGCCATGTTTCCTTTACACATTTGGTTGCCGGACGCGATGGAAGGTCCAACCCCGGTTTCTGCTTTAATTCACGCGGCAACAATGGTTGTGGCCGGCGTTTATCTTGTGGCCCGATTATTTCCGATGTATTATTTTGTGGAAGATGGCTTTGTCTTAAATATTGTGGCCTACGTGGGTGCTTTTTCCTGTGTATTCGCCGCCATAATAGCTATTACTCAAACAGATATAAAACGTGTACTCGCATTTTCAACCATGTCGCAAATTGGTTATATGATGTTGGCTTTAGGTGTTTCAAATTACGATGGACACGAAGGAGTTGGTTATATGGCTTCTATGTTCCATTTATTTACCCACGCCATGTTTAAAGCCTTATTATTCTTGGGAGCTGGTTCGGTTATACACGCGGTACACAGCAACTTTCTGAAAGATATGGGTGGCTTGAGAAAGTATATGCCCATTACAAATATCACTTTTTTAATTGCTGCACTGGCAATAGCTGGGATGCCCCCATTTGCAGGATTTTGGAGTAAGGATGAAATTTTAGTCGCTGCCTTTGAACAGAATAAACTTATCTATTTTGTTGGGTTATTTGTGGCAGGACTTACGGCATTTTATATATTCAGGATCTACTTTGGAATATTTTGGGGCAAAGATAAAAAGTATGAGCACGCACCTAAAGAATCTCCATTATCAATGACTATTCCCCTAATAGTTTTAGCAATAATGAGCATTGTGGGAGGATTTATTCCTTTTAGTGAATTTATAACTGCCGATAGATCGGGATTTGAAGCGCATTTAAATTATCCTTTGGCGGCCATTGCTGTATCCGTTGGATTGATAGGGATTATTCTCGCCTGGATCTTCTATAAGAAAGAAAATGATCTGGCCGAGAGATTTTCAAATGCCTTCGGAATGTTTTACAAATGGACTTTTCATAAATTTTATTTCGATGAGGTGTATATGTTCGTCACCAAAAAAATAATATTTAAACGTGTATCGGCGCCAATTGCCTTTTTTGATAAAAAATATGTGGATGGAACTATGGAAGGGATTGGAAACAAAACCGTGCTGATTGCCAAAAAAATAAAAGGCATGCAATCCGGAAGACTTCAGGATTATGCATTTTCCTTTATCGCAGGAGCAGTAATTCTTGCATTGGTGTTTATTTATATGTGGAGCTAATGGAAGAATCCAAATCAGATTAGTTTGAGCATTGAGATTTGTTAGTTGAGATTTGAATTTTTATTTAGAATAAATTATTATGGATATTTTATCACTGTTTGTCTTAGTACCTGTACTAACAATTTTAGTCCTTTTTGCTACAAAAGGATTAAAACAAGCGCGTCTGGTTGCAATGTTTGGAAGCATAGTTCAGCTTGGAATGGCAGTAAATCTAATCTTCGCTTATTTTAGGGAAAGAGCAGTTAATACCGATATTATGGTTTTTACCAGGGATTTTGTCTGGTTCAAATCCTTCAATATCCATTATGCAATTGGTGTTGATGGTATTTCGGTAGCTTTATTGACGTTGACTTCAATAGTTGTATTGGCAGGTGTTTTTATTTCTTGGAAAATGAAGGATCTGCCTAAAGAATTTTTTGTTTCTCTTTTGGTTTTATCAACTGGAGTTTATGGATTTTTTATTTCAATTGATCTGTTCACAATGTTCCTTTTTTATGAGGTTGCTGTAATTCCAATGTTTTTATTAATTGGAATTTGGGGATCGGGTCCAAAAGAATACTCTGCAATGAAACTAACATTGATGTTAATGGGAGCTTCAGCAGTTTTATTGGTTGGGATTTTAGGAATTTATTTTAATTCAAATGCCGACGGAGGGGCCTTAACCTTCAATATCCTGGAAATTGCCAAAGTGAGTATTCCATTTGAAGCACAAAAATTATTTTTTCCGCTCACTTTCTTAGGTTTTGCTGTCCTTGGAGCTTTATTTCCATTCCATACCTGGTCGCCAGATGGTCATGCTTCAGCGCCTACTGCAGTATCAATGTTACACGCGGGAGTTTTAATGAAATTAGGAGGATACGGTATATTTAGAGTTGCAATGTTCCTGTTGCCTCAAGGTGCCATAGAATGGTCCTGGGTGTTTATAATTTTATCTGCAACAGGTGTTATTTACGGTGCATTCGCTGCATTAAGACAAACCGATCTAAAATACATAAATGCGTACGCATCAGTAAGCCACTTGGGAATGGTAATGTTCGCATTATTAATGCTGAACAAAACCGGCTGGAACGGAGCTATTTTGCAATCCCTCTCTCACGGTTTTATGACAGCCCTTGTTTTTGCATTAATCGGGATGATTTATGAAAGAACTCACACCAGAGACATAACAAGATTAGGAGGCTTATTAAAAGTAATTCCCTTTATCTCCGTGGCTTTTGTAGTAGTTGGTCTAGCATATTTAGGTTTGCCAGGATTTAGCGGATTTGTTGCTGAAATGAACATTTTTGTAGGGGCATTTCAAAATGACGATATGTTTACAAGAGTTGCAACCGTAATTGTAATATCAGCAATTGTGGTAACCGCAGTATTCCTGCTACGTGTAATAGGTATCATGCTAATGGGAAGGGTAAAAAATCCTGAATACTTAAAACTGCCGAAGGTAACCTGGTACGAAAGAACCGGTATTATTTTATTATTCATTCCAATTATCGGAATCGGTATCGCTCCACTGTGGTTGAGTGATATGATTTTGGAAAGTTTAGAGCCGTTTATACGAGGAGTGTTGTAGAGAAGAATAGAAGTTAGAGAAAATTAAAAATATTCCTTTGTTTGTGGCTAATAAATTCAGCAAATACAAAAAGGATGATTTATCGAAAAGAATTTAAATAGAAAAAAATGAGTCTTAACAGTTTCCTATTAATGAGACAAGAAATTTTACTTCTGGCAATACTATTATTGCTTATTGTAGGTGAGATTTTTATACCTAAAAACAAAAAAAGCAGCGTGGTACACCTAGCGCTGTTTTTATTTGGAATTCATACCGCTGTGGGATTTTTAGGTATTGAAGAAAGTAGTGTATTTGGTGGAATGTTTCAAACTAACAACCTAATTCATTTTTTTAAAAATGCGCTGAATATTGGAGTATTGGTATTACTGCTGCAATCGGCTGACTGGATTCAAGAAAAAATAGTTCAAAAAAACAAAGGAACAGAATTTTTTATACTGCTGTTCTCTTCCCTTTTAGGCATGTATTTTATGATTTCTGCTGGGGATTTCTTAATGTTTTACTTAGGATTGGAATTGGCTACATTACCAGTTGCAGCATTGGCAGCTTATGAAACATCCAAGAGAATTTCCAGTGAGGCAGGCATAAAATTCATCCTCTCTGCGGGATTTGCTTCAGGAATCGCTCTATTTGGAATTTCATTGTTATATGCAACAACCGGTTCCATTTATTTTAATGAAGTTATGGAAGTTATCATTTCCAACAACCTCACAATATTGGCATTTATCCTATTTTTTACAGGGCTTGCCTTTAAAATATCCCTTGTGCCATTTCACTTTTGGACCGCCGATGTCTATGAAGGTTCACCCATTAGTGTTGCATCCTATTTATCGGTCATTTCAAAAGGAGCTGCTGTATTTATTCTAATGATCTTATTATTTACTGTTTTAAAACCATTGATGCACGTTTGGGAAAACATCATATATGTTATCGCAATTGCTACAATGACTATAGGTAACTTATTTGCGTTGCGACAAAAAAACATGAAACGCTTTCTGGCTTATTCATCCATTGCCCAAGCAGGTTTTATTCTGTTAGGACTCATTGCCGGAACACAATTGGGAGCAGCAACCGTGGTTTACTTTGTATTGATCTATATATTCTCAAACCTTGCTGCTTTTGGAGTGGTACAAGCGATTTCATTAAAAACCGGAAAAGAAAATATAGACGACTACAACGGCTTGTACAGAACCAATCCAAAGTTGAGTTTAGTAATGATGCTGGGCTTGTTTTCACTGGCAGGAATTCCGCCAGTAGCAGGATTCTTTGGTAAATTCTTCCTATTCACAGCCGCCGCGAGTCAGGGCTATTATTTCCTGGTATTTATAGCCGTGGTGAACGCAACGATTTCCCTTTACTATTACTTATTGGTAATTCGGGCGATGTTTATCAGAAACAGTAATACCCCTATTCCCTATTTTAGAAATAAAATATATATGCGTTTGGGATTGTTAATAACCGCAATTGGAATCCTTGTTCTTGGACTATACAGTCCTTTGTATGATTACATCTATGAATTAACAGGGATATTTGGTTAAATAATAAGCAACAAATCCTATAAAGTTAAATCTTGAATTTTTGGATTATGAATTCACATATTTGGAATTTGGACCTTTAAAGAAAAAATTATGGAATTAGAAGGAAAACATGCGTTTGGAAGCATCGGGGAGACACGGGTTACTTTTGTTGAAAAAAAGATTGGTGAAGACCGTAAGGATTTTTTAAGAAAATTGTTGGAATATAACGGATTCGAAGTATTAATCGAAGAAGAAAAAAGAAAAACCGAAGAAGAACCTCAGCTTTTTACTGTTGGAGTAACCGACATGGTTTTTAACCCCACCATTTATATTTTTGAACGCAGGTTAAAAACCTTTGATGGCAAAAAAATGACCCAAGATTATTGGTTTCAACGAACAGCTGATACAAACCCTCACTACTGGAACAACGGATCTCAATAAAACTAATTGGCTTTATAAATTTTAAAGGACCCCATATTATTCTATTTAGCAATTTTTAAAAACAAACACAAACCTCCTGAAAAGGCTTTGAAAGCTGTGTTTTACACACGATTTTCGTTTTTTTTATTTTTGCTCATTTAATTCTGATTCTATTAGCAATATTAAATCTTTTATTTCTTTATATAGATTTTCTCTATAGTCAAGAACATCTTGTGTCTTACTCTTTTTAATTTTTATAAGATTTATTATTCTTTTGTTGTTAAGTATTTGAATGTGATCATTTTGTATTTCATTTTCAATATTTATGGTCGGTATAGCCCATTTATAAAAGAACTGTCATTTTACCATCTGTTCTTTTTTCTCTCCATAAAAATCAGTGATTTATGTAAATGTTTTATATAACTACATAACAAAAGGTATAGATAATTAATCAACTTCGCTATCGCTATTAATCAGTTTGTGAACGTCCAAGTTAATTACCTCATTTGCATCTAAAGTAGGCTGGAAAGACTGAACATTTTAGTACATCAAAAACAACTATTAACCTTTAAACCATAACAAAATGAGAAACTTGTTAGACATCATTGCAGTAATACTTGTAATCGGTTGGGCATTAGGATTTTTTTTCTACAGCGCGAGTGGATTTATACACATCTTGTTAACCCTAGCAGGAATAACAATGCTTTTTAGACTGTGTTGTGGACCAAATAATTTAATAGCAATAAATTAAAAAAAACAATTATTAACCTTTTAAAATTTAAAATAATGAAAACACTAAAGTTTACGATTGCAATATGTGTATCTACTTTACTATTTACTTCATGTAAAAATGAAAAGATGGAGCAAACTGCACAAAACGTAGAAGAGTTTACAATGTATGTAGATTCAATTTCCAGTTTAGATGTGGAGGAAGCTAAAGCAAATTGGACAAATATTGAAGAGGATTACGATTCCTACAAAGTCACTGCCAGTGAAAATTCAAATGAACTTGCGGAAAATGAAAAATTGAGAAATGATGTAGATGAGGCAACTTTAAAATTTGAAGAGTATAAAGCTCAATTAGCTAAACAACAAGAGCAAGAAGTAATTATCAAAAATGACTTTAGAATATCACTTTTAGGAGAAAACTATAAAAATGATGATATGAAGTTTGAATGGATAAATAAGGACAATATACTAAGCGTATATCAAAATTTTGTAGACACAGTAGCTGCCAATAAAGATACTTATTCAAGAGAAGATTGGGATGAAATTAAATTATTATACGAAGCGATTGACACTAGAAAAAATACTGTAGAAAATGAAGGCTTAACCAGTTCTGACAATGGGAAAATAGCCGGCTTAAAACTTAAGTTCGCCCCTATGTACACATTGAACAGAATGGGAGCGAAATCGGAAGAAAACGCTGAAGCAAAAAATCAATAATTCTTAATTAAAAACAATGAACTTATAAAAGGAATCATTCTATTGGTTATTATTCCCATATATAGCAATTAGGAAATTCCAATTAAATTATAACACTTAGCATTAAAGAGCAGGCTTCCAGTCTGCTTTTTTTAATTAATGAGTGACACCTTTTCTCCTGTTTTAGTCGTACCTTATAAAAAATTTCACTTGAAACTACACATCAAATACATGGTAAGCAACCGCTGCAAAATGGCGGTAAAAGAAGACTTAAAAAAGCTTGGCCTACATTTTATCATAGTAGATTTAGGCGAAGTTGAAATAATGGAAAATATTTCTGCAGAACAACGGAATCAGATAAAAATTGCACTACTCAAATCTGGATTTGAATTAATGGACGATAAACGTGCTGTTTTGATTGAAAAAATCAAGAATGCCATAATTGAAATGATTCATTATTCTGATGAAGTCATCAAAATAAACTTTTCAAATTATTTAAGTGAGAAATTAAGCCACGATTACACATATATGTCAAACTTGTTCTCTGAAGTTCAAGGAACCACCATTGAACAATTCATAATAGCTCACAAAATTGAAAGAGTGAAGGAATTGATTATTTATGGCGAATTAAACATCACTGAAATTGCTTGGAAAATGAATTACAGCAGTGTTGCTCATTTATCCAATCAATTTAAAAAAGTTACAGGACTCTCACCTTCTCATTTTAAACAATTAAAAGAAAAAAAAAGAAATCCATTGGAAGAAATTTGACTCAGATAAAGATCTGAATCTAATGAAAAAGCAGAAAATGAAAAACATACTAATCAATGATTTTAATTATGCTCGAAGTTTAATTGAAGCCAGTCTAGATCCTTTGGTCACCATAAGTTCCGTAGGTAAGATAACTGACATGAATGAGGCTTTGACAAATATTACAGGATTGACAAGGGAAGAACTGATAGATTCTAACTTTCTCGATTATTTTACAGAGCCCCAAAAAGCGAGCAATGTTTATGAGCAAGTATTTGAAAAAGGATCTGTTGCCGATTTTCCACTTACACTTCGTCACAAAAACGGCAAATTGACTGATGTATTATTTAATGGATCTATTTATAGAGATGAAAAAGGAAATGTAGAAGGAATAGTTATTGTTGCTCGGGATGTTACTGAACAAAAAAAAGCTGCTAAGGAACTTACAGAGGCAATTATGTTTGCAGAAATGGCAACAATGATTGCAGAGGAAGCAAAATTAAAAGCGGAAAAAGATAGATTGATTGCAGAGGACGCCATGAAAGCAAAGCAACAGTTTTTATCAAATATGAGCCATGAAATACGCACTCCGATGAATGCAATCATCGGATTTACTAAAGTGGTGCTAAAAACAGACTTGACAGAAAAACAAAAAAAATATTTAAGAGCAATCAAAATAAGCGGAGATGCATTGATTGTGCTCATTAACGATATACTCGATTTGTCAAAAGTGGATGCTGGAAAAATGGTTTTTGAACAAATACCTTTCAGAATGGCATCATCCATTTCAACTATGCTCCATTTATTTGAAACAAAAACTCATGAAAAGAACCTGAAACTTATAAAAATATACGATCACAGAATACCTGATGTATTGGTTGGTGACCCAGTGCGGTTAAATCAAATCATTTTGAATTTAGTGGGCAATGCCGTTAAGTTTACATCAAAAGGGAAAATAACACTCAGCACCAAATTACTGGATGAAGATGAACATAAAGTAACCGTTGAATTCTCAGTTACTGATACCGGAATTGGAATACCAGACTCAAAAAGAGAAACGATATTTGAAAACTTTCAGCAAGCATCAAGTGGAACCTCCCGCATGTACGGAGGAACAGGATTAGGGCTTGCCATAGTAAAACAGTTGGTCGAGTTACAGGAAGGAAGTATTTCTGTAACAAGTAAAATTAATGAAGGCACTACTTTTAGCTTTATATTAAGCTTTCAGAAAACAAAAGCTGATACTGAACTAGAAATAGACTTAGCAGAATATGATACGGAGGTATCCAACGTAAAAGTATTGGTTGTGGAAGATATTTCACTCAATCAATTACTTATGAGAACACTGTTAGATGATTTTGGATTTGAATGCGATATTGCAGACAACGGAAGAATAGCAATCGAAAAAATGCAAACCACAAAGTATGATCTTATTTTGATGGACTTACATATGCCCGAAATGAATGGATTTGAAGCAACCGATTATATTAGAAATAGTATGAATTGTGATATTCCCATCATCGCTTTAACGGCAGACGTTACCACTGTAGATTTGGCTAAATGCAAAGCAATAGGAATGGATGATTACATTGCAAAGCCTATTGATGAGCGGTTATTGTACAGAAAAATGTTAGGATTAATAAAAAAATCTAATATTGTGGAAGAACCTGATTTAACTGAACTTAATGACAGCGCAAAGATAAAGTGCACAAACTTAAAATACTTGAATACCCGAACTAAATCCAATCGGGTACTTATGGCGGAAATGATTTCTCTTTATCTGGAACAAACACCAATACTCATTTGCAACATGAAACAGAGCTTGGCAAAAAAAGATTGGGAGGCATTGCATGCTGCAGTTCACAAAATGATTCCTTCATTTTCAATTGTAGGAATTCATTCAGATTACGAAGAAATAGCCAAAAAAATTCAGGAATTTGCCAGTACGATGCAACAGACAGAAGATATATCAGATCTAGTTCTTCAACTTGAGAACGTTTGTAATCAGGCTTGCCTAGAATTATTAGAGGAACTTAACACCTATAAAAACACAAACGATGAATAGCGAAAATAAAATAAAACTTTTTTTGGTTGATGACGATAGGCTATTTCTAAAATCATTGGAAATTGATTTTATGGAAAGTGCAGACTTTGATATTGAAACATTTTCTACAGGGGAACTTTGTATCGCAAGTTTATCAAAAAATCCAGATGTGATTATTTTAGACTATCATCTCGATGGAATTGAAAAAGGTGCCATGAATGGTCTAGAAACATTAGATAAAATAAAAGCTTTCAACCCTAATATTCCTGTTCTAATGCTTTCTTCCCAGGACAAGATTGCAGTGGCCGTTGAATGTATGCATCACAAGGCTGCTGATTATATTGTAAAAAGCGAAACCGCTTTTATACGCCTAAAAAAGGGTATCACTGAAGTTATGCGTTTTAATAAAATGGAAAAAGAATTAAAATGGTATATGGAACGGATGTAATAACAGTTTGCTAGCACAACTATACACGTTTACAAGAATGTAAAAAGAGCGATGAGCATCTATATAGATGCTCATCGCTCTTTTTTTTGGTAAAACAAAACAACCTATAATAAAGTGTAAATATTGTAACTCTTATCCTTAATTCTGCAATCTTATTGTATTAGAAGATATTGATATTTGCTACATAAAATATATAATTATGGGAAATTTACTTTATTTAATCGCAGTTATTTTAATAATAGGTTGGTTAGTAGGATTTGTTGGCTATAATAGTGGAGGCCTTATTCACATTTTACTCGTAATTGCTATTATCGCAATCTTAGTAAGAATAATCTCGGGAAGAAGAATCCTTTAAAAATAGCTCGTTTTAAATTTCGAAAATCATAAATACCAATACTTTAAGCATTTTGCTTTTTGTAATTGGAATTGCAGGTCTTATTTATAGTGCAGTATTATTTGTTAATGGATCTCTTAGTTCAAATACTATTAAACTGCTTATCACCTATGGTGTTCTTAGTCTTTTATTCTTTATTTCAGGCATTAGCCAAGTACTTACAACTAAGGACGAAGCATAATTATTCTTCTTTCGAGTCTTTTTGTCCTCTCAGCTAGTCCATTGTAGTCAATTGATTAGTGTAGTCTATCCAACAAACAATATCGATATTCTTTGTGATGAAAGTGAAAATTACCTGATCTCTTCACCTTATTACATACCCTATTACTCATGCTAAAACTATCAGTAAGTCCTTGTTACTAAAACTCAAACTGGATGTTTTTTTTTGATGGTGTGTGAATGATGTAACTTATTTTAAAAGTTATATAACACTTCCAAGCCTCCATAGGGCAAACTTTGTTCCATAATAATATATAAACCTTTATTGATCATGGACACAACTGGAGCTAATGAAAAATGGAGCACAAAAAAAAGCAGGCTCAAATTAAAATTTGCAGAATTGACTGATTCGGATTTATTCCTTATAAAAGGGAAGAGAGAAGAGATGATCGCTAAACTTCAAATAATCCTTGGCAAAACTGAAGAAGAAATAGAAGAAATAATAAAAACGCTATAAAAAA
The DNA here is from genome assembly GCA_024637015.1 of Aequorivita sp. GTDB lineage: Bacteria > Bacteroidota > Bacteroidia > Flavobacteriales > Flavobacteriaceae > Aequorivita. The sequence continues at coordinate 20,821 of JAGXGE010000005.1, read as the reverse complement.
TATTAAAATAAAAAAATATTTAATATGCCGATGATGGTCTTGTCTGAGGTAAAAACAAGCTGCGAACACAGCATTAAAAATTCACCCTAAATACTAATGAAAATGAAAACTAAATACTCAATTTTATCCTTTGCAATACTGCTTATTGCATTGTTTTTTGGCTGCTCCAATGACGATTTTGAAGGAGTCATAGGTTCTAGGGACTGTTAACGCCTTAAAACTCCAAACATAATTATTTACTAATGGATAGGGTTTGAAACCCTATCCTTTTTTTATATGGTTACAAAAGCCAGGCTCGTATGTTTACAAAACGATTATCAAAGCTAAAAATAGAATGGATAGCGAGGTCACTTCAGCCTATGAAGCTAGCTTTTGCAGCAATTTTTCCACAAAGATGCGGGACTATTGCCGTAAACACTCTAAGAAGGATTATTATCTTTTAAAAAATGTTCTGGGGCTGGTTTATTTACCCCAGTTGTTCAAGCGGAAGTATTATATGAAATAATGCACCTTCGTTTTTTTTTGCATCTGAAAAAATTTCTCCTTGATGGTTTTCAATAATTTTTTTACATAATGCTAACCCAATGCCTGTACCAATGTAGGTTTCTTTGTTGTGCAGACGCTGGAAGATGGTGAATATTTGTTTTGCATATTGTTGTTCGAAACCGATGCCGTTGTCTTTGAAAATTATTTCTATATAAGGAATATTAGTATTGAAGGCGGGATATTTTTCAATTTCTTTTTCTGAAAGTATTCGTGATGTAATGGTAATGACAGGCGGAACATCTTCTTTAGAAAATTTAAGCGCGTTGCTGATAAGGTTGAAAAAAAGCTGGTTCATTTGCAAAGGAATCGCATCAACCGTTGGGAGTTGAGCAATTTTTATTTTGGCTTTTTTTTCTTGTATGAGTAATTCAAAATCATTAATAATATTTTTGACTGTTTCGTTGAGGTCGGTTTTTGAAAATAATTTTTCGTGTTGGAGTAACCGCGAATAATTGAGCAGATCCTGGATAAGTATTGACATGCGGCTAGATGCTCCTTCAATTTTGTTGAGATACGATTTTGCTTCTGTACTCAACTCATCTTTGTGATTATCCTTCAAAAGCATGGAAAAGGTTAAAATTTTCCGCAAAGGCTCTTGCAAATCATGGCTTGCTACATGGGCAAAGTGGTCTAACTGCTTGTTGGTTTGCTTTAGTTCTTTGTTAGATTTTTTGAGTTCAACGGTTCGCTCTTTTATCTGTGATTCTAATTCATCGGCAAATGTTTCTAGTTTTTGTTCTGCTGATTTCCGTTCAGTTATATCTTCAATGGCAAGAAGAATTAACTGCTCTGATTTTTTTTCATTTAAAATTTGTAGCGCGTTCAACAACAATGTGCGTTCACCGATGGAAGGAAAATTGAGAATGATTTCAAAGTCGGTGAGACGTTCGTGTTTGGGAAGAATTTTTTCAAGCAATGAGCGCATGAGATTATCATCCCATTGATGATTTTGAATTTCGTAAAATAATTTTCCTTCTGTATCTTGTTCTTCCGCATTAAATTTTTTGTAGAAGGATGCATTGGCGGTTTTAATGTAAAGTGATTTATCAAGTATGATAAGCGGTTCACGGATTGTACTAACAATGCTTTCGGCATAGTAGCGGGATGCGTTGAGCTGTTCTTGTTTGTCAATCAACTCATGATTTATGATGGTAAGTTCTTCGTTGGTTGATTGCAGTTCCTCTTTAGATGTTTCTAATTCTTCATTCAAACTTTGCATCTCCTCATTACTGCTTTGCAATTCTTCGTTGGCGCTTTGCAACTCTTCATTAAAGGCTTCCATGTCTTCGGTTATGGAGCGCATATCTTCACGGGTATTTGCCAATTCTTTTTCTAATTGCTCGTTTCGTTTTTCTGCGTGGTCTCTTTTTATTTTTCCTGAAGAAGATAATTTTTCTTCGTGCAAAACAGGAATTATTGTTTTCTCAAAGCGAATTAAGTAATGCGGTTCAAAAGTATCGGTGAGCGGAATAATTTCTATCGTAACCAAAAATTGTTTTCCCTGACCAACTTCTTCTTTCAGGAGGGTATTTGCGCTTACAGGAATATTTTTTTTGGTGAATACAGTTTGTTCCTTGGTGGCTTTGTGAATGGCGTTTCGCAATTCAAACCCTAAACCTTCGCGTGCCATTTTTAAAAGATTGAAAGTAGGTTTGCCTTGCGGTGACTGAAGAAAAGGCGTAATGTCTCCGTAAATATGCACAATATCCATTTGTTCGTTCACAACGACACTCGCAGGAGATTTGGAAATCATTATTGCCTCTGCACTTTTTCTGAAATCTGTTTGTGTGGCTTCTGCTCTTGTAACCTTTTTGTCCTTTGTTGTTAATGTTTCTTCTTTTAGTTCGGCAGCAACATGTCTGAATCGACCCGGAACTAGCTTACGCGAATAAATTTTCTCCTTCTTGGCCACTTGTGTGAATAAATCGGAAGATGCGCCAATGGATTCGGATTTACCGAGGAGGAGAAATCCGTTTTCTTTAAGTGCGTAATGAAAAGTGGTAAGGGCTTTTTTTTGCAAAAAGGTATCCATATATATAAGCACATTGCGGCAACTGATTAAATCCATTTTCGCAAATGGGGGGTCTTTTAAAAAATTGTGAGGGGCAATCACGCAGATATCACGAATGAGTTTGCTCACTTCGTAACTGCCATTGTTTTTAATAAAATATTTTTTGAGCTTTAATTCAGAAAGCGTTTCTACTTCGGCTTTGGTGTAAATTCCTGTACGTGCTTTCTTAATTGCCTTCTCAGAAATATCTGAAGCGAAGATTTGAATTTTTGTGTCGCGGAATTTCTCTCCCAAAAATTCGTACAGGCAGATGGCTATTGAATATGCTTCTTCGCCTGTGGAGCAACCCGCAATCCATATACGAATAGGTGCATCAGCATTTTTATTTTTCAGGATTGAAGGAAAAACTTTTTCAGTTAAGGTGTCAAAAGTTTTCGGGTCGCGGAAAAAAGAAGTTACCGGAATGAGCATATCCTGAAAAAGTTCATCCTGTTCGTCTTTATCGGTGCGCAAAAAAGCTAAATATTTAGTAAGATTTTTCTTTTTTACAATTGCAATCCGCCTCGCTATACGCCTGCGTATAGTTGGATCCTTATAGTGGGTGAAATCAACTCCGCTGCGCTGGCGAAGCAGCGAAAGAATCTGTTTGAAAATAACTTCATCGTCTTTGTTCTGTTGTTTTTCTTTTTTGTGAACATTACTTGGTTTGTATGAGCCATTTATTTGCAAAAGCTGCTCGGGAATTTTTTCGGGAGCTAAAATAAAATCAACCACCCCTGCATTGATGGCGCTTTCCGGCATACTATCATACGCTGCCGATTCCATGTCCTGCGCAATGCTAATGCCTCCATGTTCCTTGATGGCTTGCAAACCTTTTGTTCCATCGCTACCTGTGCCTGATAATATAACACCTACAGCAAACTCTTTGTGCACTTCGGCAAGAGAAGTAAAAAAAATATCAATGGAAAGGTTTAGAATTTTTTTATCGCGAGGAGCGAGTTTTAGCACACCATCGGTTGACGTTAAGATTTTGTTTGAAGGTATGATGTAAATATGGTCGGGTGCAAGATGAATGTCTTCTGTAATTTCATGCACGGGAATTTTTGTTACCCGTTGTAAAATCTCTGGTAACATACTTTCGTGGGATGGATCAAGATGTTGTACCAACACATACGCCATCCCTGAACTTTCGGGTATAGCTTTGAGCAATCGCTTAAATGCATCAAGCCCTCCTGCACTCGCGCCAATGCCTACAATGGGAAAGTTCTGCACGGTGGCAGACGGTTGTATTTTATTTTTTTTTGATGCAGCCATTGATGCTAAAAATAATTGTTGAAAATGTATTTTTAATTTGACTTTTCCATTGCTGTAATTATTAGCTGTGGAAGTTTTTTTATATCTATTGGCTTAGTTATAAAATAGGATGCGCCAAGTTCGCGGGTATAATCACTATTTTTTTGATATTGGGAAGTGGAGTAAATAATCACAGGAATACTTTTCAGCTTCTCATCCTCTTTTAATTTCTCTAAGCAATCCAATCCATTCATCAGAGGCATATTGATGTCAATAAAAATAAAATCAGGTAATTGCTCTGCTTTGTGTAATAGTTTGAGTGCCTGATCCCCGCCCCATGCTTTAATGCACTCATAGGACGCATCTATTTCCTTAACAGCATTGCTAAAATAAAGACGGTCATCTGCATCATCATCCACTATCATTAAAATTTTATGAGTCCTCATTTTATGCTGTCGTTAGTATAATGTGAAGGTAATGAAACGAAAATAAAAATAATTGTGCTTTTGTAATTATTGAAGGTTTATTTTTATTTCAGTTTCACTTTTTAATTTGCTTACAAAATGTCTATAAATACGGTATAGTATTTATTTCAATTATATATTCAAAAATCTAATTGATTTTCAATGTATTTAAAATTTGTTTTTGAAACATAGCTATAAATTTCTGTAGTTTTTGTCCTGATAGTGGCTAACCACATTTTTGAGCGAAACCAAAATAGCTAGCTTGTAAATCCACTAAAATTTATATAAATCGAATTGAATTAGCATTAATAACCAAACGGTTACAAGTTCGAGTGCTTTTTCCACTACTATAAAGCTCTTAGGGAACAGGAGGGGGTTAATTATAAATTCCGTAAGTTTAAGAAATATATTTAACCAAATTATATGCTGTGGATTATTTCCTGATCATCACCATCATAATTACGCTTGCTGCAACATTCGGCTATATAAATGTGCGATTTTTAAAACTGCCCAATACAATCGGGCTTATGCTGATAACAATAGTTTTTACTTTCGGCGTTTTTGCACTTAGCTATATTAATCCTACACTTTTAAATGCCGAAAAATATATAATCACCAAAATAGATTTCCGGACGGCCTTGCTGGATGTAATGCTAAGTTTTCTGCTTTTTGCGGGAGCCCTGCACACAAATTTTGAACAATTGAAAGTGCAACGCTGGCCAATTTTGATTTTTTCTACGCTGGGTGTTTTGGTTTCCACATTTTTGGTCGGCACATTTTTATTTATGCTGCTGCAATTTATAGGCATGGAAGTGGAATACTTATACTGTATTCTTTTTGGAGCACTTATCTCTCCCACTGATCCAATTGCGGTATTGGGAATTATGAAAAAAGCTAAAGTGCCAAAAAACCTCGAAGCTAAAATTGTTGGCGAATCACTGTTTAATGATGGGGTAGGCGTTGTGGTTTTTCTTACCATTTTTGAAGTCGCAAATTTGGGGCCTGAAAATGTTAGCACTCTTGGAGTTTTAAAATTATTTGGAATAGAGGTAATTGGTGGAATTGCACTAGGCTTGCTTTTGGGGTGGATTACATACCGCCTTTTAAAAACTATTAATGATTATGATATGGAAGTGATTATTACCTTGGCAACGGTAATGGCGGGTACGGTTTTGGCAGAACGCCTTCATGTTTCCGCTCCTTTGGCAATGGTAACATCGGGTCTTTTTATTGGTAACGATATTGTAAGGCAGGGAGCCATGAGTGAATTAACGGAATCCTATGTAGACAAATTTTGGGAGCTTATAGACATTCTGCTCAATACCATTTTGTTCGTTTTAATTGGTATGGAAATGCTAGCGTTAGAGTTTAAAGGGATCTATATTTTGGCAGGGCTAATCGCTATTCCTGTGGTACTTATTAGCCGATATACATCTTTAATTTTACCCGTAAATTTCTTTAAAAGAAAGTTAAACTTTGTTCCCCACACCGCAAAAATTATGACTTGGGCTGGCCTACGCGGAGGAATTTCCATAGCCTTGGCTCTTGGACTCACCGAAGTAATGCATCGCGAGTTGTTTTTGGTAATAACCTATGTGGTGGTTGTGTTTTCAATATTGGTCCAAGGCCTTTCTGTAGGCAAAATGGTTAAAAAATTGATTCCCGAAAAATCAAGCCAAGATTCGTTAAATTAAATATACTCAGTTTTTGCTTCTACATAAATCCATCACTTTGAATGACCAATTGTTTTAACAAGATTTTTACAACTCATTTATTAACTTCGCAACCTCCTTTTAATTAAAAAAAAATGACATACTCAAAAAGTAGCTTACTTTTCTCGCTGCTCCTTTTCACTTTCTCTGCTGTAATCACTGCACAGGAAGTAATCCCAGACAACCAAGATCTTTTCGATAATTTTTCATACAGACAGGGAAATGTCTACCGTTCAGCTTCGGGAAAACCTGGCCCAGAATATTGGCAGAATTCTGCTGATTACAATTTGGAAGCAACTCTGGATGATATAAACCATACCGTTTCAGGGAATGTAACCATTCACTACACAAACAACAGCCCTGAAACATTGGATTTTATTTGGTTGTATTTGGAACAGGATCGTTTCACTCAAAATTCGCGCGGCACGCTAACTACTCCAATTTACGGAAATCGTTACAATGGCGATGTGGAAGGCGGGTTTGAATTGAGTAACGTTTCAGCAAAAACCAAAACGGGCACTTCTTCAAAATATTTAATAACTGATACCCGTATGCAGGTTTGGCTTGACAAACCACTTGCTGCAAAAGGCGGAACTGTGGATATAAAAATGAATTTCAAATTTAAAGTTCCTGTTGAAGGGATGGACCGAATGGGGAGGCTTGATGTTAAGGGAGGAACTATTTACGCCATTGCACAATGGTACCCTAGAGTTTGTGTCTTTGACGATGTTGTTGGCTGGAATACTGATCCTTATTTGGGAGCAGGTGAATTCTATTGCGAATACGGAAACTACGATGTAAAAATTACCGCTCCCGCAGATCAAACCGTAATTTGTTCCGGCAAATTGGATAATCCAAACGAGGTATTGACCAAAACCCAACAGGATCGTTTTGCAGAGGCCGCAAAAAGTGATAAAACAATTTATATTATAAATCCTGATGAGGTCGGTAAGCCTGTCGCTCACACCAAAACCAGTGGAATGGTTACATGGCATTTCAAAATGGAAAATACGCGCGATGTAGCTTGGGCATCTTCAAAAGCATTTATTTGGGACGCAGCAAAAATTAATCTTCCGGAAGGAAAAACTGCACTGGCTCAATCGGTTTATCCAAAGGAAAGCGATGGAGAAACCGCTTGGTCCCGTTCCACTGAATTTACAAAAGCTTCGATAGAATTTTATTCAAAAACCTATTTTGCATATCCTTATCCAAATGCTATCAATGTAGCCGCCAGTGTTGGCGGAATGGAATATCCAGGCGTTAGTTTTTGCGAATATAAAAATAGGGGAGCAGCCGACCTTTGGGACGTTACCGATCACGAATTTGGGCATAACTGGTTCCCGATGATTGTTGGTAGCAATGAGCGCCGCTACCCTTGGATGGATGAAGGTTTTAACACTTTTATAAATCATTACAGTTCACAAGCTTTTAATAATGGAGAATTTTTTTCAAATCAAGATGCTCCGCGCAATTTGGTGCAATACCTTACTTATGAAAACAGAGAAGGAATTGATACATATCCTGACGTTGCAAATTCCCGAAACCTGGCGTATACCGCCTATTATAAACCTGCGGTTGGACTCTATTTGCTTCGAGAATACATCCTTGGGCCCGAACGATTTGACAATGCCTTTAAAAGTTATATCCATACCTGGGCATACAAGCATCCGCAACCAAACGACTTTTTCAACCATATAGAAAATGTTGCAGGCGAAGACCTTGCCTGGTTCTGGAAAGGCTGGTTTTATGGCAATGGAAACATAGATTTGGGTATTACTGACGTAAAACCATATTTGGGAAATTACCTAATTACAGTCGAAAACGATGGACAAATCCCAATGCCCGTAAAACTGCAAGTTATTTATTCAGACAATACAAATGAAAACATTGATCTTCCCGTTGAAATTTGGCAGCGTGGCAATAGTTGGGAACATCTTTTAAAAACTACAAAGCAAGTACAGCGTGTGGTTTTGGACCCCAACAAAATGTTGCCAGACGTGAATCTTTTGAATGATACGTGGAATAAACTTTAAAAAATTCCAATAAAGAAGAAATGCTTCCAAACTTTAAAGTTTGGAAGCATTTTTTTTGAAATCATATAAGCTAATTAACTTAGCAACCGCCCAAATGGACTTCTGGATATTTGCTTACATCAATGGTTGCTTCTTTACTTTTTCGGACTAATTCAACTGCTTCATCCGTACTGTATTTATGGGGGCCAATATAAAAAGTGGCTCCGCGTTTCCCCAATTCCTTTATATATTCCACAGGATCTGGATTCGGAGCGGGAGGTGCTTCGGCAGCCATATATAAATTTCCATTTTCTGCTGAAGGGGCTTTGGGAGCCTTTGGAGCTGGTGGCGGTGGCGGAGGTGGAATGTTACTTTTTTCACCTTTTTTTACTTTTGGCGGTTCTGGTGCTGGCGGTGGTGGAATATTAGGATATGGTTCAGCTACTCTTTTTTGTTCCAGTGTCATTAGGCCGTATAAATAATGAAGTCTTTCCAGGTCCTTCTTTTTTACGACCATATTGTTCTTTGCCATTTCGTTGTACTTTTTTGCCAGCTTATTGTATTCGGACAATTCGGCTTTGCTTGCTGTTTTTTGAATTGGCTCTTTTGCTTCCTTTGTTTTTTCAACTTGTTTTTGAACTATTTCCTGGGAGCTAAACCCAAAAATTAATAAAGATAGCAGCGGTAAAATTAAGAAGCTTCGAAACCAAATACTTCTTTTTGAGGTGTGTGTTTTCATAACTGTAAAACGTTTTTTGATTGATGAATAATTGATTGAATGTGCCAAAGCAGGCGTATGTGCATTTGATGAGAATGCCAATAATATTTTTTGATAGGCTGAAGTTTCAGTACCAGCTTTCAATACAGCTTGGTCCGCTAAAAATTCGTGGTTTAGTTTTATGCTTCTTTTTATGAAATAAAACAACGGATTAAACCAAAATATAATTTGCAAAAATTCTACAAAAAGAATATCCAAACTATGCTTTTGAATAGCATGTGCTTGCTCGTGAAGTATTACTTCTCTTGGTATTTCATCGTTTTCAAATTGCAGTTTATTCAGAAAAATGTAGCTGAAAAAAGTATGCGGAATGACAGTTTCCTTTAAAAGAATATTTATGAAATGCTTCTTTCGGTATTTTGGGTTCTGCCGTATTTTTTGAATTAAAGTAAAAAGATTTCTGTAAAATTTTAGGCTGAAAAACAACACTCCCAAACCATAAATCGACCATAAAATATAAGGCCAGTAGTTTGTGGCTTCCTGGCTTTCAGATGCAACAATTTGTAGGTTTTTCGCTGTAAAAGAAGTTAGTGTTGGCGCTACGTCAACATAAATTGTAAAAGTTATAAGCGGGACTACAAAGGACAGTATTAAAATTCCAAATAAATAAAAACGCTTAAAATTATGAATGGAAGTGCGTTCTAAAAATACTTTATAAAAAGCGAAGAAAAGAGCGAGGCAAGAGACGGATTTTAAGATATAGAGTTCCATACTTATTTCTTTTTAATTTCTGAATCTATAAGCGTTTTCAATTCCTCCAACTCTTTTTTGGAAAGATTGGTTTCTTCGGTAAAAAACGAAGCAAATTGCGAGGGACTGTTATTGAAAAAGTTTTTTATCAACCCATTAACGTGTTTTGAAAAATAGTCTTTCTTTTTCACCAACGGAAAATATTCACGCGAACGACCAAGTTGTTTGTAATCTACAAAATTTTTGTCCTGCATTCGCTTTAAAAGTGTAGCAATAGTAGTGGTGGCAGGCTTTGGGTCTGGGTATGCGTCTATTAAATCTTTCATTAATGCACGTTCTTGCTTCCACAAAATCTGCATCAATTGTTCTTCAGAATTAGATAAAGCCATACTTGGAGTTTTAATTATTGTTCTACAAACGTAGAATAAATATTTTAATTCTACAAATGTAGAGGGTTAAAAATATTAAAAAGATTAAATTCCAAATTCCAAATTACCCTTTTAATTGAATCGGCTATCTTTGCATCCTCATTCTCCAAAGCTTTGGCAACGGATTAAAAAATTTAAAAATGAATTCAGAAAAAGACCTACAAGAAAGAAGTGGTAATAAATGTGAACTTTGCGGTTCGGAGGAAAATCTAAGTGTGTATGAAGTGCCGAATTCTCCAACGGATGTAGCGGAAACTAGCATTTTTGTTTGCAACACTTGCAAAGAGCAAATAGAAGATCCAGAAAGAGTAGAGCCTAACCATTGGCGTTGTTTGAATGATAGTATGTGGAGCACAGTTCCAGCTGTTCAAGTAATGGCATGGCGTATGCTGAACCGTTTAAAAGCAGAAGGCTGGCCACAGGATTTACTGGATATGATGTATCTGGAAGATGAAACAAAAGATTGGGCAAAGGCTGGAGTTGCAGAAATTCAAGGTGAAGCAGTTATTCACCGCGATAGCAACGGCGTTATTTTGGAAGCGGGAGATTCCGTAGTTTTAATAAAAGATTTGAAGGTGAAGGGAAGTAGTATGGTTGCCAAACAAGGCACTGCCGTTCGAAGGATTTCACTAGATCACGAAAACGAAAAATACATTGAAGGCAAGGTTGACGGCCAACAGATTGTGCTAATTACTGATTTTGTAAAAAAAATATAAGCTAATATTTATATCCCAGTTTTTTCATAAAATCCTTAAAACGGACTTGGTTTCTATAGGGTTCAAACATAGGTTCATTTGGCAGTTCTATAAGACCGAGGTCATTGTATGTCCGTGCTTTTTCTAGCCAATAATACATTTTTTCTTCATCTTTAAGCACTGCGTAAGTGCCAGCAATTTGATAACTCCATGAGTTTTGATATTCATTGATCAATTTTTCCAAAGCAGCATCAGATTTTTCTGTATCTCCCAAAAAATCATAGATCATAGCTTCAATGTGTAGCCTAAAACCTTCCAGAGGTTCTTTTTTTATAATCTCTAAGGCTTCATTGTATCGTTTTTGGCGCATTAAGATAAGTGCATATAAGGAATATGCGACGTTTTGGTCTGGATCCAGCCTTACCGATTCCTTAATATTTATTTCGGCTTCGTTAAGCTTTTTGGCCATATAATAGGTGTTTGCCATGCTGTAGTAATTACTGGCATTCACAGGGTCCATAGCGAGTACTTTTTTATGAATTGCTATGGCATCTTCTATCCTACCTTGCAAAAATGCTACCTCCGACGCCCGATGAAGTGCAGTTATGTTATTTGGCTCTAAAAGCAATGCCTTATTTGCAAGCTTTCCGGCTTTTCCAATATCGTTCTCATACTCTAAAGAGAGTAAGGACATAAAAGCATAGGTTTCGGCATAGGTGCTGTCTGCTTTTATTGCTCTTTCGGCAACTTGATAAGTTAGTTCCTTACCTTTCTCAAAGTCAATAATTCCGTAATTGTTTTGTGAGTGGTAATTATTGCCTAAAACTATTAATGCTGCAACGTAGGTGGAATCTATAGCCAAGGATTGTTTTAATAATTTTTCAGATTGAAGTAATGACTCTTCGTTGCTGTTATTCTGATAAATATAGCGACCTTTTAAAAACAGCGCATAAGCATCGGTATTTGATTCTTTTACCTTCGGAATTATCTTATCCAAAATCCGTAACTGAAGATTTTCAGCAATTGCTTCAGCAATTTCGTTCTGTATTTTAAAAATATTTTTTAGTTCTTTTTCCCAAGTATGGGACCAAATACTATTGTCGCCTTTGGTCTCAACAAGATTTACGCTTACTCTTATAATACTGTCTTGTGAGCGTACGCTGCCTTCAAGTATGTAGGCAACGTGCAAGGTTTTTGCTATTTTCGCCAAGCCGATTCCTTTATTTTTGAATGAAAAGGCCGAGGTGCGCGAGGTAACTTGCAGTTCGTTTATTTTAACAAGAGAATTCAGTACTTCTTCTGCCAAACCATCTGCAAAATAGCCTTGCTGATTGTTGGACGACATATCTGAGAATGGTAAAACCGCAATGGATTTTTCAGGCTTCGCTACTAGGGCTATGGTAGTTTCATTTTTTTCTGATCGCAATCTGAACCTGTCCACAAATAATAAAAGAATTGCTAAAGCTAGGAAGACAATGATAAAAGTGTTGAATTTTTGTCCAGTTTTTTGTGAAATGGATTTATCCTTGGGAACATTTTTAGTTTTTTTAATACCTTCTGCAGTAATTTCAAAAAACCATGATACACAGATCCATACGGGTAACAATACTATTAAAATAATCAATAGCATTTTTCCAAACCAAACGGGAGCGTTAATAATGGGAGTGAGTATAGCTATAACCTGTAGCAAAACCCAAGAAAAAACTAAATACGAAACCGTACCCTTAAAAACATTTCTTCTTTTTAACTCGTTAAAAAAATCATTAAGGTTCATTGCGTATCGTTTTCATTTTTGGGAAAACCCATTTTGTCAATAAACTTTTGCCACCTTTTATCGGAGTGCAAATTTCTAAAACGCGGTTCAGACAAGACCTCGTTCAATCCCACGTCGTGTACTTTGTAAGCCTTGTCCAACCATTTAAACGCATTCTCCTTATCGTTTCTAAAGGAATAGCTTTCGGCAATTTGGTAGGCCATTTCATCTTTATATTTTAAAATAAGTTCTTGCATATAGGCTTCAGATTTCTCGATTTCATTTAATTTAAAGCAAATATCGGAAAGCATCTGTAACGTCCATCCTTCGTCCTTTTCTGCTTTTAGGGCTTCTCGGGCCTCGACTATTTTATTTTGCTGTAATAAAATTCTTGCGTAATAATAATGAACGGCATAGCGGTCGGGTTGTAATTCTATACATTTTTTTGCAGCATTAACGGCATCGTCCAGTCTGTCCGCACAATAGTAAATGTTTAATAGTTGGTAGTACATATCTGGATTAAGAGGATCTAAACTTGTCGAATATTCTTGGAGTCTAACGGCACTTTCCACATTGCCCAAAGCTATTGCAAGTGTAGCGGTAAGACTTATTATTTTGGGATTGGAACCATCTAATTTTAGTGCTATTGCGTTTAATTTTTTCGCCTTGGCAAAATTCCAATCATAACTTAATTCATCATCAGCCAGATAAGCGTAAGCAAGTGCGTTTTTTGGCTCTATTTCTAACACTTTGTTTGTAGCCTCTTTGGCCAAACTATAACCTTCATCAAAGGTAAGTGTACCGTTATTTGCTTGCGTTTCGTAAACTCTTGATAACAATAACCAAGCAGGCACGTAGTTAGCGTCTAGTTTAAGCGCTTCTTTTGCCAAAGTTACCGCCTCTTTCAGTTTTTGTGTGTCGCTTGATTTGTGGGATGCGTGAATAGCTTGTAAATAAAATTTATATGCTTCCGAATCCGTTTTTTTAGATTTCGGCAGGGGTTTTTCATCTAGTAAATTAATTTCCAGTGCTTTTACAACTGCTTCAGAAACTTCATCCTGAATTGCAAATATGTTATCCAAGTTTCTGTCATAGGTTTCAGACCATAAATGCTTGTCTTTTTTTGCATCAATAAGCTGTGCTGTAATGCGAAGTAGTTTTCCTGATTTGCGAACGCTACCTTCTAGTACGTATGTAACATTTAGCTTTTCGGCAATTTCGGGAATCTTTAATTCTGAATTTTTAAATGAAAATGTAGAGGTACGCGAGGTAACCTTTAGTTTGTTTACTTGCGATAAAAGGTTGAGGAGTTCTTCGGTTAGTCCATCTGCAAAATATTCATTGTCTTTTTTTTCTGAAAAATCTTGAAAGGGAAGCACCGCAATGGTTTTGGAAATCATTGCTATTGCTGGAGTATCAAAAGTATTTTTACCTTTTTTATCAGTTATTATAAATCTGTCAATTACCAAAACAGTCAAGATAAGAACTAGCAGGGCGATTATAATTTTATTGAGTCGTTTACCTGTTTTTTTCCGAATGGAAGCAGACTCGGTTACTTTACTTGTTCGCTTTAAACCAGTTGGTGTATATTCATAAATCCAGGAAACCAGTAAATATATGGGGAAACCTATAAGAAGTAAATAAAAAAGACTTTTTGAGATCCAAAGCGGCATCTCCAGAATGTCTCCCAACAGTGCAGCAATGCGGATAAGTAACCAAGCCACCACTAAATAAGAAATGGCACCCTTTATTACATTACGGCGTTTTAGTTCATCCCAAAAACTGTTTTTTCGATTCACAATTTAGATTCTTTGGTTAGAAAATCTAATCTTAAAGATAACGAATTTAAGTTTGGAATATAAATCTAAAAATTTACACTGCTCATATAAAGCAAATCAAAAAAATTGAAAAAGTATCGCAGAGAGCCAAGCGGAAGCAGTTGTTCACCGCGATAGCAACGGAGTTATTTTGGAAGCTGGAGATTCTGTAGTTCTTATAAAAGATTTAAAAGTGAAAGGCAGCAGTATGGTAGCCAAACAAGGCACTGCCGTTCGAAGGATTTCACTAGATAACGAAAACGAAAAATACATTGAAGGCAAGGTTGACGGCCAACAAATTGTTATAATCACAGATTTTGTGAAGAAAATATAAGACATCCCCTCCCTGCCTCCCCTTCAAAGGGGAGGAGTTAGCGGGGGAAGATTATTTGCTCATTTCCGTAAAATAATGGTAAAACTGAGGTATGGTTTCAATTCCTTTTAAGTAATTCCAAATCCCAAAATGTTCGTTGGGCGAGTGGATAGCGTCACTGTCTAAACCAAAGCCCATCAAGATTGTCTTGCTTTTCAGTTCTTTTTCAAATAGTGCTACAATAGGAATACTTCCCCCACTGCGTTGTGGAATTGGCGTTTTACCAAAAGTTTCTTCGTATGCTTTTTCGGCTGCTTTATAGCCCAAACTGTCAATGGGCGTAACGTAAGCTTGTCCACCGTGATGTGGTTTTACTTTTACGCTAACGCCTTTTGGTGCGATGCTTTCAAAATGTTTTGTGAAAAGCTCAGTAATTTTTTTCCAATCCTGGTTTGGCACCAAACGCATACTTATTTTTGCAAATGCTTTACTGGCAATAACTGTTTTTGCGCCTTCACCAATGTAACCGCCCCAAATTCCATTTACGTCCAAAGTAGGTCTAATGGAATTCCTTTCATTTGTTGAATATCCTTTTTCGCCATACACGGAATTAATACCGATTGCTTTCTCATATTTTTCAAGGTTGAAAGGTGCTTCGGCCATTTTATCACGTTCCGTTTTAGAAAGATTTTCCACATCGTCATAAAAACCTGGAATGGTGATATGATTGTTTTCATCGTGAAGCGAGGCTATCATCTTGGTAAGCACATTAATTGGGTTTGCCACGGCACCACCGTACAATCCGCTATGGAGATCTCGGTTTGGCCCAGTAACTTCCACTTCCACATAACTTAGTCCGCGCAATCCGGTTGTGATGGAAGGCACATCTGGCGCGATCATTCCAGTATCGCTTATTAAAATTACGTCGTTTGCTAATTTCTCGCGATTTCTTTCCACAAACCATCCTAGACTTTCACTTCCCACTTCTTCCTCGCCTTCAATCATAAATTTTACGTTACAAGGCAGTTGATCAGTCTCGGTCATGTATTCCAACGCCTTTACGTGCATATACATTTGACCTTTATCGTCACAACTTCCGCGGGCAAAAATGGCGCCTTCGGGATGGAGTTCGGTTTTTTTGATCACAGGTTCAAATGGTGGGCTCTCCCATAAATCCATAGGATCTGGCGGTTGTACGTCATAATGACCGTAAACCAAAATGGTTGGCAATTTTTTATCAATCAACTTTTCGCCATAAACGATCGGGTAACCTGGTGTTTCGCAGATTTCAACGGAATCACAGCCAGCTTTTTCAAGTTGCTTTTTTACGGCTTCTGCGGTTTTCAGAACATCTTTTTTATAGGCAGAATCGGCGCTGATGGAAGGTATTTTCAACAGTTCTATCAATTCATCTAAAAATCGTTCTTTGTTTTTTTCAATGTAAGGTTTTGCACTTTTCATTTATAAATAATTTTTCCTAAAAGTACTAAAAATGCCGTAATTTGGCAGGCAAACCAAAGCTTTCCTTTTATGAAAATCGCCTTTTTAAAGCTACCTTTTCACTTTTCAGAAGAAAAACTGCTGAACGATTTGGAGATTAGCAGAAAATATAATTTCACTTCCCATTACAACCAAAATGATTATTTGGGCGAATGGACTTCCATTGCCTTGCGTTCGCAAAACGGTGAAATGAACAATATTTTTGCGCTGCCACAAGGCGAGGAAAAATATAAAGACACCCAGCTTCTCCTAAAATGTAACTATTTTAAAGAGGTTATTGATTCGTTTAATTGTGAAAAGGAGTCCATTCGACTTCTGAATCTAAAACCTGGTAGTGCTATAAAAGAACACACGGACTATAACTTAGGTTATGAAGATGGTATTTTCAGAATTCATATTCCTATTACTACAAATGAAGAAGTTCATTTTTTTATTGATTCCAAACAAGTGAAAATGCTTCCCAGTGAATGTTGGTATGGAAATTTTAACTTGCCACATCATGTGAGCAACGATGGAAATACAGATAGAATCCATTTGGTGATGGACTGTCTTCGCAATGAATGGTCTGATGCCTTATTTTTAGAATGCGGCTACGACTTTGAAGGAGAAAACAACCAACCCGAATATTCCAATGAAACAAAATTGCAAATGATTGAACAGTTGAAATTGATGGATACCGAAACTTCAAAAGCAATGATTGCACAATTAAAAAGTGAACTTTAATGAAACAGGATAATGAACGCGATTTGGTTTTGGAAAAGATTTTCCAGTTTTTAGAAGAAATTACCATTCCTTATGTTTTTGCTGAAATTCAAGGAGAAACTTTTTTGCCAGGTATTCAAATCAAAAAGGGAGTCTTGCAAATTGATTTACAAAAACTAAAATATCCTGGTGACTTGCTTCACGAGGCAGGGCATATTGCAGTGTCACGTTCCACAGATCGTGAAAGTCTTAATGACAATATTATTGAAAACAATAGTGAAAAAGCTGGCGATGAAATGGCAGTTTTACTGTGGTCTTTTGCCGCTGTTCAAAAAATTGGTTTGCTAACAGATGTTGTTTTTCACGATGAAGGCTATAAAGGGGAGGCAAAATGGCTTAGGGAACAATTTGAAGGTGGTAAATATATTGGACTCCCACTACTGCAATGGATGGGCTTGGCCGATGCGGAAGGTGAACATGCATTCCCAAAAATGAAGGCTTGGCTTCGGGAATAAAAGCTTCAAAAAAATTTCGTAATAAGTTAGCGAACATTTAGAAGTATTATTTATATTTGCACTCCTTTTACAATATGTCCTAAGTGTTGTAAAGGATTTTGATGCAGGCGTGGTGGAATTGGTAGACACGCTAGACTTAGGACATAGCGAAATAAAAAACGTTAAAATATTAAAATGCGGGCGTGATGGAATTGGTAGACATGTCAGACTTAGGATCTGATGCCGCGAGGTGTGGGAGTTCGAGTCTCCCCGCCCGTACAAAAGCCGAAGATTTCTCTTCGGCTTTTTTCATTAAAAAAACAGTCGAAAAAAATGTCAGGTACAACATAGGTACAACATTTTGCTATTTTGAAGACAACATTCTTATTGATATTAAATCATTTCATTTGTCATTTATCTTTATGAATTACCAGTTAGAATAATAAATTCTGCTAAAACACAACCCTTTTTTCTTCGGAAAGGGAGTTTATTATCATACAATATAACCGCAAGTTAAACTCGTAAAATACTTCCATCAAAAGACTACGGCATAAAGCCAACGCTCTTGCCCCTGCTTATTTATTCCGTTTCCTTTTGAGCCAAGATTTTATCTTCCGTTTGGTTCCTGCTTAAATATTGTTTAATCTAAAATTTATTTATTATGACAACAAAAGCAGTTAAAACCAGAAAGAACGGTAAAGTCAATGCGACCGTTAGAAAAGAAGTCAAAGAGAAATTGACACAGAAGGCCATCGAGCTGAAAATTCAAAACCTGAATATCGAGAGGGTCATTCCCGACCCGATGCAACCCAGAAAGACTTTCAACGAGGCTTCATTAAAAGAGCTTTCAGAAAGCATCAAAAAACACGGAGTGCTACAAGCGATTACGGTAAGAAAGTCCGGAAACGATTATGTAATCGTTATGGGCGAACGTCGCTATCGTGCCAGTAAATTGGCAAGTAAGAAGACTATACCTTGCATTATTAGGGAATATAACAATAATGATGTTTTGGAAATTCAGATTATCGAAAATTTGCAAAGACAGGATTTAGAGCCTACTGAAGAAGCAGATGCGATTGCTTATCTCTGTGAAAATTATTCGGCTACGGAAATTGCAAAACGATTGGGCAGAAGCGACAATTTTATAAGACAACGTATAAAGTTAGCTGGACTCATCGAAGGTTTCAAGAATTTCGTGCGTAAAGGGGAAATGACGATTTCGTTGGGTGTAGGTGTTGCACTTTTCGAACCGGAAGAACAGCAGATGATGCTGGAAACGATGGGAAAAGATTTTAATGCCCATCAAATAAATAGAATGATTAAAGAACAGACCTATGATTTAGAGAAAGCACCTTTTGATGTACAGGACAAAAAATTGATACTGAAAGCTGGAGCTTGCAGCGAATGTCCGTTCAATGCCGCAAATCAGGGCAATCTGTTTGGGGATGGAAAAATGGTCTGTACAAAATCAGCTTGTTATGAGACCAAGAAAAGCAAATCTTTCTTGAACCTGATTGAAAAGTCGAAAAAAGAGAATATTTTATTGATTCCTGAAATACAAAAGTATTGGGCAGATGACGAAAATAATCAGCTTATCATTTCCCAATTGGAAAAAAATGGATTGAAGGTCTATCTTTTGGACGATGTTGAAATTATCGAAAAACCAATTGAGCCTACTTTAAAAGCCATCAAAGTAGAATATCGTCATTATGACTATACGGAAGATGAACTGGATGTAGAACTAAAACAGTCTATTGAAACCTATACTTTAGAATTGGAAAAATACAGTTCAGCTAAAGAAAATGGATTTGTCAATGGCATCGTATTCCATCCCGAAACATACAGGCACAAAGAAGTCTTCATTAAGATTGTCGAAGAATCTGAAAATGAAAGGGAAGTGCGTTCAGTTCCATTATCCAACAGAAAAATGGACGATTGTACCCCAGATGAACAAATCATCAAAATCAATGAAAGGGAAACTCGTAAGAAGCAAATCGAGAACAACAAGCAATTTGAAGAAGTTGTCGAAATGATTAGAGAGACCAAGTATATCGAAACAAAGAAAACGCTTTCGGTAGATGAAATTGTGGCTTTCTCAATTTCGCTCTACGAAAACAATTTAGATTATATGAGCCAACAAAAGTACTTTTCAGGATTGTTAGGCGATACTTCTAAAATGACCAGAATTGAAATTGTTGAAAGTTTCAAAAAGAATTTCAAAAAGGAAATTTTTTACAAGCTGATTAGGTACATACTCACAAAACAAGTTCATTTTGGGGAAAGTAACCATACAAATAGCTTGACTAATATTTCTTTTTACAACGCAATGCAGGGTTATTATAAAACCAAAATTGCCGATATAGAAAAGGAATATACCGCAAATAGAGATAAACGTGAAAACCGTTTGAAAGAGCGAATAGAAAATCTTGAAAAAGAAATTCAGGAATTGAAAGATTAGCTTTTCTTGTTAGAAGAAGGGTCAGTATTTGGACTGGCTTTTTTTCTAATTTCTAATTTTAGTCGCTTATTTATAACAAAATATATATATTTGTCGTAAATAAGCGACGTTATGAATTCAAAGAAAGCTATTATACTACCTAAATATCAAAAAGTATTTGACAAAATAGGAGAAAATATCAAATTAGCACGTAAACGTAGAAAGCTAACGGCGGAACAAGTTTCAGAGCGTGCGGGCATACACAGGGCAACCCTTCATCGTATTGAGAAAGGTGATCCAGCTGTGGCCATAGGTATTTATTTCAATGTTTTAAGAGTTCTCAATCTTGAAGGAGACTTTTCAAAGCTAGCTCTAGATGATGAATTTGGTCGAAAACTTCAAGACCTTGATTTACTATAAGCTATGGCAGAAGGAAAATTTGATATATATGTGTATGCTGATTGGATTGGGTTAGATGGCCCTATACTTATAGGAATACTTTCTGCTCATTTTGCAAAAGCAAAAAAGGCATTCAGTTTTCAATACAATAAAGATTGGCTAGAAAAAGATTTATATCATTTACTGGATCCAGATATTGAATTTTATTCCGGACCGCAATATCCAACGGATAAGGAGAATTTTGGAATCTTTTTGGATAGTATGCCAGATACTTGGGGTAAAACCTTAATGAAGAGAAGGGAAGTACAAGACGCTAGAGCTAGAGGAGAAAAAGGAAAAACACTTTATGAGTTGGATTATTTATTAGGTGTCTATGATGAAAGCAGAATGGGTGCACTACGATTTAAAACTAACCCGGATGGTGCATTTTTAGATAATGATGATAAAAGTCCAACACCACCGTGGTCATCTTTAGGTGATTTGCAAGAAGCTGTAAACCATTTGGAAAATGATATACAAAGTGATGCTATTAGACAATGGATAGCGGTACTTATAGCACCTGGATCTTCTTTGGGTGGTGCGCGACCCAAAGCCAATATTTTAGGAAAGGATAAAGAACTTTGGATTGCAAAATTCCCATCAAAAACAGATATTGTAGATAAGGCTGCTTGGGAGTTCCTAGCTTATCAACTCGCTATTTCTTGCGGTATTGATATGTCGGAATCAAGGATTGAACATATTTCTGGGCAATACCATACATTTTTGACAAAACGATTT
>JAGXGE010000039.1 GCA_024637015.1 Aequorivita sp. | reverse complement strand
TTTTTTCGGGGGCAGGTATTTTAAAAACCAGATCTATATAACTCGGTGGCAGACAGCGTGTGTCATCACAGACCATAAATTCTACTTCACCTTTTACGGTGGTGCCTTTGTCGCCGGTTAATTTAATACGTTGGGTAAAAGTTGCAGTGTTTTCAAAAAAGGTAATTACCATATCAAAAACAGGGTCGTGAAGTGTATGGCCTTTGCTTTCTTTTGCTTTTCCCACTAATTTGTACGCACTGTTATCTTCAAAAGTAAGAAGCGTTGGTAACGGCCCATTGTCCGGAACTTCCTGTGAATAAAGGTGCCATTTATCTTCAATAGTTGCTTTTGAAATTAAATCGTACTCAGTTTCCGATATTTTTTTAATACTTGTGGACCATTTTACAGGGTCCAGAATCTGTGATTGAACGGAAGCAAGTGAAACTGTGGCGAGGAGGAGAAAAAGATATATTTTTTTCATTAGGGAATAATAATATTAGATAAGTATATACCTTGTATACTTTTATTACAAGCAAACAATTATAATCAATAAAATTGTCTTGCCTTGATTATGTTTATTATTTTTACAATATAAAATATTCGTGCTTAATTGCATTATTGCTAAAATCCTAACACCACCCTGAAATCTTTTTAATTAAGGTTTCTTGATTTTACAAGCAGATAATGTATGAGGCACGCCGAAAGGCGTGGCTTGTATCATTGCTTGTAAGGGATGTGGTGTCCTGGATTTAGGTGTGGTACAATGTCCACGCTATTTTATTAGATATTAAACTATAAATCCAAACACCACATGAAAAACTATCGAATTCTTTTCGGACGAACTTCTCTATTGTTCGTATTTTCCATTTTTAGCTTACAAGCACAACAAATAATTCATATTACACCAGAAATTTCAGAACATGTAATTGCAAAAAACAATCTATATGATATGCAAATTTTTCATGTCATAAAAACAGAAGTCGAGTATCATACTGCTGACACATTACCCAAGACAAAGAAGGAGTATAAATGGGCTATTGATAATCTCGAAAAATACAAGAGTCATAAAGATGGTCCAACACATAGTTTTGCATACATACAATATCAAGATGCTCTGGAAGATATTGAACGTATCAAAAAAGATATTGCTCAACAAATACTATCAGACCAAATTTTGAAACGTCAGACTTTCATTGTTGACCCACCCCTTTCAATAACCCCAATTGAGTTATCTGGAGATTTTATCATACTTCCAGATGAGTATGTTGTTGCTTTACAAGATATTGATGGAAAATTTGTCAAAAATGAAGTATCATCAGAATTAAGAGGATATTATAATATGGGAGGAGTAAGTGATTATTATAATATGATACAAAAAGATGGTACTGAAGAATATTATTTTATAATGTCAAAAAAATATCTTACAGGTATTAACTCGGAAACGAAATTGAATGGACTTATAGATAGTTTGAATAAAATTGGCTATAAGCCATATCAAGACGGAGAATATATGTATATAAAAACAAAAACGGTAAAAATACAGTTAAATTCTAACTTATATAATCGTGAATTCATAGAAAACCCCAAAAATTATATTTCAAGTATTGATAATGATTACATAAAAATTGACGGTCTAATTAAACAAACAGTGACACATAGTCAAACATTAGATAAATACTTGTCAACCTATAATATTCAACGTAGTAATATGCCTACATCTACTATAAATTTATGGCGGACAGCGACAACTAATGCTCAAATATTATTGAATAAAATTATGAAAATCAATGAAAAATACGCAGGTGATTATTCTATAATTACATTGGAAAAATCAACAACCTACGAAACGTTTTTAGACAATGTATTGGCATCTAAAGGTGTTTTAGGTATGTAATAGTCAAGCTTATTGTTTCTCTGCAATAAGTTCTTTGTACATAATCCTTTCATCTGAGTTAATTAATGCCATATTAAACCTTTCGCCCTCACCCATATGTCGAGTATTATATCGAAAGGCAAATTCATCACAATATTTATGAAGATGTTTAGGACTTACTGAATGATATATACCAAATATCCCTCTTTTTAATAAACTCCAAAAGCCTTCAATAGAATTAGTATGGTATGAACCTAATTTAAAAATATCCCGATTGTGAGGTATAACCATATGTTGATAGTCATCTGATAATTGTCTATATGCTGGCCAACCATCAGTTACAACGGTTGACCCTGGTGTTACTTTATCTCTAACAATAGTTCCTAATGTTTTTCCTTTTGTATTCTTTACAACTTCGGCATAGACTATACCCTCATTGACCATCCCAAATACTGGAGTTTTTGTTTTCAAACTTCGTCCTTGGGTTTTTGAAATTCGTTTACCCTTGATTTTATTTAAGTTTTTACCTCCTACATAAGTTTCATCCATTTGTACAATACCTTCAAATTGAAAATCTGTTTTAACCGCAAATGAATTTCTAATTTTGCTTAACATAAACCAAGCAGATTTTTGAGTAATTTGAATATCTCGTGCAAGTTGCTTACTACTTATACCTTTCTTATGTGAGGAAAACATAAAGATGGCATAAAACCATTTATTTAATGGAATAGGAGATTGTTCGAAAATAGTGCCTATTGTAACACTAAAGGGTAAATAACAATCTTTACATTTATATCGACCTCGATATTGACCACGAGTATTTATTCGATAATGGTCTGGTCTTTGACTTCCACATTTAGGACAAATCGGTTCCCCATTCCATCTTATTTTTTCTAGATGATTCCGGCAATCTTCATCAGTCTTCAGAGAAAAAATCATATCTAATATTGAAGTAAAAACTCTTGCGTTATTTAACTCAATATCAGGATGTTTAGCCATAATTGATTTATTAAATATAATCAATTTTGGGGTAACGGGTAAGGTTTTTCTTACTTTCGTTTTACCTTTTTTCGGTAACCCTAAATGTTTAATTGGCTCACGATTCATTGCTCGTTGAGCTAATCCATATCTAATTAAAAGTGAATCTAATTGGTCTTCACAAGCTTCTTGGAAATAGTTAGTGTTGTCCTCGAAATAATTTTCCTCAAAATAATTTGATGAATACTTTTTAGATGAATGATTTTCCTTTAAACAGGTTGTGGAATCATAGTGGATAATATATCGTCTTTTTGCCATAATATTTTTGAGTTATGGCAGTAATTGAACAATGTTGAAAAACTTTTGAATCTAAAAATTTAATATTGATCCAACACAGTATTCATAAGGGTTAGGCGTTTTTATAGTTAAATAATAAATATATAAAGACAGAATATTTAACAAGAAAAAGAGTTAAAAATGCAGATTAAGGGGAAATTACGGTTGTATTTATTTTTAAGTAAATTTATTCCGTATTTTGAACGTATGAGAAATGATACAATTTTGCATGCAATTACTGATATTGTGAAAAAACAATTATCAATGCATAAGTTATATACTTCAATAAAAATCAGCAATGAATTGACAGTAGCTAATAATAACACAAATCATCATACAATTGATTACACGTTATCCTTTGAAGGATTAGATTTTCATTTTCGATTATTGTATGAAAATGGAAAGACAAAAGACAAAATAATATATCCAACTAAAGCTATGGATTTTGATGAAGCAATAAAGCTGCATTCAATTCATAATTGTCTTAGTCAAATGCCTAAAGAAGACATAAACACATTGTTTTCGTATTTTTCAATTAACAACTAAGCAAAGTATACAAGGTATATACTTATCTAATATTATATAAAATCTTAAAAGACATCAAATTTGAGGGAAAAAATGCAGTATTCAAAATAATGATGACGTTTTGGGAAAAAACCTTCGAAATATTTAAAAATAACGATGAAGATAGGTTGTCTGTAGCATAAATAAATTTAATTTTTATATTAAAAACGAGATTTCAACCACATTAGAGGTAGACCAAATTATAATAAAAGGATGGTTTTGGTGTTATTATCTGAAATGGCGCTATATTCACCGAAAATTTAAAAACCTCAAGATTATGAAATTAACAAAATTGATATTCCTTTTTGTCCTTTCTATTGCAGCTATTAGTTGTAGCAAAGATGATGATAATGATACTTATGATTATAACAAAGACAACCTTACAGGGACTTACAAAATTACTTTTTTTGAAAGCAGAGAAGTTGAGACCGTAAATGTTAGCGGTTTTGATGTGGTTACAACTACAACTTCTACGGGAGATACTTTTAACATAAGCGCTGTTTTTGCTTCAAACAATACTTTGACTGTTGATGGAACATACAGAATTACTGAAACTGTAACACAAGGTAGTCAAAGTTCAACTGAGACATATATAGTTGATCTTGACAACGAAACAAGTGGGTATTCCGTAAATGCTGCCACTGCAGAATTAACAATAGACGGTTCAACCTATAAGGTTAGTAATTTTAGTCCTACAGGTTTTAAAATAAATTTATCAGAAACTACTACTCAACCAAATGGTGACAATACTGTTTATACCGAAGAACTTAGATTTACTAAGCAATAAAAGAAATCGTTTCTAAAAAATACATTAAAGCTGCCTTAATTTGAGGCAGCTTTTTTTTATAACTATAACCGATTAAATATTTATAATATGATGTTTTATTTTCTTCGCAAACTCATAGTTAAGAGCGATGGTCTTTTTCTTTAAAAAACCTTACTTTTGCACACTTATTTGAAGCACAACAATTTTATGAGCACAAAATTTAAAGAATACAAAGGGCTAGACCTCCCTAAACTGGCGGAAGAAGTACTCGATTTCTGGAAAGAAGAAAGCATTTTTGAGAAGAGTATTTCCATTCGCGAGGGGCAGACACCGTTTGTGTTTTTTGAAGGACCGCCTTCAGCCAATGGCTTGCCGGGCATTCACCACGTAATGGCGCGTGCTATAAAAGATATTTTTTGCCGCTACAAAACTCAAAAAGGTTTTAAAGTTGACCGAAAAGCGGGGTGGGACACACACGGTTTACCGATAGAATTGGGTGTTGAAAAAGAGCTCGGGATAACCAAAGAAGACATCGGCAAAAAGATTTCAGTGGAAGATTACAACGCGGCTTGTAAAAAAGCTGTAATGCGCTATACCGATGTGTGGAACAAAGTAACCGAAAACTACGGTTATTGGGTAGATATGAGTGATCCTTACGTAACCTACGAACCAAAATATATGGAAACCGTTTGGTGGTTGCTCAAAGAGATTTACAATAAAAATTTACTTTACAAAGGCTATACTATTCAACCATATTCCCCAAAAGCGGGAACAGGATTGAGCTCGCACGAATTGAATCAACCTGGAACGTACCAAGATATTACAGATACAACCGTTGTTGCCCAATTTAAGGCTATGGCAGAAACCTTGCCTGATTTTCTAGGTGAAGTATCAAACAATATTTGGTTCCTTGCTTGGACGACTACTCCTTGGACACTTCCGAGCAATACTGCATTGACGGTAGGGGCAAAGATTGATTATGTTTTGGTGAAAACTTTCAACCAATACACTTTTCAACCTATAAATGTAGTTTTGGCGAAAAATTTGGTTGCTAGCCAATTTGAAAAAAATTACGAGGAAAAACCAAATGAAGAAGTCCTAGAAGCTTATAAACAGGGCGATAAAGTAATTCCATATTACATCGTGAAGGAATTTAAAGGCGCAGATTTATTGGGAATCCGATATGAGCAGTTGTTGGATTATGTATCTCCTTTTGAAAACCCTGAAAATGCTTTTAGAATAATTGCAGGTGATTTTGTAACAACCGAGGACGGTACCGGAATCGTGCACACCGCACCAACCTTTGGCGCAGATGATGCCAAGGTTGCAAAAGAAGCCGTACCGGAAATACCACCAATGCTTGTAAAGGACGAAAACGGTAATCTTGTTCCGCTTGTGGATTTGCAAGGGAAGTTCCGTCCAGAAATGAAGGAACTTGCAGGCAAGTACGTGAAGAACGAATATTATGAAGATTCTGAAGTTCCAGAAAAATCTGTTGACGTAGAAATTGCCATAAAACTGAAGACTGAAAATAAAGCCTTCAAAGTTGAGAAATATTTACACAGCTACCCAAATTGCTGGCGAACCGACAAACCGATTTTATACTATCCTTTGGATTCATGGTTTATAAAAGTGACCGATTTCCGTGATAGAATGTTTGAATTGAACAAAGAAATAAACTGGAAACCCAAAGCAACCGGTGAAGGCCGTTTTGGCAACTGGCTTGCAAACGCCAACGATTGGAATCTATCACGTTCGCGTTACTGGGGAATTCCTTTGCCAATTTGGAGAACTGAGGACAGAAAAGAAGAAATCATTATAGGTTCTATAGAAGAGCTGAAAGCCGAAATGCAGAAATCGGTCTTAGCAGGATTAATGGAGCAGGATATTTTTGAAAGTTTTAAACCAGGCGATTTTTCCGAAGAAAACTATGCGAAAGTTGATCTTCACAAAAATATTGTAGATGAGATAATCCTCGTTTCACCAAGCGGGAAACCAATGAAGCGCGAAGCCGATTTGATAGACGTTTGGTTTGACAGCGGAAGCATGCCGTATGCACAATGGCATTATCCTTTCGAAAACAAAGAAAAGGTTGAAAATACCTGGCGCAAAGCAGATTTTATTGCAGAAGGTGTAGATCAAACTCGTGGCTGGTTCTATACATTGCACGCAATAGCAACCATGATTTTTGATGATGTTGCCTATAAAAACGTTGTTTCAAATGGTCTTGTTTTGGATAAAAATGGTCAAAAGATGAGCAAACGTCTTGGCAATGCCGTGGATCCTTTTGAAACCTTGGATGTGTATGGTCCAGATGCCACACGTTGGTATATGATTAGTAATGCAAATCCTTGGGATAACCTCAAATTTGACCAAGACGGAATAGCTGAAGTGCGCAATAAATTCTTTGGAACCCTTTATAATACCTATAGTTTCTTTAGCCTTTATGCCAATCTCGACAATTTTCAGTATCTTGAAAAAGACCTTTCGCTGGAAAAGCGTCCGGAAATAGATCGTTGGATACTTTCAGAATTGCACACACTCATCCAAAAAGTGGACGATTATTATGCAGATTATGAACCAACCAAAGCCACACGTGCTATTTCAGAATTTGTTCAGGAAAATTTGAGTAACTGGTTTGTTCGTTTGAGCAGAAGAAGATACTGGAAGGGAAGCTATAATGACGATAAGATTTCGGCCTACCAAACGCTATACACATGCTTGGAAACTGTAGCAAAATTAGGTGCTCCCGTGGCTCCTTTCTTTATGGATAGGCTTTACATAGATTTAACACAGGGAACTGCAAAAGATAAAAAAGCATCGGTACATTTGACTGATTTTCCAAAAGCGGATGCTTCGTTCATTGATAAAAAGTTGGAGCACAAGATGCAGAAGGCACAGACAATATCATCATTGGTGCTTTCGTTACGACAAAGAGAAAAGATAAAAGTGCGCCAACCACTTCAAAAAATTATGATTCCAGTTTTGGAAACTTCAGAACGAGAAGAAATACTGGCAGTTTCAGATTTGATAAAAAGTGAAGTGAACGTAAAGGAGATTGAATTGATAGACGAAGGTTCCGGAATGTTGGTAAAACAGATAAAACCAGATTTTAAGGTGCTTGGTCCCCGTTTTGGAAAAGATATGAAAGCAGTAGCAGCTGTCATTTCAGGATTTGATCAGAAACAAATTGCAACTCTTGAAAAAGATGGTGAAATAACTGTTTCTATTAATGAAAAAAATACTACTTTGGCGCTCGATGATGTAATCATAAGTTCTCAGGATATTGAGGGATGGTTGGTTGCAAATGCAGACGGAGTTACTGTAGCACTGGATGTTACGATAACACCTGATTTGAAAAATGAAGGAATTTCCCGAGAATTGGTAAACAGAATTCAAAACCTACGAAAAGATAGCGGTTTTGAAATAACAGACCGGATTGAGGTAACACTTCAAGATAATGAGAAACTAAAGGTGGCGGTAAACCAAAACCTACAGTATATAAAAGAAGAAACACTA
Organism: Aequorivita sp.; assembly: GCA_024637015.1. Taxonomy (GTDB): domain Bacteria; phylum Bacteroidota; class Bacteroidia; order Flavobacteriales; family Flavobacteriaceae; genus Aequorivita. The sequence goes on along the minus strand of JAGXGE010000039.1, from coordinate 32,525 downwards.
ACAGAGGTTTTGCAATTTCAACCTCAAATTGTTAACGGAACGGAAATTGCTTTTGACGAAATTGAAACACGTATAAGCATTAAAAAACATTAGACATGACAGATACAGAAAAAACCAGATATTCAGATGCCGAGCTGGAAGAATTCAAAACACTTTTGAATGATAAGATAAAGAAAGCTACGGAACAGTTGGAGTTGATCCAAAGTTCCTATAAAAACGATAGCAACAACGGCACAGATGATACCTCCCCTACTTTCAAAGCTTTTGACGAAGGTAGCGAAGTAATGAGCAAAGAAGCGAATTCACAACTTGCCATTCGTCAAGAGAAGTTTATTCGCGACCTTAAAAACGCATTGGTCCGTATTGAAAACAAAACCTACGGCGTTTGCCGGGTTACAGGCAAATTAATCAACAAAGAACGTTTGAAGCTCGTTCCGCATGCCACACTGAGTATTGAGGCAAAAAATTTGCAGAAATAATATTTCTGTAAACTTCCCAGAAGGGAAACTAAAAACACAGCCCCTTTCGTGTATTGGGGCTTTTTTTATTTGAAAAAACTATGGATAATTGTCTCGTTAATTTTTGTATCTACTTTTTGTAGCGCACAAAAAGTGATTCAAAAAGAAATCGCTTCTGAAGGGATACATTCGCTTTCAATTGATTAGTAAAGTTACAATCCAATCTTCAGAGGAATCAACTATAAAACTTGCAGTGCACATTTCCGGAGAACATTCCGAAAGTATAATTGTTGAAAAAAAATTTCTGAAGGAACCCTTTCTTTGAATACAGGATTCGCGCCGTTTTTTCCTTTGGAAAATGATAAACTGGCCGCCCACAAAGTAATGGCTGTGGAAGTGAAATTAATTATTCCTAAAGAAATTTCCATTGAAATAAAATCCAAGTTGGCTTCAGTTTTTGCAAGTGGGTCTTATAAGAATCTTGCTGTTTCCATAGAAAGTGTAAATTGTGAGTTACGTAATTTTTCTGGAAACGCCCATCTTAAAACTGTGAATGTTAACATCACAGTTTTTGCCAATAGTATTGTTTCGGGAAAGGCTATTTCAAAGAATGGAATTGTTGAAAATGAACTTTCTTCAGGCGGAAAATTTCTTATTGAGGCAGAAAATATCAATGGTAGTATTTCGCTACTGCAAACCAAATAATATTGCTATTTTTGCATCGCTTTCCGAAGCTTTAGTGAAAGAAAGCCTATAAAGTTATGAGCCTAAAAAAAGCTACTCTAATTATTATTCTGGTCCTATTGGTCGATCAGATTTCGAAACTTTATATCAAAACGCATTTTTTTTTAGGCGAAGAAATCCGTGTTTTTGATTGGTTCCGGATTCTTTTTGTTGAGAATGAAGGTATGGCTTGGGGCGCAAAAATTCCAGGGGAATACGGAAAGCTTATTTTAACGCTTTTTAGAATAGTAGCAATTGGGGGTATTGGATACTGGCTTTGGGATTCTGTTCAAAAAAATGCGTCGCGTATCTTGATTTGTTGCATTGCTTTGATTTTTGCAGGTGCGCTGGGAAACATTATTGATTCTGTATTTTATGGAATTATTTTTAACGACAGCCATCATCAAGTAGCGACTTTATTTCCCGAGGGTGGAGGTTACGGAACGTTATTTCACGGAAAGGTAGTAGACATGCTTTATTTTCCGTTGTACGGCGGCATGATGCCAGAATGGGTGCCTTTTTGGGGTGGTGAGTATTTCACATTCTTTGACCCCGTTTTCAATATTGCGGATTCTTCTATCAGTGTTGGGGTTATTTTGTTATTGATTTTCAATAAAAAGGCATTTCCAAAGAAAGAGATTTCAGAATAATAGTTTTCAACTTATAGGCGCAAGCAAATCAAAAGGATAAAAAGGTAAATTTCTCAAGACCCAATAAAGGATTGCCAATCCGAAATATCCAAAAATAAATAGGTTACTATAGAAAAGCATAAACCGATAACGGGTACCAAAAATCCAATTTGTGACCGTAATTCCCAAGCCGTAAACCAAAATTGGCAAGGTCAAAACCATTAATGGATTGAACCTAAAAGCTCCAACAATATCTCCGTGCAACAATAGATGGATTGCACGCTGCGAGCCACATCCTGGACAATAAAGACCTGTGAAATGATGAAAAGGGCAGGGAATGAAAAAGGAATTAATGGAAGGATTGAAAGAATAGTATATAAAGAAAAAGCCCCCAAGCAGGCAAGCTATAAGGGCTATTTTTAAAAATTTAGTAGTTTCCAAAAGCTAAAGCACCAGCAAAAACCACAAAATACAAAATCCAAAAAAGAATATATAGTACAGGACCAATAATTGCGCCCCAAATTGCCCATTTCTTTGCATCATCGGCAGCTTTTTGGGCACCAATAATGTCGCCTTGGGCCCAGAGTTCTTTTACTTTTGTTGCTTTAATTATTGACACGATGCCCAAGGGTAGGCAGCATAAAACGGTACATAGAATTGCCCATACCAAGTTGTTATCTGGAGGGGTTCCCATTGGTTGATTGGTTGTTTCCATTTTTTTAATTAATTGGTTAATAATAGTATAACCTCATAAAGATAAGAGGTTATTTTTAAAATATAGTATTTTTTTTGGTGTGATGCAAAAATTTAATGGCACATCTTTAGCTTCAAAAGGGGTTGAAGGTTCGGGTTCAAAAAAGGAAAGACCAACAAAAACTGTGTTGGGATTGCATTTTGCCAAAAAGCGATCATAAAACCCTTTTCCATAACCAATACGATTCCCTTTTTGGTCATAAGCCAATAATGGGACGAAAACCACGTCCAGTATTTCTGGCGCAATTTCAATCCCCGATATAGGTTCCGGAATTCCGTATTTTGAAGTTTTCAAAACCGTGTTTTCCTGCAATAAAAAATGCTGCATTTCATCTGAATTAAAATCTACTTTTGAAACAACAATGCTTTTGTCTTTTCCTTGCAAAATATGCATCACATATTCTGTGTTAACTTCTTTTTTTGCTGAAATGGGAAGAAAAACATGGTAATAGGTTTTGCTCCAAATAGGAAGTTTCAAGGCTTGATTGGCAATCTGAAGGCTCATTTCTTCGATGGAATATTCGGAAAGATTCTCTCGAAGTTTTTTGTATTTTAAACGAAGTCCTTTTTTCTCCATCATTTTAATCTTCCATTTCTTCCCCTTCAGTATTTGCTGTATTTAACGTTGAAATATGAAAAATAGCATCGCCTTGATTTACAATGGGTGATTGGTTCACATTGATAATATAACCTTCGTTGGGTGAAGTAACTTTGAACCGCATTTTTCCATAAGGGTCTGTAATGGTAGCCAAAAACTCACCTTTTTCAACATGCTTATTGCAATCGATCTTTACATGAAGTAAGCCACTCCGGTGGGCTCGTATCCATTTACTTTTTTCTATAATAACGGTTTTTTTAAGTGGGTCTGGCGCAACATGCCTTTTGCCCAACATATCTAAATGGTCAAGAACGCGCAATATGCCGTCAACGCCTTCCTTTGCAATATGTTTATTGCTTTCGCGGCTTTTTCCACCTTCAAAAAGCAAAACGGGAATGCCCATTTTCTGACAGGTATTTCTATATGACTTTTCTATTGTATTTGAATAAACTGTGAACGGAGCATTAAAAACTTTTGCAAGCTCCAACAGTTTTTCATCGCCAGGTTTTATGCGAATTTGCGCAGCGTTGAAACGGCTGGCTCCACCTGTGTGAAAATCGAGACAATAATCAGCGTGAGGCAAAACTTTTTTGGTGAAATGATACGCAACGCGGCTCGCCAACGAACCTGATTTTGTCCCTGGGAAAACCCTGTTTAGATCGCGCCCATCCGGAAAGGAACGGTCTCCATTTAAAAATCCAAAAACGTTAAGAATAGGAATGCAAATAATGGTTCCCCGTTTTGGTTTGTTCAATTTTCGGGCTATTAGTTGTCGAACAATTTCAACGCCGTTTATTTCATCTCCATGAATGGCTGCAGTAATCAAAACTGTTGGGCCTGGCGTTTTTGAACGTTCAATGATAATAGGAATTTCAACCTTTGTGGAAGTATAAAGTTTTGCAATGCTGAAATCGATTGTTCGGCTTTCGCCCAAAGCGATGCGTTCATTTAAAATTACAATATCACGTTCTTCCTTTTTAGCCATTTTTATACGTTGCGTTCAATGTATTTTATGATGGAGTTTGCGATATCTTTTCCTGTTGCTTGTTCAATTCCTTCCAAACCGGGTGAGGAGTTCACCTCCAGAATAAGCGGGCCGCGGGAAGATTGAAGCATATCAACCCCAGCAATGCCAAGCCCCAAAGCTTTTGCGGCTTTCAGTGCTGCGGTTTCTTCTTCATCGCTAAGTTTTATAACAGTAGCCGTTCCACCGCGGTGCAAATTACTGCGAAACTCGCCTTCTCTTCCTTGTCTTTTCATTGCACCGACAATATGTCCGTCCACAATAAAAGCACGGATGTCTGCACCACCGGCTTCTTTTATAAATTCTTGAACAATAACGCGTGCTTGCAGGTTATTGAAAGCTTCAATAACTGATTCCGCCGCTTTTCGAGTTTCAACCAAAATAACACCGATACCCTGTGTGCCTTCCAATAATTTAATGATTACGGGTGCACCACCGGCTTGATCCACGATTTCCTTTACGTTTTTGGAATAGTTGGTAAAAACAGTTTTTGGCAATCCTAAACCCGCGCGAGAAAGTATCTGCAAACTTCTCAATTTATCTCTTGAGCGAACTAAGGCTTGAGATTCTGTTGTTGTGAAAACGTGCATCATCTCAAATTGGCGCACCACCGCGGTTCCATAAAAAGTTACCGAAGCTCCAATTCTCGGGATAATTGCATCGGTGTGGTCCAATTTGTGGCCTTTGTAATAAATTACTGGGTTTTTCTTTTCAATTACAATGTCGCACTTTGCGTGATTTATAATCTCTACGTCATGTTTTCTGGCTTTGGCGGCTTCTACAAGACGCTTAGTGGAATATAAATTTGCGTTTGCCGATAATATCTTAATATTCATTTTTTGATTTTTAGTTTAAAGGAAAGATTGGTTTTGTTTATATCCACTATATATTTTTTGCTCAAAAAGTTTCTTCCCAAAAGCACTGGAAAACGCATTTCTTCGCGATCGCTCAATGTTAAATAAATTGGTTGTGTCTTTCCGAAAAGTACGATTTCTGTTTTTATTCTGTACCTGGCTTCAGACTGGCCGTTGCTGCTTTTTACAACTTTTACGTCATATTCGTCAAAAACGATTTCCTTTTCGTGGTAACTGGGATGTTCTTCATCCAAAAAGTTGCATTTTAAATAACAATCTTCCACTTTCAAGTTTTTACAATGAATGGAAGAAGTATATGCGCCTGTGTCAATTTTCACTTCAATGTCGAAGAGATTCAGCAATGGAAAATCTGCTTTGTCTATCCTTCCGATGTTTCTTTTCAATGTATAATGGGTTTTGTAATTGCAATTTAAATAATAAAAATTCCATTGTGATATTTATGGGAATAAAATTCGAAGTGACTCCTGAATGTTCAGGATAAAATATTAGACACGGTTACTTCTTATTTCTTTCAATATAACCAATTACACTTTTCGAAACATTTTTACCCGAAGTATTCTCAATGCCTTCCAGGCCGGGTGTACTATTTATTTCCAAAACCAACGGCCCGTTTTTGGACTGCAGAATATCAACCCCGCAAAAGCCAAGTCCCATTGCTTTGGCAGCTTTTATTGCAGTTTTTTCTTCTGCGGAAGAAAGGCTAATCATTTCTGAAGTTCCGCCGCGATGCAGATTGCTACGAAAATCGCCAATCTTGCATTTCCGCTTCATCGCCGCAACCACAACGCCGTCAACCACAATAGCACGAACGTCTGCGCCATTAGCTTCTTCTATGTATTCTTGCAACAGAAATTTTACGCCAGCAGCGTTCAGAGTTTCAATTGTTGCAAGTGCATTTTGCGGACTCTCCGTAAGAATCACTCCTTCGCCATGAGTGCCTTCCAAAAGTTTTATAATTATTGGTTTGCCGTTGAAGGTTTTCATCTGTTCCTCAAATTCAAAAAAAGAAGCGTAAACAGTTCTCGGTACAGGAATTTTGTTCTTCGCCAATATTTGAAAGCACATCCATTTATCACGGCTATTTGTAATTCCTTCAGAAGGAGCCACAGTAAAAACTCCCATAGCCTCAAAATGACGAACTATATTAGTTCCGAAATATGTATTTGAAGCACCAATGCGCGGAATGATTGCATCAAGATCATCCACCAATTCATTTTGAAAATAGAGGACTGCTTTTCTATGTTCCACGGCCAGATTACAATGTAAAGGGTCCAAAACTTCCATAGTATGGTTTCGGGCTTCACCAGCATTCAAAAGACTTTTTGTGGAATAAAGTGCTTCCCCACGTGATAAAATGGCAATATTCATAGTTGGTAATTATGAGTGCAATTTAACCAAAAAGGGCAAGGTGTATTGAGCACCCCCACAATTTTAATCCATAATTAACATATTGTAGCAAGAAAATACTTTATATAAAATATACAATCCAGTATCTTTGAACCTATGGTCAATGCTTCGGTAACACTTCAAATTTCAACACTTCCCGATTCGCCCGGCGTTTATCAATATTATGATAAGGACGGGAAATTGCTCTATGTGGGCAAGGCAAAAAACCTGAAAAAAAGAGTTTCGTCCTATTTCAACAAACAACAAGACAATGGCAAAACCCGAATTCTTGTAAAAAAAATTGAAACCATAAAACACATCGTGGTAAAAACCGAAACAGATGCGCTTTTACTGGAGAACAATTTGATAAAAAAATATCAGCCACGCTACAACGTGATGTTGAAGGACGACAAAAGTTATCCCTGGATCTGCATTAAAAACGAACGTTTCCCGCGGGTTTTTTCAACACGAAGAATGGTTAAGGACGGTTCAGAATATTTTGGGCCATACACCAGTATGAAAACCGTGCATACGTTGCTGGATTTAATTAAAGGTCTTTATTCATTGCGTACTTGCAACTACGATCTTTCCGAAGAAAAAATAAGGGCTGAAAAGTATAAAGTTTGTTTGGAATATCACTTGGGAAACTGTGCTGGACCTTGCGAAGGACTTTATTCTGAACAGGAATACCACGAAAATATTGAGGCTATCCGAAATATTGTGAAGGGAAATTTTAAGGATTCGCTACATAAATTTAAAAGCCAAATGAAAGAGTTGGCAGCTGATTTGAAGTTTGAACAGGCGCAGCGCATAAAGGAAAAGATTGATATTTTGGAGAATTACCAAAGTAAATCAACCGTAGTAAATCCGAAGATCAATAATGTGGATGTGTTTTCAATCATTTCTGACGAAAGTTATGGTTATGTAAATTTTCTACAACTTTCGCATGGCGCAATCATTCGCTCGCACACTTTAGAAATAAAGAAGAAACTGGACGAAACCGATGAAGAATTGCTTCAGCTTGCAATTGTGGAAATTCGGCAACGTTTCAATTCACTTTCGAAAGAAATTTATGCTCCTTTTGAAGTAGAATTGGGTGAGGAGATAAAAGTTCACGTACCAAAGCTCGGCGATAAAAAAGCAATCCTCGATCTTTCTGAGCGGAACGCAAAATATTACCGAATGGAGCGTTTTAAGCAAGCCAAAATAGTAGATCCGGACCGCCACGAAAAACGCATCATGGCGCAGATGAAAAAAGATTTAAGGTTGAGCGAGGAACCGCGACATATTGAATGTTTTGACAACAGTAACATTCAAGGTACAAATCCAGTGGCGGCCTGTGTGGTTTTTAAAGATGGAAAACCGAGTAAAAAGGATTATCGTAAATTCAATATAAAAACAGTTGAAGGCCCGGATGATTTCGCCTCGATGGAAGAAGTTGTGTATCGTCGTTACAAAAGATTGTTGGAAGAAGAGCAACCATTACCGCAACTTATCATCATAGATGGGGGGAAGGGTCAACTTTCCTCGGCTTTGAAAAGTTTAGACAAGTTGGAGTTACGCGGTAAAATCGCTATTATAGGTATTGCAAAACGTTTGGAAGAATTGTTTTATCCCAATGATCCTATTCCATTGTATTTGGACAAAAAAAGTGAAACACTAAAAATAATCCAACAATTAAGGAATGAAGCGCACCGCTTTGGCATTACCTTTCACCGAAGTAAGCGAAGCAAACAGGCTTTAAACACAGAGTTGGAAATCATTCCTGGAATTGGAGAAAAAACGGTCGTTGAATTATTGAAACATTTTAAGAGCACCAAACGGATTGCTTCCGCCGATTTTGAAGAACTCTCAAAAGTTGTTGGCGCAAGCCGCGCGAACAAGTTGATAGAACATTTTAAAAATGAACAATAAATAATTAACAATGAATTTTTCCAATAATCCAATAATCCAATAATCCAATAATCCAATAATCCAATAATTCAAGTGAAGAAAATACTTTTCATAGTATTCCTAATAACTTCAACCCTTTCCTTTTCGCAGGAAAAAAGCGAACAAGATATAAAAGTAGGTCTTGTATTGAGCGGGGGCGGGGCAAAAGGACTTGCGCATATTGGAGCTTTAAAAGTAATTGAGGAATCAGGTGTTCGTATTGATTACATTGGCGGAACGAGTATGGGAGCAATCATTGGGTCGCTATATGCTTCGGGATATTCCGCAAAGCAGTTGGACAGTATTTTTAGTCAAACAGATTTTAGCACTTTAATACAAGACGACATCCCGCGCAGCGCAAAAACTTTTTACGAAAAAAAGGAAGCTGAAAAATACGCTTTGGTATTGCCTTTTGATAAATTTAAAATTGGTTTCCCATCAGGGCTTTCAAAGGGACAGAATGTTTATAACTTGCTTTCAAAATTGACCAGCCACGTTAGTACAATTTCAGATTTCAGCAAACTTCCAATTCCTTTTTTCTGTGTCGCCACAAATGTGGAATCGGGCAAAGAAGTAATTTTGGATCATGGCTATCTTCCAAGAGCGGTTACTGCCAGCGGAGCACTACCATCACTTTTTAGTCCTGTTGTAATTGATGATAAGGTTTTGATTGATGGGGGGGTTGTAAACAATTATCCCATTAACGAAGTGCGTGCAAAAGGAATGGATATTATTATTGGCGTTGACGTGCAGGACAGCCTAAAAACCCGTGACAAGTTGAGTTCCGCTTTTGATGTTTTGGTACAGATAAATAATTACCGAACCATCAGGGATATGATCGAAAAACGAAAAAATACGGATATTTATATTCATCCAAATATTGACGATTTTTCTGTGGTTTCTTTTGATGAAGGAAAAAATATTGTTGAATCTGGAGTGGTTGCGGCAAATTCTTTTAGGGAGGAACTTTCCAAACTTGCTTTAAAGCAAAAGCATCATGAAAAAAAGAAACTTGAATTTGAAGCACGGGATACTATTTTTATAAAAGAAGTAAAAATTGAGGGAAATGAAAAATACACCCGCAGTTATGTCTTGGGAAAACTTAAACTTCGAACCCCTGATAAAATTACTTATGAGGATTTTAGCGAAGGCATTAACAACCTTTCGGCAACGGGAAATTTTCAGGATATCAATTATAAGTTTTTTGAAGATGACAATAATGAAAACACATTGCTCATCCAATTGCGGGAAAGCAACTCCTCTATGATGCTCCGTTTTGCAGCACATTATGACAATCTTTTCCGAACGGCGGCTTTAGTGAATATTACAAAAAAAAGACTTTTCACTAATAATGACATAGCATCCTTAGATTTGATTGCTGGAGACAACCTTCGCTATAATTTTGAATATTATATAGACAAAGGGTTTTATTGGAGCGTGGGCTTCAATTCAAAATATAACTTTTTTGAAGCCGATGTGCCCTTGAGTTTTGTGGGGGCAGATTTGGATGCGGAGCTTTCGCTGCCTATTAACAAATTATCAATAAAGTATAGTGATTTTACCAATCAGCTTTATTTCGAGACACTCTTCCGTAGAACCTTTATTCTTGGGTTGGGAGGAGAACATAAATACCTTCGTTATCTTTCTGAAACTATCGGCACTGATGAGAATAACCTTCCGCGAACCGTTTTTGAAAGTACCAATTATTACAGCGCTTTCGGCTTTTTGAAATATGATAGTTATGACAATAGCTTTTTCCCAAAAAGTGGCGCATATTTTTCGGGTGATTTCCACTGGTATCTTTTGGCTCATGGGCGTAATAAAGATTTTGAGCCCTTTTCTCTGGCAAAGGCAAAATTAGGCTATGCACATACAATTTTTAACAACTTTTCTGCAAACTTGTCCGCTGAGGGAGGCTTTAAGTGGGGTGGACCCCAAACCACTTCGCTTGACTTTGCATTGGGTGGGTATGGTTTTAAGGAGATGAACAACATCATTCCTTTTTTGGGTTATGAAGCAATTTCACTTCGTGGAAATACCTATCTTAAATCCACGCTTACTTTTGATTATGAAATATTCAGAAAAAACCATATAAATATTTCGGCAAATATAGCCAACGTTGGCAACGATCTTTTTGAAAACGGACAGTGGATAGAAGGTGTAGATTATTCGGGAATTTCAGTTGGCTATGGTTTGGAAACAGTTTTGGGTCCCATGGAAATTAAATACTCCTATTCTCCCGAGCTAGATAAAAGTGAATGGTATGTTGCTTTAGGCTATAGGTTTTAGCATAATCTTAAACGTTTAGCTCCAATATTTTTCCGATATTTGTGGGAAAGAGTTATTGTGAAAAACTATGTATCCTAATTAACAAATAAAGATTTATAATTAACTGAATAACTCCATAACCCAATAAATTAAAAAGATGCCTTTCTATCATAAACTGGGCAAAATACCGCCCAAACGCCATACACAATTCCGAAAACCTGATGGAACCCTCTACTCTGAGCAACTTTTTGGCACAATAGGTTTCGATGGAATGTATAGTAATATTTACCACGAATTCAGACCTACACAGGTAAAGGAAATCAAAAAGCAGTACAGTGTTGCACCAAAGGTTGCGCGTGCCAATAACATTGAATCTTTGCGGCTTAAGGGCTTTGATGTAAAACCTGAAAAAGATTATCTCAATAGCAGAAAAACAGTGCTTACAAACAGCGATTGTAGTATCATTCTTGCCGCTCCCAAAGAGTCTCTAAAAGATTATTTTTATAAAAATACCGATGCCGATGAATTAATATTTATTCACAAAGGCAGTGGAAAATTACGGACTTTTTTAGGAAATCTTGATTTTAAATACGGCGATTATCTTTTAGTACCGCGTGGAATTATTTATCAAATAGATTTTGATACGGAAGACAACCGTCTTTTTATTGTTGAATCGCGAAGGCCGATTTATACCCCAAAAAGATATAGAAATTGGTTTGGGCAGTTATTGGAACATTCGCCTTTTTGTGAGCGCGATATTCGTAAACCCCAGGAACTAGAAACCCATGACGAAAAAGGGGAGTTTTTGGTAAAAGTGAAAAAGAATGATGATATTTTTGAAATGGTTTACGCCACACATCCTTTTGATGTAGTGGGGTATGACGGTTACAATTTTCCATACGCTTTTTCAATTCACGATTTTGAACCTATTACAGGTCGCATTCACCAACCGCCACCGGTGCACCAAACTTTTGAAACAGATGCTTTTGTAGTCTGTAGTTTCGTGCCCAGACTTTATGATTATCACCCAGATAGTATTCCTGCTCCATACAACCATAGCAATATTGACAGCGATGAGGTGTTGTATTATGTAGACGGCGATTTTATGAGCCGAAACGATATTGAAGCAGGCCAAATCACACTTCACCCAGCTGGAATTCCACACGGACCACACCCTGGCGCAGCAGAGCGGAGTATAGGGAAAACCAAAACAGAAGAACTTGCCGTGATGGTAGATACCTTTAAACCATTACAGGTTACCGAGGATGGATTAAAACTTTCTGACGGAACTTATTATCAGAGTTGGTTGGAACATTAAAAAATTTGAATACTTAATATTATGAGCAAAGAAGTAAAATCAGTCGATTATGGACTGGAAAAAATATTTGAAGGCGCGGAAGATTTTCTGCCATTGTTAGGAACCGATTACGTGGAATTTTATGTAGGTAACGCAAAACAATCTGCCCATTTTTATAAAACTGCTTTCGGCTTTCAGTCATATGCCTATAAAGGTCTGGAAACGGGTTCTAGAGATTCTGTGAGTTATGTTCTGAAACAGGATAAAATTAGACTTGTGCTTACCACTCCTTTAAACAGCAAATCCCCAATAAACGACCATATTGTGAAACATGGTGATGGTGTAAAAGTTATTGCTCTATGGGTTGAAGATGCACGCAGCGCTTTTGAAGAAACAACCAAGCGTGGTGCCAAACCTTTTATGGAACCCACTGTAGAAAAAGAGGAACACGGTGAAGTAGTGCGAAGCGGAATCTATACGTATGGCGAAACTGTACATATTTTTGTGGAACGTAAAAACTACAACGGACAATTTCTTCCAGGTTTCCGTGAATGGAAAAGTGATTACAACCCAACTCCAACGGGACTTAAATATATAGACCATATGGTTGGTAACGTAGGCTGGGGCCAAATGAACAAGTGGGTAAAATGGTATGAGGACGTAATGGGCTTTGTAAACTTCCTTTCGTTTGATGATAAACAAATCCACACCGAATATTCAGCATTGATGAGCAAGGTGATGAGCAATGGTAACGGGCGTATTAAATTCCCAATAAACGAACCTGCTAAAGGAATAAAAAAATCGCAGATTGAAGAATATCTAGATTTCTACGAAGACTCTGGAGTACAACATTTAGCAGTTGCAACGGACGATATTATAAAAACCGTAAGCCAGCTGAAAGAACGCGGCATAGAATTTTTACCGCCACCGCCGCAAGCTTATTATGACGACATCCCCCGCCGCTTGGGTGATCATATGAAAATGATGAAGGAAGACATCAATGAGTTAAAAAATCTTTCGATTATGATAGATGCCGATGAAGAAGGCTATCTGCTTCAAATATTTACAAAACCCTTGGAAGATAGACCAACCTTGTTTTTTGAAATTATACAACGGATGGGTGCAAAAGGATTTGGAGCCGGAAATTTTAAAGCACTTTTTGAGTCCATTGAACGCGAACAAGAACAGCGAGGAACTTTATAATATGTAACAATTGGAAAACCCCATCGTCTTAAGAAGATGGGGTTTTATTTTTTTGGAATGGTAGTTGTATTTTAAAAACCATAAACTCCCAAAGTCTCTATCTATGAAAAAGCTGCTCACGCTTTTATTTCTTTCTTGCAATATATTTTTTCTTTCTTCCCAAGAAAGGGCTTATGGCGATGGTGAATATTTCAAATTTCGTGTTCATTATGGTTTTGTTACAGCCGGATATGCAACGCTAAATGTAAAAAATGCCACAATAAACGGAAAGGATGTTTTCCACGTCCGCGGCTTTGGCGAAACCGTAGGCGTTTCAAAGTGGTTTTTTAAGGTTAATGACGATTATCAATCCTATATTGACAAGGACAAGGATATTCCATACCGCTTTATAAGGAAAATTGACGAAGGCGGTTATACCAAAGATATTCAGATTGATTTCAATCACTCCACGAATAGAGCAACCGTAAATGATAAAAAAAAGAATGAAACCACGGTGTTTTCTTTCCCAAAGGAAACACAGGATATGATCTCGGCGTTTTATTTCCTTCGGAACAAATTAGAAACCGAAAACATCAAAGAAGGCGATGTGGTGGAAATGAATATGTTTTTTGACAAAGAAAATTACAAATTCAGGTTAAAATTCCTTGGAAAAGAGATTTTAGATACTAATTTTGGGCGCATTCGAACCTTGATTTTTAGACCTTATGTACAATCAGGACGGGTTTTTAAGGAAAAGGAAAGTCTAACTGTTTGGATTAGTGATGATAACAATAAAATACCGCTGCTTATAAAAGCAGATTTGGCTGTAGGTTCCCTAAAGGCAACCTTGACCGAATTTAAGGGATTGCAACATTCCTTTAAAATATTAGCAAATCAATAAATATAATACCAAAAACTCCCCCATTGAAGAATTTAATTTTAGCCACATTAACACTTATCCTGCTTAGTACAGCTTGTGAAAATAAAAAAGACGAAATAGCCGCGACAAAGGAGGTTGTAACAGAACCAATTATAGAACAGTATGGTTATATTCTCAATGATTTTAAGGTAATAAGGGATACTATTCGAAAGGGCGATACTTTTGGTGATATTCTTTTTGCAAACGGAGTTTCACAGGAAAAAATAATGGAAGTGGCCACCAAATTCCGTGATAGTTTTGACGTGCGCAAAATAGTAGTGGGAAAGCCTTATGTACTGCTCACTTCCAAAGATTCGCTAAACAAAACTCAGGTTTTTATCTATGAAACCAACACGGTGGACTATGCCGTAGTGGATTTTAGGGATACTCTTTCTATATACAACAGTCAAAAACCAGTTCGCTATGAAGAACGCGAAGCGTCTGGAATAATAACCAGTTCGCTATCCGCAACTATGGAAGAACAGAATTTAAGCCCATATATGACGGACCAACTGGCGAATATATACGCATGGACCATCAACTTTTTTAAACTTCAGCCCGGCGATCGTTTTAAAGTTATCTATACTGAAAAGTTTATTGATGATACCATTCCTGGAGGACTTAAAGAAATAAAGGCTGCCTATTTTGAACATCGTGGCAAACCGCTTTATGCGTTTAAGTTCTCTTCAGATTCCTTGGAAAAGGTTTCTGGCTATTATGATGAATTGGCCAACAATTTAAAACGTGCTTTTTTAAAGGCCCCCGTAAAATTCAGTAGAATATCTTCACGTTACAATCCTAATAGACGAATAAAATATTATGGCTTCAAACTTCGTCCGCATCGCGGAACTGATTTTGCGGCCCCAATAGGAACGCCCATTTTGGCTACGGCTGATGGTGTTGTAACAAAATCTGAAAGAAGAGGCGGTAATGGTAATTATGTAAAAATTAAACATAATGGCACTTACGAAACCCAATATCTTCACATGAAATCCAGAAACGTAAAAGTTGGACAGCATGTGAGCCAGGGCGACCTAATTGGCTGGATAGGGATGACTGGAAATACCAGCGGCCCTCACGTTTGTTATCGTTTTTGGAAAAACGGAAAAGAAGTAGATCCATTTAAAGAAGACACTCCATTTTCGCAGCCACTTCCCAAAGCATTACACGAACAATATTTCGCAAATCTGCTTCCAATGAAGGATAAATTGGACTGTATCTCCTTTTAATTTTACCTTAGCTTAATATGTTAATAACCTTGTTATTAAATAACTCTAACAAAATCAGGTGTTTAAGCATTAAATTTTAATTTTATTCTCAATTATTTCTCTTAAAGATTTCTTAACCAATTTTGTTGGTTTGAGGTTATTTAAGATTGTAAATTTGCCGAAATTTAAAACCAAAACTCAAACTCATGAGAAAATTATTACTTCTTATTTTATTATTAAGCGGGTTTTCTGCCTTTGCACAAGGAACGGTTACTGGAACAGTAATTGATTCGGAATCCCAAATGCCTTTGGCAGGTGCCAATGTTATAGAAGCTGGCACTTCAAATGGTGCAATCACCGATTTTGATGGAAATTTTACCTTGAAGGCTCTTAAAAATTCTGGTAATGTTTCAATTTCATTCGTTGGTTATGAGACTAAAACAGTTTCTTACACTTTACAAAACAATGCCCTTGAAATGGGGGAAATTGTCTTATTGCCTGATGCAAATGCATTGCAGGAAGTTGTTATTACTGCCTCTGGAGTAGTTGATATAGCAAAGGATCGTCAAACTCCGGTTGCTGTTTCAACCATTCGTGCTGCAGAAATTCAAGAAAAACTTGGATCACAGGAATTTCCTGAAATTTTAAATAATACTCCTTCTATTTATGCTACCAAGCAAGGAGGTGGATATGGAGATGCACGTATAAACATTCGTGGTTTCGACACTCAAAACTCTGCTGTCCTTATTAATGGTATTCCAGTTAATGATATGGAAAATGGAGTTGTGTATTGGAGTAACTGGGCTGGTCTTTCGGATGTTGCCTCTGCTATTCAAGTACAGCGAGGTTTAGGTTCTTCAAAACTTACGGTTTCTTCTGTTGGTGGAACCATAAATGTTGTAACGCGCAGTGCTGATAGAAAGCAAGGCGGATTTTTTTCAGGAAGTGTTGGGAATGATAATTATTTAAAAAATGTAGTCTCTTATTCAACAGGTCTTTCAGAAAACGGCTGGTCTGGCTCTTTCTTGGTAAGTAGAACTGAAGGGAATGGATATGTAGATGGTACCAAGTTTGAAGGCTACAACTATTATATTGGAGTTGGTTTCAAACCAAGTGACAAACACCAATTTGAATTTACGCTTACTGGAGCACCGCAGCAACACAATCAACGTGGTTTTGCGCCATCGTTGGATGAATACATAAAATATGGCAAAGATGGGGAACCACGTATTAAATACAATAGTGATTGGGGTATACGCAATGGTCAGGAATTTACCTTTGGGGGAAACTTTTATCACAAACCATTGGCATCCTTAAACTGGGATTGGATTATTGGTGAAAAATCAAAACTTAGTACTTCTGCATACGCCTCCTTTGGTCGTGGTGGATCTATTGGGTCAATAGGTAGAATTAACGGACAACAATCTTTTTCGAGTGTTTTCAAAAATGAGAACGGTATCATTAGGGTTGATGACATTGTTGCATGGAACAACGGAGCCAACATTCCAGATTTTGGCGGCCCGAGACAAGGATATACAGGCGGTGGTGGTGCCTTTCAAGGTGCTTTTGTAAATGGAAACAGCAGCAGCTCTTCTTTTGTTGATGATAATGGTTTTGTAAGAGGCCCGCAAAATGGTATCTCACAAAGATCTTCCGTAAACTCACACAACTGGTTTGGTTTAATATCTAGCTTCGAAACAAAATTGAGCGAATCATTAACAGTGGATCTAGGAGTTGATTTACGTTCCTACACAGGGTATCACTATAGAAGACTGGTAGATCTTTTAGGTGGTGATACATATGTAGACAGCGATAACATAAATAACCCTTACAGGTTTTTAAATGAAACCTATAAGCCTACCGTTGGTAATACACTTAACGTTTTCAAAAGTATAGATGACGAAGAAAAAATTGATTATTACAATGACGGTAAAGTAAGTTGGCTTGGAGCTTTTGGGCAATTGGAATATTCACAAGATGCTATTTCTGCGTTTATCCAAGGTGCGGTTTCAAATCAAGGATTCCAGAGAATCGATTATTTCAACTATTTGGATTCAGATCCAGAACAAGAGTCAGATGTTGAAAATATCTTGGGAGGAAATGTGAAAGGAGGAGTTAACTTTAATATTGATGAAAAAAGCAACATCTTTGCGAATGCTGGTTACTATTCAAAACAACCGTTATTTGATGCAGTTTTCCCAAGCTTTGTTTCCAATGAGGTGAATACTGATCTTAAAAACGAAAAAATTATTGGAACTGAAATTGGATACGGATTTAGAACAAGAGGTTTCCGTGCAAACCTTAATTTGTATCGCACAAGTTGGGCTGATAGATTTTCAAGCATTTCACAGAATATAGATGTAAACAATACTCCAGATGATACAGGAGATGATGTTCGTGGAACTGCTAACCTTCAGGGCATAAAGCAAGTGCATATGGGTGCTGAATTTGATTTTACTGCTCGTGTAAATAGCGTACTTGAATTTATGGGTATGGTTTCATATGGAGACTGGCGCTATAAAGGTGACGTTTCGGCATCTTTTTTTGATGAAAGCAACCAACCTATTATTGTGAACGGACAAGAGAGTGTTGGCACATTGTATTTGGATGACATTAAAGTAGGTGATGCAGCACAATTTACGGCTAGCTTGGGTACAGCTGTTCATATTTTGGAAAATCTAAAAGTTGATGCCAACTATCGTTTTGCAGACAATCTTTACGCTTCAATAAACGCCACAGATTTTGCAACTGCCGATAATGATGGATCTTTGGAACTTCCAAGTTATGGATTGTTGGATGCGGGCTTATCGTGGAGCGTACCTTTTATCAATAATCAGGATTTGGTTTTCCGTTTAAACGTTAATAACGTTTTAAATGAAACATATATTTCAGAGTCTGAAACCAATATATTTGCTGGCGATGGAGATACTACGTATGATGGAATTTCAACCCGAAACCGTGTTTTCTTTGGTTTTGGAACTACTTGGAATACCAGCGTCCGTTTTAATTTCTAAGCATTAAATTTTAAATTAACTAAGAAGTCCTGGAAGAATATTCCAGGACTTCTTTTTATATAAATAACCTATCTTTGAAGGACATTTAAAAAAATACATATGTACACAACTATTCAATTTATACATTCCTATTGGGCTTATTTAGTGCTTCTTGTTGTAGTATTGGCAACATTGAATGCCCTTGTGGGTTTTTTCTCAAAAAGAGAATATGGGGCAAAAGATTTTAGAATCTCCCTTTTCGCACTTATTGTTACACACATTCAGGTATTGATAGGGCTAATTTTATATTTTGTTTCCCCATTGGGATTGCAAAATATTACCAATTCTGGAATGGGTGCAGTAATGAAAGATTCAGAAGCCCGTCTTTACGCAGTGGAACACCCAATGGTTATGATTTTGACGGTAATTTTTATTACGATCGGATATTCAAAACACAAAAAGAAACTGCTTTCCAGTGGAAAATTTAAGACTTTGGCAATATTCTACACCATTGCTTTGGTTTTAATGCTTAGTAGAATCCCGTGGAGCCAGTGGTTTCAACTTTAAAATTTAATTTCTGGAAATTTTTTCCTTGATAAGATAGATATAAACGGGAAAATGATCGCTATAACCACCCGTAAAGCCATTCACAAAACTTCGGAAAGGGTATCCTTTATATTGTCCACGTGGGGTTGTCAAATAAGTTTTGTTGAAAATTCCCGCTTTGTAAAAACGATAGGAAGAATAATCCTTTTTGGTCAGTTCGGTTGACATTATTATTTGGTCAAAAAGATTCCAAGCATCGCGATATGCTAATGTGCCCATTCCCTTTTTGTACATATCCTCCATTGGATTGTATAGCTCCTTTAGCTTTAAATCTTCTTTTTCGCTTTTTGTTTTCAATATATCCTTTACACTAGGGTTTATTGGGTCGTCATTCAAATCGCCCATAGTTATAATTTTTGCATACGGATCTTCGCTGAACAATGAATCTATTATGTGTTTATTGAGTTGTGCGGCTTTTATACGCTTTGGACGGCTTCTTTCTTCCCCACCACTTCGGGAAGGCCAATGGTTAACAATTATATGTATTTTTTCACCATCAAGCATTCCGCTTACCAAAAGTTGGTCTCTGGTATAAACGCGCTTTGTTCGGTCGTTGTCATTATACAAGAACAATTCATAAGCTTTGGAGGAGATAGGTGTAAATAATTTTTTCTGATAAAGTAAGGCTACGTCTATGCCTCGCCTGTCTGGGCTATCAAAATGCACAATGCCGTAGTCTTTATTTACCAAAGGTTTTTGGTTTAGCAAATCTTCCAGCACACGGCGGTTTTCTATTTCGCTTACTCCAATAATTACAGGCGGATTTCCAGTAACATCCTCCCCGATTTCAGAAATAACTTTTGCCATATTGGCCAACTTCGCCTGGTAAATTTCCTGCGTCCAATGATCTTTTCCTTCAGGCGTGCGGTCATCGTCAAAAGTGATTGGGTCATCATCGTAGTCAAATAAATTTTCTAGGTTGTAAAAAGCAATCGTGTTTATTTTATACTCTTTTTCTGTTTGGGAAAATGAAAAGGTAATATAGAATAAACACAAAAAAACAGGATATCGAAAAAGCTTTCTCACCATCAAATAAAACATATAAAGTAAAAAGTTAACAATTTTATTACATATATAATAATTTTTTTATTAAATTTATACTCTTCCCAGAAAAATCTCCCCAATATTAAAATTACATTTAAAGATGAAATGCTTCATTTTTATCGGTTGTGTGGTTTTTTTGGGCGGAATATCTTCATTTGCCCAAGAGGCCATTGTGAAAGGGCGGGTACTGGAAACCAATTCCTATGAGCCCATTCCGGATGTTGAAATAAACATTCAGGCAAGTATCTTCAATACCGTAACTAACGCTTTGGGCGAATTTTATTTCCTTCAGGAAAATCTTCCGCAGGGACAACAAATACTTATAATTTCAAAAGTAGGCTATATAACTTTAAAGCTACCAATAATTATAAGGAACGATGCTCCAATTAATTTGGACCCTATTTTAATGGAGATTGATCTACGCGAAGTGGAGCAGCAAATAGGCGTTATCAGCCTTTCAGATAATGAATTGAATGATGATGATGGAACATCCTATAATGTTTCTGGTCTTTTGCAAGCCTCCGATGATGTTTTTTTGAGAGCAGCGGCCTATGATTTCAGCACTACTTTTTTCAATCCCCGCGGTTTTGATAATGCCAATGGGAAAGTGCTTATCAACGGTCTAGAAATGAACAAGCAATACGATGGCCGTCCGCAATGGGCAGATTGGGGCGGCTTGAACGATGTGCAGCGTAACCAGGAGTTTTCGATGGGTTTGCAGGCCAATGACTATACTTTTGGAGATGTTGCAGGAACTACAAATATTATTATGCGCGCTTCGCAGTATCGGAAGGGAGGAAGGGTTTCGTATGCAACTTCAAACAGAAGTTATCGCGGCCGTGTGATGGGTTCCTATAATAGTGGGCAAAGTAAAAAAGGGTGGGCCTATTCAGTTTTGCTTTCCCGACGTTTTGGTGAAGGTGGTTTTCAGGAAGGAACTATTTATGATGCCAATTCCTTTTTCACTTCCGTTGAGAAAAGTTTCGGCGAAAACAGTAGCCTTAATTTTACCGCATTTTACACGCCGAACCAACGTGGAAAATCTGCTCCCATCACTGATGAGGTTGAAAATTTTAAAGGAATTGATTACAATCCAAATTGGGGCTATCAAAATGGCGATGTTCGGAATTCAAAAATGAAAACCGTGGAGGAACCAGTGATTATGCTCAACCATTTTTGGAATATAAGCGATAAAACTTCTTTGAATACCAACATGGGCTATCAGTTTGGAAAAATTGGAAATACCCGAATTGATTATGGTGGAACCCGTTTGATTGAAGTTGATGGCCAACAGGCATATATTGGTGGTGCCCGTAATCCATACCCTAATTATTACCAACGTTTGCCCAGTTATTTTCTTCGATTTGAAAGTCCAACGGCTTATGATTATGAGCTTGCTTATTTGGCAGAACAAGAATTTATTAATAACGGACAATTAGATTGGAATTTGCTTTACGAAGCCAATAGGATCGCAAAGAACAATGGCGGAAATTCAATATATGCCATTCAAGAAGATAGACAGGACGATATCCAATTAATGGCGAATACAATTTTCAGTAGCCAGATTAATGAAAATATTACACTAAACGGAAACTTAAGCTATCGTAATTTAAAAAGCGAAAACTTTGCAGAACTAAACGATCTTTTAGGCGGAACAGGCTATTTGGACATAGATTATTTTGCCGAAGGAATAAATAATACAATTATAGGCGATGTGGCCCAAAGCGATTTGCAAAACAGAAACCGAATTGTAACCGAAGGCGATCGCTATAAGTATAATTATGAATTAAATGCAACGGTTATTTCAGGATTTGCACAGGGGCAGTTTAAATATAGTCGCACAGATTTATATTTTGCTGCAACTGCTTCGCAAACCAGTTACCAACGCAACGGTCTTTTCGAAAATGGAAACTTTCCGGGAAATCTTTCGCTTGGAGAAAGTGAAAAACTGAGTTTTACCAATTTTGGAGGTAAGGCTGGCGTACTTTATAAAATCACAGGAAGACATTTGGTTGATTTTAATGCTGGCTATTTCACCAAAGCGCCTACACTTCGAAACTCTTTCAGCAATTCAAGGCAGAGCAATGCAGTAGTCATTGGGCTTGATTCTGAAAAGATACAGAATGTGGATTTGAGCTATATTTTCCGTTCACCAGTAGTAAAAGCTCGCCTTACTGGATATTACAACACAATCCAAAACCAAACGGATATTAATTTTTTCTTTACTGAATCTGCCCAAGGTTATAAAGACGGATATGCCTTTGTGCAGGAGGTGATTACTGGAATCGACACTCGAAAAATTGGTGCTGAATTGGGCGTTGAAGCACAAGTAACCCCCACCTTCAAACTGAAAGCGGCGGCTGCTTTTGGCGAAAATGTTTACACAAATAATCCAAGTCAATATTTAACGAGCGATGATTTCGACATTCTTACTTTCGG
The DNA here is from genome assembly GCA_024637015.1 of Aequorivita sp. Taxonomy (GTDB): domain Bacteria; phylum Bacteroidota; class Bacteroidia; order Flavobacteriales; family Flavobacteriaceae; genus Aequorivita. Next base: position 10,191 of record JAGXGE010000039.1, on the reverse strand, counting down.
CGATAAAACCACAAAACTGAAAAACTATCAGGTAGCCGGCGGTCCCGAAAGAGCGTACCAATTTGGTATTGAATATCGCGACCCAGATTTTTGGTGGGTTGGAATTACTGGCAACTATTTTTCAAACGCATATATCGATGTGAGCACGTTGCGAAGATCAGACGCTTTTACTTTTGACGGCGATGGCCAAACTTATAGCGATTATGATCCCGAAGTGGCCAAAACCCTTTTAAAGCAAGAAGATTTCGGGGAATATATGCTCGTAAATATTGTTGGTGGAAAATCGTGGAGAATCAAAGGTTATTACGTTGGGTTTTTTGCCACCGTTAGCAATGTCCTTGATCAAAACTACAAAACGGGTGGATTTGAAGATTCCAGATTGGCGGATTATAAAAAAGTACAGGAAGACCAGAACAGAAACACGCCAATTTTTGGCAGCAGATATTTCTTTGGCTACGGCGCCACTTATTACGTAAATGTTTACGTAAGATTTTAACAATTAAATACTTGAGTGATGAAAACAGGAAAATTTTACAAACCATTTACGCTATTCTTCGCTTTAATAACAATACTTTCTTGCGTGAAAAGCGATGATTATGATGTGCCAAATACTGAAATTATTGCGCCCGATATTGATCCAAATAGCGTTATTGAAATTTCATCTTTAAGAAGTTTATTGCTACAGGAACAAACGAATACTGAAAATCCGGATGCAATTTTAACTTTGGAAGAAACCAACAAATACATTACTGGTTATGTAATTTCCAGTGATGAGGGTGGAAACTTTTTTGAAGAACTAATTATTCAGAACAGTTCATCAAACCCGAATACCGGTGTGAAAATATTACTTGACGCGAACCCGCTTTTTACCTCTTTTGAATTTGGAAGAAGAGTATATGTAAAACTTGATGGCTTGACTGTCGGTTTTAATAGTGGAGTTTTAACTCTTGGAATTCGAGATGGAACAAATATCAATAAAATTGCAGAGTCTGCTATCTTCGATTTTCTAATCCGTGATGTGGATGTTGCAAGTATAGAAGCACTTCCCATTACTATTCTAGATTTTTCTGATGATAAAACCAACCTTTTTGTGCGCTTAACGGATGTTCAATTTGACCGCCACGATGCATTGGGTGACAATCGCAAAACTTTTGCTGCGGAGCCTGGCGATCAATTTGATGGAGAACGTAAACTTGAAAGTTGCGCCACAGGATATTCTGTAATCTTCAGCACAAGTACCTATGCCGATTTTAAAGCGGTACTTCTCCCCGATGGAAGCGGGTATATGGATGCAATTTTGACTTACGACTTCTATGGCGAAAACTTCAACATTACCGTCAGTGATCCTTCTACAATCCATTTTGAAAGTGAAGAACGTTGCGATCCAGCCGAAATTGATTGTGGTCTTGCCGAAACCACGGGAACTAATATACTTTTTAGCGATTTTTTTGAAACACAATCTCCAGGCGATCCCATCTCTGGAAACGGTTGGACTAATTATATTGAAGCTGGTTCAGAACAATGGGAAGCCTTCACTTCAACAGGCAGCAGTCCATCTCTTGGGATCTCTGCCAGAATGCAAGCCTACAACTCTGGAGATTCCAGCAACATAGCATGGCTCATCACACCCAAAATAAATTTTGATGCCCAAGAAGGCGAAACGCTGAACTTTAAAACCTCAAATAGTTTTGCGGACGGAAGTACATTGGAATTATTTATATCAACTGATTGGGATGGAAATCCCGATAATATTATTTCTGCCACTTGGGACATACTTTCTGCAGCTTACATTACGCAGGACAGTGATGCCTTTGGCAATTGGTTCCCTTCAGGCAATGTTGATCTTGATTGTATTGAAGGAAGCGCTTATATCGCCTTAAAGTATGTGGGTAGTGGTGATGAAGCTTTTGATGGAACTTATGAATTTGATGAAATTGTTATCAATTCAGATTAATTTATTTAAATATTTCATTGTTGTCCGATAAAAGTAACGCCCAATTACGGAATCTCTATAACGTATGCAGTCCCTAAGGGACTGGATTTTGGAGGGTTTCTATTTTTATTACCCATATTAAATGCCTAACGGCATATTGCTTCATCGGGGCAAAATATTGGAAATCAACCAGTATCAATTAAATAAATGTCCTTTAGGGACATCATATTGTTTTTAATCGGACATCAGTATAAATATTTATAAATTTTTTATTTCGTGCCATGGAATAGGATATTAAAAACCCTCGCAAAACCCAAAAGTATGGGTTAAGCAAGAGTTTTTTCTCTGGTTGGTTACCAGTTTATATCAATTGGTTCCTTATTTTTTCACAATAATAAATTCGGAACGTCTGTTTTTGTGATATTGTTCATCGGTACAGTTGTTACCGCAGTCTATTGCAGGTTTAGATTCACCAAAACCTTCTCCGCTTATTCTGTCCTTAGCAATTCCTTTTGAAATTACATATTGTACAGTGCTTCGCGCACGTCTTTCAGACAAGTCCATATTGTAGGAATCCGTGCCTCGGTTGTCCGTGTGGCCCTCCACTTTAATAACTATTTCTGGATTTTTCTTCATTAGTTCTACTAACTTATCCAGCTCAAATGCTGCTTGTGGCTTGATGTTGTGTTTGTCAAAGTCGAAAAGAATTGGGCTTAGTTTTACCAGATCGCCTTCCACAATATCGTCTATTGGACGTAGTGCAATGCGGATGCTCTTTTCGCCTTCTTTGGAAGAAGCTACCGTTTCGGCATTACTCTCATAGCCTGCTTTGAAAGCCTGAACAACGTGATCTTGGTCACATGCTGCGGTTATTTTGCCTATTCCATTGGCTCCTGTAGTTTGACTTTTCAGTTTGTTTTCAAGATTGTCAAAAAGATCCAATTGAGCACCTGCTATTGGCTCGTCGTTGCTTGCATCAACTACAATAACGTTCAGGATAACATCGCAAATGTCAAGTTTTTTGATTTTATAAATATCATCACTTCCTTTTCCGCCTTTTCTGTTGGAAGAAACGTAACCTTCCTCCGAAGCTGGATCATAAGAATATGCAAAATCGTCTTCGCTGCTGTTAACGCCAAGACCAAGATTTTTGGCTTCGCCAAAATTATTTCCGTTTGCTTCCGCAGCAAAAACATCCAAACCGCCCATTCCCAAATGCGCATCACTACAGAAATAAAGCGTTCCGTTTGAATCCACAAATGGGAAACCTTCTTTTCCTTCGGTGTTGATGTTGCTTCCCAAATTTTCAGGATTGCCAAAAGAACCGTCTTTTGAAATGGAAACTTTATAAATATCTGCCTTTCCTTTTCCGCCGGGACGGTCGCTGGTAAAATACAGAGTACTTCCGTCTGGGCTCAGGGCAGGATGACTAGTAGAAAAATCGTGGCTATTGAAAGAGACAGATTGTACGTCCTTCCACTGGCCATCAACGTTCTCTGCATAATAGATATTTAATTGACTAATGCCTTCTTCGCTTTTTTTGTATTTTCCGTTGTAGTAATCGTTTCGGTCAAAATACATGCGTTTTCCGTCTGCTGTAATAGCAACAGTACTTTCGTGGTATTTTGTGTTTACGTCGCCTTTCAGGGAAATTTCATTCTTTTCCACACCGCCAACCATTGAGGCTTTGTAAATGTCCAAAAAAGGCTCTTCGTTCCAGCCGTATTTTTTGCCGGTAGTATTTCTCGCAGAAGTGAAATAGAAATCTTTCCCCACAACCATTCCTCCAAAATCTGAGTATTTTGAATTCAAGGCATCAAGATTTGTGGCAGCATATTTCTGTGAATTTTCGTCAATAATTGCCGGAAGATAGTCTGGGTTTTTCATAAATTCCACAGAACGGGAATCGCTGGGTTTCATTTGCGCGAATTGCTTCATAAACGTATTATAGTCGCCATACTTGCCGTTTGCTTTTAAAGATTGGGCATAATTGTAAACCGTTTCTGGATCAACATCCTTCTTTTTTATGACTCTTTTATAATAGGTTTCGGCTTTTTTGGTATCGTTTATAAAGTAATAGCTGTTTCCCAAACGTTCAAAAACGTATGTGCTGCCTTCGCCTTTTTTCAGCAGTTTTTGGTATGCTTCGGCAGCGTCTGTATATTGGAGCCTATCGTAATATTGATCGGCCTTTTTTGTTTTACTATTTTGGGCGGTAACCATTGTAGTGCTAACCGCGATAAGTAGAAGTATAGTGTATATTTTTTTCATCTTAAATGAAATTAGTTTGGTTATTAGAAGAATCTTGGTGAACGTAAAACACGTGGCTTAAAGAATAGGTCGAAAGTCAGCACCACTTCGTGCGAAGCTGGACCTACTGTTTTAATGTCGGATGTTACGTGGTCATAAGCATAGCCAACGCGGATGTTTGGGGTAATTTGAAACCCAATCAAGCCACTGAAGGAATCGTCCAGTCTGTAGGATGCTCCAAGTTCAAACTTATCATAGAATAGTGCGTTCAGGTTTCCGTCATAAGAAACGGGCGCATCAAAGGCAGATTTAACCATTACGGAAGGTTTCAATTTGAAGTTTTCCGAAACCTGGAAAACATATCCAGCTGTTGCGAAGTAATGATTGGTTTCAGAACCATACTTGATTCCATTTTCATCCAAGTGAACCGATTTCAACATATTTGGAACAGACAATCCCAAATAAAACTTTTCGCCATAAAGAAAAGCACCGGCACCAATATTTGGATAGGTGTTGTTTATGTCTTCGGAAAAGAAGGGATCGTTTGGATCCTGTAATTCCAAACTTGAAAGTCCTACATCGTGAAAGGTTGCGCCGGCTTTAAGACCCAAAGCAAGTTTTATGGTGCTTCCCAATTGAAGTGTATAGGAAAAGTCTGCAAAAACATTAGTTTCCTTAATAGGCCCTAATTCGTCTTTTATTGCGGAAAGACCGAGACCTATTTTATCGCTTATTGGCGAATGTGCCGCAAATGTGAAGGTCACTGGATTTTGGTCTAAACCAGACCACTGATTTCTGTAAAGTGCGGTGAGGGAGAGACTTTCTTTGGATCCTGCATAAGCTGGGTTCACCACGTTCATATTGTACATGTACTGGGTGTATTGAGGGTCTTGCTGCGCCTTTGCTTCCTGAAAGAGCAACCCTGCCATCAATACAATTAGAATATATATATGTTTTTTCATTTTTATCTATTTGGTAGTTAAAAAGTATTTTATGGTTTTTAGTTAGCTTTCTGGTTAAGATAAATCCAACCTGTGGCTTGTGAGCCATAGACAGCATCATTACCTGCAAGGTCAATTACATAGAAATAAGTCCCGGTTGGAAGATTCTCGCCATCGTTGGTTTGTCCAGACCATTCCTTTATGTAATTGTTCTGTTCAAAAACCAGAGTTCCCAATCTGTTAAAGAGTTGGAGTTTATTGATTCCGGTTCTGTCGTTTAAGAATGTAAGGTCCAGCGAATCATTGTAACCATCTCCGTTTGGTGAAATTCCTTCTGAAATTACACAGTTTCCAACAGCGTACAAACTAACATCCACTGAATCTGTGCCCGTACAACCTCCTAAAGAAATTACAACGCTATAGGTTTGTGCGCCCAAGGTTCCGGATTCCACTGAAAAATCGAGTGTACTGTTAGTTTCACCAGCAAGTGGACTTCCGTTTAGGAACCATTGATACGTTACACCTTCTTCCGCTGTATTGGCTGTTATGGTTTGAGGCTCGTTTGGACAGGTAGTGAAATCTGCTCCAACAGATACTTCCAGATCATCTCTATAAGTGACCATCACGCTATCTGATGCAGTGCAGCTTCCAACATTTACCGTTACGGTATAGGTCCCTATTTCGGTAATTATTAATGTGGAATTGGTTTCGCCAACTAAAATGGTTCCGTCAAGGCTCCATTCGTAATTTGCATTAGGATTTTGAACAGAAAGCAACGCTTCCAAAACTACTTGAGAGTCAAAACAGGTTTGAAAATCATCGTTTACTGTTACTTCTATACTTCCCAAATTTACCAAAACACTGTCTGTTGTTATACAAGAACCAACAGTTGCTGTAACTGAATAGTTGCCTGGCTGGGTAATGTCAAGTGTTTGGCTTGTTTCGCCAGCAAGAATAGCGCCGTTCAAACTCCATTCATAAGTCGCAAGGGTTGGATCATAATCTATTGCTTCAGCGGTAAGGGTTACGGGTACTTCAAAGCAGGAAGAAAAATCATCTCCCAATGACACTTGAAGTTCCTGTTGCGAAATGGTTATTTCATCTGTAGCCAAACATCCACCCACAATAACGTTAACGCTATAAACACCATATTGGGTTGCATTAAGGGTTGGGTTTGTTTCTCCAGCCAACACAACGCCGTTCAAGCTCCATTCATAAGTAGCATCAGCAGGATTATAATTTGAAGGGGAAGCGTCTAAAACCACGGGTTCATTAAAACAGGTTTCAAAGTTATCTCCCAGTTCAATTAGAGGAAGTTCGTTAAAGTTGATAACTACTGAAGAGATAATAGTACAATCACCAATAGTAACCTCAACGGTATAGGTTCCAGAGGTGGTCACTGTAATGGTTTGTGTGGTTTCACCGGTATTCCAAAGGAAAGTTGCATCCGCAGGATTACCGTCAATTATTTCGGCTGTAATATCATAGCTTTGGGAATCACAAAGTTCTTGGTCTCCACCAAGATTGACTGAAAAGGAGTCTATTCTTGTTATAATAACATCATCGGTTTCAGTAACCACATCTCCATTACAATTGGTATAAACAGCTTGAGCAGTATAAGTTGTTGAGGGATCTGTTGGGCATACATTAATAGTTGTATCGTTGCCGATAACAGTTCCGCTGGAATCCAACCATGAGAAAACAACATTTGATGCACCATTGGGCGTAAAACGCCAGGCTTCGTTTGAAGCGCTCCAGTCTCCAGTGTTTCTTCCCGGAGCTGTATAACCGACGGTTCCATTCTGGTTCTGAATTCCCAATACAGCATTTCCGTCATTCCAGCTACAGCCATTTGGCCGGTCCTCTACATATATCTCCACTACATTGGTGGTTTCATAAATAACAATTTGAGAAGTTAGGGTTAGGTTATTGCAGCTAAAATATGGGATATTTGGAAAATTGACAACCATGGTTCGGCACGGTGATTCACCAAAAACGGTCCAATTTATTTGTCCAGAACCACCTACTGATGGATCAACATCCATATAAGGCCCAAAAATAGTTGTGAAAAATAAATTAGGATCGGGGATGGATTCATCAAAAGACCAATTACAATAGCCGTTGGGGGGATTGTTTGCTAAATCAAACGAAACCACAGCGTTAGAACCGATAATCATTTGAGAATAGGTCTGGCCAAAAAAGCAGAAATCGAAGGGTAATTGGATGGCACTCGACCATATGTCATCTGTATTCACAGATACAGGCGTACCTCCCGTAAACGGGAAAGGTGGGGCATAAGGAATGGAAGAAACGCCATAACTGGTGGTTTCTCCAGTGTCAAGAAAACTTGCAGTAAGGTCTGTACAAGGCTCGCCACAGTCTAGCTCCAAATCATCTCCGGCATAAACATTTGGACATCCTGGCCCTTGTGCAAATGCCGAAACAGATATTGTAAGGAAACTAAAAAGTAAAAGAACGTTTCGTTTAAAGTTATCTTTAAAATAATGCTGACAACTTTGTAAATAGAGAGGTAATTTTTTATTCATAAAGTTTTTGTTGGAGGTTATTATAATTAATTGTCTGTTAACTTTTATTTAACACCGAAATATATGAAAATTTATAGGTTTTTCTTAAAATTTTCTGCTTAGTTTTTTATTGAAAAAATTGAAAATACCGGAAAGTGGTCGCTTATCCCTCCTAGATAGTGAGGCCCTATATAGGTTCTGAACGGATTGCCTTTAAATTTTCCCTTAAATTCCTTCAACTCTTGAATGTTGAAAATATTAGCTTTTTCATATTGAAAAGAATTTTCGTGCTGCATCAAAAAACTGTTTGAAATTAATATCTGGTCAAAAAGATTCCACGAGTGTTGATGATTTAAACTTCCAGAATATTTGGTGAGCAAAAGTTCCATTGGGTTATAAAAGTCTTCACCAGCAAGAATTTTTGAACTTTCGCTGTTTGGATCGTCATTGAAATCTCCCATCACGATTATTTTTTCTTGCGGATTGTCTGTAGTAATGTTAGAAATTATTTCTCGATTTTTTATTGCTGCAGTCACGCGTTTATGATTTGTTTTTTCAACTCCTTCGCGCCGCGATGGCCAATGATTTATTAAAATATGTACAATTTCGCGTTCAAGTTTGCCCTTCACATATAGTATATCACGCGTAAAATCGCGGATGCCTTCTTCGTTACTTACTAGTAGCGTGATGGCTTCTTTGTGCAGCACTTCAAAATAATTTTTTCTGAAAAGCAGGGCGGTATCAATTCCCCGTTCATCTGGCGAATCGAAATGTGCATAACCATAATTTTTGTTTTTCAGAAATTTTGAATTGACTAAACCTTTAAGCACTGTTTCGTTTTCAACCTCGGCAACACCCAAAAGTACAGGTGGGTTGGTGGTTTCTTTATAACCAATCTGAGAAATGATGCGTCCTAGTTTTTTAAGTTTTGTGTTGTAGCGTTTTTCATTCCAATCCATTTCGGTTCCGGGTGTAAAATCGTCATCCAAAATATTTGGGTCATTTACTGTGTCAAAAAGATTTTCAAGATTATAGAATGCAACTGTGTAAAGGTTTTTCATTTTTAATAATGAATGGATTATAATTGTTAATTGCTTGTAAAGTACAAAAAACTCTAACCAAGTGTTTTGTACATTTGCGTTATAAATTACTTTATGATAGAGCAAACGGACATTTCTTACGAAAAAACAGTTTTAATCGGGCTGATTACACAGAATCAAGACGAAGAGAAAGCCAACGAGTATCTCGACGAACTTGAATTTTTGGCTTACACTGCTGGTGGCGAGGTTTTGAAACGCTTCAGCCAAAAAATGGATGTCCCCAATCCGAAAACTTTTATCGGTAAAGGAAAGCTGGAAGATGTAAAAAACTTTGTGGAAGAACAAGGGGTGGGAGTGGTAATATTTGATGATGAACTTTCACCAAGCCAACAAAAGAATATCCAGAAAGAGTTGGATTGTAAAGTATTGGACCGCACCAATTTGATTTTGGATATTTTTGCCCAAAGAGCTCAAACTAGTTATGCCAGGACACAAGTTGAACTTGCGCAATATCAATATTTGCTACCACGACTTGCGGGAATGTGGACTCACTTGGAGCGCCAGCGTGGAGGTATTGGGATGCGTGGTCCTGGTGAAACGGAAATTGAAACAGACAGGCGTATTGTTCGCGACCGTATTGCTTTGCTAAAGGAAAAGTTAAAAAAAATTGACCGACAAATGGATGTGCAGCGAGGCAATCGTGGTGCATTGGTTCGTGTGGCGTTGGTTGGTTATACAAACGTGGGGAAATCTACATTGATGAACGTAATTAGCAAAAGCGATGTTTTTGCCGAAAACAAACTTTTTGCAACTCTGGATACAACGGTTCGGAAGGTTGTTATAGGAAATCTTCCTTTTTTACTTACAGACACTGTTGGATTCATAAGGAAATTGCCAACACAACTTGTGGAATCATTCAAAAGTACGCTGGATGAGGTTCGGGAGGCAGATTTATTGCTTCATGTTGTGGATATAAGCCACGCCTCTTTTGAGCATCATATAGATTCGGTGAATAAAATTCTTGAGGAAATAGGAAGTGCAGATAAGCCTACAATTATGGTTTTTAATAAAATTGACGTTTACAATCCGGAAGAAATCGAGGAAGACGATTTAATGACTGAAAAAACCAAAGCACATTACACCTTAGAAGAATGGAAGCAAACCTGGATGGCAAAATTAAATGGCGATGCTATCTTTATTTCTGCGTTGAACAAGGAAAACTTTAGTGAATTCAGAAAATTGGTTTATGAAAAGGTGAAGGAGATCCACACCACTCGCTTTCCTTACAACAATTTTCTATACGACGAATACAAGGAAGAAGAATAAAAACAAATAAGTGGAACATTAAAAAAGCTCCCAAGTTATAAAAACTGGGAGTTTTTTTATTTTTGTCTAACGTCTAACGTCTAACGTCTAACGTCTAACGTCTAACGTCTAACGTCTAACGTCTAACGTCTAACGTCTAACGTCTAACGTCTAACGTCTAACGTCTAACGTCTAAC
>JAGXGE010000004.1 GCA_024637015.1 Aequorivita sp. | reverse complement strand
TCTTTCAGAAATAAACGGAATAAAACAAGTCATTTCCGCCTATATACTGGAAATGGACAACATAAAATCTAAGAACAATTTAATTTTCGATTAAATGTCAAATCAAAAAAGAACAAAAATCGTTGCCACCCTTGGCCCCGCTACTGCCACTAAAGAAATTCTAAAAAATATGATTTTGGAAGGCGTAGATGTTTTTAGGGTGAATTTTTCGCATGCAGACTATGCAACAGTTAAAAAAAACATTGCTACCATCAGAAAACTTTCCGAAGAACTGGATATAAATGTTGCTATTTTAGGCGATTTACAAGGTCCCAAACTTCGCGTTGGTATGATGAAGGAAGAAGTTGTGGTGCAACCAGGTGATGAACTTTCCTTTTGTACAGGTGAAGAATTTGAAGGTACCAAAACAAAAGTTTACATGAATTACGACAAATTTCCACGAGATGTAAAACCTGGCGAACGTGTTCTTTTAGATGATGGTAAACTTATTTTTGAAGTACTTGAAACCAATGGAAGGGACGAAGTAAAAGTAATGGTAATCCAAGGCGGGCCGCTGCGTTCCAAAAAAGGCGTAAACCTTCCAAATACCAATATTTCACTTCCGGCATTAACAGCTAAGGACAAAGAAGATGCCATTTTTGCAATTCAGCAAAAAGTTGATTGGATGGCGCTTTCCTTTGTTCGTCACGCCGAAGATTTAAAGGAATTACAGGCTTTGATAGAAGCACACTCGGAATATAAAATTCCTATAATCGCTAAAATTGAAAAACCAGAGGCAGTTGCAAACATTGACAAAATAGTAGCTTATTGCGATGGTTTGATGGTTGCCCGTGGAGATTTGGGCGTGGAAGTTCCAGCTGAGGAAGTGCCTCTTATTCAAAAGGAATTGGTGCTTACCGCAAAACGTGCGCGCATTCCAGTAATTATCGCTACCCAAATGATGGAAACGATGATAACCTCGCTAACGCCAACCCGTGCTGAAGTAAACGACGTGGCAAACTCCGTAATGGACGGCGCAGATGCGGTAATGCTTTCAGGTGAAACTTCAGTTGGAAATTATCCTGTGGCGGTTATTAAAACCATGACAAAAATTCTAAAAAGCGTAGAAAATTCTGAATTGATTCGCGTACCGCAAGAACCACCACAAATTAAAACCAACCGTTACGTTACAAAATCAATTTGCTATCACGCTTCGCTTATGGCTAATGAAATTGAAGCACAAGCTATTTGTACTTTGACCAACAGTGGCTATACCGCTTTTCAGATTTCAGCTTGGCGACCTTCTGCGTTTATCTTGGCATTTACCAGTAACAAACGCATTCTAGCCCGTTTGAATTTATTGTGGGGCGTTAAAGCGTTTTATTACGACAAATACGTAAGCACCGATGAAACCGTGGATGATATAAACAGAATTGCTTTTGAAAAGGGCTACGTGCACAAAGGCGATTACTTAATCAATCTTGCAGCTATGCCTATTGTGGATAAGGGGATGGTAAATACGTTACGGGTTACGCAGGTTAAATAACTAATCCGAAACTTCAACTTTTTCAAGTTTCATTCCATCTGCTTCTTTGATAATAGTTACCGTATAACCAAAACCTGTGGTTTTGTAGTTATAAACTATTTTCTGAAGTTTGTTATCATTTCGTGAAATCTGCAGCTCGCTAATAAAATCGGTTTTCTTTTTGTTGCCGTTTTGTTGGGTTTCACTGTTAGATCCTTTTGGGTTAGGAAAAGCAAACTCCTTCGGTATATTAAAAAGTTGCTGGGCAGTAAAAAAAGCTTCGTGCCATTTATCAGTTGGTAAAACAAGTGTTTCGGTTTTTGTAGGTTTACTTGTAGTACCACCCGTTGCTTCGGAATAATTCACATTTGGGAAATCTTTCTTTAGTTCTTCAGCATAATTTTTTGCGGAAGCATCTTCCCCAGGAGGGAAAAATTTCGACAGAAAACCATTAAAGGCAAAACCCTTTTGGTTATTAAATTCAACTTCATCCATCGCGCCATCAATTCCGCCTACGTTCATCGTTGTTTTACCTTCGGCATTTACAATTTTCACTTTTGTTCCAAGAGGCATTACCGAAAGCTTTTCACTTTGTAAGTTTGGGTGCTCGCGCAAAGTCAATCCACTAACAGCGGTAACATACATCGCCTCAGGAGTGGTGGCTGCGGGAATGGAATCTGTTTCAACAGTTTGGTTTTCTTCGCTGTTTTTGGCGTCGTTTTTACATGAAAAAAGGAAAGTGAAACCTGCAAGGGCAAGGATGGAAAAAGCTACGGTCTTCATAATCTTGAGTTTTAAATTAGTTAAAGATAAGTAGCTTTCAATCATATTTAAAATTTTTACTGTTTTCCTCCCCTTTTTGGGGGAGGTGCCAAAGGCAGAGGGGCTTTAAAATTCAAGTTTTAGTTGTACGTCGATTGATTCTTTCGGAACCTCCTTTTTCTTAGGGGTTTCGTTGTTTAGGTTAGAAATTGAAATTCCCAACAACCGTACCGATTCCTTCATTTTTTCCTGAAATAACAATTCTTTAACTACATCCAAAATTAATTCTTTGGATGCGATAAAAAGCGGAAGCGTTTTACTGCGGGTTTGCAGGGTGAAATCGCGATATTTAATTTTCAAGGTTACTGTCTTTCCAGCGATTTTACTGCGTTTCAATCTGTTTTCAACTTCCGAAGCAATTTCCTCAAGACGTTCCATCATAAAAATTTCCGAAGAAATATTCTCTGAAAATGTATGTTCCGAAGCCAATGATTTTTGCGTTCGCGAAGGTTTCACTTTACTGTTGTGAATTCCGCGAACAACATTGTAATAAAAACCTCCGCTCTTTCCAAAGTTTTCTTCCAAAAATTCTTGTGATTTCGCTTTCAAATCATTTCCCGTAAAAATGCCCAAACGGTACATTTTCTCCTTCGTAACCTTTCCAACGCCGTAAAATTTCTTTACATCCAGTGTTTCCAAAAAAGGGACTACTTCTTCAGGGCCAATGGTTTTCTGTCCATTGGGTTTGTTTATATCACTGGCAATTTTCGCTACAAATTTGTTCACCGAAATTCCTGCGGAAGCATTCAGTCCCGTTTTTTCTTTAATCTTTTTTCGAATCTCCGTAGCGATCATCGTCGCACTGGGATTGCCTTTTTTGTTTTCGGTGACATCCAGATAAGCTTCGTCCAACGAAAGTGGTTCCACCAAATCGGTATATTCAAAAAATATTTTTCGTATTTGCTTTGAAACTTCTTTGTACCGTTCAAAATTGGTCCGTACAAAAATAAGCTCTGGGCACAGTTTTCTTGCCATTGCGCCACTCATCGCACTACGAACACCAAACTTACGGGCTTCATAACTTGCAGCACTCACCACGCCACGCGCAGAACTTCCACCTACGGCAACAGCTTTTCCACGAAGTTCAGGATTGTCCAACTGCTCCACAGACGCATAAAAAGCATCCATATCTACGTGAATTATTTTGCGAAGAGGCATTTCGTCCTGCATCTTACAAATTTAATATCTTTAATGTCTGGTTGAGCACAGTCCAAACCTAATTTCAAAAAATTAAAATAATGAAAAAAACAGCAATCATTTTAGGCGCAACGGGATTGACGGGCGGTATTTTGTTAGAAAAACTTCTAAAAGATGCCTCTTTTGAAAAAATAAAACTGTTTTCGCGCAGTTCATCCGAAAAGAATTCATCAAAAATTGAAGAACATTTGATTGATATGTTTCAATTGGAAAACCATTCCGAAGCCTTTAAAGCAGATGTCGTTTTTTGCTGCATCGGTACCACAAAATCTAAGACTCCCGACAAAGAAACCTATAAAAAGATTGATTACGGAATTCCCGTCACGGCTGCAAAACTTGCAAAACAGAACGAAGTTAAAACGTTTGTGGTAATTTCAGCAATGGGTGCAGATGCAGATAGCAGCATTTTTTACAACAAAACCAAAGGCGAAATGCAGCGCGATGTGCTGCAGCAAAATATTGAAAACACTTATGTTTTGCAACCTTCATTAATAGCTGGAGATAGAAATGAAAAGCGCTTTGGCGAAAAAGTAGCGACTGTATTTATGAAAATATTCGGGTTTATAATTCCGAAGAAATACAAAATGATTAAAGCTGAAACGATTGCAGATGCGATGGTAGTTTTGGCGAAAGAAGGGTTTTCACAGCAACAAATCACTTCCGACGAAATTAAACAAATAGCCCAAAATGCAGGAAATAGAGCGTAAATTTTTAGTCACTTCCGAAGCGTTCAAAAGCGAAGCCCACAAACGCACTCGCATTGTGCAAGGGTTTTTGAACACAAATCCCGAACGTACCGTCCGCGTGCGTATTCAAGGAAATGATGGTTTTCTGACTGTTAAAGGTAAATCGAACAAATCAGGTCTTTCTCGTTTTGAATGGGAAAAGCAAATATCGCAAGTAGAAGCTGAAGAATTGATTCACCTTTGCGAACCGGATATCATTGAAAAAACCCGTTTTGAAGTATCCGTAGGCGGCCATACTTTTGAAGTGGATGATTTTATGGGCGAAAATGAAGGATTAATTATAGCTGAAATTGAGCTTGGTTCCGAGAATGAACCCTTTTCAAAGCCAGAATGGTTGGGAAAGGAAGTTACGGGCGACACTAAATATTACAATTCACATTTAAGCAAAAATCCTTTTAAAAAATGGACAAATGAAAGCTAAACTACTTGTTGCGATTTTAGGAATTATACTTTGTGGTTGTGAAACCAAAGTTGAAAAAGAATACATCACCGAGCCTTGCCCTGAAGAAGTAAAAATTCCGTTGGCAAAACTAAAGGAAGAATTAGCGGAAAAAGGTTTTCAAACCTTCGATTACGTTGATGACAAATCGGGTGATACCATTTTGATGCAACAGTATTTTATCGCTTTTCTGAAAAGTGGACCAACTCGTTCGCAAACTAAAGAAGAAGCGGACAGTCTTCAAAAGTTGCATCTAGTGCACTTGGGCAGAATGCATGAAGAAGGATTTGCGGATATTTCTGGGCCGTTTGGAGATGATGGCGATATTCGTGGCATCACCATTTACAATGTTCCAACCCAAAAAATGGCGGACAGTCTGGCCAATATGGATCCAATGGTAAAATCTGGAAGATTGGTGATTGAAATCCACCCGTGGTGGGCTGCGAAGGGCTTTTCACTTCGATAAAAAATCAACAATAAAAAATTATAAAAAAAACTATCGCCAACCGCCACCCAATGCTTCATATAAATCTACAACGGATTGAAGCTGGTTGTTCTTTGCTGTAATTAAATTTAAACTTGAGTTTAATGCGTTTTCTTGAGCGTTTAAAACCTCTAAATAGTTTGCCAAACCATTGTCCAAAAGCTCTTCGGAATAATTTGTTGCCAAGCTATATGCTTCATACTCTTTCTTCTTTATATCAATTTTTTCACTTGCTGCCTCGTAACTGTATAATGCGTCAGAAACTTCTTTGCTAGCAGTAATAACGGCAAGTCTAAAATCTAAATATGCCTGTTGCTGCTGAGCTTGTGAAACTTCATATTGAGTGCGGATTTGGCGTTTGTTGAAAATTGGTTGGGTTAAGCCCGCGATAATTGTTGCAAACAATGAATTAGCATTAAAAAGTTTGTCAAACTCCAAATTCTGTAAACCTCCACTTGCTGAAAGTGTCAGGGAAGGATAGAAATCAGCACGGGCAGCGTTGGTAAGTTCAAAAGCATTCATCAAATTATACTCTGCAGCCATAACATCAGGTCTATTTCTAAGCAATTGTGCTGGAACACCCGTATTTAAAGGTGTCGTTATTTCCTGGTTTTCAAGACTCCCACGTGCAATATCACGCGGAGCGCTTCCCAATAAAATAGACATGGTATTTTCCAGCAAGCGTGCCTCATTTTTCAAGTCGATTAGAATTCCCTGTGCATTATATAATTGTGCTTCGGTCTGTTTTACGCCAACTTCAGTAACATTACCGGCTTCCTTTAAAGCTTTTGTGGTTTCCAAGCCTTTAGAACGGGTCTCAATGGTTTTTTTGGTTACACGTATTTGTTCATCCAAAGCAATCAATTGATAATAAACTGAGGCAATATTGGCAATTAACCTACTTTTTACAGCTTGGTGCGCTGCAGCACTTTGTAAATATGACGCTTGAAAAGCACGTTCATTACTTCTAATTTTCCCCCAGATATCTGCTTCCCAAGAAAGGCCGGCGCTTAATTCATATTGATTCAATGATGAGAATTGGCTTCCGAACTGGCTCCCTGAAGAAAATTCCTGATGTGTGTATTGTGCCTTTCCATTCAGGGAAGGAAAGTATCCTGCCTTACCCTGTTTTACGTATGCTTCAGCTATTCTTATTTGCTGTAGCGCAACACGAATGTCCATATTGTTTTTTAGTCCTACTTCAATATAGCTTTGAAGCGTTGCATCTGTAAACAATTCTTTCCAAGAGACGGTTGCTATCGTTAAAGTGTCCTCCGAAAGATTTTCGGTTCTATAATTGGCTTCGTTAACCACTTCTGGGCTTTCGTAATTTTTTGCTGCAAAGCAGGACACAAGTAGAAATGGCAAACTTGCCAGAATCAATATTTTATAAATGCTATTCTTTTTCATTTGAAATGTTTTCTTCTGAAATTTCTAATTTATCTGTAGGCGCGCCCGTAATTTTTTCCTGTAGCCATTGGAAAAGAATGAACAAAATTGGTATTACAAAAACTCCGAAAACGGTACCAACTAATAATCCTCCAACAGCTCCTGTACCGATAGACCGGTTACCTGCTGCACCAACACCGTTGGAAAGCACCAATGGCATCAACCCAAAAATAAAGGCGAATGAAGTCATTAAAATGGGTCTTAATCGTGCTTCAGCACCGTCTATTGCAGCATCCAGAATAGACTCACCGTTCTTCCTTCGCTGTAAAGCAAATTCAACAATAAGAATTGCATTTTTGGCGAGCAGTCCAATAAGCATAATCAAAGCTATTTGGAAGTAAATGTTATTCTGTAATCCAGTTAACTGGGTGGTAATATATGCGCCGAAAACTCCCACAGGCAATGAAAATAGTACCGAAAAGGGCAATAAATAACTTTCGTATTGTGCGGCAAGCAAAAAGTAAACGAACACCAATGACAAAATGAAAATCGTCGTTGTTTGATTGCCTGCACTTTTTTCTTCCAACGTTAAACCAGAATAGGCAATGTCAAAATTACTAGGAAGTGTTTTGGTAACTTCTTCTACGGCAGCAATAACATCTCCCGAACTATAACCAGGAGCCGGTGCGGCCGTAACTTTTGTTGAATTGAACAAGTTAAAACGTGTAACTGATTGTGGTCCATAAACTCTTTTTAGTGTCACGAATTGCGTAATTGGAGTCATTTCACCACTTTCAGTTCGAACGTAAATACTATTCAAATCACTTTCATCTGCTCGGTCTTCTGGCAATGCTTGTACATAAACACGATATTGTTTTCCGAAGCGGGAAAAATCTGCTGCGAAAATACTTCCAATATATCCTTGTAGCGTATTGAAAATGCTTTGTACAGATACGCCCAATTCTTTTGCCAAAGGTACGTTTAGCGTCATTTCATATTGCGGATAACGCGTATTGAATGACGATTGTGCATATTGAATTTCGGGACGTTGCGACAATTTTGCTATAAATTCTTGATTGGCTTGGTCAAGATCGGTAAAGCTTCCTCCAGAACGGTCCAATAGGTTTACTTCGGCACCAGCAGCGTTTCCAAAACCTGGAATGCTTGGAGGTGAAAAGAAAATTATATTTGCTTCTGGGATTTGGGAAGCAATACCGAACAGTTTACCTGTAATTGCTTTTACAGAAAGGGAATCGGCTTCACGATCTTTCCAATCATCTAGTCTTATAAAACCAAGACCGTAGTTGCTTCCTGAACCACTTATTAAGCTTCGCCCATCAATTACAGATGCTCCTTGTATTCCAGGCAAATTTTTAATTTTAGAATAAAGTATTTGGTTTACTTCGTGCGTTCTATCAACCGATGAACCAGCTGGAAGCTCAACATTCATAAAGATAATTCCACGATCTTCATCGGGAACAAAACCTGTTTGAAGCGTTGATGATGACCACCAAATTCCGAGAACTGCCAAAAGCAATATAAAGCCTGTAATCCATTTATTTCTATAAAGAAAATGTACTGACCTTCCGTAACGATCAACTGTACCTTTAAATCCTCTGTTGAAACCATTAAAAAATTTCTGTATAAATCCGGGTTTATTACTGTTCTGTTTCTCATCGTGACCTTTTAAAAATAAGGCGCTCAAAGCTGGAGTTAAGGTTAAAGCGTTAACTGCCGAAATAATAATAGCTACAATTAAGGTTACCCCAAACTGTTCGTAAAATACACCAGTTGGCCCTTTGATGAATGTTACCGGAATAAATACAGCAGACATCACCAAAGTAATAGAAATAATTGCTCCCGAAATTTCGTGCATGGCATTCAATGATGCCTTTTTTGAACTTTTCTCCCCTTCATCAATCTTGGCGTGGACGGCCTCAACCACGACAATGGCATCATCTACCACAATACCAATTGCCAAAACCAATGCAAAAAGCGTCAACAAGTTAATGGAATAGCCGAATAAATTCAGGAAGAAAAACGTTCCGATAATAGAAACCGGAACCGCAATGGCAGGAATTAATGTAGAACGGAAATCCTGTAAAAAGATAAATACTACAAGGAAAACTAAAAGAAAGGCTTCTATCAAGGTACTTACAACTTTTTCTATAGAGGCATTTAAAAAATTGTTTGTGTCATAAGGAATATAATATGTAATACCCTCAGGCAAATCCCGTTCAACCTTATTTAATTTTACTTTTATTTCGTCAATAATATCGCGAGCGTTGGAGCCTTTCGTTTGGAAAACACCCATATTCACGGCTGGATATCCGTTAGTTACAGAACCTCCACTATAGGATTGTGCTCCCAATTCAATTTGGGCCACATCACTCAATCTCAAAAATTCGCCGTTGCCCAAGGCTTTAATTACAATATCGCTGTATTGTTGTTCCGTTTTATATCGCCCTGGATATTTTATGGTGTATGAAAATGCTTCGCCGTTATTTTCACCTAATGACCCAGCTGCAGCTTCAAGGCTCTGTTCCTTCAAAGCAGCTACAACATCTGATGGCATCAAACTATAAGCTGCAAGTTTTTGTGGGTTCAGCCAAATACGCATGGAATAATCCTTTCCTCCAAAAACAGTTACGTCTCCAACACCATTAACCCTTTGAAATTCAGGTATTACGTTTATTTTTAAATAATTCTGAAGATAAGTATCGTCATAATCCTTATTAGTACTGTAAAAGGAAAGAAACATCAACGCGCTGGTTTGTTGCTTTGAAGTAGTAACCCCTGTCTGGATTACCGCTTGTGGCAATAACGAATTAGCACGCGCCACCCGGTTTTGAACGTTTACCGCCGCAATATCAGGATCTACATCCTGATCAAAAAAAACGCTGATGGAAGCTGTTCCGTTGTTGGTGGCAGTAGAAGTTAAATAGGTCATTCCTTCCACCCCATTTATTTGCTCTTCTAGCGGGATTATTACACTTTCGAGAATGGTTTCGGCGTTCGCCCCTGGGTACGTAGCATTAACCTGAATGGTGGGTGGAGCTATATCTGGATATTGAGTAATGGGCAGATTGGTAAGCCCCAAAACTCCCAGAATTATAATAATTATTGATATAACCGTAGATAATACAGGCCTGTCTATGAATGTTTTTAGCATAATATATTATTCTTCAACGTTTATCTGAAAACTTTTTCAATAGGCTTGGCTATGCTGTCAAAAGGCATTTCCTGTGGGTTTATTTTAGAGTTACCACGAAGTTTATTGGCCCCTTTTGCTACAATTTTATCTCCTTTTTGCAAACCAGAAGCTATAACATATAGGTTTCCGACTTCTGCGGTTTTTTCAATTTTTGAAGAGGTAGCCATTCCGTCTTCACCAACCTTATAAACATAGATGCTTCCTTGTTGTTCATAGGTAGCTTCCTGAGGAACAACAACTGCATCTGTATAAACTTTAGGAATTTGTATTTTTCCACTATTACCGTTTGTCAAAATTCGAGAAGGATTATCAAAAACTGCTCTAAAAGAAACAGAACCAGTATTTTCATTTATTTGTGAATTGATAGTTTCTATTGTACCCTCTTGGTCATAAAGACTTCCATTCGCCAAAAGCAATTTTACTTTCGGAAGTTTTTTAATCTTTTCTTCGATGTCCTTTCCTTCCGCATTCTGAATAAAATCTAGATATTCCTTTTCATTCATGGAGAAATACGCATATACTTTACTGATGTCGGCAACGGTAGTCATTGGGATTTGTGAAGACGGGCTAACCAAGGCCCCTTTACGCAGATTTATAGAACCAACATAACCATCAACCGGACTTTTAATATTGCCATAGTCAATATTTGCAGTAATACTGTTATATGCACTTTTTGCCTGTTGCAATCTTGCTTTTGCAGTTTCAAGCTGTACATTGCTGATGATGTTTTTTTCTACCAAAGGTTTTAATTTATCAACCTCAACTTGAGCAGCATTAACGTTTGCTCGTGCTGCGGCGGCATCTTGACTTAAAGTTTGTGTTTCCAGCTTAAAAAGAGTTTGGCCATTTCTAACTTTTTGACCTTCATCAACCAAAACATCAGTAATATAACCTGAAATTTTTGCGCGAACTTCGCTGTTCACAATACCTTCAATACTTGCTGGATATGAAGTATATGCGGTAACCGTTTTTGTTGGAATAGAAACAACAGGCAAAGTTGGAGCCTGTTGTGCACCTTGGGCCTGCTGCTGAGAATTTTTATCATCTCCACACGAAGCAAAAAGAAGCAGTAATCCCAAAGCAAAAGGAAGTGAGTAAAATAAATTTTTCTTTTTCATTTAGAATGCAATTTGTTGGTTTAATTTTTATCGGTCAATTTTTTTTTAAGTTTCTCTACGGAAGCACTCGCTTGTTCCAAAAAGGTTATGTAATCTTTGTGAAATTCAAGTTCAAATTTTGAGTCAGAATCTTCGGTTATCGATTTATTGATTTCTTTTTTGTATTCCATAACTTCCTGATGAATCTGGCGTTCGTTATTCCACCTATCTATCATCTCGGTCATCGATTTTATCATTGCATCTGGCGTTAAAATAAAATACTTTTTTCTATCTCCTGATTTGGTAAAATATGTTATTCGCTGTGATGCTTGCAGCATTGTCAAATGGGTAAAAATTGTACTTTTACTTGCCCCAAGTTCACCAACCAAACTTTCAAAACTGATTCCTTTTTTCCCAGTCAAAATTAATGTTGCGAGAATACGAGCAGCCAATGGGGCAATTTGTTCTTTACACTCAATATGAACCCCTAACTTTTCTATTAATTCTTCCTTTTGTTTAAGCATTGTTTTCTCCTCCTGATAAATTTGGGCACAAAAATACGTTTGGTTCGCAATATTCCGAACCAACCAGTATTAATTTTTTGTTAAATCAAGTTTTAAGGGTTTTCTGAAAAGATTTTTATCTCAATTTGTTCACGGAGTTCATTGCCATCTTGGTCAACTGCAGTTAACAAATACGTTCCGGGTTTTGGCGAAACGGCCAACTCGTGAAAGGTTTCGCTTTTACCGATATACTTAGAGTCTAAATACCAAAAAACTGTGGTTTCTGGGGATCGGTGAGCTAGCTTAAAAATAACCTCGTTCAAATTTTCATCAAAATTTTTCGGAAGCAATACGGCTTCATTTTTCTTCGGATAAATAAAAGCCATCAACTTCTCTCCTTCCTGTAAACAATCTGGGGCGAAGGGTGGAAGTACTTTATACTCTGGATGAAGTTGTGCATAATAATATTCCATAACTGGCGGTAAGGCAAACCAGTTTTTCTGCTTCATTTCTGAAAGCGGATAACACGAAGAATTTACCCGATAATTTTCCGAAGCATTTAAAAATACGGTTTGGTGGTATGGACAAGCTTCCGTCCTAGTTCCATTTTTTGGAATCCATTCCATTTTTGTTTCTTCACAGAAAAGTCCAGCAAGATAACCACTTTTAGTACAAATTTCAGCTTCCACCAATTCGTCATACGGGATTTTGAACCAACCACTTTGTGGCAAAACATTCAAAACGTCAAACAAAATTGGCGCAGCAGCTTGAATGCCTGTCAATCCCGGCCGACCCTCACCATCAGCGTTTCCAACCCAAACTCCAATTGCATATTTTGGTGTAACACCAACGGCCCAAGCATCTTTAAAACCATAACTCGTTCCAGTTTTCCACGCAAGCGGTTGACTGCTTGTGAAAAACTCCCAGTTTTCTTCACCGCTGGGACGATTCACTTTTTCCATCGCCTCGAATGCTTCGTAAATGGCTCCAGCATTCCAAACGGAAGGTTTTTGTTGAATTTTTCCGAAGTCAATTTCATCTTGATTTTTCACATAAACAGGTTCTACAAACTCATTCTTTCGGTATTCGCTGGAAGAATTATTAAAAAAATTTAATGTTGAAGCCATCCCTGCATACACCTTTGTTATATCCCAAAGACTGCTTTCCGCACCACCGAGAATTAACGAAAGTCCATAATAATCCGCAGGTTTATCAATTGCTTTTTGATTCATTTTCCCAAGAATATTATAGAAACGTTGAAAGCCAAAATCACGCAACATTCGCACCGCAGGAATATTCAGTGAACGGGAAAGCGCGACACTCGCTGGCACTGCACCATTAAATTTTTTATCAAAATTTTCCGGTGTATATCCATTTACTGAAGTTGGAATATCCGCTACCAACGTATTCGGAAGAATTTCACCAGCATCTAACATAGATGTAAAAAGAAATGGTTTCAAAATACTGCCCGTGCTTCGCGGTTTTTCAATTATATCCACAAAATTATTGTGTTCACGCGTTGTTGGGGAATTGCCCACATACGCCAAAACTTCTCTAGTATTTACATCTAAAACCAGAACAGCGAGATTGTGGATTTGGTTTTGCGCCAAAATATAATTTTGTTCTTTCACGATGTTGTTCACTTTTTGCTGAAGCGAAAAATCAATAGTTGTTTCAATGCGCTTTCCGTGATGTTCCTTTCGTATTTTTTCAGTTAAATGAGGTGCATACTCGGGAAGCGGAAGTGGTTTTCCGGGCAAGTTTTCGTCCAAAGCCAATTGATAGGTTGTTTTATCAATCACTTCATTTTGAAAAAGTTTTAGCAATAATGCGTCTCGTTTTTGCTTCAGAATTTCCTCATTTTTTCCTGGGAAAATCAGCGCAGGTGCATTCGGAAGTACAGCCAATGCTGCAGATTGCCCCCAACTCAATTCGCTGGCAGGAATTCCGAAATATCGCCACGAAGCAGTTTCCAAACCAACTACATTTCCGCCGAATGGCGCATAAGAAGCGTATAAATTCAGAATTGATTTTTTCTTAAAACTAGCTTCCAAACGCGTAGCCTGAAAAATTTCAATCAGCTTTTCAAAATAAGTTCGGGCTTTGTTTTTTCGTGAAAGTCGGATTACTTGCTGGGTGATTGTGCTTCCGCCACGTCGGGAATCGCTGGTAAGATTGTTCCAAAGTGCTTTTGAAATAGAAACAGGATTGAATCCGGGATGCCAATAAAAATGCTCATCCTCGAAATAAAGAATACATTTTTCAAACCGATCCGGAACGGAATCCATCTGCGGAAATCGCCATTGACCATCATCGGCAATCCGAGCTCCGAGCATTTGTCCGCTGCTACTTTCCGCAACAGTTGCGGTTGGAACATCAAATAGTGGTGAAGGAAGGCAGAAGAGCCACACCAAAAATAAAATCAGCAGGACACTGAGTTTTATTTTGTGCCTGCTGATTCTTTTTTTTATTTCTGTTTTATCAAATTTCAATGGATTTTTATTGTTCAATAGTTACCCACATCCCTCTATTCCGCGCATAATATGTATTGTCATACATCGCTTCCACCTGTGTTCCCGGCAAATAATAGGTTCCCAAATAAGAAGCATTCAATTTAACAGTGAACGTCTTCGTTTGATTTCTATCTAAATCGAAGAAGAAATTCACGCGGTCGTCGCGAATGTCTGTGTAACGTGCATTTCCGATTGCGCCTCCGCCCAATTCTGAAAAACTGGTATTTACAATTTCCCAACCGCTTGGGAAGATTTTTGAAAGCGCAACATTGTTTATCCAATCGCCAGAGGTATTGGTAACACTTACTTTTGCGATAATTTCGGTTCCTTGGCGCAGCTTGGTGACATCAATTGCCTTGCCTATGCCATCCAAATATTTCGATTTTATTGAGAGATTTCGCTGCTCGGCAAGTTCTTTCCCTAGTGGAAGTTTCCCTTGTTGCGAAAGCGTAACGTAAACAACATTCCTTTTTTTATTGGTCACAGAAACCGAGTTACTTCCCATCACAAATGAAAGGTCGCGTTGCGCAATGGCTCGGTCGGTTTTCACCTCAACCGATTTTCCTCCGTTTGTAAATGAAAGTTCCATAGCTTTTCCGCCGTTTTTCGAAACCATTTTTGCCATTGCCATCAAGGCATACGATGTTTCCTGCGTGCTGTACCAATTTCTGGAAGACAAATCCTTCGCCACTGAAATTGCCAAATCACGTTGTTTTGAATCGCCCAATAAAACCAAGGTTTCCAATGCCATCGCCCGGTTTCTGAAAGGCGAACCGTAAGTATAATAATCGTATTTCCTAGGTTGGAAATTAAAATTCGCCGTTTGTGCAATTTGCTCTGCCACATTTTTCTTTCCAGCCAGAGCATACGCAGCAGCCAATCGCCATTTGGCATCGTTACTCAATTCCTTGCTTTCACGAAGACGGTTCATCGCGGCCAGCTCCGGTTTTCCGGCCAATGCTAAAGTATATAGTCTGTAAGCCTGCGTCAAACTTGAATTATAAACCTTATAACTATTTCGCCACTGCCGCGCAGTGTTTTGTTGATATAGCAACCAATTGCCCATAAAACTGATTGGAAGCGCATAGCCTTTTTGCTTCGCCTCAAGCATAAAATGACCAGCATAATTGGTCGCCCATTCATCGGCTTCACGTTCGCCAGGCCAATATGCCAATCCGCCATTTGCAGTTTGGAATCTTCCCAAACGTTCAATTGCGGCTTTTACATTTTTTTCAATCTTCTGTTTTTTGTCGAAAGTAATATCAAAAACACCTGCTAAATACAACTGCGGAAATGCCGAAGAAGTTGTTTGTTCCACGCACCCGTAGGGATAATGGATTAGATATTCCATTCGCTTTCCAAAATCCATCGGAGGCAAAGTTGAAAATTCAAGCATTGCGGCATTGCTTCCAGTTACACCGAAAGTTTCAAAATTGATGGTTTGAGACCCATTTTCTGAAATGGTGTACTGTGTAGATTTTTGAGAAATCGGGTTCGGATTTTCAACATCAATTTCCACTTTGTAGCTTGCTTTTTCGCCATTGCCTGAAGCTGTAACTTCTATGGTTTGAAATTGCTGTGTCGGCAAAACTTCAAATTCGAAATTGATAATTTGCTCGCCCGGCTCATTAAAAGAAACAGTTTTTGAAGTACCATTTTTCGGTTTTAGTGCATCGCTAGTTTTCACAGTAATCGTTGCTGTTTTCACTTTGTTTTCCATCGCAAAAACGGTAACGGGGAGCGTAACAGTTTCACCCGGCGATAATTTCCGCGGAAGCGAAGCAATTACCATCAGTGGTGTTCGAACGGGAGTAGCTTTATCAACACTTCCATAAGCAGTATTGGTTTTATCACCTGCAATCACCATCGTGCGAACAGAGCCTACATAATTTGGCATCATTATATTATGGGTGGCTGTCTTTCCAGCTGCGAGTTCGAAAGGTCCGAGATATTTCACAACGGGTTTAAATCGATCTGCTTTTCTATTTTTTGCTCCCAAAGCGGCATCGCCACCACCGATTACGTAAATATTATCAACACTGCCGGAATACGCGCCAATTACGTAATCGAACATATCAAACGTCTTTACGCCCAAAGCTTCACGGCTGTAAAATGCTTCGTGAATGTCGGGTGTGGCAAAGCGGGTTAAATCCAGCAATCCTTCATCAACAACTGCCAAAGTATAGGTCATTGCTTTTCCTTTTTCTTCGGAAACTTTTACGGTGAATTTTTCCTCTGGTTTCAACACATTCGGCATGGTGATTTTTGGATGAAGAACAGTTGTAGGGTCTTCCACCGAAAGTGGAATAACACCGTAAAGCCGAATTGGCAAATCGTTTTTAGTTTGGCTGTGTGGTTGAAGCAGTGAGATATTCACATAAATATTCGGCGCCATTTCCTTTGTAATTTTTATCGCGGCTTTGGTTTCCCCTTTTTTGGTTTCAATCCAATGGGTTGCCAGAACTTCGGTGCCGTTTTCAACGCTAATCAGAGCGTGGCCATCACTTCCAGAAGGAAAAGTTATAAAAGCTTCCTCGCCAACATTATATTTTTCTTTATCTGCCGAAAAGAGCAACATTCGTGCACTTTCAGCATCACTATCGCTTGGGCGCTGCCACCAATTTCTGTAGAAATAAGTGATGCGTCCAGTTGCGTGACCGGATTGTTTGTCGATCACCCGAATTAAATAGCGTCCACCTTCCTCTTCGGGAATATTTACGGTGAATTTTCCCTTTCCGCTACCATCGGTTTTTACGGTTAAATCTTTTACAGGGCGATGCACAGTTGAATTTTCATAGGTTGAAAGATTGTCCGAACCGCGATTCCACCACCAACGCCATTCAATTTGAAAGACTTTTACTTCCAGCTCACGATTGGCGGCAGCTTTGCCTTGCGCATCAACGGAAACTACATCAAAAGTTGTGTTTTCATCCGTGAAATAAGAACCATAACGACCCGCTTCGGGAGATTTCAAACCGACAAAATGTGAAAAAGGCGCCAAATCCTTCGAAAAAATATCCATAGAAAAATCGCCGCCGCCTTCGTACACTTTCGTCAAAAATGTAGCTTTTAACATTCCGGGCGCATTCTTTCCAACTTCTAGATTTTGGCTGAAAGCAGTACTGCCTTCCGAAGAAAGTTGCGTATCCATAACGGGGATTTCCACTTCTGAAAAAGTTCGGATTGGATCGATGAAATTGTATTTTGGATATTTCGGGAAAGCAGAATTGCTCGCGCGAAGTGTGGCCGTCATATCAATTTTTAAATTCCGCGCGGGTGAGCCGTGAAGCCACATTGTGCTGGCTGTTCCTTTTACTGGTTTTGTTGCGTCGAGAATTTCATCTTCAAAATCGAGTTTTATTTTTAAGCGGTTTGGTTTAATGGTTGCTACCTTTAATGTATGCGAAAATTGTGCGCCACCCACTGTTATAGTAGCGTTCCAATTTCCTGTTGGAGCCGAAGCGTCTGTTGCGATAGGGAAATAATAAAATCCATTTTCCGTAGAGGTATTTTTAGAGGAGGAAGAAACTGTTCTTTGAACCAATTTTCCACGAGCATCGGTCACAGAAAGTGTAACGGGATGATTTTTTGGAAGCGGATTTGCATTGTCATTCAGCACAAATGTTAAGTGAATACTATCTCCGGGGCGATAGACGCCTCGTTCGGTATATGTGTAGCCCTTCAATCCTTTTTGAAGTTCTTTCCCCGAAATATCGAAATTACTCATGGAGAGGGCATTTCCGTCTTCCAGTTTTACATAGGCAAAATTTTTTCCTTTTTGAGCCACTGCGAAAGCTACATTTTTACTGCCATCATAAAGTGTCATTCCATCGCCTTCCGTAGTTACAGTTTCAATAAGTTGCTGCTGATAATTGAAAAGTTTGACTGTTACTCCACCCTCAGGCTTTGCGGAAATTAGGTTTGTAGCAATAAAATGATACGAACGGTTGTTCCCTTTTTTCACAATTAAGCCCAAATCTGAGCCTAAAATATTTGCGGTAACTACGCGCTCTTCGTTATAATATGCTGGATGACAAGGATTGTCTTGTTGTTCCCAGTTGTAGGTGTAATTTCGCCAACGGTAAATTTCATTGTCCCAATAACGCTCTTCACGGATTTCTTCATCTTCCGAGGAGTCGTTAGCGTAATATGGGTCTCCCTCATAATAATAATCGTAATATTGATCTTCCTCCGTAGCTTCATCTTCGGATACAGTTTCAGCACAATCATAGGTAATATAATCCTTCTTGAAACTGAGCTCCAATTGGTAAATGGCGCCTGGATCTGCCTTAAAATATTCGGAAAGATTGATGGCGTATGCTTTCCAGCTTCCATTATTTCCTAAGTCGTCGTTTTTAAGGTCAATGGTTTTTTTGGCAATTCTTCGCCCAACCCTTTTTATATTGTAGGTGTTGTTATCATTCAGATTATAACTTTGAAGAAATTGAAGTACGTTGTTTTCATAAATTTTAATGACGCGTACATCTACTTTTGCAAGATTCACTGCTTCAAAATAAACGGGAGTTGATGCGGAATTAGGAAGAATAACACCCTTTGAAATCATCCGTACGGCAGGTTTCAGTTGCTCAAAAGACACCAACTCTGAAAATTCTTTTTTCAATTCAAAACCTTCTGAGTTTTTAATACCAGTGAAAACGGTGACTTTTACATCACCCACAACGCGGTTTGATGGATAGACGTTCAAAACATTCCCGTTTACTTCGTAACGCAAATCATTTGTATTTTCAATGGTTACCAAACCAGCAAAATCCTGATTTTCCATCAACGGGTCCGAAAAGTTGATACTTAACAATGCCGCAGGAGCCAATGTGCTACTAATATCTAAAATTGTAAAATTGTTCTGTCCATGGATTTTAAATATATTTTCGCCTTTGTTTTCTGATCCGATAGGCTTTCCATCCCATTTTATAAGAATTTCGGAATTGTCAATTTCTCGGCTGATACTGTCAATTGTAAAGTTGAAGTAGCGTGCTTCGGTCCCTTCCGAAGGCCATTTCATTTTTAAGTTTTTACCATTTTGGGAAGCGGAAACCAGTTGCTTGGCTTTTTCCAAAGAAATAACATCTGAGGCCTCAACAGACGCTTCAACATATTGCCATTGCTTGCTGTAGCTTTGAAGTTTTCCAATATCAACTTTGAAGTTTGGAGTAATGGTATGAAAGCTGAAGGTGTAGGTTTTAAATTCTTTGCCAATGTCTTCGTAAAATTTATCCAGTTTTACTGAAATTGTATATTCTGTGTCTGGTTTTAAATATTCGGAAGGTTGGAAAATTAGGGTTTTCCCGTTTTCAACAACTAGTTTTCCATCGGTTTTTGGAGAGATTTTTAAATATTCGTCGGCAGAAAGCTCCTGTGTCAACTCAAATTGTTCCAAGGGTTTTGCAAGCTCCACGCGAATATCTGTGGTGATGGATTGGTTTCCGTAAGTGTTGTAAGAAATGTATTCCTTGAATTTGAAAAGGTTATCGGTTTCGGAATGTTTGTCTTTGTCTTTGCAGGAAAATATGAACAGCAACAAAACAATGGAAAGGAACTTAAGTGCGATTTTCATGGGCGATGATTAAAAGTATTTAAAAATAAAGCAAAATGATTGGCCTACAAAGCAAAACATAATTCGTTTTGTTTGAAAAAACTGTTTAAGTAGTTTTATGGATGGGGAAGTTTAAATTGGAACGTCTAATTGTTTTAAAATCGTATTCCGCATTTTAACATTTGGGATGGAATTAACTAATATATTTTACGAACTTTTAAAATCATACTCCCTTTCCACCTTGCAAATTCTAACCTTATAGTATGAATACCATTGTGCTCGCCCTTTTTTTTGAGCAACTAAATGATCTAAGTTTGCTTTCCAGTTTTTGATGCTTTCAAGATTTTGCCAATAACTTACTGTGATACCAATTTCATTTCGGGCGCTTTCAATTCCCAAAAATCCGGGTTGTTCTCTTGCCAAGATTTCCATTAATTCTGCCATTTCAGAATAGCCTTCAATATTTTCAGTTTGGATCGAAGTGAAGATTACTGCATAATAAGGCTGCTCCATTTATTCTTCTTTGTAAATTTTAATAATCAATTCTCCCTCAGCATTCATAGTTGCCCGATACATTCCAGCCGTATTGAATTCCATCGCCACATTCCCATCTTTGTCAATTGCCACAATTCCGCCATCGCCACCAAGTGCCGGCACTTTTTTCTGAATGACTTCTTTAGCGGCTTCCTGTAAAGTCATTCCTTTATATTCCATCATTGCGGAAATATCATATGCAACTACAGCACGAATGAAATATTCACCCCAACCCGTTGAAGAAACAGCGCAAGTAGCATTATTGGCATACGTTCCCGCTCCAATAATCGGCGCATCACCAATACGGTTCCAGCTTTTGTTGGTCATTCCGCCAGTTGAGGTTCCGGCTGCTAAATTGCCTTGTTTGTCCAATGCGGCGCAACCCACGGTTCCGAATTTTGAGTTTTTAATGAATGGATCTTCAAACGAAATCTGCTTCCCTTCTTTCGTCTTTTCTTTCTCCAAAACTCGCTGCAGAGACTCATATCTATTTTGGGTGTAGAAATAGGAGGTATCCATCATTTTATATTCAAGGCTTCGGGCGAATTCTTCTGCACCGTTTCCATAAAGCATTACGTGTTCGCTTTTTTGCATCACATCCCGCGCTAAGTTTATTGGATTTTTGATATGTTTCACCCCTGCAACAGCACCAGCATTTAAGGTTTTTCCATCCATAATGGAAGCGTCAAGCTCGTTAAAGCCTTCGTGGGTAAACACCGCGCCTTTTCCTGCATTAAACAGCGGTGAGTCTTCCATTAAATTAATAGTATGCGTAACAGCATCCAAAGAAGTACCGCCATTTTTCAAAATTTCATATCCTTCTGAAATAGCTTCTTTAAGTTTAGCTTTATATGCATCTTCTAGTGAATCACTCATATTTTTTTTAAGGATAGTTCCAGCACCTCCATGAATGACAATTCCGAAGTTTTCTTTCTTCTTAAGTGGTCTTTCTGAAGTTTTTAAGGGTTCAGAAGTAGATTTTTCTTCGTTTTTACATCCAATAAGAAGGAATATCGCAAAAAAATATGTTAAAGTTTTACCCATGGTTACCGTTTTAATTCAACACTAATATACGTGAAAAATATAACGTTTATAGTAGATAAGCTGTATTTCGTATATCTTTTGAAATAGTAATTTTATTCATTTATCCGATAAAGTGTATTATTTTTTCGATTAAAAGCATTTTTATTCAATAATTTTTATATATTTGACTCAACATCATGCCCCAAATTTGATGTTACCCAAATTATGCACCTACTTAAAAGCAACCTACTTGCAATGGCATTGCTATGCCTAGTGATTACCTCCTGTTCAAAAGAGGATTCAGTTGAAAATGAAGCCGCTAAATATGAAATTGATTTGGCTTTGGTTCAAAAAAATGATAGCGATATATCCACTCGAATTTTAGAACTGGTAAACATTCATCGTGATTCACTTGGTCTTTCCACACTAAAAATGGATAATCAATATGCTTCAGCTTTCGCTGTTGATCATACACAATATATGATTGACAAAGAGCAGATAAACCACGATAATTTTGGGTATCGTTCCGAAGGAATAAAATATCACGACGGTGCAGAGGTGGTAGGCGAAAATGTAGCTTATGGGTATAATACTGCCGAAGAAGTTATGAACGCTTGGTTAAAAAGTCCCGGACACAGAGCCATTATAGAAGGTAATTTCACACACACAGGTTTTGGAGTAATGAAATGCGCCAAAGGCCGAAGCTATTACACCGAACTCTTTTATAGAAAGTAACCTCACATCCCTTTTCTATTAGACCATTTTGCCGTATTTTTACGTAACAGTTAAAAATACGGCAATGGCTATTAAAAAACCTTTCAACCTAAATAAGTGGATTGAAGAAAACCGCGACCTTCTAAAACCACCAGTTGGCAACAAAAATTTATATGTTGAATCCGACGATTATATCGTAATGATAGTGGCCGGACCCAACGCTCGAAAAGATTATCACTATAATGAAACAGAAGAACTTTTCTATCAATTGGAAGGAAATATTCAGGTTGCCATTCAAGAAAACGGAGAAAAGAAAGTTATGGAGCTCGGCCCTGGCGATATGTATCTGCATCCCGGAAAAGTACCACACTCTCCAGGCAGAAGTGCTGGGTCTATAGGTTTAGTAATCGAAAGAAAACGTACCGATCTTGACGGAAAAGATGGCCTTCTTTGGTTTTGCGACAATTGTAATAATAAACTACACGAAGTTTACTTTCCTTTGAACAATATTGAAACGGATTTTCTAAAACATTTTAAGCATTTCTACGGAAGTAAGGAACTGCGGACCTGTGACAAATGCGGAACCGTAATGGAATCCGATCCACGTTTCACAAAAGATTAACACCGTATTTCCCAAACAGATACCGTTTCGTTTTACTTTCTTAAGCGCATTGTGTACCTTTGCGCTTCATAAATTTTCGAATAAAAATCATAAATATATGCAAGCAACAACCACTTCCTTCGGAATCGAAGAAGCATTGGAACAATTAGGAATTAAAGAAATAAACAAAGGAACTTCCACAGGAAAAAACTGGTTTTCTAACGGTGAAGAAATCACTTCACATTCTCCCGTTGATGGACAAGTAATTGCGAAAGTAACTTCAACTTCAAAAGAAGATTACGAAAAAGTAATGGAAAGCGCCACTTCAGCCTTTAAAGACTGGAGATTGAAACCAGCTCCATTGCGCGGAGAAATTGTACGTCAATTTGGTGATGAATTACGAAGACTGAAAGAACCACTAGGGAAACTTGTTTCTTATGAAATGGGAAAAAGCTATCAAGAAGGGCTGGGCGAAGTGCAGGAAATGATTGATATCTGTGATTTTGCAGTAGGTCTTTCCCGACAACTTCACGGTTTAACGATGCACAGTGAGCGTCCCGGACACAGAATGTACGAGCAGTATCACCCACTTGGCGTGGTTGGAATTATTTCAGCATTTAACTTTCCAGTTGCCGTTTGGGCTTGGAACACAGCATTGGCCTGGGTTTGTGGAAACGTGTGCGTTTGGAAACCATCAGAAAAAACTCCGTTAACTGGAGTAGCTTGCCAAAAAATTGCCGCAAAGGTTTTTGCTGATAACGATCTGCCTGAAGGAATTTCTTGCCTAATCAATGGCGACTATAAAGTTGGTGAAATGATGACTAACGACAAGCGCGTGCCTTTGATTTCTGCAACCGGTTCTATCAGAATGGGGAAAATTGTTGCTCAAGCTGTTGCGGGACGTTTAGGAAAATCATTGCTTGAACTTGGCGGAAATAATGCGATTATTGTTACTCCAGACGCAGATATAAAAATGACTGTTATTGGAGCTGTGTTTGGTGCTGTGGGAACTGCTGGCCAGCGCTGCACTTCCACTCGAAGATTGATCATTCACGAAAGTATGTATGACAAAGTGAAGGATGCTGTAGTTGATGCTTACAAGCAACTTCGCATAGGGAATCCTTTGGATGAAAATAATCACGTTGGACCGCTTATCGATAAAGACGCGGTGAAAAATTATCAAAACGCTCTTGAAAAAGTTGTGGAAGAAGGCGGAAACATTATTGTGGAAGGCGGAGTACTTGAAGGCGAAGGCTTTGAAAGCGGATGCTATGTAAAACCAGCCATTGCCGAAGCAAAAAACAGCTTTAAAATTGTGCAGCACGAAACATTTGCACCTGTTTTGTACCTAATGAAATACAGTGGTGGCGTTGAAAATGCACTTGAACTTCAAAATGGGGTTGTGCAAGGGTTATCCTCTGCAATTATGACAAACAATTTACGCGATGCAGAACATTTTCTATCTGTACAAGGTTCGGACTGTGGAATTGCAAACGTAAACATAGGAACCAGCGGTGCTGAAATTGGCGGTGCATTTGGTGGCGAAAAAGAAACCGGCGGCGGTCGCGAAAGTGGAAGTGACGCTTGGAAAATATATATGCGTAGACAGACAAATACAATCAATTATACCACTGAGCTTCCTTTAGCGCAGGGGATTAAGTTTGATTTGTAAAATATATTTTATAAGAATTAAAAAAACCGTTTCAATTGAAACGGTTTTTTTAATTTTAAACTATTCCATTCGCCTCAACCCATTTAAAACGGTTGGCATCTTGTGGAATTTTTATCCGTTCCGCAATGCGAAGCATTCTTGAAGGTAATTTAAGAAGATAATCTCGAGCCTTTTCGGCTTCATCTGTAAGATTTGTAATTTTTGAAATTTCCCAGTGGGCATTCAATTTTTCTAGAATATCAATATAATCGAAAGTGGTGTAAACACCCAAACGCTGTGCAGCGTTGCTGAAATCGTCAAATGCAGAAGCCATTTTCCCACCGCTTTGGCGAAGGTTTTGGGCAGGCATAATGATTTTTTTCTGCATCATATCCTGAAAAGCAATCATCATTTCACTTGCGTCATATTCAAAAATGGTTTTTACAAATTGACGATACGCCAAATGATGGCGCATCTCATCACCAGCAATAATATTACACATTTTGGCAAGAGATTTGTTTCCTTTCTTCTTAGCTATTTTTCCTACTCTATTATGTGAAACATTAGTTGCAAGTTCCTGAAAACTGGTATAAATAAAGTTTCTATAAGGATCGCGACCTGTTCCCACTTCAAAACCATCATTGATTAAATGCTGTGTGGTTCTTTCAACTTCTTTCATATTTACTCTTCCAGACAAATACAAATATTTATTCAGCACATCGCCGTGACGGTTTTCTTCACCAGTCCAATGACGAATCCATTTGCTCCAGCCGTTTCGGCCATGTTGGTCTACACCTTCCATATCCATCAACCAACTTTCGTAGGTTGGCAGCGCTTCTTCGGTAACCATATCGCCCACCAAAACAATCCAAAAATCGTAGCCTAATTCTTTAGCTTCCTCCCGGATTTGGATTACCTCATCCATATAATTTTCTTTCTGAAAATTTGGCAAAAGATCCGTGGGTTGCCAAATTTCATCAACAGGGATTAAATATTGGTCAATATAACTGTCAATTTCCTTTTCAACAGTCTGCATTACTTCTAGTCGGATATTTTTAAGCGCCATTGTATTTTTTTAGATATAACTACAAATATAATGACTGTACGGAGGATTTTGTAATAAAGAAATATTAATTCCTGCCTTTTTCATCAGGATAAAGTTGGTATACTGGGTCACTCTGCCAAATTTCTTTGGATTCTACATCAAGCATCGAGATTTTTCCTTTAAAAGCTGCTCCGGTGTCCACATTCCAAACGTTGGCGAAATTTGCTGGCTTCTCAAACCCTACTCGGGTAACGGGCGTGTGGCCGATATAAATTTCTTTGAAGAGTTTGAGTCGTTTTGGGTATTTATCGTTTTTTTCTGAAATTGAGAGATCCATCGCACAGACCATTTCCCAAAGAGTGCGGTCCCAATACACCATATTTGGATAATATTCATATTGTGGGCCGTGTTGATTGGTGAAACCTGCGTGCAGAAAAAGGCGGTTTTCGGAATCTATATGATAATTGATGAGATTTTCGAAAAAATGAAGGTGTTCTTCTTTTTCTCCTTCTGATATTTTTGAATAGCTT
Source organism: Aequorivita sp. (assembly GCA_024637015.1). Classification (GTDB taxonomy): domain Bacteria; phylum Bacteroidota; class Bacteroidia; order Flavobacteriales; family Flavobacteriaceae; genus Aequorivita. The sequence goes on along the minus strand of JAGXGE010000004.1, from coordinate 480,471 downwards.
TTAATACTGCTTTCCCCGCCCTGACTTAGCCACATTGGATTATTTTCACCAAATTTTAGATATTTATATAGCAGTTCATCGTGGTTTCCCCGAAGGAAAATACAATTGTTTTCTTCCGAAAATTCAATCAAATACGAAACCACCTCAGCAGGTTGGCTCCAGCCGTCCACATAATCGCCCACAAAAATATACTGAGTATTTTTAGGAAGATTTGCGCTTTCAAGCAATTGTTTCAAGGCCTTTAAACCTCCGTGAATGTCTCCAATTACAACTGTTTTCATGTTTTAATTATAACTAACTTTTCTTAAAATACGAAGCGATTCCTTTGAAAGCTGATAGGCTTCGGAATCATAATCCCTCAAAAATTCCTTCGCTTCCTGCAATTTTTCCTTAGCTTCTTCAAAATCGTTTAAATAGCAAATAAGATAGGTTGATGGCAGGTTTCGCAAGTCTTTTTCTTCGGAAGCATTAAGCGGAATACTTTTTTTCAATTTTTCCAAAACGGCATTGTTCGCATTATAAATATGAAAAAGCGTTTTTTTGTTGAATCGTGGCGGTTCAAAAATAAGTTTTGAATCCATACTGTATGAACCATTTTCTTTGAAGTGGATCGTAACTTCCTCTAGCGGGTAATACTTAAATTGTTCGTTTAATCCCAAATGAACATATTCCACCGTTTTAAAATAATCATCGGTATAGTCAATACTGATTTCATCCAAAGCCGAGTAAAAAAGTCGAACCTGCTCGTTGATAAGCTCAATATCTACACGGGAATAATATAAGTTCTCCCTGACTTTTTTTGGGTTTCCAGCCCAGCAAACCACAAACTGTTCCTTGAAAACTTTGTAATGGTTTTCCAAATCTTTGTGGCGGTTGTTGGTAAAATCCATCACGCCATCCAGCGTGAGTTCAATATTATTCTTCGCAGCGTTTTCAATAGATTTCACAATTTCTGAATTCACATCTTTTATTTCAATATCAAAATCCTTTGGCATTGAAATACTTCCATCGCGAAGAAAAATAGAGCCACCCCAGTATTTCCAAATATTTTTGCGCAACGAGGTGATCATTCCATTGGGACGAATAGTTACCAAACCTACAACCTTGTCAGAAGGCAAATTCGGGAACGCCACGTTTTCATAAATAATCAACGGAGCGTTTGTGAGGTAGGCATTTATAAGGTTTTGGATTTTGCTATCGTCAAAAAAATCGACTCCATTAATTTCGTTCGTTTCATCCTCTACCCCAATAACAATGAAGGAGTTGTTTGCTGGGTTGCTATTACTGAGCGCACAAATATGTTTTAAAAATTTCGCCTTTCCCTCCTTGGTTCCGAGATCAATCTTTCGCTTTTTATCATAGAAACTACTCTCGTCGTTGTGGGCGAGTAGGTTTTTGATTAAAAGGCGTTTGTTGATCATGACTTATTCACAATAGTAGAAGAGGCTTGGTCCAAAGACATTACTGTTAAATCTGCAATATTTACATGTGGTGGGCGTGTTACTGTAAACCAAATAATATCTGCAATATCTTTAGGTTTTAGAGGGGTGAAGCCTTGGTATACTTTTTCAGCACGATTTGTGTCGCCTTTAAAACGCACTTCGCTGAATTCTGTTTCAACCATTCCGGGGTTTATTGCTCCAACTTTAATGCCTTTGCCGTTTAGGTCCAACCGCATTCCTTGGTTTATTGCATCTACAGCGTGTTTACTAGCGCAGTAAACGTTACCTTTTGGATACACTTCTTTTCCGGCGGTGCTACCAATGTTTATAATATGACCGCTTTTTCGAGCAATCATTTTTGGAAGAATTGCCTTGCTCACATACAGCAACCCTTTCACATTAATGTCTATCATTGCATCCCAATCATCAGTGCTGCCTTCGTCAATAGTATCCATTCCATGGGCATTTCCTGCATTGTTGATTAAAATGTCTATATCAGAAAATTGTTTTGGAAGTGATTTTATTGATTCAAAAACTTCTTCTTTGTTACGAATGTCAAAATTCAAAGTACATACTTCCGTCAATGTAGAAAGTTCTTCAGAAAGGCTTTTCAACCGCTCTTCCCTTCTTCCGCAGAGAATCAATTTCACTCCTTTTTTAGCGAAAAGCTTCGCTGTGGCCATCCCTATTCCGGAAGTTGCTCCGGTTATAAATGCTGTTTTATTTTTCATATTAAACTTTTTCTAAAATTACATTACTGAAAAATTCTATTAGGTTAAAATAGGTTAAATCAATAGTTAAAAATTCACAATAGATTTAAAAACCTAATTATCATACAATACGTTTGTAAAACTAATTCTAAAACTATAAATATGAAATCCCTATTAAAATTAAGTTTAATTGCAGTGTTATTCATAGGTTTTGCATCCTGCAGTAGCGAGGATGATTCCAATAATAATGATGGTAAAGCAAAATTGTCAGTAAGGTTGACAGACGCTCCCGGTGATTATGAGAAAGTTTTTATTGATGTTCAAGAGGTTGTAATTAAATACAACAATGGCCAAGAAGACCTAAATTTAGGTATAAATGCGGGCGTTTACGATCTTTTGGAATTAACCGCTGGTGTTAATGTTTTATTGTTTAATGATGAAGTTCCAGCAGGAAGCATCAGCCAAATACGTCTAGTGCTTGGAAATGAAAATACAATTGTAGTAGACGGTGAAACATTTCCACTAGATACACCAAGCGCACAACAATCAGGTTTAAAAATTCAGGTAAACAAAACGCTCGAACCTGGAATTTTATATGAATTTATGCTCGATTTTGATGTAGACAAATCCATTGTTGCTCAAGGAAACGGCGGCTATAGTCTTAAACCAGTTATTAGGGCAACTACCGTGGCTGAAAGTGGCGCAATTTCAGGAACTATTGTTCCTCCCGGAATTTTAACAATGATCACAGCAGATGATGGAACTACACAAGTTTCAACTTACGCAAACCCTTTAGGCGTATTTTTGTTAAGCGGTGTCCCAGATGGAACTTATACCGTTACTGTCCAGGCTGATTTAAGTTTAGGCATTCCGCCTGTAGTAATTGAAAATGTGGTAGTAGTTCAAGGTGAGGTTACAAATATGGGAGAAATTGAACTGTAGCCTTAACGATTCAAAAACATATATTTTAAAAAAGGAAAACTTTAAGTTTTCCTTTTTTTTAATTTAACCAATCATTAACAGGGTTTTCTTCAATAAATTTTCAATTTGCACCGTCTTTTTAAAAAGGCAAACTACATTGAATCTAAATATAGTATGGAAAATACAAATTCAACCTTTGACATTGGGGCATTAAACGAAAAAATTGAAAGGGAAAGTGCCTTTGTGGACGTCCTTTCAATGGAAATGAACAAAGTAATTGTAGGCCAAAAACACATGGTGGAGCGGCTTATGATTGGTCTTTTGGGCCAAGGGCATATTCTTTTGGAGGGTGTTCCGGGACTGGCAAAAACACTTGCTATCAATACGCTTGCAAAAGCGGTTCACGGTACTTTTAGCCGAATACAGTTTACCCCCGATTTACTTCCTGCAGATGTTGTGGGAACGATGATTTATAATATGAAGGTTAACGATTTCAGCATAAAAAAAGGTCCCATCTTCGCCAACTTCGTGCTTGCAGATGAGATTAACAGAGCTCCCGCCAAAGTGCAGTCTGCACTTTTGGAGGCTATGCAGGAAAAACAGGTAACCATTGGCGATACTACTTTTAAATTGGACAAGCCATTTTTAGTAATGGCAACCCAAAACCCTATTGAGCAAGAAGGAACGTATCCGCTACCCGAAGCTCAAGTTGACCGTTTTATGTTGAAAACGGTAATAAAATATCCACAGATTGCCGAGGAACAACTCATCATCCGCCAAAATTTAAAAGGCGAATATGAACAAATAAATCCTGTGGCAACCATTGAACAAATTTTAAGAGCACAGGCTGCTGTTCGCGAAGTTTATATGGATGAAAAGATTGAGAAATACATTCTCGATATCATCTTCGCCACAAGAAGTCCTGAGAATTTTGGTCTTTCAGATTTAAAACCACTTATCAATTTTGGCGCTTCCCCACGTGGAAGTATTAACCTTGCCATTGCCGCAAAATGTTACGCATTTATCCGCCGCCGTGGTTATGTGGTTCCCGAAGATGTTCGCGCCGTTGTGCACGATGTGCTTCGCCACAGAATTGGCATCACTTACGAAGCAGAAGCAGAAAACATCACTTCCGAAGAAATCATCAATAAGATTGTAAACGTAATTGAAGTACCGTAAAAATAGTACGCAGTATGCAGTAATCACTATGCAGTTTTGAAACTGTCATTGATTACTGAACACTGAACACTGGCTACTAAAACAATGGACACTAAAGAACTTCTTAAAAAAGTACGGAAAATCGAGATCAAAACGCGTCGGTTGAGCGATCACGTGTTTGGTGGCGAGTATCACAGTACTTTCAAAGGTCGCGGAATGACATTCAGCGAAGTGCGCCAATACCAGTTTGGTGATGACGTACGGAGTATCGATTGGAATGTTACCGCCCGCTATAACGAGCCTTTTGTTAAAGTTTTTGAAGAGGAACGCGAGCTTACATTGATGTTAATGGTGGACATAAGCGGTTCCGAATTTTTTGGAACTCAAGAGCAGTTCAAAAATGAAATCATTACTGAAGTTGCTGCAACACTTGCTTTTTCAGCGATGCAGAACAATGACAAAACAGGGTTGATTCTTTTTTCAGATGAAATAGAACTTTACATTCCACCGAAAAAAGGAAAATCGCATGTGCTTAGAATCATTCGTGAATTGATTGAATTCAAACCAAAAAGCAACAAAACCGATTTGGCGAATGCACTTAAATTTTTAAGCAGCGTAATGAAAAAGAAAGCCATCGTTTTTGTGCTTTCAGATTTTATTGCTGATAATTACAGGGATACGCTAAAGATCGCTGCAAAAAAACACGATGTTACGGGAATTCGGATTTACGATAAAGCCGAAGAAAACATACCAAACCTTGGTATGATACAAATGCAAGATCAAGAAACTGGCGAATTGCTTTTGGTAAACACGGGCTCCAAAAGTGTGCGTAACCAATATTACAGCTATCACCGCGAACGGGTTGATTATTTCACCGAATCATTTACAAAAAGTGGTGCTGGTGCTTTAAGCTGTAGGGTTGACGAAAGCTATGTGAAAAAATTATTGGGTTATTTTAAAAGACGTTAGATTTTAAAAGTGAAATGTTAGATTTTAAACAAATAGCGATAAAAAGAAATATGATTTCAACTACGTTGAATCTTCAGATAAATCTCCATTTTCTTTTTTCTCTTTTCTTTTTTCTCTTCTCTTTCTTCTCATACGCCCAAGTTACTTCCTCTATCGATTCCACAAAAATCAAGATTGGCGAGGAAATTCTTTATACCATAAACGTACAGGCAGACTCTACTGATGTTGTAGTTTTTCCAGAAGAGCAAACTTTTACGCCATTGGAAATGATAGAGTCCTATAAAACGGATACTACATTTGAAGGTGCTAAATATCGCCTCATTAAAAAATACGGTTTAACCCAGTTTGACAGTGGTCACTACACTATTCCACCGCAGCGTGTTTTCATCAACAACAAACCATTTTTAACAGACTCCATAAAGGTTGAAGTAAACGATGTGATGGTTGACACTACGAAGCAGAAAATGTTCGATATAAAACCTGCAATGAAAGTTAAAAGCCCTCCGTTTGATTGGTTATTACTTCTGTATTGGCTCGTGCCCATCCTTTTGATTATTGGGATTGCCATTTATTTATTCCGAAGAAAAAAGCGAAAAAATGCTGCCGAAAAGCAATTGCCTCCTTACGAAGAAGCAATCGTTGCACTTAAAACATTGGACAACAGCCAACTGATTAAAGAAAACAAAAGCAAAGAATATTATAGCAATCTTACCGAAATTGTAAAGCGCTATCTGGATCGCGAAGTTGACGAAGCCGCTTTAGAAAGTACAAGCGACGAGCTTATAACGCGTTTGATGATGCATAAGGATGCAGGAAGTTTCGACTTCGATTTGGAAACCATTCGTAAACTCGATCTAATTTTCAAACGTGCCGACTTGGTGAAGTTTGCCAAAATGAACCAACAGTCCGGCCAAGCGGAAGTTGATAGAAAAACTATCGAGGAAATTATTAATGAAACCCACGAAGCGGTTCCAGAACCGACTGAGGAAGAACTTTTGGAAAATCAAGAATACCTTGAAAAACTTCGCAAAAGACGCAAACGAAGAAAATGGATTTTGGGAATTTCGGGTGTGATTGCAGCAATCATCTTAGCGGGAATTATCTACGGCAGCGTTTCTGGTTTTGACAATTTAAAAGACAAGATTTTAGGAAACGACCTGCGCGAACTCAACGAAGGAAGATGGATAAAAAGTGAATACGGAAATCCAGCAGTAATTTTGGAAACTCCCGAAGTGCTCGTGAGAGCAGAAGCTTCACAAACAAATGCCGATAAAAGTGCCGTGAGCGCAAAAGATTTTTTTACCTATGGCGAAATGAATTCTCCACTTTACATTATGGTTTCAACAACACAGTTCAGCCAAAAGCAGGACATTGCTTTGGAAACAGCTTTAGATGCCGTTTTGGACGATTTGGAACAAAGTGGCGCCAAAAATATGATTGTAAAACGCAACGATTTCGAAACCGAAAAAGGAATAAAAGGTTTAAAGGCATACGGCGAATTCAATGTGCAGGTTTCAGATAATAAAGTGTTGAAGCAAAAAAGTACGTATGAGTTATTACTTTTCGCGCAGCAAAATGGTTTACAGGAAGTTTTGATAGTGTATCAAAACGATGGCAAATACGCCGAAGAAATAAAAAAACGAATTGAAGCTTCCATAGAGCTTGAAATTTCAGAGAAAGATGGGCAGTAATTTCGAATTTGTAAATCCGCAATTTTTCTGGTTGTTCCTTATACTTCCAGTACTTGTGCTATGGTATTTATGGAAGAGGAAACAACAAACGGCTTCCCTCAAAATTTCAAGTATCAGCGGTTTTAAATCTGGGAAAAACTGGTTGGCGCGATTAAAGCCTTTACTTTTTGCGCTTCGCCTTTTAGCACTTTCAGCATTGATTATTGCAATGGCGCGCCCAAGAACTGTTGACGAATCCACAAAAACAAAAACCACACGGGGAATAGACATTGTTATGGCGATGGACCTTTCGGCAAGTATGTTGGCACGCGATTTAAAGCCCAACCGCTTGGAAGCTTTAAAAACGGTAGCCGCCAGATTCATTAACAGTCGCCCTAATGACCGAATTGGTTTGGTGGAATATGCCGGGGAAAGTTACACCCGTACGCCCTTAACAAGCGACAAAAGCATTGTGCTTTCATCGCTAAAAAATATGGAGTACAACACGACCATTGAAGGCGGAACCGCAATTGGTTCTGGACTAGCAACGGCCGTGAATCGTTTAAAGGAAAGCCGCGCCAAAAGCAAAGTGATTATTTTGCTTACGGATGGCGTGAACAATACAGGTTTCATCGACCCAAAAATTGCGAGCGAACTAGCAGTCGAGTTTGGAATAAAAGTTTACACTATTGGCTTGGGAAGCAACGGAATGGCGATGTCGCCCATTGGCATTCGGCCTGATGGCGGTTTTCAATATGGAAATGTGCAGGTTGAAATTGACGAAGCGCTGTTAAAAGAAATTGCCAAAAAAACTGGCGGACAATATTTCCGCGCAACAAGCAATACCAAATTGGAGCAGATTTACGAAGAAATAAACAAACTGGAAAAAACCGACATCGAAGAATTCAAATACACAAACTATAATGAAATGTTTCGCCCGTGGGCAATATTTGCCTTGGTTTTAATTGCGTTTGAATTTTTATTGCGAACTACAATATTTAAAGGATTTATTTAAAATGTACCAATTAGAGCAACCCATATATTTTTACATTCTCTTTGCCATTCCGGTGATTGTGGTGCTATTTTTATTGGTTTTGGTTTGGAAAAAAACAGTTCAAAAACGGTTTGTTGACAAGGAATTACTCAAAAAATTGAGTCCCACTCGATCGCTATTTAAATCTGTTTTAAAAGTTTTGGTAATCTGCTTGGCTATTGCCTGTTTGAGTTTTGCCCTAGTAAACCCAAAGATTGGGACCAAGATTGAAACCGTTAAACGTGAAGGAGTAGATATTGTTTTTGCATTGGATGTTTCAAAAAGTATGTTAGCGGAAGACATTGCCCCAAACCGCTTGGAAAAGGCAAAACAGCTTATTACCCAAATAATCAACAATCTTGCAGGCGATAGAATAGGGATTATTGGTTATGCTGGCAGCGCTTTTCCGCAGGTACCGATAACTAGCGATTTTTCTTCAGCAAAACTATTTTTAAGTGGAATGAACACCGATATGGTCTCTTCCCAAGGAACTGCCATTACCCAAGCAATTGAAATGGCTGAAACGTTTTATGACGATGAAGAGCAGACAAACCGTGTACTTTTTATAATTTCTGATGGTGAAGATCACCAAGGTAACATTTCAGAAATTGCCGAAGAAGCCGCAAAAAAAGGAATCCGTATTTTTACCATTGGCGTGGGAACTTTAGAAGGTGGGCCAATTCCTATTAAAGAAAATGGTGTGCTCCAATATTACAAACGCGACCAAAACAACGAACAGGTTATCACGCGTTTAGACGAAGAAAAGCTGGAAGAAATTGCCAAAACCACTAATGGTGAGTATATTGACGGCTCAAATACCAAAGCAGTTGTGGACCGAGTAAAAGCAATTTTGGGCGGAATGGACAAAAAAGAATTTGAAGCAAAACAATTCACAGATTTTAAAGATCAATTCCAATGGTTTTTGGCTGGGGCATTGTTTTTGCTGGTATTGGATGTGTTCCTCTTGGAGCGAAAAACAGCTTGGTTGAAAAAGTTGAATTTATTTAATGAAAAGGAAAAGCAATAAAATAATGTTTGGAGATAAAACATTTTTTCAGAAAAATACTATGCTTAAAATGGCTATGATTCTTTGTGCTGCTTTTTTTTCATTGAATTCATTTGCACAACAACAAACCAAAGAACAGAAAAAGGAATTGAAGGCCGCGCAAGATTTTTTGAGTGAGGCGCAACATTCGCTTCAGAAAAATGAATTCCCTCCAGCAGAGGCAGATTACCGGAAAGCAATTTCCCTTAATCCCAAAAGCGAAACTGCGAAATATAATCTGGGAACCGCTTACTACGGAAAGGAAAAAAATGCCGAAGCCATGCTTCGCTTCAAACAAGCGGCAACCACTGCAACTGAAAAAAGTGAAAAGCACAAAGCGTTTCACAATTTGGGGAATACCTATATGAACGAGAAAAAATATTCTGAAGCGGTAGAAGCTTATAAAAATGCACTTCGGAACAACCCAAATGACGATGAAACCCGCTATAATTTAGCTTTGGCAAAAGATATGTTGGAGAAAAATCCACCACCGCCTCAAGATAAAGACGATAAAAATAAGGACAAAAAAGACCAAGACAAAAAAGATCAGCAAAACCAAGACAATAAAAACAAAGACGGCGACAAGGGCAACGAGAAAGAAAACAAAGATAAGGGCGACCAAAAGGAAGATAAAAAAGAAGGCGATAAAGATAAAGACCAAGGAAAGCCAGACAAACCTAAAGAAGAAGAAGGTGACAAACCTCAGCAACAACAACCAGTTCCTGGACAATTATCTCCTCAACAAGTGAAGAGTTTGTTGGAAGCAATGAACAATGAAGAAAAAAAGACACAGGATAAGATTAATGCGGAAAAGCAAAAAGGCGCAAAAGTGAAATCGGATAAAGATTGGTAGATTATGAAGACGAAGTATATTTTATTCCTTTTAACGCTTGTGCTGTACAGCATCGCTGCCACAGCGCAAGTTCAGTTTGATGCCAAAGTGAGCAAAAAAACGCTGGGGATAAACGAGCGTTTGCGGATTGATTTTGAAATGAACCAAGACGGCGACAACTTTAGACCGCCAAGTTTTGACAACTTTAAAGTGGTTGGCGGCCCGAACCAATCTATTAGTAATTCCTGGATCAACGGAAAACGAAGTTTTTCAAAAACCTATTCTTATTTTTTGGCGCCGCAAAGTCGTGGACGAGTAACCATCGGTCAAGCAACGATTGAAATAGACGGAGATACCTATAAAACTTTGCCTATAGAAGTGGAAGTTACCGCTGCAGTAGACGTTCCCAAAGATGGTAATAACGCCGATTATGTGGCCAGTGAAAATGTACATTTGGTTGCGGAAGTTTCAAACGCAAATCCGTATTTGAACGAAGCGATTACAGTTACCTATAAATTATATGTTTCGCACGATGTAAGCATTACCAGTCAATGGCGCGAAATAGACACTCCAAAATACGCTGATTTCTGGAGCCAAAATATTGACAATCAAAACAATTTTAAGGTTTCCGAAGGAAAATACAACGGCGAAGATTATCGATACGTCGTTTTAAGAACTACTGTTCTTTATCCACAGAAAACTGGAAAGCTCGATATTGAGCCATTAACTCTCGACATTCCAATTGATGTGCAGGGTAACCGTCGCGATATTTTTGGACGAAGATTAATGGAGCGCGTGAATAGAACAATTTCTGCCGGAAACCGAACTATTGATGTTAAACCACTTCCTTTGGAAGGAAAACCTGACGGCTTCAACGGTGCTGTGGGCGATTTTTCTTTTGATGTTGCAACCAATAAAACTAAGCTAAATGCTAACGAATCGTTACAGTTGGATGTAAAAATTACAGGGAACGGTAACTTAAAATTATTCACCGCACCATCCGTAAAACTTCCAAATACACTTGAAGTTTATGAGCCTGAGCACAACGAAAGCGTAAACACAACAGTTGCCGGAATGCAGGGTTCTATAAAAGATTCCTATACCGTGGTGCCACAATTTAAAGGAATTTATCCGGTCAATCCGATTACTTTTTCGTTTTTCAACCCGAAAACTGAAAAGTATAAAACCATTACTTCAAAAGAATTTACCATTGAGGTTGAAAATGGGCCAATCAGTTCGGCAACTGCAAGTTCCAATTCCAATGATGCAACAAAACAGGTAGTTCTTTCAAAAGATAACTTTAAGTATATAAAATTAGAAGCCAATTTAGAGCCTATTGCCCAGGAAGCTTTTTTCAAATCAGCTTTATTTTGGTCGCTTTTGGGTGGGCCATTTTTGTTGATTCCGCTGTTTATCCTCGCTGGAAAAAAACGTAAAGCTCGTTTAAACGACGTGGAAGGAAACAAACTGCGCCGTGCAAACAAGCTCGCAAAAAAATACCTTTCCGAAGCAAAACGGAATATTCAAAATCCCGTTGCATTTTACGAATCTTTGGAACGTGCACTTCACAATTATCTGAAAGCAAAACTGAACATCGAAACTTCGGAAATGGAAAAAAACCATATTTCGAAATTATTGCTGGAAAGGAATGTGGAAGCTCCTGTTGTGGAAAATTTCATCACTTTGCTGAAAAGTTGCGAATATGCGCGCTATGCTTCCTCTTCAACCGCCTCGGTAAATCAGGATTACAACAAAGCTGCAGAAGTTATTTCAACCATTGACAAACAAATACAGTAAATTGAAGAAGATGAAAAAGCTGCTGTACCTATTTATTTTACTTGTTTCTTTCTCCAGCATTGGACAAAACGAAAGTCTTTTCGAACAAGGAAAGGAACTTTACAAAAACGGAAAATACCAACAAGCCATTACTGCTTGGAGGCAGATTTTGGATAAAGGCGAACATTCTGCAGAACTGTATTTTAATTTGGGAAATGCGCAATACAAACTTAATCACATTGGTCCGAGTGTATATTATTATGAAAAAGCATTGCAACTTTCACCCAACGATACTGATATAAAAAACAACTTGGCTTTCGCCGAAAACGCGCGCATTGATTCCATAGAACCCTTGCCAAAAACCGTTTTTTCAAAATGGTATCATAGCATTTCCGAAATTTTCACTTTTGATGGTTGGGCTATCTTGGCTGTTGCTTTTTCTATCTTTTTTGTGGTGTTATTCCTTTTTTATTATTTCGCCTTTTCCGAAAGAAGAAAACGATTGCTTTTTGTGAGCTCCATGTTTTTCGGAATTCTTTTGATTGCTTCCTTAACGATGGCGTTTTTCACCTATGGCGATTATTCAAAAAACCAACCCGCCATTATCTTTGCGAGCGAAATTGAAGTTAAGACCGAACCTTCTATGGGAAGCAACGTCGCTTTCACTCTTCACGAAGGAACCAAAGTGCAAATTTTGGCGCAAGACGGAAACTGGTATCGCATTACATTGGCAGATGGAAAAGACGGTTGGATTCCCTCAACAGACTTAAAACAACTTTAGTTTTAATAAATACTTAACAGGAAATTAAATTCAATCTGCTATTTTTGAATTTCTGAAAAAAATAGGCTTGAGATTAATTAGTATTTTATTTTTGCTCGTATTTACAAGTTTTCTTGTAACACCTGCTATTATTAGCATTTCTGACAAGCAAGCCGATTTTTCTACGTTTTTTTCAATGAACGAGGAAGAAAATTCAAACAAAATGCCCACTTCTAATTTTGTTTTCGTTATTGAAAAAATCCATTCTAATATAGAAAGTCTTAAATTTCTACAAAACCAGAAAAACAAAGACAGTTTTCAAATTGACAATTATTCCAAAGTCTTTATAGACGTAGTTTTGCCGCCTCCACGCATAGCGTAATCTTTTCCAAAAAAACATATTTAAATATTTTTCCAAAACATTTCCATTGCAATAGCAGCTGGAAATGATGTTTTAATTTTATTCACTTTGGAAACAATTCAAATTAATTCCTTTAAAAAATATATCGATGAAATTATACGATAAACTTATAGAAAACAATAAAAATTGGGTTGCACAAAAATTAAGTTTAGATCCCAATTTTTTTAAAAACCTCGCAAAAGGTCAAAGTCCACCAGTATTATGGATTGGTTGTGCCGATAGCCGCGTTCCGGCGAACGAGATTATAGGCGCACAGCCGGGTGAAGTATTTGTTCAGCGAAATATTGCCAATATGGTTGTGCATACAGATATGAATATGCTTAGCGTATTGGATTATGCCGTAAACGCTCTAAAAGTAAAACACGTTATTGTGTGTGGCCATTATGGTTGTGGTGGCGTAAAAGCTGCAATGCAAAACAACTCAATTGGACTGATAGACAATTGGTTGCGCCATATAAAGGATGTTTATAGACTTCACAAAGATGAATTGGATGCCATTGAAAATGAAAAAGAAAGATTTAATAGATTTGTGGAACTTAATGTGGTGGAGCAGGTTTTTGACCTTGCCAAAACATCGATAGTCCAAAATGCTTGGCACAACAACCAAGAACTGTATTTGCACGGTTGGGTTTATGGTCTTGAGTCTGGACTCATCAAAGACTTGGGTGTAAATGTTAGCAACGACAACGAACTGGACAAAGTGTATCAACTGAATTTCTAAGACTAAACTGAAATTTAGCTTTAAATTCACTTAACTTTTTTAAACAAAAACTTATGAGTAAAAATATATTTTCAAATTTTAGGGGTAATCTTTTTGGTGGAATAACCGCAGGAATAGTTGCTCTGCCACTTGCACTCGCTTTTGGAGTTCAATCTGGCCTTGGACCTGATGCCGGATTATATGGCGCTATTTTTATAGGTTTTTTCGCATCTCTTTTTGGAGGAACCAATACCCAAATTTCTGGACCCACCGCTCCAATGACAGCCGTTTCCATGGTTGTTATTGCTGGTATTATTGCTACGCACAACGGTAGTGTAGAAGAAGCTTTGCCTTACATTTTGCTGGTTTTTTTATTGGCAGGGCTTATGCAGATTTTATTGGGTATTACCGGTGTGGGAAAATATATAAAATACATTCCCTATCCAGTAGTTTCGGGCTTTATGACGGCAATTGGCGTAATAATTCTTGTAACGCAGATCCTACCAATTATGGGATATTATACACAAGATGACAATGAATATATAAATACTTTCAAACCACAGGCAGAAGAGGTGCTATTGGATAAAATTCTGAAGGATGAAGCAGGTGAAGGCATTTTGGTGCTAGAGGATTTTAAAGAAACCATAACCAGAGCCGGAAATATCACCGAAACAGAAATTTCAAAAGAAGCAACAACTCTAGCTAAATCTGAAACTTCTGGTGTTTATGGCGCCATAAAAGCCTTACCTAGAGCTATTATGAATATAAGTTGGTTGGAGTTTATTTTGGCCTCCCTCACAATATTTATTATTTATGGTTTCAAAAAAATTACAACTAAAATTCCAAGTACATTGGTGGCATTATTGGTGGTTTCGGGCGGAGCCTATTTTCTAAAGCTGGATTACCGACCCATAGATCAAATACCGGGCGGTTTTCCTATTCCAAATTTAGGCATGTTCACAGAGTTTGAGTTTGGACAGATTTCACCCTATATTTTTACTGCATTGACTTTGGCATTTTTAGGAGCAATTGATTCGCTTCTCACCTCGGTTGTAGCAGATAATATGACGAAAACAAAACACAATCCCAACCAAGAATTGATGGGTCAAGGAATAGGGAATAGTGTGGCCGCAATTTTTGGTGGAATTCCCGGAGCTGGCGCAACCATCCGTACGGTTGTAAATATCAATTCTGGAGGAACAACCAAGCTTTCGGGTATGATTGCAGCGTTACTATTGCTAGTAATATTATTGGCATTAGGCCCCGTGGCATCACAAATTCCAGCGGCTGTACTTGCAGGGATTTTGATAACTGTAGGTATTGGTGTAATGGACTACAGAGGTTTGAAAGCAATCCCTAAAATGCAAAAAGCTGAAGTTACTATTATGATTGTGGTATTACTCCTTTCCGTTTTTTGGAATTTGGTTTATGCAGTAGGAATTGGGTTGGTATTGGCTTCCATAATTTTTATGAAAAAAATTGGCGATCTAACGGCAGGACAATCCAAAGTGGTTCCACTGAAAAATGCTGAAGAACTTTCAATGGCGTGGAAAGACGAAATGAATTTTCCGGAAAGACTCAAAGAAGAAGTATTTATAAAACGGTTGGAAGGTCCGTTGTTCTTTGGTTACACTTCAGATTTTCAAAAGTTGGCAATGGAAATTCCCGACACGGCAACTCACGTTATTATACGAATGGGAAAATCGCCCTACATAGACCAATCTGGCCTTTATGCCATGGAAGAAGTACTAATGAATATTTCAAAGAAAGGCATAATTCCTATGTTTGAAGACCTTCAGGCACAACCACGTGTAATGATGGAAAAGATTGATATTATTCCAGACCTGGTTCCTAAAGAACTTATTTTCAGTAACTTTGAAGAAGCAGTGAAATATGCCCGTGACAATATAAAAGACGTGGTGTAAAAATAATTCTACTCTGTTGGAGGCTCCGCTTTGGCGGGGTTTCTTTCGGGAGTAATTTCAGTTTCATCGATGTTTAGATTATCAACTTCCTTCATTATTGTGGGCAGTACCGCCGGAGCAATGGCTGCTACTGGTCTATAAAGTATGGACGAATCACGTTGCTTTTCAGTAAGAATTTTATAATTCTCAGAAGCGTTCACGAACATAAAAACCACACTAATCAAAAAGGCGAATTTCAAAACATTAAAAATGCCGCCGAAAAGTTTGTTGAAAATTCCCAGCATTGCGAAATCGGCCACTTTCGTTAAAAGCCTACCTAAAATACTGAACAAAATCATTATCAATAAAAAAGTTATAACAAAGGCCATAATGGTATTAGTATCTGAACTCCAATCAAACCAACTGATAAGATAAGCGCCCACATAGCCAGAAAAAAACATTGCACAATAAACGCCAACAACAATTCCTATCAATGAAGCGAGGGAACGCAGCAAACCTTTGCTAAAACCCACAAAAAAAGCGATGATGAAAATGATGCCTATAACAATATCGATAGTGTTCATATCTTGAAATTTTTTATAAATATACCATTTTCCAAATTCTGAATTCCGAATTCATAATTCAGAATTGTAAAATGTATCTTTGTAGCCAATTTATTTATGAAAAAATGGCGCGCGACGAACAATTAAAGGAACGATGGGAAGCAGTAGTAAAAATGCTGGGCGACCGTTTTGCCGATGGACAAATTTTGGATTTGGACGCTATTATTTATTTAATAGGCATTCAGGAATTAGGCCAATTACATAGAAAATTTAAAAAAGACGAAAAACTGAACCTAATGCATATTGCCATCTGCCGTCTCTTAGAACCTTATGGCTATTATGAGTTTGATTATGTTGACGAAGAAGGCTGGCCACATTACACAGTTTTGGAACAGTTGCCCCCACTCAAAGCTGGCGAACAGAGCGTCTTGATGAAAGAGGCGATTGTTCAGTATTTTATAGAGAAGGAAGTGATTAACTAAAATATTTTTCCACAGAAAATTTAGTGATGATAGAAACAATAAAAAAACACATCGCCGAAGTACAAGCCTTTTCTTCAACCAACAAAGAAGAAATAGAAAACTTCCGCATAAAATATTTAGGAAAAAAAGGTCTATTAAACGACTTTTTTGCTGAGTTTAAAAACGTACCAAACGAGCAGAAAAAAGAGTTTGGTCAGGTTATAAATACCCTTAAAAATACCGCGCAAGAAAAGGTAGATTCACTTAAGGAAGCAATTGAAAGTAGCACCGAAACTAAAGGTGTTTACGGCGATCTTTCCCGTCCGGGCGAGGTGATTCCATTGGGTTCGCGTCATCCCATTTCCATCGTAAAAAATAAAATTATCGACATCTTTTTGCGTATCGGTTTCAACGTTTCCGAAGGGCCCGAAATTGAGGATGACTGGCATAACTTTACGGCACTAAACCTTCCCGAGTATCACCCAGCACGCGATATGCAGGATACGTTTTTCATTCAAACCAATCCAGATGTTTTGTTGCGTACGCACACCTCTTCAGTTCAGGTTCGGTATATGGAAAACAACAAACCGCCCATCCGTACCATTTCACCGGGTCGTGTTTACCGCAACGAAGCCATTTCAGCGCGCTCACACTGCTTTTTCCACCAAGTGGAAGGTTTGTATGTGGATAAAGGCGTAAGCTTCGCAGATTTGAAGCAAACGCTGCAATATTTCACTACCGAAATGTTCGGAAAGTCAAAAATCCGACTTCGCCCCTCCTATTTCCCGTTTACAGAACCCAGCGCCGAAGTAGATGTTTACTGGGGCTTGGAAACCGAAGCAGATTATCGGATCACTAAAGGAACAGGCTGGCTTGAAATAGGTGGCTGCGGAATGGTTGACCCCAACGTACTTAAAAACTGTGGCATCGATGCCGAGGAATACTCTGGGTTTGCCTTTGGCGTGGGCGTTGATCGTATCGCAATGTTATTACACCAAATTCCAGATATTAGAATGTTCAGTGAAAATGACGTCCGCTTTTTGGAACAGTTTAAAAGTGTACTATAAGTAAAAGCTACACTCAAACTTTTTACTATGAAAAAATACCTTGTTATCGCCCTTCTTGTTATTTTGGTCTTAGCCATTGCATATCTTACTTTTGTTATTGCAGTAATAAAAATTGTGATTGGAACCATATTGCTTGGTGTTGCGGCTATTGCACTATTGGCTGTTTGGATTATGTGGAAAATTGAAGACTGATTATGCGAAAGGATATTGAAATTCCCAAAGCCAAAAACGTGCATATTGTTGCAGTTAATGAATGGGACAAAGACTTTACAGGCCAGCAATGGAATATCTATTTGGTGAACGATCGCGAAGATGAAATTACCACGGTTTTGGTAATGTCTCGTGGAAAAAGTGCAGACAAAAAAACCTCAACCCTTCGTCACGGTTTGGGAAATATACCTTCGAAAATCGCTGCAAAAGTTGAATTTATTCCCACCGAGGTTTTAGGATTTACAAACGAATATTTAGTCACTTTTTTTGCCGAAAATAAACTCTTTGAACGAAAGTTCATTTTTGAACCAAGCAGTATTTCCGAAGAAAATACAGTAGAACTTCCCATTTTGGAAAGTGAAGGAATTTTGGCGAAATAATATTTGAGATGCTAAAAGTTAAAATCGATTCCTTTTCCTATTCTGAAAAAACCATTTTAAAGGATATTCATTTCACGCTTAAACTTGGAGAACATCTCAGCATTCTCGGTGAGAGTGGCTGCGGAAAATCTACACTTTTACATCTCATTTTTGGATTGCTTCATTTAGAGCACGGAAGTATTTTTTACAACGAAAAGAAGCTTCTCGGGCCAACCAAAACGCTTATTCCCGGTGAGCCCTTTATGAAACTCGTAGCGCAAGAATTCAATATTATGCCTTTTACGACCGTTGCTGAAAACTTGGGTTCGTATTTATCACGACTGGATGAAGAAAAAGATGAAAAACGGATTGACGAACTACTAAAAGTAGTTGAAATGGAAGCCTTTAAAAGCACATTGGCAAAAAACCTCAGCGGTGGTCAAAAACAGCGTGTAGCTTTGGCGAAAGCTTTAGCAAATGAACCCGAAATACTTTTGCTGGATGAGCCTTTTAGCAATATTGATACATTCCAAAAAAATAAATTACAACGCAGAATCTTTAATTATCTGAAAGAAAAAAATATCAGCTGTATAACTGCAACCCACGACAGCGATGAGGCTTTGGCATTTTCAGATCAAATTTTAATGCTAAAAGACGGAACCGAGGAAATGTTCGGCACGCCTGAATTCATTTATAAAAATGTTGCAACTAAATATCAGGCTGGTTTTTTCGGTGAAGCAAACCTACTTTCGAAAAACTTTTTCTCTTCCGAAGAGACTTCAGAAAAAACCATTATTTTCCCACATCAATTGAGGATTTCCAAAGAAAAAACATTGCTTGAAGTAATTGTGAAAAAGTGTTATTTTAAAGGAACACATTTTTTAATTGAAGCGGATTTTAAAGGTGAAACGGTTTTTTTTAATAATCCATTTACAATGAAAAAAGAAGATTTATACTGGCTCAAAATTTCAGGATAAATCTAAACCACAACAATCATCTTCCCTTTATTCTTACCATCAAACAAGTCAATAAACGCCTGTGGAATATTTTCAAAACCTTCCACAACCGTTTCCATATATGTAAGTTTATCTTCTTCCATCCACTGCGCCAATTGTTTTTGGGCTGGACCAAAATCCTTTACGAAATCGCGAACCGTAAACCCTTGCATTAAAATACTATTTTTAATTAGTGTTGTTTCAACCCGCGGTCCCGTTGGCGTTTCTGTTTCGTTATAAAGAGAAATAGCACCACAATTTATAACCCTTCCGTATTTGTTCATATTTGCCAGCGCTGCATCAAGAATTTCACCGCCCACATTATCAAAATAAACATCAACACCATCGGGGCAGGCCTCAGCTATGGCCTTTTTCATGTTGTCGGTAGTTTTATAATTGATTCCCGCATCAAACCCAAGTTTCTCTTGGATGCGATCAATTTTTTCTTCGCTGCCAGCAATTCCCACAACTTTACAGTCTTTTATTTTTCCTATTTGTCCAACCACGCTCCCCACGGCACCAGCCGCACCAGAAACCAAAAGAGTTTCGCCTTTTTCAAGTTTCCCTATTTTTTTTAAGCCCAAATAAGCCGTAATTCCAGTTAGTCCTAAAACGCCCAAATAGGCTTTTAGCGGCGCTTTTTCACCATCAACTTTATTCAATCCATTGCCTTTTGAGGTTTGGAATTGTTTCCACTGAAGCATTCCGTTTACAAAATCACCCTTTTTGAAATTTTTGTTGTTGGATTCAATAACCTCAGCTATAATACCAGATTCCAATGGTTTTCCCACTTCAAATGGCGCAATGTATGATTTTTCATCGCGCATACGTCCGCGCAAATAAGGGTCTACCGAAACGCATTTTGTTTTCAGCAAAATTTCACAGTCTTTGGATTGCGGTTTTTCTTCTTCTGTAAATTCAAAATCTTTAAGCGAAGGTTTGCCTTTGGGACGATTTTTAAGTAGAATTACTTTGTTCATAGGTGCTTTTATTAATTTAATATTTATAAAATTAAAACATAAAAACGCAACTGCCCAAATGCATATCTTTATTTAATAAAAGTATAACAGAGTTACATTTCTGAAAAGATTAACGAACTTCGCTTTTATGAGCAATATCTTTGCAGCTACTGAAACCAATTGCTTTTGAAATCTTCAAAAAACATAGTAGCCACAGCCTTTAAAGACCTTTCGGAATACTTTAAAAGCACTGATTTTTCAAAAGCGATACTTTTGGGAATTGCGCTTACGGTTCCAATAATTTTCGGGGTCAAATTGGGCGAGCTTACCATTGGTATAACAATCACCGTTGGCGCCCTGCTAGCCTCGCCTAGTGATGTAAGCGGAAGTATTCGGCATAAAATCACAGGTATTTTCTTTGCTACTTCATTGGCTATGATTGTGAGTTTGATTGGTGGTTATTTGCATCTTTCACTTTGGTTATTATTTCCAATTTTAGGCCTTTTAATGTTCTGTATATCCTATCTCGCTATTTATGGATTTCGGGCATCGTTAATCAGCTTTTCAGGGCTTTTGGCATTGGTACTAAGTTTTTCAAATGTTTCCAGTGGATTACAGCCTTATGAAAGAATGTTGCTTATAGGCATTGGTGGACTTTGGTATGCGGCACTTTCCATACTTAGGCATTTTATTTTTCCGAAAGCTCCCACGGAATATTATCTGTCCAAAACATTAAAACTTACATCCGATTATTTAAAAGCCAGAGGCGAATTGGTTGCCGAAACCACAGACCGCACAGAGCTTTTAAAAAAAATGCTGAACACCCAAACCGAACTCACCGCAACCCACGAAACGTTGCGAGATATTTTGATTTCCAGCCGAACCGGTTCCGGAAAATCTGAGTACGAAGGAAAACGGATGTTGATATTTGTTCAATTAGTGGATATGCTGGAATTGGCAATGGCAAACCCCGTGAACTATTCAAAAACTGACGAACTTTTTGCAAAGAATACCGCACAGCTTAAAGATTTTCAAGGGCTTCTTTTTGCCATGAGCAGTCGGTTAAATGCAATAGCCGCAAATCTTTCCACACCCAAAAGACTTCAAAATAGCACTAAAATTGAAGAATTTCAGGAAAGAATTAAACGAGAAATTACAGAATATTCTTCACAGAGCGACGAAGGATTTAATGAAAATTTGCTGATGTTGAGAAATCTTTTCAAATATCAAAAGGAGCAAATAAACAAGATTGAAAAAATTGAATGGCTTTTGACGAACCCAGCACAACGTGAAATTTCGCTTCTAAAAAAAGAAGATTCGCGCAGATTTTTAACGAAGCAAAATTATGATTTTGAAGTTTTGATTGAAAACTTCACCATGCGCTCCCCTATTTTCAAGCATTCGCTACGCCTCGGGGTGATGACAATGATTGGCTATGGCGTGGGTATGCTGTTTTCAGTACAAAATCCATATTGGATTTTGCTTACGTTAATTGTGATTATGCGTCCAACTTTTGGCCTCACTAAAACGCGTTCAAAAGAACGAACCATTGGAACTTTAATTGGCGGTACGCTAGCGGTAGGTATTGTTTTAATTACACAAAACACTACGGTTTACGGTATTTTGGCAATCGTTTCGCTTGTGATTGCCTTTTCCATGGTACAGCGAAATTATAAGGCTGCAGCCACATTTATCACACTTAGTGTGGTTTTTATCTACGCACTTTTGCGGCCTGATATTTTTAACGTAATCCAATATCGAGTAACAGATACACTGATTGGAGCTGGACTGGCAACTTTGGGAAATTTATTGCTTTGGCCCGCTTGGGAAATTCAGGGTATGCAAAAAACGTTGCTGGGAACCATTAAAGCAAATAGGATTTATTTGGAAGAAATCATTGGTTTCTACAACAAAAAGGGGAACATTCCGTCACAATATAAGGTGGCGCGAAAGAAAGCTTTTTTGGAAATATCTGACCTCAGCGCAGCTTTTCAACGAATGACGCAGGAACCAAAGTCCAAACAAAAAAAATTGGACAAGTTTTATGAAATTGCAATGCTTAACCATACATTTTTGTCTTCGTTGGCATCACTGAGTACTTATATTTTAAACAACCCAACAACCCCAGCATCGGGAGATTTCAATAAGGTTTCTTCCAAAATTGTAGAAAATCTTTTGGATGCTGAAAATATTTTGAACAATGGTATTTCTTCGGAAACAGAGAAAAATGACACAGATGTAGAAGACATTTTTGAAGCTACTTTCGGGAAGAAAATAACCTTTTATGAAGGTGACAAACCTAAAGAAGATGATTTTCATTTAAAAATTGAAGAGGCACATTTGGTACGCGAACAATTAAAATGGCTCTTGGCAATGAGCAAAAAAATGCCGAAACTCCTTCGGGAGTTAGAGTTTTAGAATTTTTGGCTTATTTTACGCTCGTGATTTTATAAATATTTCCGTTTAGATTGAACTCATCGCCCTTTTTCTTCCCAGAAATAAGCAACCCCACGGGTGAATTTAAAGCAACGCAGAGATAGTCCGTTTTCCCAATAGGAATCGTGCCAACGGAAAGGCTAATGAAGTAGGTGAATCTATCTGTATAGACCAAACTCCCCAAGCGTGCATAATCTGAAGTTGCTTTCACATCAATTTTTTTGAGAAGTGGTACTATTTTTTCTATTTCCTGCAATTGCTTTCCAGCATTTTCACGGTCAATCTGAAGCATAGCACGGCCAGTTTCGTGCTTGTCACCACTACTACTTTTAGACTCTTCCAGCAAAGATTCCTCAATACCAGTAATGGTCTGTTTAATTTTGGAATAACGGTTGTCAACCTGTTTTTGACAGTGTTGCAGCAATTCGGTTTTAAGTTCTACTGCGGTCATTTTTTCTTTTTCTTTTTAACTTCTTTTGGCTCTTGCTTTTCCAATTTAAAGGGTCCGTAATAACGCATTTGCCGAACAATCCATTGTGTGCGTCGTGCAATATAAGGTCCTGGCGGATTGGCTTTATAGCGCTGTGGACTGGGCAAAATTGCTGCAATAGCAGCAGCATTTTCAGCCCGTAAATTCTTTGCAGATTTCTTAAACCAATATTGTGAAGCGGCTTCCGCACCAAAAACGCCATCGCCCATTTCAACACTATTTAAATAAACTTCTAAAATGCGTTCTTTGCTCCAAAGTGTTTCAATCAATAAAGTGAAATACGCTTCCATTCCCTTTCGAAGCCAAGTTCGGCCTGGCCATAAAAAAGCATTTTTAGCGGTTTGTTGTGAAATTGTACTTCCCCCCCGGAGTTTCTTTCCTTTTTCGTTATTTTCCAAAGCCTTTTCTATGGCTTCTCGATCAAAACCACTATGGCTTAAAAAAGTTTGGTCTTCGGCACATATAACCGCTAATTGTAAATACGGAGAAATTTCTTCAATTGGAACCCAATCGTGACGGGTTTCGTGTTTTTCATCTCCTTCAATTGAGCGGATTGCCATCAATGGCGTATAAGGAACGGGAACAAATTTATATATAAGCACCCAAAGTACTGTGAGGCCAATAAACCAAAGAAAAAGTTTTAAAAAAAATTTGAATAGTTTTTTAATCATACAAACAAGCTAATTGTTTCCCGATGGAACTGCCAATGGCAACGCCCATCCCACCTAATCTGACCCCACAAAAAATGTTTTTTGACACTGCTTTTAGAATTGGTTTTTTCTGATTTCCCATTCCCATAATACCACTCCAACGTTGGTCGATTTCAAAAGATTGGTTTGGTAAAATTACGGTTTTAAGTAATTCCTCCAACTTGTTTTGAACTAATTGTGTCAGTTCCATTTCTGTGGTTTCTTCAGCTTTAAAATTGAGGTTTCGTCCGCCACCAAATAGAATTCTATTTTCAATATTTCTGAAATAATAATATCCTTTGTCAAGATGAAATGTTCCTTTTATATGAAGGTTTTTAATAGGTTTGGTAACTAAAACTTGCGCTCTCGCAGGCTTTATATCTTCACTTAAAAATTGCTTCGCAAAACCATTTGTGGCTATAAAAACTTTTTTTACAGATATGTCACACTGAGCTTGTCGAACTGTTTCCGATGAATTTAGTTGGAGTGAAACAGATTTACCATCGTCAGAAATATTTGTGATTTCTGAAGAATTCAATATCAAAATGTTTTCTTCCGAAGTTTTTTGGATAAGACCGAGCATCATTTTTCCAGTGTCAATTTGACCTTCAAATTTGCTGTAAATAAGCTTTGGTTGAATGTTTTTAAAGCCGAAATGATTCTCTTTTTCTGAAAAAACCGCAGCATTGAAAACAGGTTTCAGCAATTCATTTACATATTTAATCTTTGATTTACAGGTTTCAAATAGTTCGTAATCTTCATTTGTGAAAAGTTCGTAGCCACCGTATTCTTTGTAATCAAGTTGCTGATCTCCCAAAGTATTTCGAAGTAATTTTAAACCTTCAACTCTGCTTTTCACAAGCTGGATCACTTCTTCTTCGGAATGGTTTTTTAAATCTTCCAATATTTCAGAAATACTTCCAAAGCACGCAAATCCAGCATTTTTGGTACTAGCTCCGCTGGGAAGCATACCTCGCTCAAAAACCACAATTTTACTTCTTGGGTGTTTTTCCCGAAGTGAAAGAGCACAGTTTAATCCAACGATTCCGCTGCCAATCACAGCAAAATCGATGTTTGAAAGCCAGGTTTTATGTTCCCAAAAACTTAAATTCATTGTAAACTATATAACAAGTCAATATATAAATTCCTAAATCAAAAAAGCACCAAGTTCCATTAAATTATTCTTTGGAATTTGGTGCCTAATATTTAAAATTTGAAAATTTTACTCCTCTTCAGGTTCATTCATTTTAAAGGTATTCATAAATGCCGTGGTGTAATTTCCGGCCGCATAATCCGGCTCGTCCATCAACTGGCGGTGAAAAGGGATTGTTGTTTTTATACCTTCTATTACAAATTCGTCCAAAGCTCGTTTCATTTTGCTGATGGCTTCTTCGCGCGTTTGTGCAGTTGTAATTAACTTCGCAATCATAGAATCGTAGTTTGGCGGAATGGTATAGCCTGCGTACACATGAGTGTCCAACCGAACTCCATGTCCTCCAGGTGCGTGCAAAACGGTAATTTTACCTGGTGAAGGGCGGAAGTCGTTATAAGGGTCTTCTGCGTTTATTCTGCATTCTATGGCGTGCAGTTGTGGTGTGTAATTTTTCCCTGAAATAGGAACTCCGGCCGCAACCAAAATCTGCTCGCGTATAAGATCGTAATCAATTACTTGCTCGGTAATTGGATGCTCCACCTGAATACGCGTATTCATTTCCATAAAGTAGAAGTTTCGGTGTTTGTCCACCAAAAATTCGATGGTACCAGCGCCTTCGTATTTTATGAATTCAGCCGCTTTTACAGCAGCTAGCCCCATATCGTTACGGAGTTTTTTCGTCATAAAGGGGCTTGGTGTTTCTTCCGTAAGCTTTTGATGGCGCCGTTGAATGGAACAGTCGCGTTCACTTAAATGGCATGCTCTCCCAGTGCTGTCGCCGACGACTTGGATTTCAATATGGCGTGGCTCCTCAATGAGTTTTTCCATATACATTCCATCGTTTCCGAAGGCTGCGGAAGCCTCTTGACGGGCGCTTTCCCATGCTTTTTTAAGTTCGTCTTTTTTCCAAACGGCACGCATGCCCTTTCCTCCACCACCTGCGGTGGCTTTCAACATTACGGGATAACCAACTTCTTCAGCCAGCTTTTCACATTTTTCGTAAGATTCTATAATGCCTTCGCTTCCAGGAACGGTTGGTACTCCAGCGGCCCTCATTGTGGTTTTTGCAGTTGCTTTATCGCCCATGCGCTCAATCATTTCAGGAGAAGCACCAATAAATTTTATACCGTGTTCTTGACAAATTTTTGAAAATTTTGCATTTTCGGAAAGAAATCCGTAGCCTGGGTGAATCGCGTCTGCATTGGTGATTTCTGCAGCGGCAATAATGTTTGACATTTTTAGGTAGCTCAAGTTGCTTGGCGGAGGTCCAATACAAACGGCCTCATCTGCAAAGCGAACGTGAAGACTTTCTGCATCTGCTGTTGAATAAACGGCAACAGTTTTAATGCCCATCTCTTTGCAGGTACGTATAACTCGTAGTGCTATTTCGCCCCTATTTGCAATTAATATCTTTTTAAACATAACTTTTCTGAAATATCAAAAAGCAAATTTCAAACTCCAAAATTTTGGATTTTGAGATTTGTTATTTGGGATTTATATTAAGATGGATCTACTAAAAATAAAGGTTGGTCAAATTCTACAGGAGAAGAATCGTCAACCAAAACTTTTACAATTTTTCCGGAAACTTCACTTTCAATTTCGTTGAAAAGTTTCATTGCTTCAATAACACAAAGCACATCGCCAGTATTTATATTGTCTCCAACTTCAACAAAAACAGGTTTGTCTGGGGAGGATTTTCTGTAAAAAGTACCAATGATTGGTGACTTGATAGTTATCAATTTAGAATCCGCTGCTTCTGCTGGGGTTTCAGTTGAAGGGGCACTTTGTTGTTGTGTCCCAGAAGCCTGAGGCTGCATTTGCATCTGCGGTTGTGACATTGCAGGTATTTGCTGAATGTATGTTGTTTCGCCTCTACCATCTTCAGAACCTGTTCTGATGGTGATCTTTATGTCTTCCATTTCAAGTTTTACTTCGCTGGCGCCACTTTTTGCCACAAACTTGATCAAGTTTTGAATGTCTTTTAAATCCATATTACACGTATTAATTTTTTGAGTTGGTTAAAAAATTATTTTGAATCGTAGGCCCATTTCAAGTAAACGGCGCCCCAAGTGAAGCCTCCTCCGAAGGAAGCAAATATCAAGTTATCTCCTTTTTTAAGTTGTTTTTCGTAATCGGCCAAACACAATGGCAAGGTTGCAGAAGTAGTATTCCCATATTTGTGAATGTTGATCATTACTTTTTCATCGGGAAGTTTCATTCGCGAAGCTGCTGCATCAATAATCCTTTTGTTTGCTTGATGGGGCACGAGCCAATCTATATCTTCACTTGTTAAATGGTTTCGCTTCATCACTTTTTCGCAAACATCTGCCATATTGGAAACTGCAAATTTAAAGACCGTTTTCCCTTCCTGAAAAACGTAGTGTTGTTTATTGTTTACTGTTTCAATAGATGCTGGGAGTAATGATCCACCTGCATCAATTTTTAAGAAAGGTCTTCCACCACCGTCGGTACGTAAATATTCATCTTTTACGCCAAAGCCTTCGGTATTTGGCTCAAATAAAACAGCGCCGCCTCCATCACCAAAAATAATGCAGGTGGTTCTGTCAGTATAGTCGATAATTGACGACATTTTATCTGCGCCAATAAGAAGAACTTTTTTATATTTTCCAGATTCAATATAACGGGCTGCGGTTGACATTCCGAAAAGAAAGCTGGAACAGGCTGCCACCAAATCAAATGAAAAAGCGTTTACGGCACCAATCTGTGTAGCAACATAAACTCCGGTTGCCGCAACGGGCATATCTGGCGTTGCGGTTGCCATAATAACTATATCAATTTCGGTAGGATCTGTATTGCTTTTTTGAAGAAGGTCTTTTGCCGCTTGAATGGCAAGATAGGAAGTGCCTTTGTCTTTATCTTTTAATATTCTTCGCTCCTTAATTCCAGTTCTACTGGTGATCCATTCATCATTGGTATCTACCATTGTTTCCAAAATTTTGTTGGAGAGAATGTAATCTGGCACGTAACTCCCTACAGCGGTAATAGCTGCCGTGATATTATTCATAAAGCTGAATTAAAATTCACAAAAAAGACCAAAAATCTTTTAAAAAGAGTGAAAATTACTAAATTTTACTTGAAATTCGGCACTAATTAAGTTGTTTTTGAATTTTTTCAAAGTTAAAAAACAAAAAAACCCTCACGTTGCTGTGAGAGTTTTGCATTAAAATATATACGATTATGCTTCTACTTGCTCAGTAGCATCAATCACAACTTGACCACGGTAATACATTTTACCTTCATGCCAGTGTGCTCTGTGAAAAAGATGCGACTCACCCGTTGTTGGATCTATTGCGATTGTAGGGGCAGTAGCTTTGTAATGCGTTCTTCTCTTATCTCTTCTGGTTTTCGAGATTTTTCTCTTTGGATGTGCCATTGCTATTTATTATTTATCCGTTAATAGTTTTTTTAATGAATCCCATCGGGGATCTGTTTTATCGTCTTCGGGCGCTTCTTCTTCATCTATCGCTTTTGGACTTAGTTCTTCAAGTTTGTCGAGTATGTCACTTTTTAATGTACCGTCTTTTACTCCGGGATGAATTCTTCGTGAAGGCATAGCCAATACGATAGATTCATAAATATATTGCTGAATATTCACTTCATAACTTCCGTGGGGTAAAATGAGCAAATCTTCATTTTCATCATTATACTCCTCACCGAATTTTACTACAAAACGATACGTTCCCGATATATCTTGATCAAAGGGCTCATTTGTTGTGTCGCAAGCAACATTTACAGTTCCATTAAATGTTAATGTGAACTCTAGCAATGTGCTCATTTTTTCCAGCAGTACATCGAGATTAATGGCAGCGTCATTAAATTCGTCATACTCAAAATGCTCAAAGAACGCTTTTTTTAATTCAAAGTTAAACTGGTGTTTGCCTAATTTCAGCCCTACGAAAGGGATGGTAAACTCTTTCAAATCCTTCATTTTCACACCTATTTAAGACCTTAACCTTACGGATAAGGCGGGTGCAAAGATAAAAAATTATTTGAATAGCAATTAGTTTTTCTATTTCTTTTTTGAGAAGCTTCTTTTGCGAGAAGTTTGGAGTGGATTTTTCGAAATTTCCTTGTATTCCTCACGGGTTTCAAAAATGGAAACGGCACTGAAAACTGCTTCGCGGAAAGATTCAAAATTAGCCTCATTTTTTCCGGCCAAATCAAACGCGGTACCGTGATCTGGCGAGGTTCGGATTCGGTTGAGCCCAGCGGTGAAGTTTACACCTTTCCCAAAAGCAAGGGTTTTAAAAGGCACCAAACCTTGATCGTGATAAGAGGCGATAATGGCGTCAAAATTTTTATAATTGCCAGATCCGAAAAAGCTGTCAGCAGCATAAGGACCGAAAACCATTTTTCCATTTTTGCGAATATTATCTAATGCGGGGCGCAAAAGTGTGTTGTCTTCATCGCCAATAACTCCATTATCACCCGTATGGGGATTGATTCCCAAAACTGCAACTTTGGGCTTTTCAATGCCGAAATCTTCAATTAGTGTATGATAAATCGTATTTATTTTCTTGTCGATTCGCTCTCGAGTGATATTTTTTACAATATCATTTACGGCTACGTGGTCCGTTAAAAGCCCAACCCGTAAGTTTTCAGAAATTAAAAGCATCAAACTTTCTCCTTCCAATTCTTGAGCTAAATAGTCTGTGTGGCCAGGAAAGTTAAAACTTTCAGATTGCACATTTGACTTATTAATTGGGGCAGTAACTAGAGCATCAATTTTATTTTCCTTTAAAGCCGCAACAGCTGCTTTCAATGATTTTATTGCATATTCACCTCCTGTTTTGTTTTCTTCACCAAATAGAACATCAACGTGTTCTTTCCAAACATTCAGTACGTTAATTTTCTTCGGAATAAGATCTTCTATTTTATCAATTCCGTGGAAATTAATATCTGCTTCAAAATGTTTTTTGAAGAAAGACATCAACTTAACCGAAGCAAAGATAACAGGGGTACAAAATTCGAGCATGCGCGAATCTTCGAACGTTTTCAGAATTATTTCGCTTCCAATCCCGTTAATGTCGCCAATGGAAATACCGACCACTATTTTATCCTCTCTGCTCATTATGTTTGGCTTTTTTAATTGTTACTTTTGCATTACAAATGTAACCAAATACTACAATGTTTACAGGAATTATTGAAACCGTTGGTGAAATAAGCCAACTTACACTAGAAGGCGAAAATCTTCATATTGAAATAAAGTGCCCATTGGCACAAGAACTGAAAATAGACCAAAGCGTCTCTCATAATGGAGTGTGTTTAACTGTCGTTGAAACAAAGGAAGGTACATACGTGGCTACTGCCATTAAAGAAACTTTGGATAAGACCAATCTTAAAAAATTGGAAAAAAGTTCTTTGGTGAACTTAGAAAGAGCAATGAAAATAGGAGACAGGCTTGACGGACATATGGTACAGGGCCACGTGGACGGAACTGCCATTTGTAAAAAAATTCAAGACGCCAACGGTAGCTGGATTTTTACTTTCGAATATGAAAACGCTGAGTTCAGCACTGTTGAAAAAGGCTCTATTACAGTAAATGGAGTAAGCCTAACGGTAGTTAATTCCAAAAAGGGAGAGTTTAGTGTTGCTATTATTCCTTACACTTTTGAGAATACAAACTTTAAAACAATTAAATCGGGAAGCGAAGTAAACTTGGAATTTGATATTATAGGGAAGTATGTAAAAAATCTTATGCAGCCTTATCTATAGAGCGGTTTCTTTTATATATTATATAGGCTCCAAATAAAATACCTGCGACAAGCAAAATCCATAAATTATCATCTATGGGCAACTGGGGGCCACGATTTTGGGATGGGGGCGGAGGTCCTTGACTGCCAGAGGCAGCTTGGAACACAAGCATGATTATATTATATATAAGTGATGACATGGTTGTTCATTAACGATTTGGGATCGTGTTTATGCGCCTAAAATAATAATTTTTTTTTATCCAAGGATAAAAAAATGAGTTATCGAATGTTTAATAACTCATTTTTAGAGTGAAAATTGCCTTTTAAACTAGTTTTACTTTGGCTTATTCATAGTCATTTAATAAAAGTGGTCCCACATGGGCTCGAACCATGGACCCTCTGATTATGAGTCAGATGCTCTAACCAGCTGAGCTATGGGACCGTTTCTGTTTAAAATTCCAGACACCTAATCTTTCTATAGACTAGCGGTCTTAGGATAAATAACAGGATTGCAAATGTAAAACACTTTGCAAATACAACAAAACTATTTTTACTTATTCTCAATTTCTTGACAAAGTTCTACTAATACTCCGTTGGAAGATTTAGGGTGAAGGAAAGCCACAAGTTTATTATCCGCACCCATTTTGGGAACGTCGTTCAATAATATAAAACCCTCATTTTTTAGACGCTCCATTTCTTTTTTAATGTCCTTGACTGCAAAAGCAATATGGTGAATTCCCTCGCCTTTTTTTTCGATAAACTTCGCAATTGGACTGTCTGGATTTGTTGCTTCCAAAAGTTCAATTTTACTTTCACCACAGCGAAAAAAGGATGTTTCCACTCCTTCGCTTTCCACTTTCTCACTTTTGTAGGGTGCGCTTCCCAATAAAGCTTCATAAATTTTGTTGGCTTCAGAAATGTTCTTTACTGCAATACCTATATGTTCAATTTTTTCCATAAATTCTTCTTGAATGATTCAAAAATACAAACTTAATTCTATTGAATTTCAATAAGCTTGAGGCTTCATTAACATTCTGTAAGGTTTTATATTCTATTTTTGCAGTATGGTAGAAAGTAATAGACAAAAGAAAATAGCCGGCGTTTTACAAAACGACCTTGCAAACGTGCTACAAAATATGCTTCGCGAAGCTGGACAGATGGGCATTATTATTTCAGTGAGCAAAGTGAGCGTAACCACAGATCTTTCCATTTCAAAGGTTTATGTTAGCGTATTTCCAGCAGATAAAGCTGAAAGTATAGTGAAAGAACTCAATAATTTAAAACCTCAAATAAAACATCAAATAGCGCAGCTTACAAAACATCAACTTCGTAAAATGCCCGATCTCTCTTTTTATAACGATGATTCTTTGGAATACATTGAGAAGATTGACAAAGCTGTAAAAGGTGAAGAAAACCCCCTGAAAAACCCAGACTTGCTTCCGAAAAGAAAAAAATCATAACTTGAATTTTTCGCTCTATATCGCCAAGCGCTATTTGTTTTCAAAAAGTAGCAATAATGCCATCAATATTATCACAGGTATTGCAGCTGTTGGTGTGGTGGTGGGAGCGATGTCATTATTTATAGTTCTTTCTGGATTTTCAGGCCTGAAAGATTTCAGCCTTCAGTTTACCAACGAATTTGATAGCGATCTAAAAATACTTCCCGAAAGTGGAAAGACAATCGCATTTTCAGAAGCGCAAAGAGACCAACTGAAAAATATAAAAGGGATTGAAAACTTTTCAGAAATAATTGAGGAGCGCGTTTTTCTTCATTATAAAGGAAAAAACCATATATCTTATATAAAAGGCGTGGATTCACTTTACGGAAAAGTAACCCAACTGGACAGTATAATGTATTTTGGAGAATGGTTTGTTCCCGGTGAGCATCAAGTGGTTGTTGGGCTTTCCACCATCGCAAAACTATCTTTGGGCGTGAACGATTATTCAGATTTGTTGGAAATTTATGTTCCAAAACCTGGAACTGGACAACTCAATGCGCTGGACCCTTCCGATGCGTTCACTAAAGAAAATGTGGTAGTTTCTGGAGTTTATCAAGTAAATGAGGATTTGGATGCTAAATATGTTTTTTCCGATCTTGATTTTGCCCGAAATCTTCTGTCATTGGACAGCTCAAAAATTTCCTCTGTTGAAATGAAGTTGTTGCCAAATTCTTCCGAAGAAAATGTGCGTAGCGAAATCGAGAAAATATTTCCAACAGGAATTCTTATAAAAAACCGAATCCAGCAAAACGATGCCCTTTACAAAATGCTGAATACCGAAAACATTGCGGTTTATTTAATATTTACTCTGGTTTTGATAATCGCGCTCTTCAACGTTATCGGTTCTATAATTATGATGGTTTTGGACAAGCGGAAAAACATTAAGACGCTCTATAATATGGGTGCCTCGTTAAAGGAAATACGAAAAATATTTTTTTTGCAGGGAACGTTAATGACTGTAATTGGCGGTCTGTTGGGTATTTTCTTGGGAATTATTGCCGTGCTGGCGCAACTGAAATTTGAATTCGTTTCAATAACCAGTACGCTGCCCTATCCCGTAAAACTGAAACTTATAAACATTGTGGTTGTTTTTGTAACGATAAGTGTTTTGGGGATTATTGCTTCAAAAATTGCTTCGAGCAGGGTGAGGGAGAAGTTGTTGGTTTAATCAGGAAAAGCATTCAAATTATAAGGAATTCTGGATCTGCTCCCAAACTTATCAAAGCTTCACAAATCTCTTCCGTAAAAATCTTAGGGCCGCAAACATAAAAACGAGAATCAAAACCCCCAATGGTCTCTATAAGAAACTTACGGTCAATTCTGCGCTCGCGGAAACCAATCACTCCCTCTTGGGTGAATACATTTCTATAAGCCGGTCCCAACATTTTTGTCAATTCATCGTGTAAAATTATGTCATCCTTGGTTTTATTTGAATACAAAAGCGCGAGATTTCTCAAATTTCCACTCTCAAAAAGTGCTCTAAATATTGCAATAAAGGGTGTGATGCCTGTACCCCCAGCTATAAATATACCGGGCCCTTTATACTTAATTGTACCGTATACATCGTGAAGTAACAACTCATCACCTGTATTGAGTCTGCCCATTTTCGACGTAACGCCTTTATGGTCTTCGTAAATTTTCACAATAAATTCTAAGTAGTCCCAATGCAGTAACGAAGTAAACGTGAACGGACGGATTTGGTCCTTCCAGTTCGGCAAATTGATGGATATATGTGCCGATTGTCCCGGAGTATATTCAAAACCTGGAGGCTTTTCTAGTTCAAAGCGCTTAACGTTATGAGTAATATAATGGGTGTTAATTATTTTGAGCCGCTGCATGACGATAGTTTGAACTTCAAAGTTAAAAAGGATTTATAGATAATGACACTTAAAATTCATAATCCATTTAAGCAAACTCATAATCCCCAAACGTTTCCAAAACCTCATCAAAAGCCTCAAAAACGGAAGCGGAATCATCGCTCGTTACCATTTTCATCCGGTATTCCTTAAAGTTTGGAATTCCTTTAAAATAGTTGGTATAATGGCGGCGGGTTTCAAAAACGCCGAGGGTTTCCCCTTTCCAATCTATTGCCATTTGTAGGTGGCGTTTGGCAGCATCAACACGTTCTAACATTGATGGTGGCGGTAAATGTTCGCCTGTTTTAAAATAGTGCTTTACTTCCTTAAAAAACCACGGATAGCCAATACTGGCACGGCCAATCATTGCGCCGTCCAAACCGTACTTGTCACGCATTTCCATCGCTTTTTCAGGAGTATCCACATCGCCATTTCCAAAGATGGGAATGTGCATTCTTGGGTTGTTTTTTACTTCAGCTATGGGTTTCCAGTCGGCATCGCCTTTATACATTTGGGCGCGTGTACGGCCGTGGATGGAAAGGGCTTGGCAACCCACATCCTGCAAACGTTCGGCAACCTCAACAATTTTTATGGAATCGTGGTCCCAGCCCAGTCGGGTTTTTACAGTCACGGGCAGTTTGGTGTGTTTCACCATTGCTTCGGTAAGGCTTACCATTAAATCAATATCTTTCAATATTCCCGCGCCAGCGCCTTTTGAAACTACTTTTTTTACGGGACAACCAAAGTTGATGTCAATAATATCAGGACCGCTGGCTTCAACAATTTCAACACTACGCAACATAGATTCCAAAACGGCTCCAAAAATCTGAATGCCCACGGGACGTTCCTTTTCATAAATATCAAGCTTCATCACACTTTTGGCGGCATCGCGAATAAGCCCTTCTGAAGATATAAATTCAGTAAAAACCACATCTGCTCCCTGCTCTTTACAAAGAGCGCGGAATGGTGGGTCGCTAACGTCTTCCATCGGTGCGAGTAGCAACGGAAAATCTGGCAGTTTTATGTTTCCTATTTTTGGCAATTCTTTTTATTTGGAACTGCAAAAGTAGTGAATATCAATAAAATTAAGATGTATGCTTAAATTTTGGTGAATTAAAAGAATTATTCACCTCCCAGTCTATCGCCTTCGTCGGTATTTATTTTTTTGTTGTTGTCCCGAAGTCGCGCATTTCCAAAATTGTATTTGAATCCGATACGAAAAAGCCTACTCTCCTGATTTACGAAAAACTGATTGTCTTGATTGTAATATTTTGTTACAGAAGCAACATCATTGAGCGTATTAAAAATATCATCTACACCTACTGTTAAACTTGCCTGCTTGTCCCAAAATTCCTTTCTAAAAGAAATATTTACAAAACTCTGGTTTTTAAAATACCGGTTTCCGAAGACAAAATTTGATATATAAAGGGCGGTAAGATCCACGGTAAAAGAACGGTCTTTTGAAAGAGTAAAGTTATTATAGGTTTGAAGGTACTGGCCAAAAGTATCGTTGGTATAAGCATCCTGCGAACTTTCCAGGGCGTTAAATTTATTTGATAAATAGTAAGAAGAGGTAGATAAATTAAAATACCACCACGAAGTAAGGGAACTATAGTAACCGATATCAAAACTGTACTGATATTCTTCGATTAAATTATCATACATGCTTCTTAAAGTACTATTCTCATTATTCTGAAAAGACAAATTACCCAATCCGTTTTTTATATTTTCATAGTACAAATCAAAAAACCATTTCTTTTTATGGGAATAACTTAATGTGATTTTATCCTCTATAGATGGCACCATGTTGGGATTTCCTCCAATAAAATTATTTTCGGTAATGAAATATTTAAAAGGGTTCAAACTTTCATATCTCGGTCGGTGGATGCTGCGGTTGTAGCTAATTCCAATAGTGTTGTTATCATTAATATTATAATTTACAGATGCTGAAGGGAAGATTTCAAAATAATTTTGGGTGTTCACTTCGCCCAAAGTGAGCGAAATGGCATTAATATCTGTATATTCTCCTCTTATTCCGGCGGAAATATTCCACTTTTCCCAATCTTTTTCATAGTTTATATACTCTGCATAAATGTTTTCTTTGTAATTAAAGTTGTCTGATAGTGCATCGTTGAAAGTATCAATATTGTTTTCGGTATCAAAGAAGTTAATTTTGCTTTCAGTATTGATGTTGCTGAATTTAAAACCCGCTTCAAATGTACCTCCCCATAAATTTGTGGAAACATCTGCTTGCCCAGTAAAAATGTTGCTCTTCTGTGCTGAGTTTGTGAAAAAACTATTATTCCTCAAAAACTCGTTGTCTGGCAAAAAGTAATCGGAACTTACACTTTGGTCTTGTCTATGGTTGTAATAAATATAATTGGAGGCAGCGGAAAGAGTGGCGCCATTATCATTTAATTTTCTGTTATAATCCAAGGCAAAAGCAAAGTTATCCTTCTTGTAACTCACCTTGCTCAAAGTAGTATTGATGGAATCTAACTGTTTTTGGGGGCTATATATAGAAGCATACCCAGAATTGTGATAGGTATTTTCGGGTGCCACTGAAATATTTGACATTAGGCTGAGCGAATTTTTATCATTCAAGGTAAAATCCATAACTACGTTTCCACTGTGGTTATCGAAGTCTGTAGTGCGGTTGAAATACGTTTCCCAAATTGATTTTGTGGAAACCTCATCAGGCTGGAAAAATCGTATGTAGTTTTCGTCTTCCTTATACTGTTTTTTGGTATTATAATTATAGCTAGCATACAAGTTCAGCCAGTTGTTTTTGTATAAATGCGAAGTCCCAAAACTGTATTTTGGATAAATTCCTTGAGTGTATGTTCCGTTTAGGGAACCTTTATAGCCTATTGAAATTGGCTTTGTGGTAATAATATTTAATACTGTTCCCGCTTCGGAATCGTACTTGGCGGTAGGGTTTGTAATAACCTCAATCGATTTAATATTGGCGGCATCAGTATTTTCCAAAAGGGATGTCACTTCCGTGGCAGAAAGATAAACTCGCTTACCGTTGATATAGGTTACTGGAGAAGAAAATTTTATTTGTATACTTTCTCCAATTACAACAACTCCCGGTGTTTTCCTTAAAAGATCCATTGTGCTCCCAACGGAAAGCGAAGTATTTTCAACGTTGAAAACCAGCTTTCCAGGAGTTTTTTTTATGGTAGGGAGTTTTGCAGTCACTAATGTTTCGTCCAAAATCTCAAAACTTTCTTTTAAAACAATATTGCCCATGTTTTTATTTGAAGAAAGCTCAATAGTATGTTCAATGTCTTCAAAACCAATATAGCTAAAATTGAGTTTATAGGTTCCGGCTTCCAATCCTTTAAAGATGAAAGAACCGTCTTCATCAGTAGTTGTTCCTTGTGAAGGAGTTTCAGCATCGGCTTTGTAGACCAATACATTTACAAAAGATAATGATGATTGTGAAGCATCAGTAACCTTCCCAGAAATATTAAGGTTCTGCGCTATTGAAATACCGCTGTAAAGACAGCAGAATAGAATGAAAAGTCTTTTCATAACATAAGTAGATATCTGGGGAGACACCCGTTACTATGTATTTTATCTGGGGAGAAAACAAATTAACATAGTTGAAATACAACAATATGATACAAATATGTTAAAAATTTATTAAATCAAAACACTCTTTAGGCAAATATTTTACTCCAAATAATCATAAACCATTTAATCACTCTTTTAATCTATATTTGCAACTTGTAGCACGAGAAGGAATTTTTATGAAGAATATCCGCAATTTTTGCATTATTGCCCACATTGACCACGGAAAAAGCACCTTGGCAGACCGTCTTTTGGATGCCACTGGCACCGTGACCGATCGCGAAAAACAAGACCAATTACTGGACAACATGGATTTGGAACGTGAGCGAGGCATTACCATTAAAAGCCACGCCATACAAATGGATTATGTTTACAAAGGCGAAAAATATACGCTAAACTTGATAGACACTCCCGGACATGTTGATTTTTCATACGAAGTTTCCCGCTCCATTGCTGCTTGCGAAGGCGCGTTGCTTATTGTGGATGCGGCACAGAGCATTCAGGCACAGACCATCTCGAACCTTTATTTGGCTTTGGAAAATGATTTAGAAATCATTCCAGTGCTAAACAAAGTGGATCTTCCTTCCGCAAACATAGAGGAAGTGACCGATGATATTGTGGATCTTTTGGGCTGCAAACCCGAAGAGGTAATTCCCGCAAGTGCCAAAACAGGCCTTGGAATTGATGAAATACTAAGCGCCATTATTGAACGTATTCCGCCACCAAAAGGCAATCCCGACGAATCTTTACAAGCCCTTATTTTTGACTCTGTTTACAATCCTTTCCGTGGGGTTGAAACCTATTTTAGGGTTTTGAATGGCGAAATACGAAAAGGTCAGCACATAAAATTTATGGCTACTGGGAAAAGTTATTACGCAGATGAAGTGGGAACACTAAAACTAAAACAGCAACCCAAAGATGTTGTTAAAACTGGCGACGTAGGCTACCTAATCACTGGAATTAAAGAGGCTAAAGAAGTAAAAGTAGGTGATACAATTACAGATTCAAAAAGCCCAACCGTCAATATGATAGCAGGTTTTGAGGATGTGAAACCAATGGTTTTCGCTGGAATTTATCCTGTGGACACCGAAGATTACGAAGAACTGCGAAACTCCATGGAAAAACTGCAGTTGAATGATGCATCCTTGGTTTTCCTTCCAGAAAGTTCCATGGCACTCGGTTTCGGTTTCCGTTGTGGGTTTTTGGGGATGCTTCACTTGGAAATTATTCAAGAAAGACTCGAGAGAGAGTTTGATATGACGGTAATAACAACCGTTCCAAACGTTTCTTATCACGCCTTTTCCAACAAAGACCCTGAAACACCAATTTTGGTGAACAATCCTTCCGATCTTCCGGACCCTTCAAAACTGAACCGTGTTGAAGAACCTTACATTAAAGCTACCATCATCACAAAATCAGAGTTCGTTGGTTCCGTTATGTCGCTTTGTATTGAAAAAAGAGGCGAGATCACCAATCAAACATACTTAACGACCGAAAGAGTAGAACTTTCTTTTGACATGCCGTTGGCAGAAATTGTTTTCGATTTTTATGACCGATTGAAAACAGTTTCAAAAGGATATGCTTCCTTTGATTATTCGCCAATAGGGATGCGAATGTCACATCTTGTAAAAGTTGATGTTCTTTTGAATGGAAATATCGTGGATGCACTTTCTGCTTTGCTTCACCGTGATAATGCGTATGATATTGGGAAGAAAATCTGCGAAAAACTTCGTCAGCTTATTCCGCGGCAACAATTTGATATTCCTATCCAGGCCGCCATTGGCGCAAAAATTATTGCACGTGAAACCGTGAAAGCACTTCGAAAAGACGTAACCGCAAAATGTTACGGTGGTGATATTTCGCGAAAGCGTAAACTTTTGGAGAAGCAGAAAAAAGGAAAGAAACGTATGCGCCAAGTAGGGAATGTTGAAATTCCCCAGGAAGCTTTTATGGCGGTACTTAAACTAAATGATTAATTTTTTTTAAGTTAATTTCCACAGCTTGCTCCTGCTTGTTCCAGCCCAGAAAGGTATATATCATAGGACGTTCCAGTGTTTTGTCCGTTAACGGAAGCATTGCCGTCACTTTCCTCACAAACTTGAAAGCTGGCCGTTTCAGGCGAAGAACAGGTGGTGCAAGACACCCCGTCATCTTTTTTACAGGAAAAAATTGAAAGGCTACAAACTATCGCTATAATGATGGAAATTTTATTCATTAAAAAAGTTTTTATAAAAACGGTTTTTTGTAAAATTATTTTTAGTCTTTCCCTTCGTTTTCTGTTCGCGTTGCATTCACAACATCTTCAAAATCCATAGGTTTTCCAAGATAGACCAAACTGTTGCCTTCCTCTACTTCCAGTTCAGCTGGGGCGATGATCAGATCTAAAAAGCCGTTGGGGCGCTTCATAAATAATGGAATAGCGTTTTCATTTTCGCCAATAATATTTAACACGCGTAAAAATTGGTTATGGCTTCCCACTGGAATTTCCTGGATTGAAGGGAAATCCTGTGCTACTTCCGTGAAACGGGTATAGTCATGTGTATATGAAAACAATTCCTTTGCAGAAAGGTTTTGGCGTTGGCGCATTTCTTGAGAAGTCATTAAACGGAAGGTTCCGTTTTCCCCAAAATATTTTCCAAAACGATTTATTGCCTGTTTATTAATCTCGTCACTACCAGTCATTGCTAGCAAATAACCGACATCATTCAGTTCTATATTGTCTGTGAGGTCGTCTGCATAAATGTTTGCGGTAAATGCCTCCAAGCCCAGTTCTTTTGCTCGGTTTATATTTAATTGATTGGAATCTATCAGCACAACATGTCGATTATTTTTATGCAAATAGGTGGCAATTAATCGAGACGCTTTTGATGCCCCAACCATAAGTATTCCTTCAGATTTCTTTAAAAAGACTCCCATCCAACTAGCCATGACCCTTGCTGTTGTGGCGTTTATGATTACGGTTATCAAAACCACGGCAAAAACCAAAGGAGTAATATATTCTGCCCCAACCACACCTTTTGAAACCAGTTGAGTGCCAAAAAGTGAAGAAATACCCGCGGCAACAATTCCGCGGGGTCCAACCCAACTTATAAAGAATTTTTCATTTGTTTTAAGCGATGAACCTATGGTACTGGCAAAGACCGTTAAAGGGCGCAATATAAAAATAACAATAGCCAAGAGAATAGCGGTTTTCAAATTATAAACCAGCAAAAGGTCTTCCACGCTAATGTTTGCCGCAAGTAGTATAAAAAGTATGGAAACCAGCAAAACGCTGAGCGATTCCTTAAAATAAAGAAGCTCCTTAAGGCTCGGCAAATCACTATTTCCAAGAAACATACCCATAACTACTACAGCTAAAAGACCAGATTCATGAGCAAACAAATCACTTATTACAAAAACCGCCATTACCATAGAAAGTGAAACCACGTTGGAAAGATAATGTGGTACAAGTTTCTTTTTTATTGAAAAGTAAAGTGCATATCCCGCAGAAATCCCAAAAGCCATGCCTATTAAAACAATTTTTCCAAAATCCAATAATGCCTGTTTTGTATAGCCCGAATCACCCTCAACGCTTATAAACTCATAAACAAGTACGGCCACAAGAGCACCAATAGGATCAATGAGAATTCCTTCCCAACGAAGAACAGCCGCCACATCTTTCTTAAGCGGAATATTTCTAAGAATTGGAGTAATTACCGTAGGTCCAGTTACAATTATTAAAGCCGAAAAAAGGAAAGATATGCGCCAACTGAGACCAAAAACGTAATGCGCCGCAACACCTGCACCAATAAATGTAATGGCTGCGCCTATACTTATCAGCTTCCCGATTACGGGGCCAACTTTTGAAATCTCACCACGTTTTAAGGTTAGTCCGCCTTCAAAAAGAATAATACCTACCGCAAGGGAAACAAAATAGAAAAGATTTTCGCCTGGAAAAAGTCCTTTCTCGCCATTCCATATAGGCTGGAGCCATTGGTTTCCGTCTTCAGACATAAAAGTAGAGAGCGGACCAACCAAAAGACCAATCAAAATCAAAGGGAGAATAGCCGGAATTTTAAATTTCCATGCAACCCATTGGGCCAATATTCCTAAAATTATAATTCCAGCAAGCTCTACCATTTAGTTAGGTTTTCGGCTAAATTAAGCATATTTGATTCCCACAAAACATTAAGAATTTGTTAAAAATAGCATAATTAATTTACTCAGCGCCCATCGGAGTGTAACGCTTTTATTAATTTGCAGCTCATTTCATTCATAATATGCAATTATTCCCTATTGAAGCTGGCAATTTTAAACTTGATGGAGGCGCTATGTTTGGCGTTGTGCCAAAAACCCTTTGGACCAAAACCAATCCAGCTGACGAAAATAACATGATAGACATTGCCGCACGCTGCCTTCTTATTGAAAACGGCAACCGGCTTACGCTAATAGATACCGGAATGGGTAATAAACAAAGTGATAAATTCTTTGGTTATTACTATCGTTGGGGCGAGTACAACCTTGCCGATTCTTTGAAAAAACACGGCTTTCTCAAAGATGATATTACCGATGTTTTTATGACACATCTACACTTTGATCATTGCGGCGGAGGAATACAGTGGAACAAGGACCGTACAGGGTATGAGCCGGCTTTCAAAAACGCGACCTATTGGAGCAATAAAGACCATTGGCAATGGGCTATAGAGCCCAACAGAAGGGAACAGGCTTCCTTTTTAAAAGAAAATATTTTACCGATGCAGGAAAGCGGGCAGCTGAAGTTTGTTTCAAAACCCGTTTCAGATTTTTCGGAAGCTAATGAACTTGACTTCGGAATTCTTTTTGCAGATGGGCATACAGATAAACAAATGATTCCGCATATTAATTACAAAGGAAAAACGCTAGTTTTTATGGCAGATTTACTTCCAACTGCGGGCCACTTGCCGCTTCCTTTTGTGATGGGATATGATACACGCCCATTGCTGACGCTTCCCGAAAAGGAAAAGTTCCTAAACAAAGCGGCAGAAAACAAATTTTATCTTTTCTTAGAGCACGACGCTCACAACCCGATAATAACCGTGCAAAATACTGACAAAGGAGTTCGACTAAACGAAACCTTATCGCTCAATGAATTTTTTAATTAATACTTTATTTCTAAAATGAAATGCCCATTCATAAATTTCTAAACAAAAAAGAAAGTGAGTAATACGGGCATTCAATCTTACACTAAAACAAATATTATATACAAATGAAACTTTTTAAGATAACTCTTTTTGCAGTTGCAATGTCAACTGTTATGGTCAGCTGTGGCAGCGGTGCTTCAATTGTTGCCACCCCAATCCAGAATATCGATACCAACCCTTTAAAAAATTCACCACTTGCTGATGCACAATTGAAGCACTGGCCAGCAATGGACTTGGTAAAAGATACGGTTCCGGGAATGAGCGTGGATAAAGCCTACAACAAAATTATCAAAAAACGCAAAGGCGAAACGGTAATTGTGGGTGTTATTGACAGTGGCGTAGATATTGATCACGAAGATCTTAAAAATGTTATTTGGACCAATCCAGGCGAAATAGCTGGAAATGGGATAGATGACGATAAAAATGGCTTTGTAGATGACATACACGGTTGGAATTTTCTTGGTGACATCGAAGGTGAAAACATGGAATACGTTCGCATCATCAGAAAATTAAAGCCAAAATATGAAGGAAAAAGTGAATCTTCCATCAGCGCAGCAGATAGAAAAGAATACGCAATATATCAAAAAGCGAAGTCAGAATACGAAAAGGAATTTTCAGAAATTACTGCTAATAAGGCCCGTTACGAACAAATCCTTTCGCAATTAAAACCAACTCACGAAGCGATGGCCAAAAAAATGGGGAAGGCTGATTACACCAAAGAAGATCTCGCTGCAATAAAAAATCCTTCAGCACAAGAACTGCAACAAATTGCAATGCTCAACCAAATGCTAAACTATGCAGATTCGGTCCCAGAGGTTGTTGAAGGTATAGAAGGAGATATAGAATACTTCACCGGAAGAATTGACAACAATTTTAATATGACAAAAGATTTTCGTGATGTTTTAG
The DNA here is from genome assembly GCA_024637015.1 of Aequorivita sp. Taxonomy (GTDB): domain Bacteria; phylum Bacteroidota; class Bacteroidia; order Flavobacteriales; family Flavobacteriaceae; genus Aequorivita. Next base: position 437,035 of record JAGXGE010000004.1, on the reverse strand, counting down.
GCGATAACCCCGAAGATATTTCAGACAATATTTATGGAGACAATAATGTTGCGGGACCGGACCCTACTAGAAAAAACGTAAAACACGGTACACACGTGTCCGGTATAATTGCGGCACAACGCAACAACAAAATTGGAATGGACGGTGTGGCAAACAACGTAAAAATTTTAGTGGTTCGTGCGGTGCCAGATGGTGATGAGTATGATAAAGACATTGCACTGGCCATTCGTTATGCCGTGGACAACGGAGCAAAAGTTTTAAATACAAGTTTCGGTAAATACTACTCGCCACATGCAGATTGGGTTTATGAAGCCATTAAATATGCTGCCTCAAAAGATGTTTTAATCGTAAATGCTGCTGGAAACGATGGCTTGGATTTGGACACTGTAAATATTTACCCAAACGACCAAATAGACAACGGTTCAGAAATGGCCGATTCCTTTTTGACTGTTGGGGCGCTTAACTATAGATATGGAGGCGAATTGGTTGCAGACTTTTCAAACTATGGAAAAACAAATGTTGACGTTTTTGCACCAGGAGTGAAAATTTGGTCAACTACTCCTTTAAATACTTATGAATTTTTACAAGGAACTTCAATGGCAGCACCAGAAGTTGCTGGAGTTGCTGCAATGATTCGTTCTTATTATCCAAAACTTTCTGCAAAACAAGTAAAACAAATTATTATGGATAGTGGGCTTTCAACAAACACAAAAGTTGTTTTAGGCGGCGAAGCTTCAAATACAGATTCTTTTACAAACATTTCAAAATCTGGAAAAATGGTTAATTTGTATAATGCCCTGATTATGGCTGATAAAATGTCTAAACTATGAAGCACATCTTAAACGGATTCTTTTTAACAGCAGTATTTTTTTCGGCTCTTGCACAAAACAACAACAGCTATTGGCAACAAGAAGTTGATTATAAAATGAACGTTCAAATGGACGTAAAAACCTTTCAATATAAAGGCACACAGGAGTTGAAATACACAAACAATTCTCCCGATACTTTAAAAAAGGTTTTCTATCATCTTTATTTCAATGCTTTTCAACCAGGTAGTGAAATGGATGTGCGTTCGCGAACTATTGCAGATCCCGACAGCCGTATTATGGACAGAATTTCCAAACTTTCCCCTTCGGAAATTGGTTATATCAAGCCAACACTTTTCACACAAGATAATGTTGCGGCAAAGTATGTAATTAAAGGGACGGTGATGGAAGTAATGCTTAACAAGCCAATTCTTCCAGGTGAAAACACGGTTTTTAATATGAATTGGGATGCACAAGTGCCATTGCAAATCCGTCGTTCCGGAAGAAACAATGCGGACGGCGTTGCCCTTACAATGACTCAATGGTACCCAAAACTTGCTGAATACGACTTTGAAGGTTGGCATGCCGATCCATACATTGCCCGAGAGTTTCACGGTGTTTGGGGCGATTTTGATGTTACTATAAGTATTGATGAAAGTTACACGATTGGTGGTACTGGCTATCTTCAAAATCCCGCTGAAGTAGGTCATGGCTATACCGTTCCTGGTCAGAAACCAATGCACCCCATAAAAGGAAAATACACTTGGCACTTCTTGGCACCAGATGTTCACGATTTTGCGTGGGCGGCAGATGATAATTACGTTCACGATACATATCCAGGACCCAACGGCGTTACACTTCATTTCTTTTATAAAAACGATCCCGAAATTGCTGAAAACTGGAAAAACCTACAGCCAAAAACTGCTGAGTTGATGGAGTTTTACAATGAAAATGTGGGGCAATATCCTTACGAGCAATACTCCGTAATCCAAGGTGGTGACGGCGGAATGGAATACGCCATGTGCACCATGATTACCGGCGAACGAAATTTCGGAAGTTTGGTTGGCGTAACCGCACACGAGCTTGCACATTCTTGGTTTCAGTTTGTTTTGGCTACTAATGAAAGCAAGCACGAATGGATGGACGAAGGTTTCACTTCTTACATTTCCAGCGAAGCAATGAATTATGTGATGAATGAGAAAAAACCAAATCCGCATGCTGGTTCTTACAGAGGTTATCTTCTTACGGCTAATAGCGGCAAAGAGCAACCGCAAACCACACATGCAGATCGTTATGCAACCAATCGCGCTTATGGAGTAAATGCTTACAGCAAAGGCTCAGTATTTTTATCACAGTTGGCATATGTTGTTGGTCCAGTAAACCTTTCAAAAACATTGAAACGTTATTATTCAGATTTCAAATTCAAGCATCCAACGCCAAACGATTTTATCCGCACAGCGGAAAAAGTTTCTGGTTTTGAACTTGATTGGTATTTAATGGATTGGACACAAACTACAAATACCATTGACTATGGAATTAAAGCAGTTGAAATAGATGGCGAAAAAACTAATGTAACTTTAGAAAGAATTGGTTTGATGCCAATGCCTATAGATCTTTACGTAACCTATGAAGATGGTTCACAAGAACTTTTCTACATTCCCTTGCGAATGATGTGGGGCGAAAAACCCAATCCGTTTAGCGAATTAAAACGAACGGTTTTAGAGGATTGGCCGTGGGCATACCCAACCTATACTTTTGAAATAAAGAACGGAAAAAAAGTAAAAAATATGATGATTGACGCCACACAAAGAATGGCAGATATTAATCCTAATAACAATATTTACGAAAACAAATAATCTTTACTTTCCTTTTTTCAAAGAGACCTCGCAAGTACTAATTACTGCGGGGTCTTTTTATATATTTACATTGTGAATCAAAAATTTCCAAAAAAAGAAAAACTAAAAAGTTCCAAAACAATTGAAAATTTGTTTTTGGAGGGAAAAACCCATTCCAAATTTCCTATAAAAGTTTTTTTTCTTCCGAAGGAAAATATTGAAACCAACCTCGCTGCTTTCGCTGTTCCGAAACGAAATTTTAAATCTGCTGTCGATCGAAACCGTGTAAAAAGGCAACTTCGCGAAGCATATCGGCTTAACAAACAAATGCTTGACGAAATTCACGGCAAGAAATTTGTGATGCTCTTTCTTTTTTTAGGAAAAGTCAAACCGCAGTACGCCGAACTGGAAAAAGTAATGGTAAAACTGCTTAAAAAATTACACGATGAAAATAGTTAGCGCTTTACTTTTATTGTTCGTTTTAGGGTGTTCAAACGGAAGTTCCGACAAAAATTACGCAGCAGATTCCAAATTAGTTCGAATGGAACCAGCGGGAGAAACAGAGGTAAGACAGCAGCTTATGCCTTCCGCTAAAGTGGAAGAACAAAAAATTATCAAAACCGCGCATTTGGTTTTTGAAACCAAAAATGTGGAAGCAACTCATAAAAAGATAATTCAGCTCGCTTCACAATACAAAGGTTTGGTTCAAAGTGACAATAGTGGGAAATCTTATAATCGAATTTTTAGAAATTTGATTGTTCGCGTTCCCTCAGAAAACTTTCAACTATTTGTGAACGGTATTTCTGAAGGGGTAGATTATTTTGACCAACGCGATATTTCAAGACAGGATGTTTCGGAAGAATTTATAGATCTAGAAGCCCGTTTAAAAGCAAAGCGCTTACTTGAAGAACGTTATCTTGAGCTGCTGAAAAAAGCAAACAATGTAAAGGATATGCTAGAAATTGAACGTGAACTTTCCATTATTCGCGAAGAAATAGAAGCGAAACAGGGCCGCTTGCAGTATCTTCGAAATCAAGTTTCAATGAGTACCGTAAACATTGAATTCTATAAAACTACCGCTGAAACTGGTATTACCCAGTCCTACGGACAAAAAATGAAAAATGCATTTCAGGGTGGCTGGAACGGAATTTCGGTGTTTTTCTTAGGCATTTTATACCTTTGGCCTTTATTCCTCGTTGCAATAATTACAGTTTTTGTTCTTCGTATATTTTTGAAGAAGAGAAAGAAAACACATTAAATTTCAGAAAATGAAAAAAAGAATCCTAATACCCATAGTAGCAATTGGCATATTTTTTACAACTGTCAGTTTTAAGAGTGATTTTTTTGAAATTGCAAAACAGATTGAAATCTTCACCACACTTTTCAAGGAATTGAATATGAATTATGTGGATGAGGTAACGCCGGCAACGCTTATGGACAAAGCCATAAAAGGTATGTTGGAAGATTTGGATCCATACACTGTTTATTGGAACGAACAACAAGTGGAAGACGCTAAAATCAACAATTCCGGTATTTACACAGGCATTGGTGCTTCTGCCCAAAGCAAAAAAGACAAAATTATTATCGTTGAACCTTATAAAGGTTATCCGGCAGACAAAGCCGGATTGAAAGCTGGTGACGAAATAATCAAAATAGGCGACATCAATATTGCAGATATGCAGGACGATGCGGGTGAATTGCTGAAAGGTGCACCAGGATCAACAGTTGATGTAACATACAAAAGACAGGGGGAAACTGTTACTACTACCATCACACGTGATGCTGTGGAAATTAAGGCCGTCCCTTTTTATAAACTGATAAATAATGATATCGGCTACATTGTTTTGAGCCAATTCAACGGCAGAACAACAGTTGAAACGAAAGCTGCTTTGGTAGATTTGAAATCGCAGGGGGCAAAGAAAATCATCCTGGATTTGCGCGGAAACCCTGGCGGGCTTTTGAATGAAGCTATTAGTGTTGTAAACCTTTTTGTAGATAAAGGCGAAGTGATCACTACCACAAAATCAGTTATTGAAAAGTACAACCAAATCTATAAAACCAAAAACGATCCTGTAGATACCGAAATCCCTTTGGTGGTTTTAGTAAATGGAAGAAGTGCTTCTGCCAGCGAAATTGTTTCCGGCGGTTTGCAAGATTTGGATCGCGCTGTGATTGTGGGTGCACGCAGTTTCGGAAAAGGACTTGTGCAGCGTCCAAAAAAGTTGACGTACGGAACACAGCTAAAAGTTACCATTTCCCGCTATTATACCCCTAGTGGTCGTTGCATCCAAGCTTTGGATTACTGGCACCGTGACGAAAATGGTGATCCCGTTCGGAAAGACGCTAAAGAATACAACGCTTTCAAAACAAAAGGTGGAAGAACGGTTTATGACGGCGGCGGGATTCTTCCTGATGTGGAATTAGAATCTGCCGTTTATAGTCCGATTACAACAGCTTTGCTAAAGGACAACGCCATTTTTGATTACGCCACGAAGTATTATTACAGCCATCAAATGACAGATTCGAAAAATTTTAAATTCGGAGAGGCCGATTTTCAGGATTTTCAAAAGTTCTTAAAAGACAATAATTTTGAATACGAAACCGAAACTGAAAAGAAATTCGCTGAAGGTTTAAAAACTTCCGAAGATGATGATTTGGGTAAAGAAATTTCCGCCAGCTACAACCTACTTATGGCAGCAATTGATACTGCCAAAGACAAAGCCATTTTTGAGAAAAAGGTGGAAATAGAATCCTTGTTAACAGACGAAATTTTGAAACGTTATTTTTATCGTGAAGGATTATATAATTACCAAATTGAGCATAATCCAGAGATTTTGGAGGCGGTTGCTGTTTTGAATGATGCTGGGCGATATAATAAGATTTTGAAGTAAAAATTAAAAACATAGATTTTGAAATTTTATAATTTAATGCCCATTTGGATAGTAGTTGTAATAATTATTGCTGGTATAATTTTTACCACATTTGTTTCTTCACACCATTCTAAATTCATTTCAAATTTAACTCCAATTGTAAAAGAAAAAACTATAAGCTTAAAAGTAGAATATGCTTATAATGAACACGGAATTTATATTTTAAATAGTAAATACTTTCTTAATGGTTCGAGTAATATTATAGGAAAGGATTTTGGTCTTGCCAAAGATCCTGCAATTTGGCGACTATTTGAATTCATCCCATGTATAGATGATATATCAGCTCCATTTGAAATTCTGAAAAAAGAAAATAATGACACTATTTTGTTGATTAAAGATAATCATGAAATTCAAATATTATTAAAACCATATAATATAAAGTAATGCCATCTTTCCTCAATTTCTTCGAAACAATGCCCGTTTGGATGAAAGCCGGTTGGATTTTCTTTGTCCTTACTATTTTTTGGATTTTTGAAGGTTATTACAAACTTGTTTTTACCAAATACAACAAATGGCGGCACGCAAAAACCAATTTAATTTTGCTGGCTTTTGTAATGTTGATAAACGTGGTTTTCGGGATGGCAACCGTTGGAATATTTTTTTGGTTAAGCGATTCAAACTTTGGTTTGCTTCAGCTCATTAATGCGCCGATTTGGTTGGAATTACTGTTTTCCATTCTAGTTTTAGATTTAATTGCACAGTATTTTGTGCATTATCTCCTTCATAAAGTAAACTGGATGTGGCGGCTGCACACCGTGCACCATTCCGATAAAAATGTGGATGTAACAACAGGCACACGCCACCATCCCTTCGACTTTATTATTAGGGAAACCTTCGCTTTGATTGCTGTTGTTATTATGGGAATGCCGATAGCTTTCTATCTTTTTTATAGAGTTTTAAGTGTGCTCTTCACGTACTTCACACACGCTAATATTTCCCTTCCAATACAATTGGACAAAGCGCTCAGCTATTTAATTGTCACGCCGAATATGCACAAATTCCATCACCATTATCAAATGCCCTGGACGGACAGCAATTTCGGAAATATGCTTTCCATTTGGGATCGTCTTTTCGGAACGTTTGTTTATGCCAATACTTCAGATATCAGATATGGTTTGGATATTGCCAATCATATAAATGATGAAAATATCTGGAACCAACTGTATTTACCTTTCAATAAAACAGTTCGTTACAAGAAGAAATTTGACAGTTAACAAAACCTTAACCGCCTGTTTATCAATTATATTGTATCTTGACAATTATGATAAAAATAGATAGAGACGAAAACATGGAGATTCTTAAGGAATCTGTGGCCTATTTAGAGAACCGGGGTTTTGAACACATTCAGGCTGATGTGGAAGGTTATGAAACTCCAAAATCCTATCACAAAAAAGATAGCGATGTAGTAATTACTCCAGATATTGTAGCTGACAGAGCTGGAATAAAGCATTATTTTGAAATTAGTTTAAAGTCCGAAAAACCACGATTATTAAAATCTAAGTGGCAGTTTTTGGATACGTTGACACGAATGCGAAACCAACGTTTTAAAATCATAACCCGAAGAGGGCATTACAAATTCACTGATGAAATGTTGAAAGATCTTAATTTGGAAAAGAACCTTATTAAGCTCTAACCATCGCGATGTGCGGAATGCCATCTTCCAAATAGCGGTCGCCAGTGGTTTTGAAACCATGGCTTTCGTAGAAAATAACTAAATAAGTTTGAGCCGATATTTTTATTTTATCGGCTTTATATTTTGTTTTAATCGCTTTTATGGACGCTTTGGTAATTTCATGCCCATAGCCAAGTTTTCGGTAGTTTTCGTGCACCAAAATTCTTCCTATCGCTGCTTCATCAAAATAATCACCTGCCTGAAAACAGCGGGTGTATGCAACAAGTTTTCCATCTTCCCAACCCAAAATATGCAGGGCGCGTTCATCTTTTCCATCAATATCTTGATAGACGCAATCTTGTTCCACTACAAAAACCTCACTACGCAATTGTAATAGCTCATAAAGTTCTTTCGTGTTTAATTCCTCAAAATTCTTTACTTCAATTTCCATAGCTTTTTAAATAAAATCAATCTTGGACAATAATATCCTTTGGATCGTCCTTTTGGTGTTCGGGCTGAATTGTTACGTGGTTAATTCCAAAATCGTGAAAAAGCACCTCTTCAACTTTGATCAGCACTGAATCAAATTGTGAAAGCGTAACGTCTTTATAAAAATCTACATGAGCTTCCAAATGTGTTTCTTGTTCATTGAGTTGCCAAATATGCATGTGGTGTATATTTTTTATCTCTGGAATTTTACAAACCGCATCGTGAATTACTTCCAAACTTATGTCATCTGGGGTAAAAAGCATCAACACTTTAAAAGAGCGTTTCAATAGATCATACCCCATAATCAATAAGTAAAGTGCTATTAAAACCGTCAAAACGCTATCGACCCAAAACCATTCAAAATATTTCATCAAAAGTCCACCAATCAAAACAGCTACCGATGCAGCCATATCAGTAAACAAATGAAGGTATGCTGAACGCATATTCATATTGCTTTTTGAGTCTTTAAAAAGCAGTAATACACTAAAACCATTGACGACAATCCCTAAAATAGCCAACCAGATTACCAAACCACTTTCAATGAAGTGTGGATTCATAAAACGATGGATTGCCTCATAAATAAGGTAAATTGCAACCACAATCAAAGTAGCGGAATTCACGAAAGCAGCAATTATTTCAGCACGTTTATAACCGAAGGTTTTGGTAACGGAAGCATCTTTTTTTGAATATCTATCGGCTATATAACTTACTATTAAAGAAAGTACATCACTAAAATTATGAAGTGCATCCGAAAGTAAAGACAAACTCCCCGAAATAAATCCACCAATTACTTGAGCAACGGTAATAACAATATTTAAAAGAATGGAAAGCAAAAGCTTCCTTCCTTTCAAATCAGGGTGAGAATGGTCATGGGAATTTGCGTGGTTATGTGGCATTGTATAAGATTATGAACACACTATTTTTTCAACGCGGTTTTGGTGGCGGCCACCTTCAAACTTTGTATTTAGAAAAGTTTTTACCATTTCAACAGCTTGAGGTTTGCTGGTGAAACGGGCGGGAATGCTTAAAATATTAGCGTCGTTGTGTTGACGGGCCAGTTCAGTAATTTCTTTAGTCCAGCAAAGCGCAGAACGTACTTTTTGGTGTTTGTTTGCAGTCATATTAGCACCATTTCCACTACCGCAGATTATGATTCCAAAATCTACTTTTCCGTTTTCAACATCATTAGCAACGGGATGCACAAAATCTGGATAATCCACACTTGCTTCAGAGTCCGTACCATGGTTAATAACTGTATGACCTTCCCTTTCCAAAAAAGAAATGATTTCAAACTTATACTCTGTACCTGCGTGATCGTTACCGATGGAAATTTTCATAACTGTAAATTTTTTCAAAGATAAAACATCGTTTTTTATTTAAGTAGAATTAGAAATTTAATTATCCCAACGTTTGTGTTCAATACCAATTGAAAATCAAATGATAACGATTTCTTAACGAACACTTCATTATTTGGTTAACAACATTGTTGATATTTGTTTGCGGAATTACGACAACTAAAATTGCGAGTGTAAAGTTTATTTACAATAGGCTTAATATTTTTGGAACACCAAAAATTTAAGTCTTTATTTACATATTACTTGTAAGCAAAATTTCTTCTGTTTCAAACAACATTTCCATATAAACTTATAAGTTTTCACTTGTCAAAATAGGTTATTCACAGTTGTTAACTACGTGTGCTATTCCATTATTATAAAGGATTTTAAATCTTAAATATATGTTAATAACCTCTTACTAAAAGGCGATAAATTTATTTCAAAGTAAATTTTCAAAAAGTTATTGTACATATTAACACCCTATAATCATCACCATTTTTTATTTTAAAATTTCAAAAAAAAGAAATGATGTATAAATATATGTTGATAACAATAAAAGTAAGTAAAATGAATTTTTGAAAGTTGCTTAAACTATTTTAAGATTAGAAGGATGATCCAGATTTTTGATAATCTCTTCTGCTTGGGCTATGTCTTCAATATGCACTTGTAGTCTAATTCCACCTATAGCGTTAGAATAAAAAGGAAAAACACTTATCATTGTTTCATTCTGAAAAAAGTATCGAATTTCCTCTTGGTCAAACAAAAGCTGAAGTACCGCATATTCTGCAGGGTAAGAAAATATTGCTATGGTTTTAAAATGCTTCATTTTAGATTTTTATGGATATAAGAGACCCTTACTAAGGTACTAAATCTTTCCTAATGTAAACACGTCATTCCTTGAGAAGTAGTACTTTTACGTTTATTACAAAACAAACTATGCCAAAACAAAAAAGAAAAAAGAAAAACAATAAAATTGAAAATCTTTCCCAAACTATATTAAACATTCTTCGGAAGGATCATTCACAAGCATTTAATTATAAACAGATTGCCGCAAAACTTCAATTAGACGACCCCAGCAGCAGAAACCAAATAGTTAAAAAACTAAAGGATTTGCAAAGTAAAGGAACCATACAGGAAATTGAACGCGGCAAATATATACTTACTCCTTCACAAAATTATTATACTGGAAAAGTTGATATAGCAGGGCGTGGCCAAGGTTATATTATTGTTGAGGATTTAGAAGACGATATTTATGTAAGTAACAAAAACTTAAACAAAGCCTTGAATGGCGATATTGTTGAAGTTTACGTTTTTAAACGCAAAAAAGGTGGTAAAACCGAAGGTGAAATCACAAAAATTATAGAGCGCAAGCGAACTGAATTTGTAGGTACCATTCAAGTGCAAGAAAATTTTGCATTTGTTGATGTTACCGATTATAAAATGTACACCGATATTTTTGTTCCTAAGAATAAAATAAACGGCGCTAAAAACGGTGAAAAAGTCTTGGTAGCAATGGAAGACTGGCCTGAAAAAGCTGATTCTCCTTTTGGAAGTGTTATAAAAGTTCTTGGAATGCCTGGAGAACATAATACTGAAATCCACTCAATACTGGCACAATACGGTCTTCCTTATGAATTTCCAAAGGAAGTGGAAGATTATGCCAATAACATTAACACTTCAATACAAGCTTCAGAAATAAAAAAACGCCGCGATATGCGTAATGTTTTAACATTCACGATAGATCCAAAAGATGCAAAAGATTTTGATGACGCTCTTTCTTTTGAAAAATTAGACAACGGAAATTACGAAATAGGAATTCATATTGCAGACGTTTCACATTACCTCACACCAGGAAACGAACTGGATGATGAAGCTTATGAACGCGCAACTTCAGTTTATTTGGTAGATAGAGTAGTCCCGATGCTTCCTGAGATTCTTTCAAACAATGCTTGTTCACTTCGTCCAAACGAAGAAAAATATACGTTTTCTGCAGTGTTTGAAATAAATCAAAAAGCGGAAGTAGTTAAACAATGGTTCGGAAGAACGGTAACTTATAGCGATGCCCGTTTTGCTTATGAAGAAGCTCAACATATTATTGAAAATCCTAAAGACGAAACTCACACAATTCCTTCTAATATTTCAATCACAGATAAGGAATATACTGTTAAACCAGAAATTGCAGAAGCCATTCTTGAAATGGATCGTTTAGCAAAAATATTACGCACAAAAAGAATGCGTGCTGGTGCTATTTCTTTCGATAAAGTGGAAGTGAAATTTATTTTGGATGAACAAAGCAATCCAGAAGGTGTCTATTTTAAAGAAAGTAAAGAAGCTAACAAACTGATTGAGGAATTTATGCTTTTGGCAAACAGAAGTGTTGCTGAATTCATAGGAAAACAAGAACCAAAAAAGACCTTTGTTTACCGTATTCACGACGAACCAGATGATGAAAAGATTGCCGCGTTGGAAAATATAATTAAACGTTTTGGTTATAAACTGAACACAAAAGACCGTCATACCACCGCAACTTCAATGAACCAACTTTTAAAAGATGTTCACGGTAAAAAAGAACAAAATTTAATAGATACCCTGACCATACGCAGTATGAGCAAGGCAATGTACACCACACATAACATCGGTCACTATGGACTGGCGTTTGATTATTACACACATTTTACTTCACCAATTCGTCGTTATCCAGATGTGATGGTACACCGTTTACTACAGCATTATTTAGATGGCGGAAAGTCAGCTAAAGAAGAAGAATATGAAGAAAAATGCGGACACAGTAGCGACATGGAAAATCTTGCTACCAACGCCGAACGCGATAGCATCAAGTATATGCAGGTAAAATACATGCAGGATCATCAGGATCAAGACTTTTTAGGAGTAATTTCCGGTGTTACCGAATGGGGAATCTATATAGAAATTATCTCGAATAAATGCGAAGGTATGGTCCGTTTGCAAGATTTGCAGGACGACCGTTACGAATTTGACCGCGATGAATATGCTGTAATTGGTCAAAGAACAAAAAATGTTTACAGACTAGGTGATGAAGTATATGTAAAAGTGAAGAATGCTGATTTAGTGAAAAAGCATTTGGATTTTACAATGTTGGGGCATCAAAAAGATTATAAAAATTAAATTTATATAGATGAAAAAACTAATTTTTATAGCCATACTTTGTATCTCCGCCATTTCATTTTCTCAGGGAAGCTTAGAAGTTGGCGATTTTAGCGAACTAAAAGTATATGACCTTATCACCGTAAAACTTGTTCCATCTGATGAGAATAGTGTTGTTGTGGCTGGTGAGAATACGGAATTTGTAAAAACAATCAATGATAATGGCGTTTTAAAAATACGCATGGAATTGGAAGAACGTTTTGATGGGAATGCCACTACAGTAACTGTTTACTGTAAAAATATTTCAATCATTGATGCAAATGAGGGTTCTGAAATATATTCTGAATCGGAAATAAAAGAGCCTTCATTAGAACTTAAAACCCAAGAAGGTGGAAAAATTAATGTTGTGATAGCTACTGAAAGTCTTGAGGTTAAATCGGTTTCTGGAGGTGTTATAAAAACTAAAGGAACAACAACAAAACAAGATGTAAACATTAATTCTGGTGGTTCTTATGAAGCAAAAGATCTAATATCTTCTGAAGCTTATGTTACTGTAACTGCTGGTGGTTCTGCAATTGTTTACGCAACAAATAAAGTTGAAGCAAAAGTTACAGCTGGAGGATACATTACTGTTTACGGTAACCCGAAGGATGTAAAGAAAAAGAAATTCGCCGGCGGGAATATTGAAATAATACAAGGTAAAAATTAAAATTTTACCGTAATTGGGTAAAAGTAATTTGTATTTTTACCCTACTATGTTTGACGGCTTACTCTACGCGGTATTCTACGGATTTTTATTGGCATTTGCAGTCGGTCCAGTGTTTTTCACTTTGATTGAAACTGCCATTACCAAAGGAATTAAAGCCGCTATATTCTTTGATCTAGGAGCGCTCTTTGCAGATTTAATTTTCATATTGATCGCTTTTTTCAGTACCAATAGAATTCTTGAAAAAGTAAAACATGATCCTGGTCTACTCATCTTTGGAGGCGCCATCCTTATAGCCTACGGAATTATTTCATACATACGTACCAATAAATCGATTTTTAAAATTGTAAGAGAACACTACGCCGTAAAAGTGAAGAAAAATCTCGGTGGATTGTTTTTAAAAGGTTTTCTTTTAAATTTTGTAAACTTTGGCGTCTTGGCAGGTTGGATAGGTACACTAATAATGGCAAATGCCTTAACCACTTCACATAACGGAGTATTGCTTTTTATAGCTACGGTACTCGCTAGCTTCTTTATTACAGACCTTTTAAAAATGCTTTTAGCAAAAAGACTAAAAAATAAAATGACTCCGCGTTTTATTTTTAAAACTAAAAAATGGGTTAGTATTTTAATATTAGGCTTTGGAATCTTACTACTCATCCAAGGTATTTTCCCAAAGGGAGTAGAAGCTGGGTTGGACAGGATCCCCAGTCAGCAACAGCTAAACGAAAATCCAATTCCTCCTGTAGATGCTTCATTAAAACCCCTCCCAAATAAATAAATTCCTATACAGCCCATCCCTTAAAAAAACCAGTTCAACTGGTTTAGGAACTTTAATAAAATTATTGTCTTTTTAGTGGATAACTAGTTTGTGTAATTATAGTTTTTACCCCCCGTCCTGCAATTCTATTCTTACAACACTATCCAATGGTATTTCCCTTGTAAATCCTTGAATCAAACGTGCACGGCCTCCTTTTAAAGTATCATTTTCTAAGACAACTGTATCGAAATAGAAAGTATATTTTTTCCCATTTACATGCGTCACCTGCATTTCTATTGACGGAGAATTGTCCAAATACGTTCTTTTTCCGTCTTTATCTGTTACAATTATTCGCTTAATATTGTTAGAAGTATATTTAATATCAGAATAGAAAAAAGGGTTGTTAGCCTTAACCTTTTTCATATTTTCTGAAGTTTCATTAATCATTTGCTCACGAAAACTCTCCACTGGAATAGTATAGGTTTTGCAAGAGATAATCAATAATAAGGCTCCAAATGCTAACAATCTGTTTTTTAAATTCTTCATATTTTGAAAATTAATAAATAAAAAACCCTCAGTTTGAACTGAAGGTTTTGTTGAGGCATCGAGCGGATTCGAACCGCTGTAGCAGCTTTTGCAGAGCTGAGCCTAGCCACTCGGCCACGATGCCCTATTATGCTTGCAAATGTAAAAAAATTAAACTTAAAATTCCTACTTAAAAAACAAATTACCTTTTCCCCTTCATTGTTACACTAACTTCTGCTACATCACCGCCAATGGGAGGATTCCTTTTAGCAACAGTAACCTTCACTTCATTAACCATTTCAACCTTCGATAAAATAGTGTCGATAATGCGTTTTGCTACGTGTTCTAAAAGCTTCGCGCGCATCGCCATTTCTTCTACCACAATTTTTTGAAGCATCACATAATCAATAGTATCGGCAAGCTCATCAGTATTGGAAGCTTTTTTTAAATCTGCCTTTACGGAAAGATTCACCAAATAGTCAGAGCCTATTTGTCCTTCCTCAGTCAGGCACCCGTGAAAGGCGTAAATCTTTATATTTTTTAAACGAATGGTTCCCATGGAATTAGTTTTGGCAAAGATACTTTTTTATGTTATTTGGTTACCTTTGTATCACTTAAAACTAAAGCATTATTATAGGACGCACCCGTCTTTTAAACTAAAAATATATGACAAACGAAGCCGCGCCGCTGAATTTTATTGAGCATATTATTGAAGAAGATCTCACCAAAGGTTATAAAAAGGAACAATTGTGTTTCCGTTTTCCACCAGAACCCAATGGTTATCTTCACATTGGCCACGCCTCTTCAATTTGCTTGAATTTTGGTTTGGGCGAAAGGTATAATGCACCAGTAAACCTTCGTTTTGACGATACAAACCCTGCAAAAGAAGAGCAGGAATTTGTGGATGCAATAAAGCGAGATATCTCTTGGTTGGGTTATGAATGGGCTGAAGAAAGATATGCTTCTGATTATTTTCAACAATTGTATGATTGGGCTGTTCAGCTTATAAAAGATGGAAAAGCGTATGTAGATTCCCAAACCTCAGAAGCCATTGCAGAACAAAAAGGAACTCCGAATACTCCAGGAAAACCGAGTCCTTTTAGAGATCGTTCCGTAGAAGAAAATTTGGATTTGCTTGAAAAGATGAAAAATGGCGAAACTAAAGAAGGAGAACACGTACTTCGCGCGAAAATAAATATGGAATCTCCCAATATGTTGATGCGCGACCCAGTTATGTACAGAACCATCAACAAACACCATCACCGTACCGGAACTGATTGGAAAATCTTCCCAATGTACGATTGGACTCACGGTGAAAGCGATTATATAGAACAAGTATCACATTCTTTCTGTACGCTTGAATTCCTACCCCATAGAGAGCTTTACGATTGGTTTTTGGACCAAGTCTACGATTCAGAAAAATTACGCCCTAAACAACGCGAATTTGCTCGTAGAAACTTAAGCCATGCCGTTGTTAGCAAACGTAAACTTGCACAATTGGTAAATAATGGAGTAGTTACAGGATGGGATGACCCGCGAATGCCCACAATTTCAGGTTTACGCCGAAGAGGGTACACACCAGATTCAATCAAAAACTTTGCAGACAGCATAGGTGTTGGAAAACGCGAGAATTTGATAGATGTTTCTCATTTGGAATTCAATGTTCGTGAAGATCTAAACAAAATTGCACCACGAATAATGGTGGTTTTGGATCCAGTGAAATTGATAATAGATAATTATCCCGAAGGTAAAACAGAAATGCTTGAGGCCGAAAACAATCAGGAAGATGAGAGTGCAGGAAGCCGAGAAGTGCCATTTTCAAAAGAATTATTAATTGAAAGAGAAGATTTTCTGGAAGAAGCAAACCGTAAGTTTTTTCGATTGACTATAGGAAAAGAAGTTCGTTTAAAAAACGCATACATCATCAAAGGTGAAAGCGTGGTTAAAGATTCAGAAGGAAATATTACTGAAATTCATTGCACCTACGATCCAGAAAGCAAAAGTGGAAGTGGCTCCGAAGCTTCGTTGCGAAAAGTAAAAGGAACGCTACATTGGGTTTCTGCAGAACACGCACTTCCTGTTGAAGTACGTCTTTACGATCGCCTTTTTACAGAAGCTTCACCAGATACCAACAAAGAAAAAGATTTTATGGAATTCATAAACCCTGATTCTTTACAGGTAATTAGAGGTTATGCTGAACCAAGTGTAAAAGATTCAAAAGCAGAAGATAAGTTTCAGTTTCAACGTTTGGGGTATTTCGTTGTTGATAGGGATTCTACTTCAGAAAAAATTATTTTCAATCGCACTGTTCCATTGCGTGACTCTTGGACTAAATTGGCTTAATTATTAACACTTTTACTAAAATATAATTCATTTTTTAAGAGAATTTGGCTAAAACTCCTTCTTTTTAACATAGATTTATAGATTAAAAATTAACTATTAACCGGTTATTAACAGGTAACCGAAATAGCGTTGCCTACCTTTGATATCATTAACTAATAAAAATATATAACAATGGCATCAAATACTGGTCAAACACTCATCGCATTATTAACAGGAGCCGCAATTGGAGCGGGATTGGGAATACTTTATGCACCTGATAAAGGTTCAAACACTAGAGATAAACTTAGTAAAGAAGCTAAGAAAGCTCAGAAAAAATTGAACCGACAAATTCAAGAAACTAGTCATACTTTAACCGAGAAAGCGCAACGTGCTAAATACAGCTTTGAGCAGAAACTGAACGATACATTATCTTCTGCTAGTTACAAAGCTGATGATATTTTGTTGGCAATGGAAGATAAATTAGAAGCTTTAAGAAGACAAAACGCAAAACTTAAAATTGATTCCACGGTTGACAAAGCAAAAGCTACGGCCAATAAATTAACTGTATAAAGATGGCATTTAAAGGCCTTAAAGACAGCCTTCACAAGGTAACGGATAGAATAGAAGATTATGGTTTAAGCATGGCGGAGTATTACAAACTTCGCCTGTTTAAATCTGCCATGAAAGGTTCAGTATCACTGGTAAACCTTTTAGTTTATGGCAGTCTTTCGCTCTTCGTTTTGCTTTTTCTCTCTATTGGCGCAGCCTTTTGGTTAGGTACTTTATTTGAAGAACCTTATATTGGTTTCCTATTAATAGGAGCATTTTATGGAGTCATTTTGATATTCATGTTTATTTTCGGAAGAAAAATTATAGAGCGCAATATGCTCTTTGAATTCTCTAGATTATTATATGATGAAGATGATTTAGATCCAAAAGCGCTTGCTGAAAAAGCAATAAATGAATATGAAGAAACGCTGGAAGAAGAAGCCATTAGCAATTCAAAAACCTCAAAATAGTATCTATGAAGCGATATACTACTTTTAAAGAAATAGATAGAGATTTGAAATATCTTCGCCTAAAGTCGCAGATTGACCTTGAAGAGGTAAAATTGGGGCTCAACGAAGGTAAGGAGACAATCAGTGAAGCCTTTTCCCCCATCAATATAATTGTAAGTACATTAGGTTCAATACTTAAAAAAGCTTTTGTTTACAAGATAGTAGATAAATTAATAGGTATAAAAAAGGTTAAGAACGAAGATTACGAAAGTTGAGTAAAAACACTTAGAACGTAATAAAAAACCAGCGCCCTTCCAAATTTGGAAGGGCGCTGGTTTTTTAAAGGTTTCGCGGTTTAATAATTTAGGTCATCGCCTTCCTCTTGTCGCGGTGGAGATTGACGTTTAGGTTTCTTTTTTAGGATAATTCCATTTTCAATATTTTTTTTCTTCATTTCCTCGCCAATCTGATTGCTGGCTACAAAAGAAGCAATCATATTATTAAGCATTTCGCTCCCCGCTTGTGGTGAGTTTGGCAGAAGAATAAGGTTGGTGTTAGTTGCTTCGCCAATAGACTGTAGGGTATCGTAATGTTGTGTAACCACAATCAGTGCAGAAGCCTCTTGAGAATTAATCCCCACATTGTTTAAAACATCCACACTTTCCTCCAAACCACGTGCAATTTCACGTCGCTGATCTGCAATACCTTGACCTTGCAAACGCTTGCTTTCGGCTTCGGCACGGGCTTTGGCCACAATTTTTATTCTTTCCGCTTCTGCTTCAAACTCAGCAGCTACTTTTTCACGTTCTGCTGCGTTTATTCGGTTCATTGCAGCCTTTACTTGTATGTCAGGATCAATGTCGGTTACCAAAGTTTTAATAATGTCATAACCATAGGTGCTCATTGCTTCGTTCAATTCTGCTTTCACGGCTATTGCAACGTCGTCTTTTCTTTCAAAAACATCATCGAGTTTCATTTTAGGCACTTCTGCACGCACTACATCAAAAACATATGAGGTAATCTGATCGTGTGGATTTTCCAATTTATAAAAGGCGTCATAAACCTTCTGTTCCAATACCTGGAACTGTACCGAAATTTTCAGACGAACAAAAACGTCATCTTTGGTTTTTGTTTCAACAATTACATCCAATTGCTGGATTTTTAAATTAATACGCCCAGCAATACGGTCTATTAAAGGAATCTTTAACTGTAATCCAGAATGTCTTATACTGTGAAACTTTCCGAAGCGTTCCACTATGGCTGCGGTTTGTTGCTTTACGGTAAAAAACCCTGCCAATAGAATAAAAAAACCAATAATAAGCAGTGGCACAAAAATAAATCCACCCATAATTTTTAAATATTAATTATTAAACGCTGTGGAAGATACAAAAAATAAAAGCTATTTTCACGCCCTCAAAATATCCCCAGCTATGAATTTTAAACAATTAATTTTTGTTTCTTTTTGCCTTTTCTTTTTTCAGCAAACCTTCGCTCAACGTAATTATAAAGGCTATAACTTTTTGGGAATTCAAGGAGGAATAACATTTTTTGACATTCAAACCGATGATTTGGTTACCAAACAAAAAGAAGGTTTTACAGCTGGATTTACAACACGTGGTGCATTCAGAAATGATTTTGATTTGGTATATGGTATAAGTTTTCACAGTTCTTCTCTGGGAGTGGAAGGAAGCAGTCTTTTAGGGACAGATACACAAGATATTGGGTATACCATTCAGGGCGCACAGATAAATTTTTTGGGAAGCTATAACATTATTGTAAAACATTTGAGCATTGAGTTTGGGCCTGTTTTCAACATAAATGGGAAAATGAAATTGGACAAAGATGAATATGAAAACTATGTTCTAACAGGTTATAATACACTTACTGCAAAAGATATCCAAGAAATTTCCAGGTTCAATGCTCGTCTCGCGGGCGGACTTACTGCAGGATTAGAACATTTTCGTATAAGCGCACAGTACCAATATGGCCTAACAAATATGCTTGGCGGATTGAATGGAAAAAATTTGGAAAATGAAGATTTTAAAGGGCACAGTTCCACCATTATTTTGGCGGGTGTGATTTACTTTTAGCCTATAATATCAATCGCTTTTTCAATGCGGGAAATGCTTTCTTCTTTTCCTAAAATTGAAAGAATATCAAAAACATCTGGACCCTTCATTTCTCCAACCAAAGCCAATCGCAAGGGCATCATTACTTTTCCGAAACCGATATTTTCTTCAGTAATCCACCCTTTCACTTTTTCTGAAAGGTTTTCTACTGAAAAGTCTTCAGAAGCTTGTAAGATAGAAACTACTTTTTGTAAAAGCCCTGGAGTTTCAGGTTTAAAAGCTTTTTCAGCAGCTTTTGCATCGTAAGTTTTGGGCGCTTCAAAGAAGAAACTTCCCTGCTCCCAAAGATCGCTTACAAAGGTGGCGCGTTCTTTTAAAAGTGAAACTATTTTTGTCACATCGAGAGGACTCGAGATGTCTTTTTCTTTTAAAAATCTCGAAAACGTGTAAGACAGTTTTTCATCGTCAACCTCTTGCAGATATTGATGCTGAAACCATTTCGTTTTTTCAGGATCGAATTTTGCTCCGGCTTTGTGTACGCGATCCAATTCAAATGCGTCAATTAATTCATCTAAACTGAAAATTTCCTGTTCCGTTCCTGGGTTCCAACCTAAAAAGGCCAGCATATTTACAACAGCTTCGGGTAGATAACCATCTTCGCGATATCCTGAGAACAGATCGCCTTCTGCAGTTTTCCATTCCAACGGAAATACTGGAAAGCCCATTTTATCACCGTCGCGTTTGCTTAGTTTTCCGTTACCGGTTGGTTTTAAAATTAGTGGCAAATGCGCAAATTGTGGCGCATCCCAACCAAAGGCACGATACAACAAAACGTGCAGAGCCAACGAAGGCAACCATTCTTCCCCACGGATAACGTGCGTTATTTTCATCAAGTGGTCGTCCACGATATTTGCCAAATGGTAGGTTGGCATGCCGTCGCTTTTAAACAAAACTTTGTCGTCCAGAATGTTGGTTTCCACCTGCATTCCGCCACGGATAATGTCGTTTAAATGAAGTGTTTCATCCACTGGGGTTTTAAAACGGATTACATATTCCTCACCATTGGCTATTTTCTGCTGCGTTTCCTCTGCAGAAATAGTCAAGGAATTTTTCAGTTTTAAACGGTTGTGCCAGTTATAAATAAAGGTCTTTCCCTTTTCTTCGTGGTCTTTTCTGTGTGCGTCAAGTTCTTCGGCGGTATCGAAAGCGTAATATGCGTTTCCAGATTCAATTAATGCATCTGCGTATTGTTTGTAAAGATCTTTTCGCTCGCTTTGTCGATATGGACCGCATTCAGCCTCTTTTCCTGGACCTTCATCATATGGGATGTTTAACCAATTCAATGCTTCAATAATATATGCCTCGGCACCTTCCACATAACGGTTTTGGTCGGTATCCTCGATTCTCAATAGAAAATCACCACCGTGTTTTTTTGCGAATAAATAATTGAACAAAGCGGTGCGAACACCACCAATATGTAAAGGCCCTGTTGGACTTGGGGCAAAACGCACCCGAACTTTTTGAGACATAATCTGTATTCTTTTTATTAATTGGCAAAGGTACAATTCTGTAATCGCATTTTAAAGTTATTGCACAGTGTGGTTTTTTCTTTTTTTGGAGCAATATTTGCGGCGTGGTTAGCACAAAATATTATTGTATTTTAGAAGTTTTGAATACAGGGAAACAAAACTATGAGCACCTTTAGCATCATCCAGCAAAAACTGGAGGAATTTATAAAGAAATACTACACCAATGAGCTTATAAAAGGAGCTATCCTTTTTTTCGCCATTGGGTTGCTGTATTTGTTGATAACGTTGCTCGTAGAATACTTTCTATGGCTCAATCCACTGGGAAGACGCATACTGTTCTGGGCGTTTGTAATTGTTGAAGTAGGTTTATTTGTTCGGTTTATTGCCTTCCCGCTTGCAAAACTTTTCAAACTTCAAAAAGGAATTAATTACGAAGAAGCTTCAAGAATAATCGGCAAACATTTTCCGCAGGTAAGTGATAAATTACTAAACGTAATTCAACTTAACCAAAACCAACGCGAAAGTGAATTGCTTGTCGCAAGTATTGACCAAAAAGCTACCGAGCTGCAACCAGTTCCCTTCAAAAGTGCCGTAAACTTTAAAAAGAATGCGAAATATTTGAAATACGCAGCCATTCCGGTTTTAGTGTTTTTGCTTTTCAGCGTTTTGGGTGGAACAGATATATTTTCCAGCAGTTACAAACGGGTGGTGCATTATGACACTGCTTTTGAACCCCCCGCACCGTTCTCTTTTATTGTAATGAACAAAGATTTGAACGCTATTGAAAACAAACCTTTCAACTTAAAAATTAGAACCAAGGGGACCGCAATTCCCGAAAATGCCAGCATTAATTATAACGGCGAAACTTACTATTTGCAACAAACAGCCCCAGGGTTATTTGAATATACATTTCAACAACCGTTGGAATCTATTGATTTTAGCTTAAGGGCGAATAAAGTAACATCCCGTGGATATACATTGGATGTTTTAAAAACGCCTTCGCTGCTCAATTTTGAAATGATTCTGGACTATCCTTCCTATACAGGGAAAAGGGGTGAAGCTTTGAAAAGCACTGGAAACGCTACCATTCCCGAGGGAACACGTGTTAAATGGAACGTAGCTACAAAAAATACAGACGCAGTTACTTTAAAAACGGCAGATACTTCTTTTTCCTTTGCTTCAAAAGGTGAAAACTTCAATTTTGAAAAAGGTGTCTATAATAAGTTGGATTACGCCATTACCACTTCCAATGAAAAATTGAAGGATTATGAAAATCTTGCCTTCAGATTAAATGTTGTTAAAGACCAATTCCCTGAAATAGAAGTGCAATCTAAACAAGACAGTATAGATACACAGCGGTTTTTCTTTTTGGGTCAAATTTCGGACGATTACGGGCTTACAAAGCTTCGATTGGTCTATTTTCCCGAAGGTGAAGAAAAGCAAGCTAAAACACAGAGTTTGCCGCTTAACAAGACTAATTTCGATCAATTCACATATACTTTTCCAGGAAACATTTCTTTGGAAGAAGGCATTTCTTATGTGTATTATTTTGAGGTTTTTGATAACGATGCCATTCACAATTTCAAATCCTCTAAATCTGGAATTTATTCCTTCAGAAAATTTACGAAGGACGAATTGGAGGATGAGCAACTTCAAAATCAGCAAAACGCTATAAAGGGTCTTGACAAATCTTTGGAAGAATTAAAAGACCGAAAACAAACGCTGGAAGAACTGTCTAGAACTCAAAAAGAAAAGAACGAACTTAATTACAACGATAAAAAGAAACTTGAAAATTACATCCAACGCCAACAGAAGCAGGAGGAAATGATGAAGAATTTTTCAAAGGAAATGAAGGAGGAGTTGGAAAATTTTCAGCCAGAAAACAAAGAGAAAGATCCTTTTAAAGAAGAACTTGAAAAACGATTGGACGAAAACGAGGAACGTTTGAAGGAAAATGAAAAATTGCTTGACGAACTTGAAAAACTGCAGGATAAAATAGAAAAGGAGGAGTTGACTGAAAAACTTGAAAAGCTTTCAAAACAGAACAAAAATCAAGAGAAGAATCTTGAACAGTTGCTCGAGTTGACAAAAAGATATTATGTAGAAAAGAAAGCTGAAAAACTTGCAGAAGAACTTTTTGAATTAGGGGAAGAGCAAGAAGAACTTGCTGATATGCCTGAGGATGAAAATACCAAAGAAGCTCAGGAAGAGCTTAACAAAAAGTTTGAAGATTACAAAAAGCAAATGGACGAACTTCAAAGGGAAAATGAAGGTTTAAAGAAACCCATGGATATTCCTGAAGACAAACCAACCGAACAGCAGATTGATGAAGAGCAACAAAAGGCTACGGATAAACTAGAGGAACAAAAACCTAACGAAGCTGGTAAAAACCAAAAAAAGGCTGGCCAGAAAATGAAAGAGATGAGTAAAAGCATGCAGATGCAAATGCAATCTGGTCAATCTGAAACAATAGAAGAGGACGTTAAGATGCTCCGTCAGATTGTAGACAATTTGGTGGTTTTTTCATTTCAACAAGAAGATTTGATGGAAATTTTCAAAAAAATTGAATATGGCAATCCAATTTTTGGCAAGAAACTAAATACTCAAAATGACCTTAAAACTAATTTTGAACATATTGACGACAGCATATTTGCTTTATCGCTTCGCCAACCACTAATCGGTTCACAAATAAACACTTCACTTACAGAAATTCAATATAACATTGATAAGTCTTTAGAGCGATTAGCGCAAAACGAATCAAGGCAAGGTATTAGTAATCAGCAATATACAATAACAGGGGCTAATGATTTGGCTGTTTTATTGAGTGATATATTGGGTAATATGCAAATGCAGATGTCCATGGCTATGGGCACTGGTTCTGGAAAGGGAAAGCCAAGCCCAGGACAAGGTAGTGGTAGTGGATTTCAACTTCCAGATATTATTCAAAAACAGGAAAGTCTTGGTGAAAAAATGAAAGAGGGGATGAAGAAGGGAAAGAAAGGTAAAAAAGGAGAGGGTGAAGGAAAAGGAGAAGGCGAAGGCGAAGGGAGCGGTGATGGTCAGAATGGAGAAAATGGAAGAGATGGGCAAAAAGGAAATGAAAAAGGAGGTGATAAAGAAGGAAATGGGGATAGCGAGGACATTAACGGCGAGATTTTTGAAATATACAAACAACAGCAAGAATTGCGCAATCAACTTCAGGATCGATTAAGTAAGGAAGGTTTAAAGGGAAATGGCGGTAATTTATTGAAGAAGATGGAAGGAATTGAACAACAATTGCTGGATAAGGGATTTAATCAAAATACACTGCAGCAAATGCTCAATCTTAAATATGAATTATTAAAACTAGACAAAGCAGATCTTGAACAAGGACAGGAAAGTAGAAGAGAATCACAAACTAACAAAAGGGATTTTCAAAACAATACAAGATTGTCGCCCGAAGAGATAAAAAAATACTTCAACACCACCGAAATTTTGAACCGCGAGGCATTACCTTTACGCCAGGATTACAAAAATAAAGTACAGGAATATTTTAAGGAAAGCAATGATTGACTTTAATTTTGAAACAGGTTTTGAGCTTAAAAACGAAGCTTATTTAAAAAAATGGATTTCTGATTCTATCGTTTCAGAAGGATTTGAGCTGGGTGAAATTGTTTATGTTTTTTGTGATGATGCATTACTTCATAAATTGAACGTGGAATTTTTGAATCACGATACCTTAACCGATATAATTAGTTTTGATTATAAAGTTGGAAAGCAAATAAACGGAGAAATTTATATTTCTGTTGAACGCGTTTTAGAGAATGCCAATGATTTCAAGACAAATTTTGATGATGAATTACACCGTGTTATGATTCACGGAATTCTCCATTTCTGTGGATATAAAGACAAGGGCAAGAACGATGAAATTTTGATGCGTAAGAAAGAAGATGATGCTCTTCAGAGGTTGTCAAAGATGTAATTTTTTTCCAAAAGCTAATTGCCTTAATGTTAGTATAATATTGTAATTTTGCACCCCTTTTAAAAAATCAATTAATAAAATGTTCCACGTGGAACAATTAAAATAATATATGTTTCTAAACGAGTATGATGTGATTGTTGTTGGTGCTGGTCATGCGGGATCTGAAGCTGCCGCTGCGGCTGCCAATATGGGTTCAAAAACCTTGTTGGTTACAATGAATCTCCAAAATATTGCACAAATGAGTTGTAATCCTGCTATGGGAGGAATTGCTAAAGGACAGATTGTACGCGAAATTGATGCAATGGGCGGATACAGTGGGATTGTATCCGACAAGACGGCAATTCAGTTTAAAATGCTTAATAAATCAAAAGGACCAGCAATGTGGAGTCCTAGGGTTCAGAGTGACCGAATGCGTTTTGCTGAAACTTGGAGGTTAATGCTCGAACAAACACCAAATCTTGATTTTTATCAAGAAATGATTTCTGGAATTATTGTTAAAAATGGTATTATTAAGGGGGTTAAAACTTCGCTTGGTTTAGAAATAAAAGGAAAGAGCGTTGTTCTTACTAATGGAACTTTTTTGAATGGATTAATTCATATTGGGGAAAAACAATTTGGGGGAGGACGAGCTGGCGAAAGAGCTTCAACTGGAATCACTCAAGATTTACTTGATTTAGGGTTCGAATCAGGAAGAATGAAAACCGGAACCCCACCTAGAGTGGATGGCCGTTCTTTAGATTTTTCCAAAATGATTGAACAACCTGGCGATGAAATTCCAGAGAAATTTTCCTATTCTGATCAAACTGCTCCATTAAAGCATCAACGTTCTTGCCACATGAGCTACACAAGCTTGGAGGTACATAACATTTTGCGTGAAGGCTTTGACAGATCTCCAATGTTCAACGGTTCAATCCAAAGTCTTGGGCCTAGATATTGCCCATCAATTGAAGATAAAATTAATCGTTTTGCTGATAAAGATAGACACCAACTTTTTGTTGAACCTGAAGGTTGGGACACTGTTGAATATTATATAAATGGGTTTTCTACTTCTTTACCAGAAGATATTCAGTTTAAAGCTTTGCGCCAAGTTGCAGGATTTGAAAATGTAAAGTTTTTCCGTCCTGGTTATGCTATCGAATACGATTATTTTCCACCAACACAATTGAAACACACTCTTGAAACCAAATTGGTTTCCGGGTTATATTTCGCTGGACAGATTAATGGAACTACAGGTTATGAAGAAGCTGCCTCGCAAGGATTAATGGCAGGCATAAATGCACATTTAAAAGTTCAAGAAAAAGAATCTTTTATTCTTCAAAGAAATGAGGCTTATATTGGGGTTTTGATAGACGACCTTATCACAAAAGGAACCGAGGAGCCATACAGAATGTTTACTTCACGCGCAGAGTACAGAACTTTATTGCGCCAAGATAATGCTGATTTTAGACTTACGCCTAAAGCATTTGAGATTGGTTTGGCAGGTGAAAAACGTCTGCGGAAGATGGAAGAGAAGAAAGAAAAATCAGAAGCTTTTGTTCAGTTTTTTAAAGAAACAAGTGCTGTTCCCGAAGAAATCAATCCCATTTTTGAAGCGAGAGAATCTGCTTTAGTTGAACAAAGCGATAAGATGTTTAAATTCTTTTCTCGTCCCGAAGTAACCATGGAAGACATGAAGGGAATAGCTTCAGTGAAAAACTATATTGAGGAAAATAATTTGGATACTGAAATGATTGAGCAAGCGGAAATACAAGTTAAATACTCGGGATATATCAACAAGGAAAAAAATAATGCTGATAAATTAAATAGGTTAGAAGGTTTAAAAATTCCGTCCTCTTTTGATTATTCAAAGTTGAAATCACTGTCTTATGAAGCCCGCGAAAAACTTACAAAAATTAAACCCGCTACGGTTTCACAAGCGTCACGAATAAGCGGGGTTTCTCCAAATGATGTTTCGGTTCTCTTAGTTTATATGGGACGTTAGCATCATTGTTTCACGTGGAACACTTCAACTGCGCTTAGGCACACCAATTAAATTCTTTTAATATACTAAAGCTTTATTCTTGCAAAACCACGAAAAAAAATATTTATTAGTAAAGGATTATTTGGTTTCTGGCGAAACTTTTGATTTGATTTATGATTCAGGTTTAGATTTTCTGAAAACTTCCCCCCAACCAAAGACCGAGGATCTTCCAAAGTATTACGAAAGTCAGGACTATATTTCACATACAGATGAAAAGCGCGGATTGTTTTCGAGCTTATATCAATTAGTAAAAAAATGGTCATTTCAGAAAAAATCCAAATTAATTTTTAGTCAAAATAATGGAATTGGTTCTTTGCTTGATATAGGAGCTGGAACAGGAGATTTTTTAAAAGTTGCAAAAGAAATCGGATGGCAGGTTCAAGGAATGGAGCCAAATAAAAATGCCGTAAAATTAGCTTCGGAAAAAGGGATTGAATTAAAATGTTCTTTAAATGATTTTGACGGAAAGCAGTTTGATGTTATTACACTTTGGCATGTTTTAGAACATATTCCAAACTTAGAAGAAACAATTATAAAATTATCAAAACTGGTAAAACCAAACGGAACATTAATTATTGCTGTTCCAAACTTTAAAAGCTTTGATGCGAAACATTACGGAAAATTTTGGGCAGCTTTTGATGTACCTCGACATCTTTGGCATTTTTCGAAAAAATCTATTCAAAAACTTTTTTCCGAAAATTTTGAACTTGAAAAAATCGAACCTATGATTTTTGATTCTTTTTACGTGAGCCTACTTTCTGAAAAATATAAAAAAGGAAGTAAATTTTCTTTAAAAGCGATTTGGATCGGACTTCTATCAAATTTAAAAGCAAAAAGCACAAAAGAATACTCTTCACATATTTATTGCTTTAGAAAAGTGAAATAAGGCGTTTTTAGCACCACTGTGCTATTTTCTACTTAAAAAGAGTTACAGCGCTGTCTTTTTTAAAATTATCTTTAAAAAGAGCGGAAAACGCGCAGCCTAAAATAGATTATATCTATTTTAAATCCAACATCATAAGAATTTACTATGCTTTTTCGGGTTTATGAATTAGCCGTGTTAATTTTATAGAAAGATCCGTAAAAATTATTTTTGCATTTCCATTTCGCTCAATATGATAAGAAGCATCTTCCAAGGCAGAATTTATTTCAAAAATGTTATTTTGATGCACAAAAGGCGCAAATTTCGGCAATGAAAAAGATTTATCATTTGCTTCAAAAAATAAAAGAGTGTCTGCGTTGTAGTTTTTTAAAAGTGCTTGTCTAAAAACTTCGATACAATAAAAAAGAAATTTCTTTTGGGTTTCGCGCCCTTGCCCAGCAAGTTCGTCACTCCAATCCAATAAATTATTGATTGCAGCTTTATTTCCCTTAGCTCTAAAAGCCGTCCGCACCCAACTTATAAACCATTTTTCAAAAACTTCATCTTCCCCTGTTTCTTCCAGTAATTGTAAGGCTTTGTTATAATCACCCCTTGATCTGCGAGCAGTTTGAAACGCCAGTGATTCCTTTATTTGCTGGTGTTTAATTAAACTTTCAGCAATATCAGCTTCAGAAAGTAACGGAATATCCAGTTTTTGGCAGCGTGAGCGGATGGTTGTAATTATTTGCTGCTCTTTTTCGGTCAATAAAAGAAGTACAGTTTTGTCTGAAGGTTCTTCAATTAATTTGAGGATTTTGTTGGCACATTCGCCGTTCATATTATCGGCCATCCAAATAATCATCACTTTATACCCTCCTTCAAATGCTTTAAGGGAAAGTTTTTTCGAAATATTTTCAGCTTCAAATTTGCTAATGTTTCCTTGTTTTTTTTCAATTCCAATGCTTTGGAGCCATTCAAAAAGTGAAGCGTAGGGATTGTTCAAAACAAAATTGCGCCACCCTTCCGCATAATTATCTGAAATCGCATTCTTTTTTACATCATCACTAGTATTTACTGGGTAAACAAAATGCAAATCAGGATGGATTAATTTTGAGACTTTGTTTTTGCAGGAAAGATATTCGGAACTTCCTTTTTCATATTTGCTGCACAATAATTCTGAAGCGTAAGTAATGGCTAGCGGCAACAACCCGCTTCCATTAACCCCAGAAAATAGCTGCGCGTGAGGAATACGACCGTTTTCAATGGTTTTTAAAAGGTGTGATTTTATGTATTGGTGACCGATTACTTCTGAAAAATCCATTCGCAAATCTAAACAATTTTACGGGTTATTTTTTGAACAAATCTTTGAAATGACTTTTATTAAACTTGATCACTCTATTGGCTTTTGTCCATAAAATCACCTCTTTATTATTGTCCAAAAAACTATATTTGCAGGATAATATTTTTGATATGAAAACGGTAAACGATATAGATTTTAAGGAAAAAAAGGCTTTAATACGCGTAGATTTTAATGTTCCACTGGATGCTGATTTTAATGTGACTGATGATACGCGAATACGTGCTGCCAAACCGACTATTTTAAAAATTTTGGAAGACGGCGGCAGCTGTGTTTTGATATCTCATCTTGGAAGGCCGAAGAACAAAGAAGCTAAATTTTCTTTGCAACATATTGTAAAGTCCTTATCTGATATTCTTGATGTGCAGGTGAAATTTGTAGATGATTGCATTGGCCCAAAGGTTGCAGAAGCTGTTTCAAATTTAAATTTTGGAGAAATTCTTTTACTTGAAAATCTTCGCTATTATGAAGAAGAAACAAAAGGGGATCGTGATTTTGCTGAAAAACTATCAAAATTTGGTGATGTTTATGTCAATGACGCTTTCGGAACAGCACATCGTGCACACGCTTCCACAGCAATTATTGCTGAGTTTTTCCCAAAAAATAAATGCTTTGGATTGTTGCTAGCTTCAGAAATTGAAAATGTAAAAAAAGTATTGGAAGCTAGTAAAAAACCTGTTACAGCGATTATTGGCGGTGCAAAGGTTTCTTCAAAAATCACCATTATTGAAAACATTCTCGACAAGATTGATCATTTAATTATTGGCGGAGGAATGGCTTTTACTTTTATAAAAGCACAAGGCGGAAAAACAGGAAATTCTCTGGTTGAAGAAGATAAACAGAAACTGGCGTTAGAAATTTTGGAGGAAGCAAAAAAGAAAAACGTTACTGTTCATTTGCCAGTTGATGCGGTGATTGCCGATAGTTTTTCCGAAACTGCCAATACCCAAATCTCTGTAATAAATAATATACCAGACGGTTGGATGGGACTAGACGTTGGACCAAGAACAAACGAAATTTTCGGTGATGTAATCGCCGAATCCAAAACCATTTTATGGAACGGCCCAGTTGGCGTTTTTGAGATGGAAAAATTTGCTGAAGGAACAAAAATTTTAGGTGAAAATATCGCTAAAGCCACACAGAATGGAGCATTTTCATTGGTTGGTGGGGGCGATTCCGTAGCAGCTGTACACAAATTTAATCTCACTGATAAAGTAAGTTATGTATCTACTGGCGGTGGTGCAATGCTGGAAATGCTGGAAGGAAAGACCTTGCCTGGCATTAAAGCATTGTTGGACTAGTGTTAAATATCAGTGTTTTAGGTATTTGGATATAAAAATTTGCGTAATTTCGCAGAATTGCTATTTTTGATAAAATTTTCTATTTAAAAATGCGTTACAGTTTTTAGGAAATTTAACTGTTTTTTTTAAATGTATTAATCAGGCGAATTTGCCATAATCCCCAAATGCAATAAACAAGCTGATGAAACTAAACAAAATCCTCTCCCTAATGCTGTTATTGGTCTTCAGTATAGGTTTTGCCCAACAGGGTAAAAAAAATGACAAAAAACTGAACACCAAAAAAGTTCAAGTTGTTGATTCCATTAAAGTTTCCAAAATTGCTGAAGAACTTCCTTCCACAGTTGTTGCTACTTCCCTTAAAGACACCACCATATATGATTTAAAAGATATGGCTCTTGCCAGAAAAAAGGATAGCCTTTGGTTAAAGGAATTATATAAATCTGATCTTTTTGAAGATATATATAGCAGTGTAGCAAATCAAGAATACGAAGCTATTGATTATGAGGAACTTCCAACGGAAGTTTTAAAACAGCGCCTTAAAGAGCTTGATGCACGTACACCTTTTAAGGTTGAATACAACGCTTCTTTGGAAAGTGTGATCAAGCAATATTTAAAGAACCGAAGAGGGACGCTTGAGAGATTGATGGGCTTAAGCGAATATTATTTCCCAATGTTTGAACAGGAGCTCGATAAAAATAATCTTCCTTTAGAATTAAAATATTTAGCAGTAATTGAATCAGCTTTAAACCCACGTGCACAATCAAGGGTTGGTGCAACCGGTCTTTGGCAATTTATGTTTACCACCGGCAAAATGTTTGGTTTGGATGTAAGTTCATACGTAGATGAACGTTCTGACCCCATTATGGCCACAGAAGCAGCCTGCAAATATTTGAAAAGTCTGAACAACAGTTTTAATGACTGGGATTTAGCACTTGCGGCATATAATTCAGGGCCAGGAAATGTTTCCAAAGCGATCCGTCGTTCTGGAGGAAAAACGAATTATTGGAATCTTCGCAATTATCTTCCACGTGAAACTGCTGGATATGTGCCTGCATTTTTAGCCACTATGTATATTTTTGAATATGCAGAAGAGCATGGTTTTAAGAAACAAGGAACCCGTATTCCATATGTAGCTACAGACACTATTAAAGTAAAACAACAGATTACGCTAGATCAAGTTGCAAAACTTACAAATCTGGATAAAGAAGAACTTGAATTTTTGAACCCTTCCTATAAACTTGGAATTATTCCCGTAATTAAGGATGAAAACTATATGTTGCGCCTTCCACTAACTTCCGTGGGAACTTTTGTCAATAACGAAAATGCTATTTATGCATTCGCCCAAGAAGAGCAGGAAGAAGCAGAGAAGCCATTGCCAGAATTATTTGAACAACCGGGCAAAATACGCTACCGCGTAAAAAGAGGCGATTATTTAGGTAGAATTGCAGAAAGATATGGCGTGGGAGTTAGTCAAATAAGAAGCTGGAACGGTATGCGAAGCAATACTGTTAAGGTAGGTCAAAATTTGATTATTTACCCCAAAAAGAGTACTCAAGACATAGCTAGTAACAAGCCTGTCGCGCAAACCAATACATCAAATTCTTCGGAAAAAACATATACAGTGCGCAACGGGGATTCATTATGGAGCATTTCTCAAAAATTTCCTGGTGTTTCAGTACAGAATATCCAAAAATGGAACGATATTAGTGGTGACAACTTGAAACCTGGAACTAAACTGAAAATTTATAAAGGATAGTTCCCAAACACATCCTTTAAATGAGATCTTTTTACATTGTATTATTTTCGTTTTTTATTGCATTTACCTCTTGTAATGAAGGAGGGAAAAAGGACAAATCACTTCTTCCAAATTCTGTAGGAAATATTAACGCCCTTCAAATTATTACTCCCAACGATTTGTGGAACGGGATTGTGGGCGAAGCAATCCGCAATAATTTTGCCGCTCCCACAGATGGTCTTCCTCAAGACGAGCCTTTATTTTCCATGAACCAAATGCCACCAGAGGCGTTTACTGGCTTTGCTCGCAGCAATCGGCTTTTTCTCTATGTTGTGCTTAGCGATGAAAATAAGGCAACCATTGCCACAAACGAATATGCCAAACCACAGTCTGGGGCAGTTATAAAAGCAACTTCCGAAGAAAAACTGGTGGAGCTCATCAATAAAAATTCAGCCAAGATCATTGAAGCTTTTCACGCTTCCGAAATAAAGGAAAGACAGCGAAGAACCTCTATTTCATTGATGAAAACAGATTCTCTTAAAAATGTAATGGGTGTGAGTTTACAAATACCAAGCGCTTACAGAATTGCTAAAGCAACCGATAGTTTTTTCTGGATGCGAAAAGATTTAAAGGATGGAACTACCAATATACTGGTATATCAAGTACCATTGGATATGATTAAAAACGATAGCACTGCTGTTGGCGACATTATAAAAATTCGCGATTCCATTGGAAGCAGACTCTTACCAGTTGAGGATGATGGTCAGTTTATTACTGAAGATGCTTACGCCCCCTACCTTTTCAAAACTAAAATTGACGGTAAGTTTGCTTACGAAACCAAAGGTACCTGGGAAGTAAAGGATGACTGGATGGGAGGGCCCTTTGTAAATTATGCCGTTCGCGACGAGAAAAATAACCGCTATTTGATATTGGAAGGATTCACATATGCACCCGCAGTATCAAAAAGAGATCTTCAATTTGAGTTGGAATCCATTCTGAATTCGGCTAAAATAGAATAGATTTCCACAAACATCACTAAAACAAAAGACCCTTTCAATTTTTAAATTGAAAGGGTCTTTTGTTAAGAATATAAAACGAAATTATTTTTTCTCGTCAATCTTTTTCTCGTTTGAATCGTCTTTGGAAGCGTCCTTGAATTCTTTAAGACCACTACCCAAACCGCGCATAAGTTCTGGAATTTTCTTTCCGCCGAACAATAATAGCACAATAACCACAATCAATACAATCTGCCAAGGGCCAACAACACCTAAAGGAATAAACAATGCACTCATAATTTTGAAAATTTAATTAAGCAAAGGTAACAAGAAATGTTTAGATACAACGTTTTGAGGGTAACTTTAGCGTGTGGGGCTATAGTTTATTTTATATTTGTAAAAAGCTATTGGATAGTATGACAAAGAAAGAAAAAGGGAGCAAGCGCTTAAAAAGAAAGCTGTTGCATAAATACCGATTGGTAATACTTAATGAAGAAACCTTTGAAGAACGGTTTTCATTTAAGTTGAATAGGTTGAACGTATTTGTTTTCAGTACGCTATTTGCCTTGTTTCTTATTCTAGCAACTACCTTTATTATTGCCTTTACCCCACTTAGGGAATATATTCCTGGATATTCATCCACCACTTTAAAAAAGAAAGCCACTCGCTTAGCCTACGAAACAGACTCGCTACAGAAAATTCTGGACGTAAATGAGCAATACCTCTCTTCAATTAAAAAAGTACTAACAGGCGACGTTAAAACCGTAAATTTTAACAAAGATTCTATTATTGAGGTTGCCAAAACGGATCCTTCCGTTTTGATACGAACTTCCAGAAAAGATTCCCTTCTTCGTGAGGCGGTTGCAAAGGAAGATAAATACAATCCCCTTATGGCGCCCCAAGTTCAGCAATACGCACTCTTTGCACCCGTAAAAGGAGTCATTTCAGAAACCTATGACTCAAAAACTAAACACTATGCAGTTGATGTGGTAACGGCTAAAGACACCCCAGTAAAGGCCATGGCCGATGGTACGGTTATTTTTGCAGAATGGACCGCTGCTACGGGTTATGTTATTATTTTGAAACACGACAATAATTTGATTTCTGTTTATAAACACAATGCAATGCTTACCAAAGAACAGGGCGAGATTGTAAAAGCCGGTGAGGTAATTGGCACGGTTGGCAATACAGGCGAGCTAACCACTGGTCCACATTTGCATTTTGAGTTGTGGCGTGATGGTTATCCGGTCAACCCAACAAGTTTCATAGATTTTAATTGATTTAGCATATGTCCTTAAAATCCTTCGGCGCAAAAGTATTTGCCAAAATTGTTGTAAATCGAATTCAAAAATGGTCTACTAATCCTATTGAAACGCAGCAGAAAGTTTTCGAAAAGCTAATTTTCGATGCAAAAAATACAGCCTTCGGAAAGGACCACAATTTCCATAATATTAATTCCTTTGAAGAATTTGCCCAACACGTTCCAATTCGCGATTACGAAGAATTGAAGCCCTATGTTGATCGTGTGGTTTCTGGGGAAGAAAACATCCTGTGGCCCGGAAAACCACTCTACTTTGCCAAAACCTCTGGAACAACTTCGGGAGCAAAATACATTCCGTTAACAAAGGAATCTATGCCACACCATATTGAAGCAGCCCGAAATGCAATTCTATGCTATATAAATGAAACGGGAAAAGCAGATTTTGTGAATGGCAAAATGATTTTTCTTCAAGGAAGCCCAGAAATGAGCGAAAAGAACGGCATTAAGATAGGTAGGCTTTCGGGAATCGTTGCCCATTATGTTCCCGGCTATCTTCAAAAAAACCGTTTACCCAGTTGGGAAACAAACTGTATTGACGACTGGGAAACTAAAGTGGACGCCGTTGTAGAAGAAACCAAAGACGAAAATATGACCGTAATTAGCGGCATTCCTTCGTGGGTGCAAATGTATTTTGAAAAGCTTAAAAAAAATACTGGAAAAAAAGTTGGCGATCTTTTCAAAAACTTCAATCTCTTCATTTATGGCGGAGTAAATTTTGAACCCTATCGCGCCAAATTTGAAAATTTAATAGGAAGAAAAGTTGACAGCATCGAGCTGTTTCCGGCCAGTGAAGGCTTTTTCGCCTTTCAGGACAGTCAAAAGGAAAAGGGAATGTTACTACTTTTGAATTCGGGAATTTTTTATGAATTTGTTGAGGCTTCAACTTTTTTTGATGAAAACGCAAAACGACTAACCATTGGGGAAGTAGAAATAGGTGTTAATTATGTGATGATTATTTCAACAAACGCAGGACTTTGGGCATACAATCTGGGAGATACCGTGCAGTTTACTTCAACCAAACCATATCGAGTAATTGTTTCTGGAAGAATAAAACATTTTATTTCCGCCTTTGGAGAACACGTAATTGGAAAGGAAGTGGAGGAAGCGATGAAAAAAGCCATTTCAAAATTCAATTTTTCAATTACTGAATTCACCGTTGCTCCGCAAATAACTCCTTCCGAAGAAAATCTTCCCTATCACGAATGGCTTGTTGAGTTTGATAATGCTCCGGAAAACCTTCAAAAAATAGTTGAATTTCTAGACTTAGAAATGCAGCAACAAAACTCGTACTACTTCGATTTAATTAAAGGAAAAGTACTGCAGCCCTTGAAAATCAATTCCCTTAAAAAAGACAGTTTTCAGCATTATATGAAATCTCAAGGGAAGTTAGGCGGTCAAAACAAAGTGGCACGTCTTTCCAACGACCGCAAAATTGCTGATGCTTTAATACAAATTCAGCCCCAAAATTAGTGTTATCTTTGCATCCAATGAACAAATTGAAAACACATACAAGAACACGAGCGCAGGAAAGCACCCAAGCAATTGAGCGACTTTATATCACTATGCGCCATCTTTTTAACCGTGGGTTTTACAAACCTATGGGCATTTCTGGGGAAACGCTTCGTGAATCATTATTAACCCTTCGCCCCGAGATTTATGGCTCTATAAAGGAAGACAAAATTGAATTACAAGGTTTGTTATACGTAATGGACCGTTTGCCTTACGGAATAGAGGAATGTAGGTTTATAAATTTGACGAGTGATGAGGGTTACAAAAATTCACATTTCGAGCCTATAATTCCACTGAAACGCCGCCGAAACTGCTACCGGATAGATGCCGAGCAAATGAATATTGAAATAACCCGTGGACGTTCAGAAATCTATGATATTTTAACACATTTGACATTTCTTTTTATCGAGTCGCACAAGATTATGAAGCAAGTGCTCATAAACGAGAATGGCGAGGTGATCCGCGATTGGAAAAAGCTTGAACAAGCTGTATTGAAAAAAGGCAAATTAACACAGGAAGAAAAAGAAATTGCACTTACGCACACTGCTAATTTCCTTGGCAGAACCTTTGAAGAGGTTAAAAGTGTATATCCTTTTTTTGCAAGTGAAAAGAACGAAAACAGGTTCTTCAACATTATTTATTTTCTGGGCAAAATAGCGATAGAGGAAATCATTGAAGACAATAAACGGATTATCACCTTCAGCCCTGTGCTGCGTGAAAGTTTAGGCCACCATATTCACGGCGAACAGTGGGCTTATCAAATAAAACAGACATTGCAACAAAAGGGTTTATTGGAGCGTCCGTTACATATTATCAGCGCCAACATGCACAGTGTGATGAACAGTCTGTATGCACCAAAAGCCTTGGCTTCCGAATTTTCAAAGAAAAAGCCAATGGAAGTTTTTGAAGCATTGAGCATTTCTACCAATTTAAAATTGCGCGAAAGAGTAACCAAAACCGCATTGGCTGAAGGAATGATTTTTATTGAAGACCAAAGCGGAACCAATATTGACGTTCAAATAATAGACACTTCCAAGATAATGGAAAGTCCTTATGGTGAAGGACTAAAGGACGTTGAAAACTCAAAAGTGCCTGTAATTCTTGTAATGGACTATGCTTTTGGGGAACAGGCCTATGAAACAATGGATGAGCTTTTAAAGCCTTTTGTGGATGCTAATAAAGAAAGACATTTTTTAAATGTTGCTTCGGTTTCCATAATGGGAAAAGCAGGAATTTTGGAAGGTGGAAAGGGAGATATCATGATACCATCGGCCCATGTTTTTGAAGGTACTGGGGATAATTACCCCTTTAAAAATAAACTAGAGAAGTCCCTTTTTAAAGATGATGACGTAAAAGTTTGCACAGGGACCATGATTTCAGTTCTGGGAACCTCGCTTCAAAATCGTGATGTCCTCAAGTTTTTCCACAATTCCACGTGGAATGTAATAGGTCTTGAAATGGAAGGTGCGCATTATCAAAAAGCGATACAATCCGCATCCAAGATTCGCCGGAGTATAAGTTCAAAAGTGAAGGTTAGATATGCGTATTATGCTTCTGATAATCCATTGGAAACTGGAAGTACTTTGGCTTCCGGCGGATTGGGAACAACAGGCGTAAAACCAACCTATTTAATTACCGAAAAGATGTTAAAACAGATTTTAGACACTTCTAAAAATTAATTTTGAAAAACGATAAAGTACTGGTTACCGGAGGGGCAGGATTCATTGGTTCCAATTATGTGGAATACGTCCTTAAAAATTCAGAAGACGAAATTTTCGTTCTGGACAAACTTACCTATGCTGGAAACCTGAAGAATTTGGAAACTGTTTCAGACAAAATCACTTTCATAAAAGGAGATATTTGTGATTTGGATATGGTTCAAAAACTATTTGCAGAACATCAGTTCCAAAAAGTAGTTCATTTTGCTGCCGAGAGCCACGTGGACAATTCCATTTCGGGCCCTTCGGAGTTTATTCAAACAAACATCGTCGGAACTTTCAATTTGCTTCACAGTGCCTATAAAAATTGGATGAATGGCCCGAATGATTTAAAAGATGAATTCAAGAATGCACGCTTTCTACATATTTCTACCGACGAGGTTTATGGAACATTGGGGGAAACTGGGCTTTTTACGGAGGAAACATCTTACGCGCCGAATAGTCCGTATAGCGCTTCAAAAGCTTCGTCAGATTTTATAGTTCGTAGTTATTTTCATACCTACGGAATGCCTGTTGTTACAACTAACTGTTCCAACAATTACGGTCCCAATCAACATAAAGAAAAATTGATTCCAACGATTATCCGCAAAGCAATTTCAGGAGAAGCAATTCCAATTTATGGCGACGGAAAGAACGTTCGTGATTGGCTTTACGTTATGGACCATTGCAGTGGTATTTATTTAGCTTTGGAAAAAGGTAAGTTGGGAGAAACCTACAATATCGGTGGCCGTAACGAACGTGAAAATCTTTATATTGCGAATGTTATCTGTGAATTGTTGGACGAAATGCTTCCCAAAGATGCTTCATATAAAAAGCAGATAACTTTTGTAAAAGACCGTCCAGGCCATGATTTTAGATATGCCATTGACGCTTCAAAAATAGAAGGCGATTTGGGCTGGAAGGCGAAGGAGAATTTCGAAACAGGTATCCAGAAAACTATTGCTTGGTATTTAAAGAATAGAGATAGATTATAATTTTAAGCCACATATGAAAGGAATAATTTTAGCAGGAGGTTCAGGCACACGTTTGCACCCTATAACGTTGGCAGTCAGTAAGCAGTTAATGCCGGTTTATGACAAACCGATGATCTATTATCCGCTTTCAACACTTATGTATGCTGGTATTCGGGATATTTTGATTATTTCCACACCGCAGGATCTTCCACTTTTTAAACAACTCTTAGGTGATGGAAAAAAGCTGGGTTGCAATTTTCAATATGCCGAACAAGCACATCCAAATGGGCTCGCAGAAGCATTTATCATCGGAAAGGATTTTATAGGAAATGATAAAGTAGCTTTAATTCTTGGCGATAACATTTTTTACGGCTCCGGATTGAAAGAATTATTGCAATCAAATAACAACCCCGAAGGAGGAGTCATTTATGCTTATCACGTGTTAGACCCCGAAAGGTATGGCGTTGTAGACTTCGACAAAAACGGAAAAGCACTTTCAATAGAAGAAAAGCCGACAAACCCAAAATCAAATTATGCCGTTCCTGGTATCTATTTTTACGACAACACTGTAGTTGAAATTGCAGCCAACATTAAGCCCAGCGCCCGTGGCGAACTGGAAATAACCGATGTAAACAATATGTATTTGAAACAAGGAAAACTTAATGTCAGCATTCTTGATAAAGGTACAGCATGGCTAGACACAGGTACTTTTGCTTCCTTAATGCAGGCAGCACAATTTGTTGAGGTAATTGAAGAACGGCAAGGTTTAAAAATTGGCGCCATTGAAGAGGCCGCTTATGAAATGGGTTATATTTCAAAAGAACAATTAGTGGCTTTGGCGGAACCATTGCTGAAAAGTGGCTATGGAAAACATTTACTACAATTAGACTAGATTTGGAACTACAAAAAACACCCTTAAAAGATTGCTTTATTTTGAAACCGAACGTTTTTCGGGACGAACGAGGTTTATTTTATGAAACTTATAACCAAAAAGTGTTCAAAAAAACCACAGGGATGTCCATTGATTTTGTTCAAGACAATCAGTCTATTTCATCAAAGGGCGTATTGCGAGGGCTTCATTTTCAGTTTGGGGGAATGGCGCAGGCCAAACTAGTTCGGGTTGTGAAAGGAAAGGTTTTGGATATTGTGGTGGATATTCGGAAGGGTTCTGAAACCTTTGGAAAATCTTTTTCCATCGTTTTGGATGACGTGGAGCATCTGCAATTGTTTGTTCCAAGGGGTTTTGCACACGGTTTTATAACACTTTCAGAAAAATCTATTTTTTCCTATAAATGTGATAATTATTACGATAAGACTTCAGAAAGTGGAATCATCTATAATGACGCAACCTTAGCGTTAGATTGGCATCTTCCAAAGGAAGAATTCATTATTTCAGCAAAAGATTTGGAACTTCCCACTTTTGAGGAAGCGGTTTCATGAAAAAAATACTGGTTACAGGCGCAAACGGACAATTGGGAAGGTGCATAAAAGATGCTGTGCCCGATTTTCCCGACCTTGAATTTGTCTTCGTTTCAAAAGAAGAGCTTGATATTGAAAACGTGGAGTTGCTAAAGGATTTTTTCAGAAAAAACACTTTTAATTACTGCATCAATACAGCGGCATATACGAATGTTGAGAAAGCAGAAAGCGAATCTGATAGCGCATTTGCAATCAACGCCGAAGCAGTGAAAAGTTTGGCTGAAACCTGTAAGGAAAATGACGTTGTTCTGTTTCAAATATCCACTGACTACGTTTTTGATGGAAAAAAGGAATCTCCTTATTTGGAAACCGATTCAACAAACCCCATCAATGTTTACGGTGCTTCAAAACTAAAAGGGGAAAGTTATATTCAAGAAACCTGTAGTAAATTCTTTATTTTTCGTACTTCGTGGTTGTATTCGCAATACGGGCATAATTTTTTAAAAACTATTTTAAAATATTCAGAGGAAGGCAAGCCACTCACAATTACAACAGAGCAAACAGGAACGCCCACAAACGCTAATGATTTATCAAACGCACTATTACAGGTAATTACACAAGATTCAACAGATTACGGCGTTTACCATTACAGCAACCGCGGCGAAACCACTTGGTTTGGTTTTGCAGAAGAGATACTTAGGCAGACTGAAAAATTAAAAGATACAAATCTTGCAAAAACCAACCATTACCGTACTTTTGCCGCACGGCCTGAATATAGTGTTTTGGATAACGCAAAGGCTTTCAATAAACTAAATTTAAAGCAGATAGATTGGCAGGAAAGCCTGAAATCTGTATTAAAAAAGACAGTCATTAATTTATAATAATAGTTGTTATGGCACAGCAGAATTCATCGGAAGAGGTTGATTTGGGGTATCTGTTTAAATCAATTGGCGACTTTTTAAGGAAGTTAGTTAAGTTGTTATTTCTTGTAATTTCTTTTTTCAAAAAATTTCTACTCTTAATCATTGGTTTAATTATACTCGGCATTATTTTAGGATACTTTCTAGATCGAAATTCAAAAAGAGTATACGAAAATAGATTGATCGTAATTCCAAACTTTGAAAGTGTAGAATATCTATATGACAAAACAGATGAAGTTAATTTTAAAATAGAGTCTGGGGATTCACTTTATTTAAAAAACATTTTTGGAGATAATTATAATTCAGTAAAAAAAATAGAGATTGAGCCAATTGTTGATATATATAATTTCACTACAAAATCAAGAGAAAATATCGATGTTTTCAGAATACTTTTTGAAAATCAAGACATGAAAGAGTTTGTTGATGATATGACCACTAGCAAGCAATATAAGTATCAAAAACTTAAGGTTTTCATCATTGGAAAGGATTCGGAAAAACTATTGAATAGTTTATTGGAATTTTTAAATGAGAATGAACACTTTAAACAATATCAAGAAGTTTATGTTCAGAATACTTTAAAAAGATTATCTGAAACTGATAAAATGATTATTCAAGCGGATTCAGTAATTAAATCAATCACTTCGACAACTGAAGGCAGTTTAACTAACCCCCCAGTTTATGCAAGTTTCAACAATGATTTTTACAGTATATTTCGTTATAAACAAGTATTGCTTACAGATCAATTAGAATTGTTAAAAAAGAGTAAGGATGAGACAGCTATTATTAAACCTGTAAGTATAAATTATAATATTTTAGAAGGTGGATTTGCTTCGATGAAGAATTTAGTTAAAATACCAATTCTACTTATCCTTTTGTTTTCAATTATTTTCTTTTTTCGATTTATTTATTTGCAATTAAGAAAGATAGCAGAAGGCGACGACTAAAACT
Source organism: Aequorivita sp. (assembly GCA_024637015.1). Classification (GTDB taxonomy): domain Bacteria; phylum Bacteroidota; class Bacteroidia; order Flavobacteriales; family Flavobacteriaceae; genus Aequorivita. The sequence continues at coordinate 394,978 of JAGXGE010000004.1, read as the reverse complement.
AAAAGACTATTCAAAAATAAATTAAATGTTAGATTTAAATGATAAGACCGTATTAATTACGGGAGGTACTGGATCTTTTGGGAAAGAGTTTACTCGATTAATATTCAAGAGATTTCCTAATATAAAACGATTAGTAATATTATCTAGAGATGAACAGAAGCATTATCAAATGGCGATGGAGTTTCCTGAATCAAAATATCCTTCAATAAGATATTTCGTTGGGGACGTAAGAGATAAGGAGAGGCTGTTTAGTGCTTTTGAAGGTATTGATATCGTTATACACGCTGCAGCAATGAAACATGTTCATATTGCCGAATATAATCCTATGGAATGTATAAAAACTAATATACTTGGAGCTGAAAACGTCATCAACGCAGCTATTGCTTGTGGAGTTTCAAATGTTGTTGCGCTATCAACAGATAAAGCTGCTGCGCCGATAAATCTCTATGGGGCAACAAAATTAGCATCTGACAAGCTTTTTGTGGCAGCAAATAATATAAAAGGCAAAAGAAAATTAAAATTTTCTGTAGTACGCTATGGAAATGTGATGGGATCTAATGGTTCAGTTATGCCTTTCTTCTTAAATAAAAAAATAGAAGGAGTCTTGCCAATTACAGATGAGCGCATGACAAGGTTTAACATTAGTCTTGAAGATGGTTGCGAAATGGTGTTTTACGCTTTACAAAATGCTTGGGGAGGCGAAATTTTTGTTCCAAAAATACCTTCTTATAAAATTGTAGATGTAGCCGAAGCTATAGCTCCAAATTGTAAATTGGAAATTGTGGGTATTCGTCCTGGGGAAAAATTACATGAAGAAATGATAACTTCATCAGATTCTTTTAATACATGGGATTTAGGCAGATATTATGCTATCTTACCACAAAAACCTATTTTCAATTTAGAAGAATATATTTCTTATTTCAATGCAAAAAGTGTTGAAGAAGGATTTTGTTATAATTCTGGCTCAAACTCAGAATGGGAAACAATAGAGTCTTTACGCGAACACATAAAAAACCATGTAGATCCAACATTTACCGTATCATGAGATCAATACCTTACGGGAAACAAAATATTACCCAAGAAGATATAGAAGCTGTAATTGAAGTGCTTAAGGCTGACTTTTTAACACAAGGCCCAAAAATTTCAGAGTTCGAAGAAAATTTTGCTAATTATATTGGCTCGAGGTATGCTGTGGCCGTATCGAATGGCACTGCGGCCTTACATTTAGCTGCTATGGCCTTAGGAATTGAACCTGGTGATAGGATTATTACCACACCCATTACATTTGCAGCTTCTGCTAATTGTATACTTTATTGTGGGGGTGAGGTTTATTTTGCCGATATAGATTCAGAAACATATACAATTTCATTAAACTCAATAGAAAAGCTATTAAGGTCTCATCCGAAAGGATATTTTAAAGGCATAATCCCTGTTGATTTTACTGGTTACCCTGTTAATCTTGAGGATTTAAGAAAACTGGCTATCGAACATGGAATGTGGATTTTAGAAGATGCATGCCATGCACCCGGCGGTTATTTTATTGATAGCAAAGATAAAAATCAACTTTGTGGTAATTCAAACTTTGCAGATGCTGCTATTTTTTCCTTTCATCCAGTTAAACATATTGCTTCAGGTGAAGGTGGAATGATTACTACTAATAATAGAGAAGTATATGAAAAACTTCTTGTTTTGCGGACTCATGGTATTACAAGAGAAAATCTTATCAAAGATTTTCCGAATCCCGAATTGCAGGGTGGATGGTATTATGAAATGCAAGAGCTGGGGTATAACTATAGAATTACAGATTTTCAAGCCGCTCTTGGCAACAGTCAATTAAAAAGAGCGGATGAAGGATTAAAAAGACGACAGGAAATAGCAGAAAAATACTATGCCGCTTTTTCAGAAAACAAAAATATAAAACTCCAAAAAAGAAGCCCCAATAATTATAACGCTTACCATCTTTTTGTAATTGAAATCGATGATAGAAAAGGACTGTATGATCATTTGAAGGCTAATAACATTTATGCCCAAGTTCACTACATTCCGGTACATTTAATGCCTTTTTATAAAAAATTTGGATGGAAGGAAGGAGATTTCCCCAATGCTGAAAATTATTATGAAAAATGTATAAGCCTACCTATGTATCCTACTCTTACAGACAGTGAGCAGGATTATGTGATTGAAAAAGTAAAAAGTTTTGTATGAATCTATTAAACAAAATAGGTTTAGGTACAGTACAATTTGGATTAAAATATGGAATTTCAAATACAGCCGGTGTTACACCACTGAATGAAATAAGTAAAATTTTAAAATACTGCGCTAAAAAAAAAATAAATATTTTAGATACCGCTTTTGGTTATGGAGAAAGCGAATTTAAATTAGGAAAGAATAATTTAGAATCTTTTAAAATTGTTTCTAAATTTCTACCACCTACTACTACAAAGCTAAATATTGAACAACAATTAATGAAGTCTCTGACCGATTTAGACCAAAATTCACTTTATGGATATTTAGCTCACAGACCTTTAGATGTTTGTGAAAATCGTGAACAATGGGAAGAGCTTAATAGATTGAAAACTATTGGATTAATAAAAAAAATAGGATTTTCATTTAATGATCCACGAGAATTAAAAGATATATTAAAGAAGAAAATGATTCCAGATTTAATCCAGGTGCCGTATAACTTTTTTGATAATCGATTTGACACTTTCTTTTTGGAACTTAAGGAAAAGTATAACTGCGAAATACATACAAGATCAGTTTTTTTACAGGGTTTGTTTTTTATGAATTGCAATCAACTTCATTCATTCTTTGAACCAGTAAAAGCTGAAATTCAACAAATTCAAAAATTGGGCTCCTCTCTTCCAAGTGCACTCCTTAAATATGCACTGAATAATAAGAATATAGACTGTGTGGTTTTAGGAATAAATAGCTTTACCCAATTAAAAGCCAATATTGAAGGTATTGAGAATGCTCAAATTCTTACAAGGCCAAAGAACATTAAATTCAATCAAGAAATTTTAACACCCTCAAAGTGGCCCAACGCATGAGAAAATTAAATTTAGGAATTATTGGAATTAGTGAAGGGAATGGACATCCGTATTCTTGGGCTGCTATTTTTAATGGTTATGACCATAATGAGATGTCAAACTGTCCATTTCCTGTAATACCACAATATCTTTCCGAAGAAAACTATCCAAAGGACTTTCTAGGACATTTAGCCAATGTGACCCATGTATGGACTCAGAAGGCTGAAGAATCGCATAAAATTGCGAAATCAGCAAAGATTCCATATATCGTAGACAAAATGGAAGATATGATTGGACATGTTGATGCAGTTCTTTTGGCGCGCGATGATGCTGAAAATCATTTAGAAATTTCAAAATCATTTCTTCAGGCTGGAATCCCAATATTTATTGATAAGCCATTGGCTTTTGTCTTGGAAACAGCAAGAGAAATACTAAACCATCAAACTTATGAAGGACAGCTTTTCACGTGCTCTTCTTTAAGATACTCTAATGAGCTTTTACTAAGTGAAGAGCAAATCAAGTTTCTGGGAGGTATTTCTTTTATTGAGGCCAAAGTGCCTAAAAGTTGGGAAAAGTATTCTATACATGTTATTGAACCTATTATTGCTGGAAATCCCAATAGAGGAAATTTGGCTCAGGTTGAGGTTATATATAAAAATAGAGATTTAATAAAGGTTTTGGTTGAATGGGAAAATCTTACTGCTATTATTAGCGCATACGGTATTTATTCGACACCTATTGAAATTAAGTATTTTGGCTCAAATGGCCAGGAACACAAAAATAGGTTTACATCAGCTTTTCCGTCATTTAAAAAATCTTTAGAGACTTTTGTATTAAATATTAGGAAGAAGAATATGCCAATCCCGAGGAAGGAAACACTTGAAATTATTAATATTATAGAAAGAGGAACCAATGGCTAATATTTTGATTACAGGTGGAACAGGGTTATTGGGTTTTCAGATGGTTAAATCTATGCTTAAGGAGGGCCATAAAGTTGCTTTTACTACAAGAAGCAGAGAGAAGGCAGAAAACTTAATCGATGAAAATTATCTTAATCGCGATAACATTAGTGTTATTGAGATAGATTTTGATTCAGAAAATTTTGAAAATGAATTCTTGAAACAAATCTCTTTTCAATTTGATGTTTTAGTCTTTAATGCCAGAAATTTGGATAATCTAAAAATAGACAATAAAGGAAAAGTTAGCGCTAAACAATTTCAAGATGAATTTGCAATGGCAGTTACCATCCCTTATCTTATAACGAATAAGATTATTGATGAAGGACATAAAGTCCGAGATATCATTTTTATAGGTTCTATGTATGGGTCTGTGGCTCCAAATCCAAAGCTTTATGACAATTTTGAAAATCAATCCCCAATAAATTATGGCACTGCGAAAGCAGCTCAAATTCATTTGTCAAAAGAACTTGCAGTAAGGTTAGCTCCTTCAAAGATCAGGTGTAATACCATATCTTATGGAGGGATTGAAGGACGTGTAGATTCAGCATTTAAAAAAAAATACGCTAGTTTATCACCGTTGTCCCGAATGCTAAAACTGGAAGATATATATCCACCCATAAAACTGCTTCTTGAAAATGCAGAATTACCTATTACAGGTGAAAACATAAAAATTGATGGAGGATGGACGATTTGGTAAAAAAGAAAATAGTTGCAATAATCCCAGCAAGAGGAGGATCTAAAAGAATCCCACATAAAAATATTATAGATTTTGATGGAAAACCTTTAATAGCTTGGACTATTGAAGCTGCATTTAAAAGCGGAATATTTGATAAAGTCGTTGTAAGTACAGATGATGAAATAATTGCAAAGATTAGTAGGGATTATGGGGCAGAAGTACCATTCTTAAGAGATCAGCACGCAGATGATTACAGTCCTGTTAGTGAAGGAACTCTCTCAACAATTAGACAACTTGAGGACAAAGGTTTGTATTTTGATGAGGTAATCCAATTGTTTGCCGTTTGTCCCCTTAGAAATGCTCTAGACATAGTTGAAGCTTATTCGAATTTTAAAGATAATGACTTAAAATTGCAAATTTCTTGCTATAAATTCACTTGGATGAACCCATGGTGGGCTATTGAACTCGATAATAGTGGCAAGCCAGAATGGATATTTGACACAGTCAATAAAAGGTCTCAAGACCTGCCGCAACTTTATTCACCAACAGGGGCAATTTGGATTGCCAATGTTGACAAATTAAAGAGTGAAGGAACCTTCTATGGTTCTGGACATAGATTTCATCCAATAGATTGGAAACGAGCAGTTGATATTGATAATTATGAAGATATCGAATTGGCTCAAATGCTTAAAAAAATAGATCAAAAGCAGGGTGGTTAATAGAAACTATCATCAATTTAAACTTTAATGTAGAAAATGAAGAGGAAGTTATTTTTTAGGGCAGACGGAAACGCAGAAATAGGATTAGGACACCTTATAAGAAGTTCTGCCTTAGCCGAAATGCTTTCCATATATTTTGAGACTACCTTTTATTGCATTGATATTCCTGAAGGAATATCTAACAGCTTTTATTCTAAAGGATTTATTGTTAAGGATATAGAAAACAACGATGATTTTATAGAGATACTTACTGGTCAAGAAATTGTAGTTTTGGATCATTATGGTTTAAATACTGATTTTCAAAAAAGGATTAAATCAAAAGGAAATAAGCTAATTTGTATTGATGATGTTTTTGATAAAGAATTCTATGCTGATTTAATAATAAATCATGCTCCAAGCATTACTAAAGCGATGTATAAGGCTCAACCCTTCACTAAATTTGCTCTTGGGCTCGATTACGTGCTATTAAGAAATCCTTTTCTTAAGGCTGCTAAAAAAACAAAACTTCCAAAAAAGGAAAACTCAGTCTTTATTTGTTTTGGAGGAAGTGATATAAATAATCTAACCGAAAGAACATTAAATGTGATATTAAATTTTAATCATTTTAATGATATTAATGTAGTAATCGGTTCATCCTATGATTATAAAAAGAATTTAGAGTTAATAAGCAAAGCTCATATTAATGTAAAAATACACCAATCTCTAAGTGCAGAAAAGATGATTGCATTAATGACAATGTCACAGTTGGCAGTCGTACCTTGTAGCGGAATCTTGTTAGAAGCATTAGCTTTAAAATTATCTGTAATTGCGGGTACTTATGCAGATAATCAACACATTTTATATGAAGGCTTCAAAAAATCCGATTTGATAATAGATGCCAAACATTTTGGTGAGAATGAACTACAAGAAGCTGTTAAAAGTTTTTTTAAAACTAAAACCAAGAATAAAAAAGTAGTAATTGACGGATTGTCGGGAAAACGTATTAAATCTATTTTTTTTAAATATGCTGTTAGTTTACGACCAGCAAATGAAAAAGACATGCTATTATTATTTAATTGGGCAAATGATTCAGACGTGCGTAAAAATGCCCTTAACTCTGAAAAAATAGAACTAGAAAACCATAAAAAATGGTATTTAGATAAAATCAAAGATCTAAATTCCAAAATTTATATTTTGGAAAAAGACGATTTTCCTTTAGGTCAAATTAGATTTGACAAGACTGATGAAAATTGGAACATAGATTATTCCATCGATAAAAAATATAGAGGATTAGGTTTAGGAGGAACAATTATTGAACTCGGGATGGAACAATTAAAGGAAAACTTAAAGGCGATCGTAAAAATTGAAAACGTAAGTTCATGCAAGGTTTTCGAGAATCTTGGCTTTACCAAAGCAATTAAAAATGAAGGAAATATAAACGTATATCAAAAAAAATGGGAAAAACGTTCATAATACTTTCTGAAAAGGAATGGCATAAGCAGGTATATGCATCACTAAAAATAAATTTTAGCGAGTTTAATTGGGTCTTGATAGATCAACAGGAAGATTTTAATCTTGTGCAACTTAAAGAATTGAAACCTAATAAAATTTTTATACCTCATTGGTCATATATAATTCCAGCCTCTATATATGAAAATTATGAATGTATCGTTTTTCATATGACAGATTTGCCATATGGAAGAGGAGGAAGCCCGCTTCAAAATCTTATTGTTAGGGGAAAAACCAAAACCAAAATATCTGCTTTAAAGGTTAAAAAGGGGTTGGATACTGGCGAAATATATTTAAAGAAGTCTTTAAGCCTATCTGGAACAGCAAAAGATATTTTTATACGCAGTTCAAGCGTTATACAGCAAATGATAGAAGAAATAATTTTAGAAAATCCATTCCCAAAAAAGCAAAAAGGTGAAGTAGTATTGTTTCAAAGACGAAAACCTGAGGATGGTAATATTGAGTTCATAAATGAAACAAGTGAGGTTTATGATTATATTAGAATGTTGGACTGCGAAGGCTATCCAAATGCTTATATTGAAAATAAACATTTCAAGTTCGAATTTTTCAATGCCACAGAGTCCTCAAAAAATGAAATAATAGCGAATGTTAGAATCATTAAGAAATAAGAGAATACTTGTTGTTGTTGCACACCCCGATGATGAGTTATTGGGTCTCGGTGCCACGATGCACAAATTGATCAAATCCTATTCGTGCCAAATAAGGGCTGTAATTTTAGGAGAGGGAATTACTTCACGGTCTGATGAAAGAGATACCGAGAAGTGGGCAGATACCCTAAAAATCCATAAAGAAAATATTGAGACTGCAAGAAAGGCTATCGGCTATTCGTCTGTTGGAGTTTATGATTTTCCGGATAATCGATTTGATACGGTTGCTTTATTGGATATTATAAAAATTATAGAAAAAGAGAAGGAAGATTTCAAACCTTCAATAATATTTACACATCACGGAGGCGATGTTAACATAGACCATCAGCGTACTTTTGAAGCGGTTATTACGGCAACGCGCCCTTTGGAACATGAAAGTGTGACTACAATAATATCATTTGAAACTCCTTCGGGTACAGAATGGCGTGCCGCAACAGATCCAAAGCATTTTATTCCCAATTTTTTTGTGGAAGTGGACGAAGATGATGTAGATGCAAAAAATAAAGGAATGGAATCTTATGAATTTGAAAAAAGAGTATATCCACATCCCCGATCTCCAGAAGCTTTGAAAATCCAAGCTCAACGATGGGGAATTGTTGTTGGGAAAAAATATGCTGAAGCCTTTTCTGTAGTGCGAATTATAAATTAGAACAATGAAAATTAAAGATTTTGACCTTTCTGGAAACCACGTTTTTATAATAGCTGAATTATCTGCGAACCATAATGGAAGTATCAAAACAGCAATTGAAACCATTAGAGCTGCCAAAAAAGCTGGAGCAGACGCAATAAAACTGCAAACCTATACCGCAGATACTATGACCATAGATGCAAAATCTGACGATTTTTTGCTTAAACAGGGCACTGTATGGGATGGAAGTTACTTGTATGATCTTTACAAAGAAGCTTATACTCCATGGGAATGGCACAAGGAACTTTTTAAAGTTGCTGAAGATGAAGGGCTCATTTGCTTTTCATCTCCTTTTGATAAAACCGCTGTAGATTTTCTGGAAGAACTGGATGTCCCAGCTTATAAAATAGCTTCTTTTGAAATCACGGATATTCCTCTAATAGAATATGTTGCCTCAAAAGGGAAACCTGTTATAATTTCTACGGGCATTGCTACTACAGAAGATATTGAGTTAGCCCTAGAAGCCTGTTATAAAATGGGAAATAAAAATATTGCATTACTTAAATGTACATCATCTTATCCTGCTCCTATAGAAGAAGCAAATATGATTATGGTAAAAGATTTGGCAGAACGATATAATGTAATTTCTGGTTTATCTGATCATACAATGGGTAGCACCGTGCCGGTTGTAGCAACATGTTTTGGAGCTAAAATCATTGAAAAACATTTCATAATAGATCGCGAAATTGGAGGTCCCGACGCCTCATTTTCAATGAATCAAGACGAATTTTTCGAAATGGTAAAAGCGGTGCGTGAAGCTGAAATGGCGATTGGAAAAATAGATTATTCTTTAACAAAAAAGCAAGAAAAGGGAAGAGAGTTCAGCAGATCTATTTATGTTGTAAAAGACAGTAAAGCTGGGGAATTAATTACGGAAGAAAATATCAGAATAATACGACCTGGTTTTGGAATGCACCCAAAATATTATCAAGAAGCATTGGGAAAGAGATTTAGCAGTGATGTAAAAAAAGGAGATAGAATATCTAATAAAATTTTTGATAATTAATAACTTATCTTAATAAATTTATTAATTACAAAATGAGAAAATAAGATCGAAAGTCTAAACAATGGCTATTAAAATTGGAAGTTTGCCCTTAAATAAATTATTATCTTTCTTTTTGAGGGTATCGGCAATGGCTTCAAAATTTATCATTTTTACTATTCTTTCTAAACATTTCGATACGACGACTTATGGGGTTTATTCTCTTCAAGCAACCACAATTACCATTGCAATTTTTATATTGGGTTTCGATTTTTATAATTATGCTATTAGAGATATATTAATAAACAAGGAAGATACTTCATCGAAAGTTTTTAACTCATTGTTACTTTATGTTACTAGCTATTTAATCTTCATTATTATTGGGTATTTTGTATTTAAAAGCATTGACTATTTTGCTGAATTTACGTTTTCACTTATACTTATATGTATTACAGAACACTTAAATCAAGAAATCTATAGACTTCTTCTAGCTTTTAAAAAAGTGTTGATTGCGAATTTATTATTGTTTATAAGAGTAGCGGGGTGGACGTTATTTGTACTATATCAAATTTATGGTCTGTCAATTGAAGTTACCATCAGAGACGTTCTATTTACTTGGATGTCGTTTAATGTGATAACGCTTCTGCTAACATTCATTATTTTCTGGAAAATCATTTCAAGTGGGTTAAGTTCAGTCCATTTTAAAAAAGATTGGCTTTTAAAAGGGATTCGAATTAGTATAATATTTTATTTGGCGACTATATTTTTAAAAATCATCGAATATTCCAACCGTTATATAGTTGAAGGTGTTTTAGGGGAAGCGGCTGCTGGTATTTTCTCTTTTTATTCAAATTTCGCTATGGTAATAGGAATATATGTGAGCACGATAGTTGTTTCATATGAACTGCCTGATTTAATTGAAAGTAACAGGAGTGAAAACTTTGAATTCAAATTGAAAAATTTCAAGAAATTATTGCTCATTCATTCTTTTATAGCATCCCTTGCGGTAATTATTTTTATGTACCCAGTTCTAATTTGGCAGGGAAAACCAGAGTTTATATCCTATTGGCCATTGATTATTTTATTTACATTTGGCATGTGCTTAATGAACATTTCTTTAGTTTATCATTCTTATCTATACATTCTGCACAAAGAAAAAAAACTACTTGAAATAGTAATTATTTCAGGAATTGTAAATGTGGTTATAACCTATGGACTGTGTAAGTTTTACGGTCTTTACGGTGCAGCAGGGGCATTTTTAATAACCGCTATATTAATGTATTTTTTGCGAAAAAATGCGGCATCAAGAAAAGCAATGAGTATATGATACACATATTTTTTGCATTGGGACAAAATCACGTTAACAACTTTGAAGCTCTTCTTATAAATAAGGTTGTCAATGGGGAAGAATACGTTTTAATAAGTGGCAGCGGAACTACTTTTAATTCAAAACTATGGACTCGTACAATAATTTCAAAAGTTTCATTTAATAACAATGCAGTTTCTATGTATAGACAATTGCAAACAATGCATTCAAAGGTTAAGGAATATTCAAGTATTGTTAAAGATCTGGATTCTTATAGAAATCAACCGTGCATAATATATCTGGCTTATATAGAAGATGTTTTAAGCAATTATTTATTTTTTAATTTTAATAAGCAAGCTAAAATAATAGTTGTTGAAGATGGGACTTTAAACTATTATAATCATACGATGGCGAATATAGATGGGCTGAAATTCAAACTAAAAAAAATGATTGCCTTAATGCATGGTTTACGTTTTCAGGAATATGAAGGTCATTCTTCCGGAGCAGCATATTCAAAAGTAGTTGCACAATACTTAACCTTTCCAGAAGAGGCTTATGTATCCAAAAACGCAAAGCAGCTCCCAATCATTAAAGAAACCATTGAAACTCCAGTTCCAGAATTATATATTATTGGTCAAGAAGCCTTTGGTGCCGTGGTGGGAAATGAGTTCTTTTTAAAAGAATTAGCAAAATACTTTTCGGAACTGCGAAAAAGAAATTTTTATAATACGATTTCTAAAGTTTATTATAAGCCTCACAGGAATGGAATTAGGTTAAGTGAAAAATATATAGCCGATTTCTTTCCCGAGAAAGAAGTTGTATTCTTAAATACTACAAAAACATCCGAAGAAGTATATTTTGAAGAAATTCAGTGTGCATATATTTCAAGTTTTAATTCAAGTACTCTGATTAATATCTTTTCAAAATTGAGAAATGAAGATCGAGATTTGTTTGAATTTTATGTGTATCCGCTAAGAGATGATGAACTCTCTCCCCTGTTTAAAAAGCTTAATTTTACATTTTTAAATTGAAAAATAAAACCTATTAATGGGACTCTTTATAAACATACTATTTGCAGTGCTTTTCGGAGTTTTTGCCTATTATTATGCAAAGAATAGCTTTACGTTATCATTTTTGTATGGCTTAATTTTTTATCAGGCCTTCAGCACAATACCATCATTAATTTACTTGGAACAAGGTATATATATAAATGAACAAGGAAGATTTAGCTTTTTTACTGGTGCAACAATTTTATCCGTTCTGTATTTCATTTTTACTCTGATAATTATTGCAATGGCTTTTAAGAGTTTTAATAAAAAAAAATTACCAACATTTAATTTTATATTTCACGGAAGAGAAATTGACAACTCCCTTCTTATTGCCATAGTTATAGTCTCGATGGGATTGTTGCTGCTTAATGCAGCATTATCTCCCTTACCTATGTTTAATCCATCTGTAGACCGCTTTACTTATTGGTCTAATTCTAGACTTCCAGTTTTAAATTCAATCTTCGGAAATACTGGAATTTTTATACCATTTGCTTTGGGAGTGCTGTTTCCAAAATATAAGAAATTTTCAGTCTTTATGTTATTCCTTTTTTATGGTTATAATTTTTTGATTGGACAGAAATTCTCTCCAATTTTAGCTGGAACTTATTCCTTCCTATTACCGCTTGTTTTTTATTATCGAAAAAATCTATCAACCTATATTAAAAAGGCTTTACTTCCTTTGTTTCTAATCTTTGTCGTTATGATTGGAATAATGTACCAAATAACATATACAAAGTATGAAGAAACTCGGCCTTTTGCCAATATTAAAATTTATGACCCCAATGAAGCAATGGTCTATAGAATTTTTGGCTTGCAAGGACATCTTTTGTGGGGCGCAACTGACAGATTTGTTATAAATGATAACCCAAGATCTTTTAATCCAACTGATTTGCTATATGGCATGCCGGTTATGATGAAAGAGTTTGCAAAAGATAAAAAGATGGTTTTGAATGCTAATGCTGAAGGAGGGTATAATTTTACAAATGCTTATCCGGGTATTCTTCTTCAAATCTTTCCACTTTCGGTGGCCTTGATATTTCATACATTTCTAACAATTTGTTTCTTAGCATTGATGGGCTGGATGTTAAAAGAATTTATGGTTCAAGGAGCTTTGTTTTTATCAGTAATTGCATACCAGTTATTTAACTGGATACTATATGCATTTGTAATGGGCTACTTTTATAAGCTTTACTTTACCATATTCTTTTTTATAGTATATGGGTTTTATGTGTATTTCAGAAAAAGAAAAAATGACTCACAACTTCCAGAGCTTCAAAGTTAAAATTGTAGATTATAGTTTTTTGACTTTCTTCGCTGTCCTGCCTTTTGTAGATGTATTATCTCCAATAATTTTAGGTATGACATTAGTTTTGGCTCTTTTATTTAGAAATAAAAAGAACTTTTTAAAAAACGTAATAGAAATTAAGGGGTTTCATATTCTGTTTTTCTATCTCCTTCTTGCAATTGTAAGTCTATTATATACAGACGACTTTCCTGAAAGCTTAAAAAAGATTTCCAAGCTCATTGCTTTTGTTTTAATTCCATTGACTTTTTTATTAGTGAACCCTTCTAAGGAATTGATTGAAATCGCAAAAAAGGTTTTCCTATACTCCCTTATAGCATTTTGTTTTTTTTCATTGGCTAAACTTGGATATAATTATATTGTTAACTTCGAGATTAGCCACTGGTACAATTTTGTTCAAAACTCGATGTACCATAAATACATGCCGGAAGATGCCATGTATTTAAATACAGGATTAGTTTTTTTATTATTCGGAAATTATTCTAAAAATTTTAAACTTTCTGTTGCTATACTCTTTCTCACGGTAATTGTATTGTTCGCTGTTCGCTTGGGGCTGTTTGTATATCTATTATTAATAGCGGTATATTTTGTTTCGAATATCAAAACTTTACTCAACTTCAAAAGTGCTATTGTTTTAATTGGCATTGTTCTTTTTTCCGTGGCTTTGATAAATCAAAGTAGGTATGCAAATGATAAATTTTATGACACACTTCAAAAAATAGGTTTTAACACCGGAGATCAAGTATCAGAAATTGGAGCAAAATATCATAAAATAGGATTGAGGGAAAAAATATGGTCTTCTAGTATTTATTTAATTAAGGAAAGACCGATTTTGGGATACGGAGCCGGAGTCGAAAAAAAACCCCTCGGCAAAATCAACGAACAAAAGGAATTTAATATCCCACTCACTTACAATTCACACAATCAATTTCTTTCAGTTATGGTCCAGTATGGAATAGTTGGCATCATGTGGCTATCGGTGGCTTTTGTTTTGCTCTTTACGATAGCCGCAAGAATGAAAAGCATGGCGTGGATTTTAATTTTAGCGGTTATGTTAATTTCAATGACTACCGAAAGTTATCTGGAATTGCAACAAGGGGTTTTTTATTTTTGTGTTTTCACCTCACTTTTAATATGGAAACCTATATTTAAAAACCATAATCAACCTACAAATCTTTAAATATTCTCTATATCTTTAATCGGGATTATATAATTAAGATTATTTGTTTATATCAGTTTAAAGTTGAAAATTTTATCTTTTTCAGCTTTGTTTTTTTACTTTTGAGCCTTTATTAAAAACCTTAACATCTATACACCTTGAAAATTAAAATTGTCCATATACTTCACGCGGTAGGTGGTGTAGATGTTTCATTAAGATTAATATTGGCGAATATCGATTCAGAAAAATTTGAATCAATAGTAATACATGGCGACTCAGATAAAAACGAATCTTTTCTTAATGATAAAGATGATCCTGTAAAGAACTATCCCATTTCCATCATTCGGAATATCAAACCATCAAAAGATTATAAAGCAATAAATGCCACAAGCAAAATTATTAAAAGTGAAAAGCCAGACTTAATTCATGCACACAGCGCCAAGGGAGGGGTTATTGGTAAAATTGTTGGTAAAATGAATAGTATTCCCGTGCTGCACACACCTCAAGCTTATTCGTTTTTAAGTGCAGATAATAAATTGAAGAAGAATGTTTTTCTTGGATTGGAAAAATTTCTTTCTAAATGGGATAATAAAATTCTAGCTTCTTCCACTTCGGAAAAAAATCGAGCTTTAAACGAAGTGGGATATAAAAATGAGCGAGTTTTACTTTTCAATAACTCTATTAACGCAATAGAAACTATTCCGAATTTGAGCATTGAAAAGACATGGCCAGATGAATATATCTGCTCCGTAGGACGTCCATCATTTCAAAAAAATATTGAAATGATGATTGAGGTTTTGAGACAAATCAAGGAAAAAAGTCCAAATGTACACTTGGTTCTAATGGGTGTGGGGTATCACGCTCCAAATTTAGACCATGTTAAATCGCTAATAAAAAAATACAACTTAGACTCTAATATAACTTTATTGGAATGGACTAAGCGAGATGACATTTTCAACATCATCAAAAACTCAAAACTATATATATCTACTGCTCGTTATGAAGGTTTGCCATACTCGGTGATTGAAGCTTTGGCCCTTGAAAAAGCTTGTGTTGTATCGGATGCCGACGGAAACCGTGATCTCATTGTCGATAATGAAAATGGATTCGTTATTAAAAACGAAAACATTGGCCAGTTTGCCAATGCAGTTTTGGAATTGTTGCGCGATGATAAAAAGCGTAAGCAGTTTGAAGAAAACTCATTAAAGTTTTTCAATGAGCATTTCAATATTAAAAATACAATTCACAAACTAGAAAACATATATAAGGCTGAGGCACAAAGGAAATCTTAGCTTCTAAGAAGTTAAAAAAACATAAAATAGAAAAGAGCTAACCAACAAGGTTTTTAAGGGATAGTTTTTTATCTTTCCCTGAAATATTCAGCTTTTTACTTATAATTATGAGGATACTGCTTTCCGCCATATACCCCTATGCTTTCTTACTGCTCTACCTCATTATTCCTTTTGACAATTATATAAGGGCATTGCCCAATATTCTTGTAGCCATTTTAGTCATTGCATTTCCTTTTATTGTAAAAAAAGAGGATTTTAGAAAACTAAAATCACTTCCAATTGCGTTTTTTTTATGTCTTTTTCTTTATCTCTGTATCAATTCATTTTTTAGCGGAAGATTTTATGAGGATTTCAACATTCTAAAAAAAGTTATGATTGCTGCTGGATTGGCTATTCTTTATATTCCTGTAAACGATATAAAAAAAATTAACAACGCCATAATCCTTTCAGCCTTAGCTGCAATTGTTTTTTCTATATATAATTTTGTGCTTATAACAGATGCGACGGGCAGTTTTGCCCTAGGAGATTCTCCACAGGTGGTTGAATCTCTCTTGGTTGACAGGCTCTATTTAGGACTGCTTTGCACTTTCAGTATTGTGATTTCCTTTCAAGCAATTCAAAAAAAGTATCACCCAAATAACAACTATCATTTGGCAAATATTATTATTAACCTACTTTTTATAGTGTTGATTGCTTCAAAAATTGCTATCATTTCTTTGTTTGTTTTATTACTCCTGCGTCAGTTTTATGGCCAACGAAAAATCTGGAAAATAGTAATTGCTATAGCTGCCATTGCTGCGGTGGTAGGATTGTTCTTTATAATTAAAAGTGAAATGAGTAGTAAGCACAACCCGGTTACAAGCCATAATGATCCACCAGCCTTTATTGAAAATTCATTGACTTACGAACTAAGGGCCGTAGTATGGGAGTGTGCTGCAGCTGTTATAAGCGAAGAAGGTTTTAATCTATCGGGAATTGGTTTTGACGAAACGAAGAATAGACTTGTGTCATGTTACAAAAGCGATATAACAAATTCCCAAAAAAGAGAAAATTTCGTTTCCGAACGGTACAATACCCATAACCAATTTTTAGATTTCTATTTAAGTGCGGGTTTTATTGCTTTGTTACTTTTTTTGGCTTTTATTGGGATTAGTTTTCTTTCAATAAAAAAACAATTTTTCCCTATGGCTATGTTAGCAATATTGATAATGTATTGTTTTATGGAAAACATGTTCCACAGACAGATTGGGGCTTATTATATTGGCTTCATTTTGATAGTGCTAATAACAAGGACTGAAGTGCCAGAAAACAACAGAATAAAAAACTTATAAAAAGAATTGCAAATTGTACTTTTGCACATTGTTAAATTGAAAGATAGAAAAACAATAGATGAAAATTTCAGTAATAGGAACAGGATATGTAGGTTTGGTAACAGGAACCTGCTTAGCAGAAACCGGAAATGAAGTGGTATGTGTTGATATAGACAAAGCTAAAGTCGAAAAAATGCGTAATGGAGAAGTGCCTATCTATGAGCCGCATTTGGACGTACTTTTTGAAAGAAATATCAAGGCAAACCGTTTAAAATTTACAACATCGCTTGATGAAGGCTTGGAACATGGTGATATTATTTTTCTTGCGCTTCCCACCCCAGAAGATGAAGATGGCTCTGCAGACCTATCCTATGTTCTGAACGTTTCGGAAGAAATAGGAAAGAAAATCAAACAATACAAAGTAATCGTGGATAAAAGTACCGTACCTGTGGGTACGGCGGAAAAAGTGCATGGAGTAATATCAAAAAATGCTTCCTGCGAATTTGATGTAGTTTCCAATCCAGAGTTTCTTCGAGAAGGCTTTGCCGTAGACGATTTTTTAAAGCCCGAGCGAATAGTTGTTGGTTCCAGTAGTGAAAGAGCCACAGCATTAATGCAAAAGCTTTACGGGCCGTTTGTACGATCTGGCAATCCAATCATCGTTATGGATGAAAAGTCCGCCGAGCTTACAAAATATGCTGCAAACTCATTTTTGGCTACCAAAATCACTTTTATGAATGAGATAGCCAATTATTGTGAAAAGGTAGGTGCCGATGTAGATATGGTTCGTGCCGGAATGGGAACCGATAGTAGAATTGGCAAGCGCTTCCTTTTCCCAGGAATTGGTTATGGTGGCTCTTGTTTTCCAAAAGATGTAAAAGCACTTCAGAAAGCAGGAAAGAATGAAAACTATGATTTTAAGATTTTAAATTCAGTAATAGAAATCAATTCAGCTCAAAAAACAATCTTACTTCCTAAAATTGAGAAGTATTTTAAAAATGATTTAAAAGGAAAAACAATTGCCATCTGGGGATTGGCCTTTAAGCCCGAAACCGATGACATCCGCGAAGCCCCTTCAATAGATATGATGGAAGCTTTGTTGGACAAGGGTGCAAAACTTCAAGTTTTTGATCCTGAAGCGATGCCAAATATTAAAAAACGTTTTGGCAACAAATTGAATTATTCAGATTCTATGTACGCAGCAGCCGAAGGAGCAGATGGCTTGCTTATTTGCACGGAATGGAGCATATTTAGAACTCCGGATTTTTCGAAATTGAATCAGCTCCTTAACAATCCTGTAGTTTTCGACGGAAGAAATTTATACAATGTTAATGATATGGAAGCAGAAGGATTTACCTATGTTTCGATAGGAAGAAAAGCAACCCATGTATGAAATACCCAATTACAGATTATAAACTAACTGAAAACATATACTGGGGTACTCTATCCTCCTATTTCTCAAATATTAAATATAGATGAAAAAACGTGTATTGATTACAGGTGCAGCTGGATTTTTAGGCTCGCACCTTTGTGATAAATTTATTGCTGAAGATTTTGAGGTTATTGCAATGGATAATCTGATTACAGGAGATTTAAAGAACATTAAGCATCTTTTTAAATTGAGTCAATTTGAATTCTATCATCATGATATAACAAAGTTTGTACATGTTCCTGGAAAAGTGGATTATATTCTTCATTTCGCTTCGCCTGCTAGCCCCATAGATTATTTAAAAATACCCATCCAAACTTTGAAAGTAGGATCATTGGGCACTCACAATCTTCTCGGTTTGGCAAGAGAAAAAAATGCGCGAATTCTTATAGCATCCACTTCTGAAGTTTATGGAGATCCCTTGGTTCATCCACAAACAGAAGAATATTATGGAAATGTAAACACCATTGGCCCTCGTGGGGTTTATGATGAGGCAAAGCGCTTTCAAGAATCCATAACGATGGCCTATCACAGATTCCACGGACTTGAAACACGTATCGCTCGTATTTTTAATACTTACGGTCCACGGATGCGCCTTAATGATGGACGAGTGATTCCTGCTTTTATTGGGCAGGCATTGCGGGGAGAAGATTTAACGGTTTTTGGCGATGGATCACAAACACGTTCGTTTTGTTACGTTGATGATGAGGTTGAAGGCCTCTACCGACTGTTAATGAGCGATTATCCATTACCGGTAAACATTGGAAATCCTGAAGAAATAACTATTCTTGATTTTGCGAAGGAAATTATCAAGCTGACAGGAACGGAGCAGAAAATTATTTTCAAACCTTTGCCGCAAGACGATCCTATGCAACGCGAACCAGATATTTCCAAAGCAAAAGAAATATTGGGCTGGGAACCAAAAGTATCTAGAGAAGAAGGAATGAGGAAAACCTTTGAATATTTTAAAAATCTTTCAAAAGAAGAACTTTTTAAAAGTGAACACAAAGATTTTTCAAAACATAATAGATGAAAATAGATGTTTAAAAGTGGAAGATATTCTGGATTTTTAAGGCCTATTTCTTATGGAATAGATCTTTTCTTTATCCATTTTTTTGCTTTTGAATTTTTTGGAGAGCCTTTCCCCTATTTCAACTATGTTGTATATTTAACAATTGCTTGGCTCTTGCTTTCATTACGTTCTGGCTTTTACGAGATATATCGTTTTACACATTTAGCAAAAATTATCTCTTTGCTCGGAAAACAAGGTGTGGTTTTCTTATTAGTTGTTTTTTCTTTCTTTGGTTTTTATAATGAATTAAATACTTCAGCCTCAATAATATTTAAATACATTCTTTTGGTATGGTTGTGCATTACAGTTGTAAAACTGGGTATTTATTTTTTGCTAAAAAAATACCGGCTGTACCTAGGAGGGAATGTGCGTAAAGTGGTTATTCTTGGACTTAATCAAAAAACAGATCAACTCCGTAAGTTTTTCACCAACAATCCGGTTTATGGCTACAAACTTTACAGAACCTTTGATCTAAAAGGAACTAATAAGGTTTCTATTGAAGATTGTATGGATTATATTATAAAGGAAGAGATAGATGAGGTTTATTCTTCGGTGGCCGAAATTGGAAACAAGGATCTAATAAAACTTATTGATTTTGTGGATAACAATCTCAAGATTCTAAAATTTCTTCCAGACAATAAAGAGATTTATAGCAAGAAGCTGGATTTTACATATTATGGCGTGCTTCCTATTTTGTCTATGCGCAAAATACCCATGGACGAACCATTTAACAAGTTTCTGAAAAGAAGTTTTGATATAGTGCTTTCGCTTGTAATTATTGTGGGCTTACTGTCTTGGCTCACACCTTTACTTGGATTGCTAATCAAACTAGAATCAAAAGGCCCAGTGTTCTTTAAACAAAAAAGAAATGGTTTGGACTATAAAGAGTTCTTTTGCTACAAATTTAGATCTATGAAACCAAACCCTATGGCCCATCTTCATCAAATTTCAAAAGGAGATATACGCGTCACCAGGGTTGGAAGAATAATCCGAAAAACAAGTATTGATGAACTACCACAGTTTATTAATGTGCTTAAAGGAGATATGTCTGTAGTTGGGCCAAGACCACATATGGTTAGTCACACACATATGTATGCAGAACGGATAGATAAATTTATGGTTCGCCACTTTATAAAACCAGGAATTACTGGACTAGCTCAAGTAAGTGGATATCGTGGAGAGGTAGAAGATGACAATCATATTATCAACAGGGTTAAATACGATATTTTTTATCTTGAAAATTGGAGCCTTTTTCTAGATATTAAAATAGTGTTCCAAACTATATTTAATGCATTACGTGGAGAAGATAAAGCCTATTAAATATTTTCAATTGAAGTAGTAAATGCTTCAAATTGCTTTTTGAAATCAAAAGCCGAAACGGAGTTCTTCTGAACAGCTTCTTTCGGAAAACGGTTTAATTGCGCTGAACAAATTGTATTTATAAAATCTTGCAGAGCCCTAAAATCGTTTACCGGAACTACCCATCCCAATGATTCTTTTTCAACAATATCTCCGCCCTCTCCACCTGCAAAATAAAGTACGGGAAGCCCCAAACGTGTATATTCAAATATTTTTGACGGTACAGACCCATAAATTCGTTTTATCAAAGGAATAAAGGCAACATCATAATCCTGCAATTCTCGATGCAATTCTTCTCTGTCTAATTCACCATAAAAGTGGATATCCTGCTTCCCTAAAGCTTCGATTTTTTCCGCTTCTGGACCAGCTCCATATATATGAAGACTCACATTCTCGGGAAAAGTAATTCGTTTACAGATTTCAAAAATTCCTTGCGCAACCCCCAATAAGCCTGCATATACTATTTTTATTTCTTTAGAAGATGATAGCTGTGTTACTGGGGGTGCTTCAAAGTTTGGAATATTTCGATATAAAAAGAAAGGTTTTTCTTTTTCAAAATTTGAAATATGCTCTAATATTTCTTCAGATTGTCCAACTATTAAATCTGAATTCCGATAGCAGTAGCGCTCCATTTTAACCAAAAGGGAATAATAGCTGCCTTTCTTTAAAATACCCATCTCTAAACCTGCTAAAGGCCAAAGGTCTGAAACATTTAGAATAATTTTTTTAGAAAACAAACATCCTAGGCAAACTGCAGTAAACCCTATAAAAACGGGTGAATATTGAATAAATATCTTTTTTGGGGTTTTAGTAAAAATGAAGAACAAAACCAAGCTAATTGAAAAAGAAACCATAGACAGTAACCGCACAAACTTATTGGCAGAATTGCTGGGCCATAACCACAATCGGGTTATTCTTCCAAAAGAGACATTTTCTGATGAGGATATTTTTCCGCTATAATCCTTAAAAATTTTCCCAGTGGGGTAATTGGGTAAAGGACAAACAACGTTAACTTTAAAGCCTACATTTCCCAGTCCTTCTGCCAAGCTGAATATTCGATTTGGTGCCGCTCCTTTTTCTGGAGGGAAATAGTTTGTTATGAGTAGAATTTCCTTACTCATAATGAATTTTCAGTAAATGCGAGATGGTTCTCTCTGAAGCTTTTCCATCCCAAAGTGGTATACTTTCAGTATTTTTCCATCTATTATTTTTCAATTTTTGAAAAGCATCGGAAATCTTTTTTTTATTATTACCTACCAAAATGTTTGTCCCTAAAACATAGGTTTCGGGCCGTTCCGTAGAATCTCTAAATGTAATACAGGGAACATTTAGTATTGAGGCTTCTTCGGTAATGCCTCCAGAATCGGTCAAAATAGCTTTGCAATTTTTCAATAAATAGATAAAATTTAAATACCCTTGTGGTTCCACAAAGTGTAAATTTTTAAATACATTTTTTGTTTGTGCTAAAATATGCTGCGTTCTTGGATGAACTGGAAAGATAATAGGAACCCCAGCAGCGTGCTCCGTAATTTGTTTTAATAATTCAATAAATAAAGAACTTTCATCTACGTTTGATGGCCTGTGGAGCGTTAAAAGATAATATTCTTTTGGCACTAAATTTATATCATTCCAAAATAGAGGTTTTTTGATACGGGTAAGATTTTGCAGAAGTGTATCTATCATAACATTCCCTACAAAGAAGATATTCTCCTTTGAATTTCCAGAATGAATTAAATTTTGAGATGCCTTCTCAGAAGTGGTAAAAAAGTAATCTGTAATACTATCCGTCACCATTCGGTTTATCTCCTCTGGCATTGTTTTATCTCCGCTTCTAATACCTGCCTCCACGTGTATCAAGGAAATATTGGCCTTTTTTGTAACAATTGCACATGCCATCGTTGAGGTTACATCACCAACAACTATAACAAAATCAGGTCGATTTTCTGTCAATTCTTTTTCGAAAGCAATCATAATACCAGCCGTTTGCTCAGCTTGTGAGCCACTTTTTATATTTAGATTCAAGTTGGGCTGCGGTATTTGCAATTCTTCAAAAAATGTATCACTCAAATTAGGATTGTAATGTTGCCCTGTATGAATTAACCTATAACTAATTGGATTCTGAATGGTTTGAAGCTTCTCTATTGCCTTTATAATTGGCGATATCTTCATAAAATTTGGTCTAGCGCCTGCAACAATTGTTATCTTCATTTTATAAATATGTTTAATTTTCAACCAAAGAAACAAATTGTTTCAATTTACCGCTTTCAGACCTGTCCAACTGTTCTTTTCGTCTGAATATAAAAGTCAACCCAGTCTCCAAAAATTGTTCAAGTGTTTTTGTAATAAAGTTCTTCTTTTCTTCAGTCAATTCTTCCTCACTCACATAACTTATTTCAAAAGTATCAATCTTTGTTTGAACCACTTTAAACTCTTTTATATTTCCGCTCTCCTCCATTATTTTTTTGGTAATAACATAAAAAGTCATTCCTGCTGCTTTTTTCCCGCTGGGAAGTACTGCAAAATCATTCGTTCTGCCAACCAGCTTTTTTAAAATGGATTTTTTAAAGGTACTTTTTTCACTCAAAGCACCATAATCACCAATTTCATAACGTATAAACGGATGTGCCTTATTGTGTAACGAAGTAATTACGATTCTACCCTCTTCTCCCAATGGAACTTC
Source organism: Aequorivita sp. (assembly GCA_024637015.1). GTDB lineage: Bacteria > Bacteroidota > Bacteroidia > Flavobacteriales > Flavobacteriaceae > Aequorivita. The sequence goes on along the minus strand of JAGXGE010000004.1, from coordinate 371,810 downwards.
CCGATCTTCTTCATCCAAAATCTCAACAAATAGTGTTTTGGAATCAATTTCCCATTCGCCATTGGGGTTGGTAAAAGCAATTACTCCAGCTTCCGAGCAACCGTATTCATTGACCACAGAAACGCCAAACTGATTTTCGAGCAAGATCTTATCATTTTCAAAAAGCATTTCGGAAGTAACAATACAAACCTTCAAAGTAGGACAAACACTTTTCAAAATAATATTTTTTTCTTTCAAGTATTTTGCAAAAAGGACAATACTGCTGGTATATCCGTTTATATAATCAAACGGTTTCTTCTTATAAATCTCCAACATTTCGGATAGTGCTTTCTCCGAAAGATCGTTTATTGAAAACCGATGGCGATTTGCTAGCAAATCTTTCAATCGGACGGTTTTATTTTCAATAATATCTAAAGGAATTCCGTAATAACGCGCCTGCAGCGAACTATTAAAGTCTATACCGTACCAACCAAAACGCTCCATGTGATAAGACCAAGTGATGGCATGACTATACTTGTCCTTGGCAAAACGAATCGGGTTACCACTGGAACCAGACGTTTTGTTGATGTAAACTTTCTTTTCTGAAAATCCTTTTGAAAGCCTTTTGTTTAAAGGAATTTGATAATCTTCCTTTTTTAAAATAGGAAGAGATTCCCAAGTTGTAAAATCTCCATTTACCGTATCTCGATAAAAACTATTATGCTTTAAATGATAGTTGACAATTTCAGTCTTTTTCGCATTCAAAAACGCTTCGTAGTCTGCCTCTTTTATTTCCGAAATTTGCAGCAATTCTTCTTTAGCCCTTTTAACAGGGAAACGTTTCAGAAATAATGAAATATCGAAGAGTCTCAAAAGCAGAGTTTTATTTTTAAAGCAAAAACAAATCTTTCCAAAGATAAATTCGCTTCAAATAAATTAGTGGTTCAAGGTACAAACAATTATTTTTGACTCCGAAACAAAACATTTCAATTATGAATATTCTCATCCTTGGTTCCGGCGGTCGTGAACATACCTTTGCTTACAAAATTTCGCAGAGCAAACGTTGTGATAAACTTTTTGTAGCACCAGGAAATGCAGGTACTGGATCCATCGCAACAAATATAGCTATTCAGCCGACTGATTTTGAAGCGGTAAAGAAATGTGTTTTAGAAAATAATATAGAAATGGTCGTGGTAGGTCCCGAAGATCCTTTGGTACAAGGAATAGCCGATTATTTTTCCGAAACTACCGAGCTTAAAAACGTAATGCTCATTGGCCCATCAAAAAGAGGTGCATTACTGGAAGGCAGCAAACAGCGCGCTAAGGAATTTATGACGCAGCATAATATTCCTACGGCAGCATATGAAAGTTTTACAGTAGAATCTTTGGACGCGGGAAAAGCTTTCTTGGAAAAATTGAATCCTCCTTACGTTTTGAAAGCTGACGGACTGGCCGCCGGGAAAGGGGTTTTGATTTTGAACGATTTAAACGAAGCAAAACAGGAGCTTGAAAATATGCTTGCGCACAGTAAATTTGGCGAAGCAAGTTCCAAAGTGGTAATCGAGGAATTTTTAGATGGAATAGAATTGAGCGTTTTTGTGCTAACAGACGGCAAAAACTACAAAATACTTCCCACTGCAAAAGATTACAAACGCATTGGCGAAGGCGATACAGGATTGAATACTGGTGGAATGGGTGCTGTTTCCCCAGTTCCTTTTGCAGATGAAATTTTGATGAAAAAAATTGAAGAACGAATCGTTAAACCAACGGTTAAAGGTCTTTCCGAAGAAAATATAGACTACAAAGGTTTTGTTTTTATCGGTTTGATAAAAGTGAATAACGAGCCCTACGTAATAGAATACAACGTACGAATGGGCGATCCCGAGACCGAAGTTGTACTTCCTCGAATAAAGACAGATTTGGTAGATTTATTTGAAGCGACCTATCATCAAAAACTTGATGATATCAATATTGAAATTGATGAAAGAGCGGCAACTACTGTGATGCTCGTTTCCGGTGGCTATCCCGAAGATTACGGAAAAGGAAAAGAAATTTCAGGTTTGGAAAATGTGGAAGGTTCAATTATTTTTCACGCGGGAACAAAATCTGAAAATGGCAAAATACTTACCAATGGCGGGCGTGTTTTGGCTATAACCTCTATGGATATTGATTTCAAAAAGGCACTAAAAAATTCCTATCAAAATATAGAAAAACTATCTTTTGACAGGATGAAGTATCGTAATGATATAGGTTTCGACCTTTAAAAAATCATGGATTCTCATCGTAAGTATAGGTGCTTTCTGTGTTTTCGTTAAAATCCTTCAGCTTCATCATCCAATAGATAAATGCTGCAGTGCCAATAAGTAACAAAATCCAAGAAATAATATTTGCACCCCACCAAGTTTGATCCTGTAACGAACGAAGCGCATCATAGGGAATAAAAAGAACATTTTCAAAAAGAGAAGCGATTCCTTCCCAAAAACCTTTCCAAGTCATATCTTTAATCTTTAGAGAGCAAAAATATAAAATTACCCCGTATGCTAACAAGCTTTTTTGGAAAATCTAAACCAGTAAATTATTTAATTCTCGGCGCTTTTATTATTGTGGGTTATTTATTGGGGGCAGTTTCGGGCTCGTCAATTGTCATTACACCAATTTTGTTGCTTGATCATGGATTTTTTATGGCCCTAAGTATATTAAGTATGTTGCTATTGGATTTCATAATTCGAAAAAACCATTTGACGAAGAACAACACCTTTGTAATTCTTTTTTTTACCTGTTTTTTGGTAATGCTGCCGGTTATTTTTCTTCAACACAAAATACTTTTGGCAAATGCCTTTCTTTTATTGGCATTAAGAAGAATAATGAGCATTCGAAGCGATAAAAATTCTTCAAAGAAAATTCTCGATGCCAGCATTTGGATTACTGTGGCATCGTTTTTTTATTTTTGGAGTCTTTTGTTTTTTATTCCGCTATTTATCGCGGTAATTCAAAAACCAAATACAAATTACAAACAAATATTGATTCCCTTCACTGGTTTTATGGCGGTTTTGATCATTAATACTGCATACCAACTATTGGCTAACGATTCCCTTTTTTGGTTTTCAAATTGGCAAGAAGCTATAAGTTTTGATTTTTCAAAGTACAATTCAGCTTCTGTTTTGGTGCCAATAACTGTAATACTTGCATTTTATATTTGGGCTGGGGTATATCGTATTTTAAAGATTTCAATAATTCCCTTAAAAGAAAGGCCCAACTATCTTTTACTATTGTATTTGAGTATAACGGCATTATTTGTTGCATTGGCAGGGCCAGAAAAAACAGGTGCCGAGATACTTTTTGTTTTAGCGCCAATTGCCATTATAACTACCAATTATATTGAAAATTTTGATACTGAACGTTATGTTGAAAAGGATGTTTCCGAGTTTTGGTTTAAGGAAATTATGCTTTGGATGGTGGTAATTTTGCCTTTTGTATTTCTGTTTTTATGAATGCGCTGAACATTCAAAATATTGATAGGGAACTAAAAAACGGCACCAATATTCCTATAATTGGTTTTGAAAACCGAAATTTTACTGCTAAAAAAAACAATCAAAAAATATGTTATGGGTTTTAAGCCCGAACAATTACATTCCTTTATTTTTACCGAAGGTCAAACAACATTGAGCGATATTATCTGGGTTTCCAAATGAACTACATAGGCAGCAAACATAAACTCTCCAGCTTTATTTTTGAAACGGTTACCGAAACTTGCGGTGATAATCTTTCCGAAATAGTGTTTTGCGACCTTTTTGCTGGCACTGGAATTGTTGGCCGAATATTCAAGCCACACGTTAAGCAAGTAATCGGCAATGATGTAGAATATTACAGCTATGTACTTAACCGAAATTATATTGGTAATCATATTGCTTTCGATTGCGAAGATTTTTTAACTGAATTGAATACCCTAGAAGGCAAAAAAGGTTTCATTTTTCAAAATTATTCCGAAGGGGGAAAGGCTAAAAGAAACTATTTCACTTCAGAAAACGGTAAAAAAATAGATGCGGTTCGGCTTCAAATTGAGACGTGGAAAAAAACTTTAAAAATTACTGATGATCAATATTTTTTTCTACTCGCTTCATTATTGGAAAGAGCCGATAAAGTGGCAAACACAGCTTCGGTTTACGGTGCATATTTAAAACATATAAAGACTTCCGCAGCAAAAAAAATTTTAATTAAACCTGCCTTTTTTCAACCAACAGAAAACGACCATAAAGTTTTTCAGCAGGATAGTAATGAGCTGATAAAGAATATTGAAGGCGATATTTTATATTTGGACCCACCTTACAATGCTCGTCAATACGGCTCGAACTACCATTTGCTGAATACTATCGCAAAATATGATACCTTTGTGCCAAGAGGTAAAACGGGTCTGCGTGATTACTACAAAAGCGATTGGTGCAGAACCGGAGAAGTCCTTAAAAGCTTTGAGGAATTGATTGAAAACGCACAATTTCCATACATTTTCCTAAGTTATAACAACGAGGGATTGATGAGTCAAAAGGAAGTGCAAACGGTTATGGAACGTTTTGGAAAATATAGTTTGAAAACCAAAAATTACCAACGTTTTAAGGCAGACAAAACTGAAAATCGAAACCACAAAGCCTCAGAAACAGTTGAGTATTTACACATTTTAGAAAAATCATGAAAAATTAATTAACAGTCCGAATAATTCCCCCTTTGAAGGGGGTTAGGGGGATATTTTCAAATAGAATAGTTATATGTTTTCAGACAAAGCCAACAAAATCTTCTCAGAAGTTATAGACAAATACCACGAAATAAATTCCGTGGATCAGCCATTCAGTAATCCGTACGATAAAGACAGTCATTTAATTGAGCATTTATTATATCGCAAATGTTGGATAGACACGGTGCAGTGGCATTACGAAGACATTATTCGGGACCCAAATATTGATCCTGTTGCAGCTTTAAAATTGAAGCGTCAAATAGATGCTTCCAACCAAGACAGGACAGATATGGTTGAATATATTGATAGCTATTTCCTTGAAAAATTCAAGGATGTAAAAGTAAATGAAGGCGCCACCATAAACACCGAAAGCCCAGCTTGGGGAATTGACCGTCTTTCTATTTTAGCTTTGAAGGTGTATCATATGAACGAAGAAGCAAATCGTACCGATGCTTCCCAAGAACACCAAATAGCTTGCAAAGCGAAGTTGAATGTATTGTTGGAACAACGCGTTGATTTAAGCACAGCCATTAACCAATTATTGGATGATATTGCCCAAGGCAGAAAGTACATGAAAGTTTACAAGCAGATGAAAATGTACAATGACGATGAGTTAAATCCAGTGCTTCGCGGGAAAAAATAATCGAGAAAACCTGTTAGGTTTAGAGTTGCAAAATGCCAAAACCATCCCACATATTGGTAATACGTCTCTCAGCAATGGGCGATGTGGCTATGACTGTGCCTGTGCTTCAGGTTTTGACACAAACCTATCCTGAACTAAAAGTAACGGTACTTTCACGTCCCTTTTTCAAACCTTTTTTTGAAGGAATTCCAAATCTTGATTTTTTGGAAGCCGATGTTTATGGAGAGCACAAACGTTTCGGACTCATTAATTTAGCAAACGAAGCAAAAGAACTCGGAATTGATGCCATTGCAGATCTTCATAACGTGATTCGTTCAAAAATAATTACGAAATATCTGAAATTTAAAGGATTGGAAACTGCCACAATCGACAAAGGCAGGGCAGAAAAAAAAGCATTGATTGCTTCCAGTGGAAAAACCATTTCACAGCTAAAAACTACACATCAGCGGTACGCCGATGTTTTTGAAAAGCTCGGTTTTTCAATAGATTTAAAACAATTTGTTGCGCCACCAAGAAAGCGATTGACGCCTAAACTTAACGGTCTCATTGGCGTAGAGCCAAAAAAATTGATAGGCATCGCTCCTTTTGCAGCTTATCAAAGCAAAATGTACCCTTTAAGTTTAATGGCTGATGTAATCCGTGAGCTGGATAGAAAAGACAAATACAGAATCTTTCTTTTCGGAGGTGGAAAGAAGGAAATTGAACTACTCAAAAAACTTGAAAATCCATTTGCAAACGTAACCAACGTTGCAGGCAAACTCACTTTTGAGGAAGAACTTGCCTTAATTTCAAATTTAGATTTAATGTTGTCCATGGACAGCGGCAATGGCCATTTGGCGGCTATGTTTGGCGTGCCGGTAGTTACACTTTGGGGCGTTACGCATCCGTATGCCGGGTTTGCGCCTTTCAACCAGCCCGAAAACAATCAGTTGGTTGCTGATCGTAAACAATATCCGTTGATTCCTACTTCTATTTATGGGAATAAATTTCCGAAAGATTATGAAAATGTGATGGCAATGATGGCGCCTTCATTAATAGTCAAAAAGATAAGTTCGATTTTACTTAGGTAATACACTACTTCTCAAAAAACTCTTTAGAAAAGACTTTGTTAATCTGAATATTTTAAAGGTAATTTCTGCGGTGAAAGAAATAGGGAAAAAAGATTAAAAATTAACTGCAAATAAATTCTTTGTTTCCTTTTTTGTGCGTAATTCGCCACTAATTATTAAATCTAAACAATGAAGAATAATTTTACTATGCGTGCTCTTATTTTTTTTCTCAGTCTAATAGGCACACCTTCTGATGGCATTACAAACTGGCCGATTAACCAATTATTCATTAGCTATGGGTACTAAAATTTTCAGTACAGTTGTAGCCATACTGTTGATCGGTTTTATTTCAGGATGCGATCCCGAAAAGCAATTTTGTGACGATATGGGAACATTTGCGAGGGTTCCAGACCTTATAATTTTGGAACCCCTCCAAGATACCTATAACAAGGGCGATGTAGTTACCCTGAAAACGAGCATAGCAAATATATCGCCCTATTTTGCGGAGCCAAACGTCAATCTTTTAGAGGTTACGGGAGTAGATAATGCCCTATTAATAAGCCATGATGAATTATATCAAGGCAATGATTTAGAGTTTATTAAAGGCTCCCAGGGAAGAATTTCAAATTGGTTCAATATGCCCTATAACCCCAATACCGATAGGTACGAGTTTGAATTAATAATAGCACTTAACCGAACAGGCACCTATAATTTTATTACGGGAGAACTAATTGATATTAATGGCGAGGATTGCAAAACATATAATATTGATACGAATATTGTTGGCGCCAATGAGGATAGCAGGATTGTATTCGAAGTGCTGGAATAATTTAAAGTAAAGGAAACTTTTTAAAAACCTCCGAAATTTGAATATTTCGGAGGTTTTATATTGAGGAAAACAGGGAAATAATAATCAAAAAATGGAATGAACACTTTAAACCATAATTTTGAACTCAAAAAACTTTGGTTTACGAAATTGCAAAACGCGGGTGATGCCAAAGGGAAAACTTTGAACTTTCCCCTTTCGGAATTCATTGGCCAAACCTTGATGAGGATTTGAGCTTTCGCGGTTTTTTCGATTTTGATAAATAGGAAATTTACCATTTATCGGACATTTCCTTTCGCGGACAAGAGGGCTTACACATCATCATAATCCACAACAACGGTCGCCGTTGTGGGGTGCGCTTGGCACGTAAGTATCAACCCATCCGCAATTTCAGATTCGGTTAGGATTTGGTTTTTGCGCATTTCGGCTTTGCCTTCTTTCAATCGCGCGATGCAAGTACTGCAAATTCCGCCTTGGCAGGAATATGGCGGATCTAATCCTTGTTCCAACGCAGCTTCAAGAATAGATTTGGTTTGCGGCATTACAAAAATTTCCACATCATCATCTAAAGTGATGGTAATATTTGTGTTCCCATCATGTTTTTCTACCAAAAGTCCTTTTTCCGCAGTTGAAAAAAGCTCGTGATGAATTTGTTTTGAATTGATGCCGTTATGTTTCAATGTTGCGGAAACTTCGTCAATCATTTCTTCCGGGCCGCATAAATAGAAAGCTTCGTAAACAGTTTCGGAATATTTATTCTTTAGAAAAAAGTTCACGATAGAGCGGTCAATTCTTCCAAATTTTGAATTTTCCTCTTCCTTTCTGCTGAAAACAAATTCGGTGTTAAAACGATTCGGAAACTGTTTTTGAAGCTGTAAAATTTCGTTATAGAACATGGTTTCTTCAACATTTTGATTGCCATAAACCAATAAGAAAGTGCTCTGTGGCATGTCTTCCAAAGTGCTTTTTATCAAGGAGAGTACGGGCGTTATGCCGCTTCCTGCTGCAAAAGCCGCATAGTTTTTTAAATTTGGCTCCAAAATGAATTTCCCCATTGGAGGCATTACTCGAAGGATATCGCCAGCTTTCAAATCCTTATTTGCGTATTCTGAAAAAGCCCCTTTCTCCACTTTTTTCACGGCTACTTTCAGCAAACCGCTTTTTGGGGAAGAGCAGATGGAATAGGCACGACGTAAATCTTTCCCGCCATTTTGGTGCTGGATAGTGATATATTGGCCTGCCTTAAAAGTGAAAAGTTTTTTTAAGTTTTCAGGAACTGAAAATGATATAGAAACTGAATTCGGGGTTTCTTTTATTACTTCGGAAACGGTAAGCGCATGAAATTCGCTCATAATCTTGAATTTTTTTGCAAAAGTACGAAGGAAATCAAGGAAACAGAGCTTCAAAAGCTTTAAAGTGGAGCATTTTTTGGACGTTTCTTTAAGCAGATATTAAAAAGAAATGTATTTTTACCGCTCTTTAGTGATTCTACATACTAAAATAGAACCTTTTAAGTTACAATATTATATAAACTGAAACCATTTTGAAGGGCACTTATAAAATTACATTATTCATTTTGGCTGTTGTTTTTTTGGCAGCTTGTTCACGTAAAAAAAATACCTTTTTAAACCGTAACGTTCATGCGGTCACAACTGAATACAACACTTTGTATAATGGTGATATGGCTTTTACCGATGGGAAAGAGCAACTGGCGTATGGTTTTCGCGATAATTTTTGGGAAATACTTCCGGTAGAGCGCATCGATATTGCTGAAGAAGAAACAAAATCACCTGGCGCTTCTAAAAATGCCGACTTCAACCGAGCTGAAGAAAAAGCTGCAAAAGCAATCCAGAAACATTCCATGTATATTAACGGCAAGGAATACAACCCACAGATAGATGAAGCCTATATGTTGCTAGGGAAAGCCCGTTATTATGACGGTCGATTTATCCCAGCATTGGACGCCTTCAACTTTATTCTGGACCGTTACCCAACCAGCAATAACATAAACGTTGCCAAGGTTTGGAAGGCAAAAACCAACATTCGTTTAAAAAATGAAGAATACGCTATCGAGAATCTCAAAAAGATGTTTGAGACAGCAGAATTAAATGAAGAAGAGATTGCCGACGGTGCCGCCATGATGTCGCAGGCATTCATTAACTTGGATTCTTTGCAGCCTGCGCTGGAATACATAAAAATGGCTACTGAGAACGTAAAGGACAAAGAATTGAAGGGAAGATATACTTTCATAAAAGGTCAACTTTACAACCGTTTGGGAGAAAAAGATAGCGCCAACATCGCTTTTGATGAGGTTATTGAAATGAACCGCAAAACCTCCCGAGCTTATATGATCAATGCCTATTTAGAGAAAGGTAAGAATTTCGATTACGAAAAAGGGGATCGCACTGCATTTTTGGAATTATTACAAGACCTTGAAAAAAATCGTGAAAACCGTCCGTTTTTGGATAAAATCTACAACCAGTTTGGAGACTATTATCGCAATAGCGACAGTATTGAAACGGCTGTTAAGTATTACAATAAATCAATTAAAGCCTTTAAGCAGGACAGAATACTTCAAGCTGTAAACTACCAAACCCTTGCGGTAATAAATTTTGACAATGCTCAATACAAAACGGCTGGAGCCTATTATGACAGTACATTAACCTTTCTCGAGGAAAAAAGCCGCCAATGGCGCCGCGTTACAAAGAAACGAGAAAATCTTGACGATGTTATAAAATACGAAGACATAGCAACAAAAAATGATAGCATTCTAAAATTGACAAATATGAGTGAGTCTGAACAACTCGCCTTTTTTACGGATTACACTTCAAAACTAAAGGAACAAGCAATAAAAGATTCCTTAGAGGCTATAAAAATTGAGCAGAAAATCTCGAATAACGAATTCTACCAAAAAGGAAAGGGAGCTTCTGGACCAAACAAAGGAAGCACCTTTTATTTTTACAATACAGCTACGGTAGCATATGGAAAGGGAGAATTTAGAAAAGTATGGGGCGACAGAAAGTTGGAGGACAATTGGAGACTTTCCAGCAAAAAATCATCTTTGGATAACCTAGATGAAGTAGTTGTCGAACAGACACCCATAGCAGAGAACGAACTTTACAAGCCACAAACCTATATTGAAAGAATACCAACTGACCAGAAATTAATTGACAGCTTGGCGAAGGACCGAAATTTTGCCTATTATCAGTTAGGGTTGATTTATAAAGAAAAATTCAAGGAATATAACCTCGCCGCAAACAGACTTGAAAAACTTCTTACCTATAACCCTGAAGACCGATTGGTAGTACCTGCCAAGTATAATTTGGTGAAAATTTATGAAATTTTGGAAAATCCTTCCGAAGCGGATAAATACAGAAATGACGTATTGACAAACCATGCCGATACACGTTATGCAGAAATACTTCGCAATCCAAATTCGCAGTTGCCCACAGATGAGTCTAGCCCAGAATTTAAGTACAAACAATTGTACAAAGAGTTTGAGGCTGCAAAATATGCTGAGGTTATTCAAAAAAGCGACGAATATATGATGGTGTATAACGGCAATGATATTGTTCCAAAGCTTGAATTATTGAAAGCCACTGCCATAGGTCGCCAGCAAGGTTTTGAGGCTTATAAAAAAGCATTAAACTTTGTTTCGCTCAATTATCCAAATAGTGACGAAGGCAAACAAGCACAGCAAATTTACAGCAACGTGCTTCCATTAATCGCTGTAAAAGACTTTGCTCCCGAAGCAGAAACTGATAGTTGGAAACTGGTTTATAAATTCACCAATGAAAAAGGTGAAGCTGCACAAAAGTTGAAAGAACAATTGGATAAAGCCATTGAAAATTATCATTACACAAACATGGTTACTTCTATGGATTATTATGATCCACAAACCAGATTAGTAATCGTTCACGGATTGAACACCAAGTTGGGTGCCCGTGGTTTTGGAGAAGTTTTAAAAGAGAACAAAGATTTTAAAATAAAGCACCCATTTTTTGAAATATCAAGCCCGAATTATAAAATCATTCAGATTCATAAAAACCTTGATGATTACCTTAATAAAGATGTAATCGATCAATAGTCTACTAACAAACCGAACAACAGAATAGTAACCTTTAAAACCAACTGCTATGTTTTCAGATAAAAAAGAGAAACGAATTGCCACTGAACCAGGTTCCGCCCAAAACAGAATCAACGAAGGCACTAAATTAAAAGGAGATGTTTCGTCTACCGGTTTTTTTAGAATTGATGGCACCGTTGAAGGCAATGTTAAAACCCCATCTAAAGTGGTTTTAGGAAAAACAGGAGTTATTATTGGAACACTTACTTGTGAAAATGCCGACATTGAAGGTAAGTTTGAAGGCAATCTTCAAGTTTCTGGAACACTTTCTTTGCGATCTACCGCAATAATTGAGGGTGATGTTATTGTGGGTAAATTAGCAGTTGAGCCCGGTGCCACAATGAATGCCTCCTGCTTGATGCAGGACGGAAAACCAAAAAACACTGTCACCACAAACCAAACGCCTACAGAAAATTCTAAGGCACATCCTTTTGATCGCCAACAACGCATTAAAAAAGCTACCGTTGATAGCGATCTAGACGATTAAACTTCTTCATTATGGCCGATAAAAACGATAATGGAATAAAAAGATGGGCCATTCTGTCCGGTATCGGCATACAGATGGGCGTTATAATTTATCTTTTTGTGAAATTGGGCAAGTGGCTTGACGGTAAATATTCTGACGGCGGAAATGCATTTCTTATCATTTGCACGCTCGTGGGCGTTGCAGCTTCACTTTTTTTGGTAATAAAACAGACCAATAAACTGAACTCTTAGATTTTTTTGATGAAAAAAACTACTTTCAAATTTTTGACATTTCTTTTATTGGTATTGGCCGTGGTTTTTGCTGCGCATCTATTTATACTTCAGAATAAGGAATTGCCCATTTTTGCTGATAGGATTGTGCTCTCCTATTTGGTGAATTATGCCTTGGCAGCTAGTATTTTAATCTTCATCCAATCCAAATTCAACAAGAAATCGTCACATACCGGATTTATGTTTATTGCAGGTAGCGGAATCAAATTCTTGATTTTCTTTCTTTTATTCTATCCTTTTTATAGGGAAGACGGAACGATGTCCACTTCGGAATTTGCTGCTTTTTTTGTACCCTACGCCACTTGTTTAATTTTGGAAGTAGCATTTCTTTCAAAACAGCTTAATAATCAGGAATCTTAGCATATTTCTTAAGAAGAAAAAAACTCAAAAAATAGTTTTTTCTTTCTCAGAAAGAAATGTATTTTTGCACCGATTTTAAGGACACCGTTATTTGTTCAAAGATGCAAAGAAAAACATTGGTTAGAATACTTTCAGTTTTATTGTTTATCGTTTCTTTTTCAGGAGTAGCGCAAGACGAACATGTAGAGGAGGCTAAGGAAGTCCTTCCAGGCAACAAAACCAAGAAAGAAGAGATAAAAGAGTTTATAAACCATCACTTGATGGATTCGCACGACTTCAATTTTTTCGGTTCTACCGATGAGGAAACCGGCGAAACGCATCATTACGGCTTCCCGCTTCCCGTAATTATTTGGGATGGCGGTCTTCACACATTTATGTCGTCCAAATTTCACCACGGGGAAGATGTTGTTGAGTCAAACGGAAACTACTACAAACTTTACCACAGTAAAATTTATAAAACCAATGCCGAAGGTACCATCAACTATGATGAAAAGCATCACCCAACAAACGTTCGCCCGTTAGATCTTTCCATTACAAAAAGTGTGGTAATGATGTTGGTTACTGGACTTTTATTGATTTGGTTGTTCAGCAGCCTTGCAAAAAGCTATGCCAAAAACGGAAGCATTCCACGTGGGATTGGCCGTTTCTTCGAACCGATTGTACTTTACATTCGCGATGATATTGCTATAGCAAATATTGGCGAAAACAAATACAAAAAATACATGCCGTTCCTATTGACTGTGTTTTTCTTTATATGGTTTTTGAATATGTTCGGTCTTACTCCACTTGGGGTAAACGTTACCGGAAATATTGCAGTTACCACTGCTTTGGCAATAATTGTATTCTTGATTACAACTTTCACCGGAACCAAAGATTACTGGAAACACATTTTTGATCCACTTGGCGATGGAATGCCGTGGTATGGAAAAATATTGATTTATATCATTCTTGTTCCTATCGAAATTTTAGGATTGTTCATTAAGCCTTTTGCGCTGCTTATACGTTTATACGCAAACATGACAGCAGGCCACGTGGTGTTGATGAGCTTGATCGGACTGATATTTATTTTCAAAAGTTGGATTGGCGGTCCGTTGTCCTTCGGGCTTTCATTTGCGATTTCACTTATTGAATTACTGGTAGCATTGCTACAAGCATATATTTTCACAATGTTGGCAGCCTTGTACTTTGGTTTTGCAAGCGAAACGCACGCAGAGCACGAAGCACACGGAGAAGGCGAAATCCAACATTTATAGTAACGAGTGTTTAATTTTTAATAAATATATATTATGACAATTCCAATGTTAATTCAAGAAGGCGGTACAGTTATACCTACTATTATTGGTGCAGGTTTAGCAGTAATCGGTGCTGGTATCGGTATCGGTATGATTGGTGGGAAAGCTATGGAAGCTATCGCACGTCAGCCAGAAGCTTACGGAAAAATTCAAACAGCAATGCTTATTGCAGCGGCGCTTATTGAAGGTATTGGTTTCGCCGCGATTTTCGCAGGGTAATCAAAAAAACTAACAAACGGCTGTGACGGTTGGTTACAGCTGTTTGTTATAATTAAAATTGAGCATAAGGTTAAATTAAATAAATATCCGCCACGGCGGACGTTGATATGGAAAAATTAATTAACGACTTTTCATTCGGACTTTTCTTTTGGCAAATAATCATATTTGTGCTGTTGCTTTTGTTGCTTCGCAAATTTGCTTGGAAACCAATCTTAAACGCGGTTAACGATCGTGAAGAAGGAATTAAAAATGCATTGGATTCTGCTGAAAAAGCAAAACTTGAAATGCAAAACCTTCAAGCAGACAATGAAAAATTATTGCAAGAAGCACGTGCAGAACGCGAAATGATGATGAAAGAAGCGCGCGAGATAAAAGCAAAAATGATTTCAGATGCTAAAGAGGAGGCCAAAACTGAAGGAGACAAAATGGTTGCTCATGCACAAGCGGCAATCGAAAGCGAAAAGAAATCTGCTATCGCAGAATTGAAACAACAAGTAGCAAGTCTTTCTTTGGAAATTGCTGAGAAAGTAGTAAAACACGAACTTTCTGATAAGGACAAGCAATTAAAACTTGTTGATGAAATGTTGGGCGACGCCAAATTAAACTAATACCCTAATGAGCAGAGCAGCGATACGATACGCGAAAGCAATTTTGCAGAAAGCAAACGAAAACAATACAGAAGCTGTTTTGTTTAGCGATATGCAATCTGTTTACTATACCATTGAAGGAAGTAGGGAATTACAAACAGTACTTCAAAGTCCTGTAATAAAAGCCAATGACAAAAAACAGGCTTTATTAAAGATTTTCAATGGACAATCAGAAATCACTCATTCCCTTATCAATCTTTTGGTTGCGAACAAACGTACTCCTTTGTTGGGAAAAGTGGCAAAAAGCTTTGTGGATCTATACAATGAACAAGAAGGTGTTAAAGTTGCAACTGTTACAACGGCTGTTCCACTTTCTGATGAATTGGAAAGAAAAGTAATGGATAAAGTAAAAGAATTGACCGGAAGTGAAAAAGTAACACTTCGAAGTGAAATAGACCCAGAAATTATAGGAGGATTTATCCTTCGCGTAGGCGATATTCAATATAACGCGAGCATCGCAAACCAATTTGGAAATTTAAAAAGAGAATTCAGTAAATCAATATAGTCCTTCTCCGCCGCGGCGGATTCGGACTACAAATATTAAGTCAAGTTATAGTATGATGTGAAGTTTTGGGTGAAATCTGAAACCTAACGTCTAAAATCTAAAATCAAAATGGCAGAAGTAAAACCAGCTGAAGTATCAGCAATATTAAAGCAACAACTTACAGGCTATGAAGCAACTGCTTCCCTGGACGAAGTAGGAACTGTTTTAACAGTAGGTGACGGTATTGTTCGTGCATACGGACTTTCAAACGCACAATATGGTGAATTGGTAGCCTTCGATAGTGGTCTTGAGGGTATTGTATTGAACCTCGAGGAAGACAACGTAGGTATCGTACTTTTAGGTCCTTCAAAAGGAGTAAAGGAAGGTTCAACTGTTAAGCGTACTCAGCGTATTGCTTCACTTCAAGTAGGTGAAGGTATCGTTGGCCGTGTTGTAAACACATTGGGTCAGCCTATCGATGGTAAAGGTCCAATTACTGGTGAAACTTACGAAATGCCTTTGGAGCGTAAAGCACCTGGAGTAATTTATCGTCAGCCGGTAACTGAGCCACTTCAAACTGGTATTAAATCTATCGATGCAATGATTCCCGTGGGCCGAGGCCAGCGTGAGCTTGTAATTGGTGACCGTCAAACTGGTAAATCTACCGTTTGTATCGATACCATTTTGAATCAAAAAGAATTTTACGATGCAGGCGAGCCTGTATATTGTATATATGTTGCGATTGGACAAAAAGCTTCAACCGTTGCAAACATTGCCAACGTTTTGGAAGAAAAAGGCGCTTTGGCCTACACAACAATCGTAGCTGCAAACGCATCAGATCCTGCTCCAATGCAGGTTTACGCTCCGTTTGCAGGTGCTGCAATTGGTGAATACTTCCGTGACACAGGTCGTCCGGCGTTGATCGTTTTTGATGATCTTTCTAAACAGGCGGTAGCATATCGTGAAATTTCACTTCTTTTGCGTCGTCCACCAGGGCGTGAGGCATATCCTGGAGATGTGTTTTATCTTCACTCCCGTTTATTGGAGCGTGCGGCAAAGATTATTGATGATGATGATATCGCAAAAGAAATGAACAACATTCCTGAATCTTTAAAAGGATTGGTAAAAGGAGGAGGTTCATTAACTGCACTTCCTATTATTGAAACACAAGCGGGTGATGTTTCGGCGTATATCCCAACAAACGTAATTTCAATTACAGATGGTCAGATCTTCTTGGATGGAGATTTGTTCAACGCAGGTGTTCGTCCAGCTATTAACGTAGGTATTTCGGTATCGCGTGTGGGTGGTAACGCACAGATTAAATCGATGAAAAAAGTAGCAGGTACTTTGAAACTGGATCAAGCGGCTTTCCGTGAATTGGAGGCGTTTGCAAAATTCGGTTCAGATTTAGATGCTGCAACTTTAAACGTAATTGAAAAAGGTAGACGTAACGTAGAAATATTAAAACAAGCTGAAAATGATCCTTACACAGTAGAAGATCAAATTGCGATAATCTATGCAGGTTCCAAGAACTTGATGCGTAACGTTCCTGTAAATAAGATTAAAGAATTTGAAAGAGATTACCTTGAAATGCTGAACGTAAAGCACAGAGATACGCTTAACGATTTGAAAGCTGGTAAACTTACTGATGATGCAATTGATGTATTGACATCTGTTGCCAACGATCTTTCAGCGAAATATAAAAAGTAGTTAGATTTTAGTTTTGAGTATTGAGATGAATTTTCTCAATACTCAAAACTCCATATTCAATTCTAAAACAGAATGGCGAATTTAAAGGAAATTAGAAACAGAATATCATCCGTCGGTTCAACGATGCAGATTACCAGTGCCATGAAGATGGTTTCTGCCGCAAAGTTGAAAAAGGCGCAGGATGCCATTACCGCAATGCGTCCTTATTCTGAAAAACTTACCGAGCTTTTGCAAAACCTAAGCGCCACGCTTGATGACGATACTGGAAGCAAGTATTCAGACCAGCGCGAGGCCAACAAAATTTTGGTGGTTGCCATTACCAGTAACCGTGGTTTGGCGGGTGCTTTCAACAGTAACATTATAAAAGAAGTTCGAAACTTGGCAGCAACAACATACGCTGGTAAGCAAGTTGATTTTATGACTCTTGGAAAAAAGGGTAATGATATCCTGAAGAAAACTGGAACTATACTCGAGAACAACAACAGTATTTTTGATGACCTTTCTTTTGAAAACACTTCAGAAATAGCTGAAAAATTGATGCTTCTTTTTTCCGAAGGGAAATATGATAAAATTGTTATTGTATATAATAATTTCAAAAATGCAGCTACTCAAGTGGTGATGACTGAACAGTTTTTGCCAATTATGCCTCCAAAACTAATTGAAGGACAAGAAACAAAAACATCAGAAACCTTTTACATTTTTGAACCTTCAAAAGAAGAAATTGTTGAGGCGTTGATCCCAAAGAGTTTAAAAACACAATTGTTCAAAGCGCTTCGCGATAGCGTTGCCAGCGAGCACGGTGCACGAATGACTGCAATGCACAAAGCGACAGACAACGCAACCGAACTTCGCGATTCATTAAAACTTCAATACAACAAAGCACGTCAAGCCGCCATTACCAATGAGATCCTTGAGATTGTTGGTGGTGCAGAGGCATTGGCTGGTTAATATTTTATAAAACTAATTTTAAAGCTTTTCGTTTTCGAAAGGCTTTTTTTATGGTAAAATATTTTAATTATCTTCATTAAAAATTTGACCAATGAAAAAACTGCTTTTTCTTTTTACTTTACTTTTTTGTTTAACATCATTCGCCCAAAATCAAAAAGGCGAAATGATTCTCTCTGTAGCACTTTCTCCTTACCCAACAACAACAAACGATGAAGACGATTTTGGAGCAATTGGATTGGCGAGCTTTGAGTTTTTTGTTTCAAATAAAGTTTCGTTGTCAGGAAGCTTTTTCACTTCAAATAATACCTTGGTAAAAGACAATAGCGGTGTAACTATACATTCCTATGGTTTTGTTCCTTCTATTCACTATTACTTTGTAAATAAGGAAAAATGGAATGTTTTCGCACAGGCAGGCTACGGTTTCGGATTTGAAGATCAAACACAGGGATATATTGAAAACAGTGCCCTTACCATTTATAATATTGGCCCAGGAGCACAATATAAAATTGGAGAAAAGTTGTACCTAAAACTACTCTTACCATATTTTAATGCACGAAATATAACCTTAAATGTAGATGCTGCAGATGGGATTGCGGCATTTTTGGGTCTCGCGTTTAAATTGTAATTTTATTGAATGATGAAAAATCTAAAATTATTAATCATACTTCTCGTAGTGCCGTTATTTTTGTTCAGCTTTTCCAATTGTGGTGGGACCCAGGAAGTGCAGGAAAAAAAATCGCTGACTCAAAATCCACCATTTAAAATAGCCGAAGCGTACTATCAAAATTGGGTTGCAGGTGTAAAAGACGGTGGTTCGGGAACAAACGTTCACATTACGTTTAACGAAATGAATTCCGATGTGATTATTCAAAATATCTATTTCAGAAATCAAATACTTGAGGCAAAAGGAAATATCAATGAGCCCTCTAAGTACGTTGGTTATCTTAAAAATGATGCCCAACGCGACGTTATTATGGACGCTGACCCAATGAAAGAAGCACAAAATACGCCTACAAAAACATTTCCTTTTGAATTGGAAAATAACCAAGTCGTGGTGGAATATTGGTTTGGCGGGAAGAAGAATTATTACAAAATTTCAAATCTTTCACAAAAGGAAATGATTCCCTATCCACAAGCCAATCCGCATGAATAATTATGAAGACCATAAACCTCAAGGATAAGTTTTCGACTTTTAAAAATCATTGGCATCCGCACCAAATTGCCGTTGTGGACAATATGCAAGTGCTTTTGGCCAAATTGAAAGATGAATTTGTTTGGCATAAACACGAAGAAGAAGATGAGCTGTTTTTTGTACAAAAGGGAACTTTGGAAATGCATTTTCGCGATAAGCTTGAAATTGTAAAAGAAGGCGAGATAATTGTAGTTCCAAAAGATGTGGAACATTGTCCAAAAACTCAAAATGGAGAAGAAGTGCACGTACTTCTTTTTGAGAAAATTTCTACCAAACATACCGGGAACGTTACTGTGGAAAAGACCGTTTCCGAATATCCCAAAATCTGAAAAATGAAAATTCTTCACCTCGATAGCAACCATCCTTTATTATTGAAAATGCTTGAGGAAGCAGGGTTTTTAAATGAAGAAAATTATAAATCTTCAAAGTCTGAAATTGAGGAAATCATTTCAAATTACGGTGGAATTATAATCCGAAGTCGTTTCAATATTGACAAACAATTTCTCGATGCTGCAAAAAACCTGAAATTTATTGCTCGTGTTGGCGCCGGTTTGGAAAGCATCGATACAGAATATGCCGAAAAGCTTGGCATAAAATTGATAGCCGCTCCCGAAGGCAATAGAAACGCTGTTGGCGAACATGCTTTGGGAATGCTTCTTTCGCTATTCAATAACCTAAATAAAGCTGACAGAGAGGTTAAAAGAGGCCTTTGGAACCGCGAACCCAACCGCGGTATAGAACTGGACGGAAAAACAGTCGGAATCATCGGGTATGGCAATATGGGAAAAGCCTTTGCAAAAAAACTGAGAGGTTTTGACTGTGAAGTTCTATGTTATGACATAAAAGAAAAAGTTGGCGATGAAAATGCAAGGCAAGTTTCTTTAAAAGAACTTCAGCAAAACGTTGATGTTTTAAGCCTTAACACTCCTTGGACGCCATTGACAGACAAAATGATTAATTCAGAATTCATCAATTCCTTTTCAAAACCGTTTTGGCTCATAAATACAGCTCGCGGTAAAAGTGTGGTAACAGTTGATTTGGTTTCTGCCTTAAAATCCGGTAAAATTTTAGGTTCAGGACTCGATGTTCTGGAATTTGAAAAACTGTCTTTTGAAACACTTTTTGATTCAGACAGCCTACCAAATTCATTGAAGGAACTTTTCGCAATGGACAATGTAATTTTAAGTCCACATATTGCAGGATGGACTGTGGAAAGTAAGGAAAAACTTGCAATGGTTATTGCCGAAAAAATCATTCAAAGCTTTAAAAACACATAAAATGAACAAAAGAGTAACTGGTATTGGTGGAATTTTCTTCAAAACAAAAGACCCCAACAAAACAAAGGAGTGGTACAAAAACCATTTAGGATTGAACACCGATAATTACGGCTCTACCTTTTGGTGGAAGGATGAAAAAGGCAATAAATGTTCAACGCAATGGAGCCCATTTAATGCTGATACCAAATACTTTTCGCCAAGTGAAAAAGATTTTATGATCAATTACCGAGTTGAAAACCTAGAGGAACTGCTTAAGCTTTTGAAAGAAGAAGGAATAACTATAGTTGGCGAAATGGAGACTTATGATTATGGAAAGTTTGGCTGGATACTTGATCCCGATGGAAACAAAATTGAACTTTGGGAACCTACAGACGAAACAATTCTATAATTTTTTATAAATTTATTACCCACTAAAATTCAACTAATTAATACTATGGAAGAACAAAACTCAGACTACGACAGCACAAAAAAGCGAATGGATGAAGGCACGGACAATTTTGAACAACAGGCAAAACATACAGCCAATGAGTTTAAAGAAGGATGGAACCAAGTTACCCATACACAGGAAAATAAAAAAATTCTTGCTGGAGTTTTAGCATTGGTGTTAGGATATTTAGGTATTCATAAATTTATTTTAGGATATACAAAGGAAGGAATTATTCAAATAGTTATTTCAATTGTAACCTGCGGTATCGGTGGAATAATACCTTTTATTGAAGGAATAATCTACCTCACCAAAAGTGACGAAGAATTTTACCAAACCTATCAAGTAGGGAAAAAGGGATGGTTCTAAACATTTAAAAGCCTTTGAATTTTTTCAAAGGCTTTTTATATTTCAATATCTTTAAAATAAAAAATATGATTTTTGACACAGCTTTTCTTGCTGGTTTTGCCCTTTTGTTGCTCAGAATAATTATTGCAATCGTATTTTTATCAAGTGGTAAAAGCCACGTGCAGAAACCAAAAGAGCGTGGCGAAAGCATCGGCATGTCGCCAACAACAACTACTATTTTGGGACTTGCCGAAATAGTTGGCGCTGTTTCAATTGCCTTTGGAGTTTTTACACAAATTGGGGCGCTGCTCATTATGGGCGCCATGTTTGGAGCTATGTATAAAAAAATCTTTGTTTGGAAAACGGGTTTTTATGAGGATAAAGGATATGGCTGGCATTACGATTTGTTATTATTTATCGGTGCCTTCGTAATTTTTGCCACACACGGCGGATCTTTAATTTTTATATAGATCAATCATTTTTAAGTACAACTATTATTTGCGACACATCTTTCTTTTCAAAGAAATAAATTGTTTTCACCAAATATTTCAGCACCCAGCTTTTTTGGGTTATCAATTTTTCCGCAAGTGTTGCAATAATTGTATCACGGCTATTCAACTCAGCTGCTTTATTTGGAGAAATATGATATTGGTTTGCAAAAAGCCAAGCTCCGTCCCTTGCAATGTTTATGCTGAAACTGACTAACTTATCTTCGCGGCCTTTCCCGAATTTGTCCAACAAACCAAACAAAGGCGAAACAGAAATAATTTTGGCCTCTACATTTGCAATCATTGAACCCAAAATAGCATTGATTTTATTGAAATCGTTTTCAAAATCCATCATATTACCATTTTCTCCAACTGTTTCTGCAACGGCAATTCCCAAATCTAAATTTATATGCGCGTTAATGCCCAGAAGTATATGTTGCATAACCAGTAGCTTTCCATTTTTCGCAGCTTCAAACGCATTTTTCCAGCTTTTTGTTAAAGGGTTATTATTGCCCAAGCATTCATAAGCGTCAATATATCTATTAGCGAAAAGTACGTCCAACTTTTCCATGCGTTGGTTGTTTTCAAATTCATTATTAAGAATTCCTTCTTTTATGCGGACGGTGACTTTTCGGTAAAGAATAGGGAAATATGCCATACAGGAATTGTTGGCACATTCTACATCAATAATTTGGTCCAATTGGTCAATGACTTCATCAATGGTAGTTGCAGCCATAATAGAAAAGGATTTTTTTAATGAATTAACTTAAATCTTCTTTAGGAGTTTCGGTATCGGCATTTTCACCATTCTTGTCGGAATACTTTTTCTCTAGTTCCGCTTGAAATTCCTCCATAACAGGTTTTACAGTGCTTTCCGGTAAATCTGCGATACGAATGTACATCAAACCATCCACCGCATTGTTAAAAAGCGGATCAACATTAAACGCAACAACTTTCGCGTTTTGCTTGATGTATTTTTTAATCAGGACGGGCAAACGAAGACTTCCCGGTTCCACCTCATCAATTATTTTGTCAAATTTATTGAGGTCGGCCTCGCTTTCATCGAAAATGAAATCTTTATCGGCGTCTTTCAACTTCACTTTGTATTCTTTCTTTGGATTGATGTATTGAGCCACATAAGGATCATAATAGTTTGATTTCATAAACTCAATCATCAAACTTTTAGAGAACTCCGAAAATTTATTACTGATGCTTACGCCACCAATTAAATATCTGTGTTCGGGATAGCGAAGTGTTGTGTGCACAATTCCTTTCCAAAGCAAGAATAGCGGCATCGGGCGAAGCTGATATTCCTTAATGACAAATGCACGGCCCATCTCGATGGATTTGCTCATCATCTCGTATAATTCGGGTTCAAAACGGAAAAGATCCTGCAAGTAAAAGCCATCAATCCCAAAACGCGAAAAAATCTCTGAACCAAGCCCCATTCTATAGGCTCCAGCCATTTTTTTCGCATCATTATCCCAAAGGAACATATGGTGGTAATAACTATCAAATTTGTCGAGATCTGTGCTATTGTTGGTGCCTTCACCTACTTCGCGGAAGGTAATTTCCCGTAATCGACCAATTTCTTGAAGAATGTATGGAATCAAATTTGCCTCGGCCAAAAACACTTCATAATTTTTGCTAACAAGCAACCGCTTGTCATTTTCGCGGAGCTTTTCAATTTCTGCCTCCATCGCCTTCAGCGGAATTGGACCAGCTATTTTCTTAGGTGGTTTTGGAAATTTTAGTGTTTTTGGAATATTATCCAACAATTTTTTCTTCTGAAAAGCATTGGAAAGCATATAGGTTTTCTTCCGAAGAAACTCTGTAAAAATAGCTAATGACTCGTGTTCTTTTTGGTCTTCAACAGAAATTGGATTCCCAATACGAACTTTTATCAATCGCTCTTTTTGTGTAAGTAATTCTGAAGGCAATTTTGCGGTGCGTAGCGTATCGCTCATTTTTGCCAATCGATAGAAAAGTTTGCTATTTTTTGCGTGGAAATATATTGGCACCACGGGCACTTCGGCCTTTTTTACCAATTTCATTGCGGCCTCTTCCCAAGGCTTGTCGACCAATAATTTGCCGTCCCTATAAGTTGAAACTTCCCCTGCAGGAAAAATTCCTAAAGGATGGCCTTCCTGTAAATGTTTCAGTGCAGATTTAAAACCTGCTATGCTGGATTTTACATCTTTTCTGTCCTCAAAAGGATTTACGGGCATCACGTAAGGTTTCAGGGGTTCAATTCGGTGCAAAAGGAAATTGCCGATAATTTTGAAATCTGGGCGATGCTCCAACAATAATTTTAGAAGAAGTATCCCATCAATTCCACCGAGCGGATGGTTCGAAATTGTTATAAAAGCACCTGTTTTAGGGATTCGGCGTAAATCTTCTTCGGGTATTTCAAATTTTATCTCAAAATCTTCAATTAGTGCATTTATGAATTCTAAATCGTGAAGATGTTTGTTTTTATTGTATATTTTGTTGAGGGTGGTAATATTCAAAATTTTCATCAAAGACCAACCCATAAAGGTGCCCAAAAAGCCGAATTTATCGACGTTTATTGTTTTTGCAACTTCCTTTGCATTGACTAATCCCATGAAATATTTTGGTTGGTTGTATCCAACAAATATAACGAAAGCAAACGATACTATTCCTTAATTACCAACTGTACCGTTTCCTTGCTTTCCTGTTTTAAAAGCACGTTTTTATTTTCTGCAAGTGCCTTTACTTCAGTAGCGTTAAAATGACGAATGGTGTAGAGCGTTACATTTTCGTTCCATTTTACACTGAATTTTTCGCGAAGCTTTGCTAGCAAAGCTTCCAAATTGTTGAATTTGTCATTAACACAAACCGAAAAGCTGATGGCGGAGTTTTGAATCATTTCAACTTTCATTTTGTGTTTGTGGAGCCATTTGAAAACGTCGCCAATATTGTCTTCCATCATAAAAGAGAAGTCTAAAGATGAAAGTGAGATGAGCACCAAACCCTTTTTCAAAATAAAACACGAAGTCTGTGGATCCAGCGTAACGCCTTTACCAACACAGGTTCCAGGTGCTGTTGGGTTTAAAAATGATTTCACATAAAGCGGAATTTCCTTTCGCTGCAGCGGTTGCAATGTTTTTGGGTGAATCACCGAAGCACCATAAAAAGCAAGCTCTATTGCCTCGCGGTAACTTATATGGTTCAGCAACATAGTTTGAGTAAAGTAACGAGGATCTGCATTAAGTACGCCGGGAACGTCTTTCCAAATGGTTACATTTTCGGCATTCAAACAATAGGCGAAAATAGCTGCCGTGTAATCACTTCCCTCACGCCCGAGAGTTGTGGTGAAATTATTTGTGGTTTCTGAACCTAAAAATCCTTGAGTAATTGTGATGCCGTTTGTATTTACTTTTTTCTGAATTTTCTTCTGAGTCGCTTCCCAATCAACGTTTGCATCGCGATAGTTAGCATCGGTTTTGATACATTTGCGAACGTCCAAAAATTCATTCTTTAGACCAATTTCTGAAAAATATGTTGAAACTATTGTACTGGAAACCATTTCGCCATAACTTACCACTTGATCATAAACAAATGCGTGGTTTTTAGACTTGTTGCCATCTAAGAAAGAAGCCATTTTTAAAAACAATGCTGAAACGTTTTGATAAACTGGATGATTTGTGTTTTCAAATAGGCCTTTTAAAATTTCGAGGTGATATTCTTTAAATTCAGAAACAAATTGCTTGCATTTAGCTCGGTCGTCATTTAGATATTCAGCAATCACTTTTTCAAGTAAATTGGTAGTTTTTCCCATTGCCGAAACCACTATTACCAAGTTTTTCTCTTCGGTAATTTTCAGTACTTCAGCAACATTTTTTACTCCGGCCGCATCTTTTATCGAGGCCCCTCCGAATTTGAAGATTTTCATTCAGGTTTAATTTTTAAGAATTGATATAATTTTTCAGTCCTTTTTCATCCATGTGCACCACCCGCCAAGTTTTTAAAACATTGGCACCACTGCGTTCATAAAAGCGTATTGCACCAGTATTCCAGTCCAATACGTCCCAAGCCACGCGCTTCAAGCCACGATCGAAAGCGAATTTCATAACTTGCTTATAGAGTGCTTCGCCAATTCCGTTACCGCGTTTGGCCTCTTTTACGATTAAATCTTCCAAATGAAGCGTACGCCCTTTCCAGGTTGAAAAGCGATAATAAACCAATGCTGCGCCTACAATTTCTTCATCCACTTCTGCAATAAAGCACGTAAAAAGTGGATTTTCTCCAAAACCTTCACGTTCCAAATCTTGCACAGTGACTTCAACCGCATTGGGTTCTTTCTCAAAAATTGCAAGCTCTTTTATAAGTTCCAAAACTTGCGGCATGTCGTCTTTTATAGCTTCTCTAACTTTCATCTTCGTTTTTTTGTTGAGTTTCGGTTTCGATTTAGATTTCAATTTCTTTTTACCCCAACAAATATCGGTTCAATTTCTTAAAAATCCCGATATTTGCGTGAAATTCAGGAATCCCTTCAATCCAATGGCAAAAATAAATCAATCTCTCGGCGAGTTTATAATTGAAAACCAAACCGAATTCAAATACTCTTCCGGAGAATTGTCCCGGCTTATAAATTCAATCCGTTTAGCGGCAAAAGTAGTAAACCATAAAGTGAACAAAGCTGGATTGGTTGATATTTTGGGCGCTGCAGGTGATATGAATGTTCAGGGCGAAGATCAGCAAAAACTTGATGTTTTTGCGAATGAAGTTTTTATAAATACTTTGACAAACCGTGAAATTGTCTGCGGAATTGCCAGCGAAGAGGAAGACGATTTTATCACAATCAAAGGCCGAAACGAAAAAAACGACAATAAATATGTAGTATTGATGGATCCGTTAGATGGTTCTTCAAACATAGATGTAAATGTTTCGGTGGGTACCATTTTTTCTATTTTTAGAAGAATTACTCCTTCAGGAACACCTGTAACTATTGACGATTTTCTTCAGCCAGGTATCAATCAAGTCGCAGCCGGATATATTGTTTATGGCACTTCAACAATGATTGTTTATACAACTGGTTACGGTGTTAATGGTTTTACACTGAATCCAGCTATTGGAACCTATTATCTTTCACACCCAAATATGAAATTTCCTGAAAACGGAAACATATATTCAGTAAACGAAGGGAATTATGTTCACTTTCCACAAGGAGTGAAAGACTATATAAAATACTGCCAAAAAGAAGAAGAGGATCGCCCGTACACTTCTCGTTATATTGGTTCCTTGGTTTCAGACTTTCACAGAAATATGATAAAAGGAGGAATTTACATCTATCCAAATACTTCAAAAGATCCAAAAGGAAAACTAAGACTCTTATACGAATGCAACCCAATGGCGATGATTGCGGAACAGGCAGGAGGAAAGGCCAGTAATGGCTTTCAAAGAATTTTGGAAATTCAGCCTACTACTTTGCATCAAAGAGTTCCTTTTTTCTGCGGAAACACCAAAATGGTTGAAAAAGCAGAGGAATTTATGGCCAACACCAAATAAAAAACCCGAAGCAGCAAACTTCAGGTTTTTAAAATATCTTAAAAGTATTTATTCTTGGTTCTTGTATCCTGTTTCTACTTTCTATTTAAAAGATATCTATAATCTTCCAAATCGAGTCCACCACTGTATATTTCAATGGAACGTTTTATTAAATGTTGGGCAGTTTCAACGTTATAGCCTAAACCTATTGCATATTTTTCAATCAAAAAACGTTCGTGATCGTCAATTTCGTGATTGGCAAAAATCATTTCAAAAAGGTCATGGATACGTTCTAAACGTGTTTCGGCATCATTGGGCGGGTTGATGGGATACTTGCCCGGATTTTTAAGCACTTCTGCATAGACAGACTCGTGAATGTCAAGTTTATGAGCAAAGAGTTTCAACATTTTTTCCTCTTCTGCTCCTATTTCACCATGAACCGAAGCAATATTTGCAATAGATGCAAAATGCCCTAAATTTCGGGATTGCTCCCCACTTTCGAATAAATCTGTAAATGACATAATTTGATTTTTATGATGCAAATATAAAGTTTGTAATTCATTTTTAAAGCCTTATTTCTTTTGAAAAATAATCTGTTTTTAAATTTTTCTTAATTACAAAACAGTTAATTCATAAAACCCTAACTTTATACGGAATTAAATATTTTTTATGAAAAAAACACTACAGATAGCCAACATCATTGCCTTTTTGGCAACAGTTTTTGTTAATTATCTTTCCAATACTGGAGCGATAAATGGACCGACAATCGGAGAAATATCTGATGCATCAAAAAACCTTTTCACACCTGCAGGCTATGCATTTTCTATATGGGGACTGATTTATCTAATGCTTTTGGGATTCGTGATTTACCAAAGCAGAAGCCTTTTCACAAAAGTTCGCGATGATCAATTCATTCTGAAAACAGGATGGTGGTTTGTGCTCTCCTGCTTCGCCAATATGATGTGGATTACTTTTTGGCTGTACGGTTATATGGAATTTTCCATCTTGGCGATTTTCGTTTTGCTTTTTTCCCTTTTAAAAATTGTGATGAACAACCGGATGGAACTTTGGGACGCACCAATTTCCGTAATTGCTTTTCTCTGGTGGCCTTTCGTGTTTTATAGCGGCTGGGTTACGGTTGCAAGCATTGCAAATGTTGCGGCCTATTTAACGAGCACCGAATGGAATGCTTGGGGTTATAGCGAAATTTCTTGGGCTGTCACAATGATTATTATAGCAGGAATAATAAATCTATTTGTTACTTGGAACCGCAATATGCGCGAATTCGCATTAGTGGGCGCTTGGGCTTTGGCAGCTATCGCGGTCGCTAATTGGGAAGTGAGCCAAACAGTCGCGTACGCTGCAATTGCAGTGGCAGCAGTACTTACTGTAAGTAGCAGTTACCACGCTTTTAAAAATCGAATAACAAGTCCTGTGAATAAATGCAAAGAATATTTAAAAAAGAATAAAGACACTTGATTCAAAAAAATTAAAAAATCGGCAATCAACAATTGTTAATCTAAAATATTCTAAACCATTCCCTTGATGTCATTCCCCCAAGTTGGATAGGCAAAAATCATCGCTTTTATATTTTCCGTGGTGAGCTTTCCGCAAATCGCTAGGACGAACAAGTTGATCATTTCTCCAGCTTCGGAAGCAATAATATGTGCTCCTAAAACAAGATTTCGATTCTTGTCGACTATCGTTTTGTAGGCATACACTTCTTCATTAATTCGTTTCGAGTTGAACCATTTTGGAACGCTTTTATATTCCACCACAAAATCATAGCCCTTTTCTTTTGCTTGCTCTTCCGTCAAACCGATGGAGGCCACTTTTGGAATAGTAAAAACAACAGAAGGGACGGGAGGAAAATCCATTTTGGTATGGTTTCCGTTTCTGATATTTAATGAAACAATCCGCGCTTCCTGTGAAGAAGTGGGCGTCAACGGAAGCGCCCCACTTGCAGAAACATCACCACAGGCATACACACTTTTGTTGGTGGTATTCTGAAGAAATTCATTCACAGAAATCCCACCTTTTTCAAAAGCAACATTTCCTTTTTCCAAATCTAATTCGTCAATGGAAGGCACGCGGCCGGCAGTATTAAAAACCATTCTAGCATCAACAGATTCTATTTTGCCATCTTTTTGAAAGAAAACACGATAGTTTTTTTGAAGTTTTTCCACTTTGGAAGCCTGTGCGTTGAATATAAATTCTATCCCAAGTTTTTCCGAAGCTTTTGTGAGGTGCGAAACAATATCGGCTTCAAAAGGTGCGAGCGGTCTTTCTCCAAATTCCACAACCGTAACCTTCGCGCCGCAACGAGCCGCAATATGTGCGAACTCCATCCCAATATAACCCGCGCCAACAAATACAATGCTTTCAGGCAACTCTTCCATTTCCAAAAAATCATCGCTCACTTTTAAATAATCCCTTCCCGGAATTTTAAGTTCCATGGGTTTTTGTCCTGTTGCGATTACAATTTTCTTCGCTTTAATAGTTTTACCTTCTACAGAAAGCGTATTCTCATCGAGAAACTTTGGGGATTGATGGTACATTTCAATTCCTGCTTCCTTCAATTTTTGTTCCGTAGAAGCAGGCACCGCATCTGTAAAGGTAGATTTGAATTGCTGAAGTGACGCCCAATCAATCTTTGGTACTGAAACTATTCCTTTTCCTTTTAAATTTTCAGAAAGCTGCATCGCTTCAGTAATCCCTACTAAAACTTTTTTCGGATCGCAGCCACGATTAGCACAAGTGCCTCCAAACTCACGATTGTCAGCAATTGCCACTTTCATTCCTTCGGCGGCACATTCGTAGGCCACACTTTTTCCAGCAGTGCCGGTACCTATTATAAAAACATCGTATTCTTTTATTGCCATAAGTCGAAAATAGAGAAACACTTAAGTTATTTGTGTTATCAAAATGATAAAGTTGAATTTTGCTCTTTGTAAAATAAAGCTACGTACTATCTTTGCCGCTCGATGAGCAAAACACTCGTTACTTCACTTTATTCAAAGTCTTCGCAAACACGAAAACTGGGGGATACTATTGCCCTCCTTCGACAGGCTCAGGATGACAAGCAACGAAAAGAAACAGGAAACATTTCTGTTTCAGGCCTTGTAGGTTCTTCGCTTTCACTGGTTTTGGCTGAGGTTTTCGGCACTTCGGAATTACCTTTTCTTTTTATTTTAAACGATAAAGAAGAAGCGGCCTATCATTTAAACGATTTGGAAAATCTTTTAGGGGACAAGAATGTGCTGTTCTACCCTGGAAGTTATAGGCGTCCGTACCAAATTGAAGAGACCGACAACGCCAATGTTTTGTTGCGAAGCGAGGTTTTAAACCGAATAAATTCCCGCAAAAAACCTGCCTTCATAGTTACTTATCCTGAAGCACTTTTTGAAAAAGTAGTTACTCGAAAAGAACTGGAACGTAACACGTTAAAAATTGCAGTAAACGATCAGCTTTCCATAGATTTTGTGAATGAGGTTTTGTTTGAATACAATTTCAAACGCACCGATTTTGTAACTGAACCAGGCGAATTTTCAGTGCGTGGGGGAATTTTGGATGTGTTCAGCTTCAGTAATGATGAACCGTACCGAATCGAGTTTTTTGGTGATGATGTGGACAGTATTCGAACCTTTGATGTGGAAACGCAGCTTTCACTAGAACAGGTTAAAAAAGTTTCCATCATTCCCAATGTGGAAAACAAAATGATAGATGAAAGTCGGGAAAGTTTTCTGAAATATATCGCTTCCAAAACTGTTGTTTTTCTTAAAAATGAAGAGCTTTTCAGTAGTGCTATCGATACCTTGTTCAAAAAAGCAACCGATACATTTAACGCAATCGATTCAGAAATAAAGCGTGCAAAACCTTCGGAATTATTTTGTACTTCGGAATTGCTGAAACAGCAACTTGAAGATTTTACAGCAGTACACATAAAAAACGGATCAGTTTCAGATTCAACTTCAATTTCATTTCACACAAAACCTCAGCCTTCATTCAACAAACAGTTTAATCTCTTGATTGAAAACTTGAATGAGAATACTGAAAAGGGTTATAAAAACTATATTTTCTGTAGCAGCGAACAGCAAGCAAAACGTTTCCACGATATTTTTGAGGATGCCCAGCAAAACGTAGAGCAGTTTGAAACTATTGTATTTCCGCTGTTTCAAGGGTTTATCGATGACGACTTAAAACTCGTTTGTTATACCGATCACCAAATTTTTGAGCGTTACCATAAATTTCAACTAAAAAACGGCTACGCCAAAAAACAGGCAATCACTTTAAAGGAAATTACCAATCTTGAAGTGGGCGATTACGTAACCCACATTGACCACGGAATCGGGAAATTTGGCGGTTTACAAAAAATTGAAGTGGAAGGAAAAATGCAGGAAGCCATTAAACTTTTCTATGGCGAGCGTGATATTTTATATCTGAGCATCCATTCGCTTCACAAGATTTCAAAATACAACGGTAAAGACGGAAGAGAACCCAAAATCTATAAATTGGGTAGTGACGCGTGGAAAAAACTGAAGCAAAAAACCAAAACGCGCGTCAAGGAAATCGCTTTCAATTTGATCGAGTTATACGCCAAACGCCGCACGCTAAAAGGTTTCGCCTTCGATCCGGATAGTTATTTACAGGCAGAACTGGAATCTTCCTTTATTTACGAAGATACTCCAGACCAAAGCACTGCCACGGAAGATGTAAAAAAAGATATGGAAAACGAACGCCCCATGGACCGTTTGGTCTGTGGCGATGTTGGTTTTGGAAAAACGGAAGTTGCCATTCGTGCAGCTTTTAAAGCGGTAGACAATGGCAAACAAGTTGCTGTTTTGGTGCCGACGACCATTTTGGCTTTTCAGCATTTTAAAACTTTTACAGAAAGACTTTCTGAAATGCCCGTAAAAGTGGATTATCTCAACCGTTTTAGAACTGCAAAAGAACGTCGCATAGTTCTAGATGGATTAAAAGATGGTAGGTTAGATATCGTAATCGGCACCCATCAATTAGTCAGCAAATCGGTTGAATTTAAAGATTTGGGATTGCTGATTATTGATGAGGAACAGAAATTTGGCGTTGGTGTAAAAGATAAATTGAAAACCATCAAAGAAAACGTGGATACACTGACTTTGACGGCTACACCAATTCCCCGTACGCTACAGTTCAGTTTGATGGCTGCGCGCGATCTTTCGGTAATTACTACTCCGCCGCCCAACCGTTATCCCGTGGAAACTCACGTTGTGCGGTTTGGGGAAGAAAACATTCGCGATGCCGTTCGCTATGAAATCTCGCGCGGTGGACAGGTTTTCTTTGTTCATAATAGAATTGAAAACATTAAGGAAGTGGCTGGAATGATTCAGCGTTTGGTTCCAGATGCAAAAATTGGTATAGGTCACGGGCAGATGGATGGTAAAAAACTGGAAGATTTGATGCTTAGGTTTATGAATAATGAATTCGACGTTCTGGTTTCCACGACTATTATCGAAAGTGGTTTGGACGTGCCGAATGCGAATACCATTTTCATCAATAATGCCAATAATTTCGGTCTTTCGGATTTGCACCAAATGCGTGGCCGTGTAGGCCGAAGCAATAAAAAAGCATTCTGTTATTTCATCACTCCGGAATATTCTGCAATGACGGACGAAGCTCGAAAGCGAATCACAGCTTTGGAACAGTTTTCAGAATTGGGAAGCGGAATCAACATTGCAATGAAGGATTTGGAAATCCGTGGCGCAGGAGATTTGTTGGGTGGCGAACAAAGCGGATTTATCAATGAAATTGGATTTGAAACCTATCAAAAAATCCTAGCTGAAGCGATTGAAGAATTGAAAGAAAAAGAATTCAAATCGCTTTACGATGAAACCGAAGGCCCGAAGAAAAATTTCGTAAAAGAAATGACGATTGATACCGATTTCGAATTGCTGTTTCCAGATGATTACGTAAACAATATTACCGAAAGACTGAATCTTTACACAAAACTAAACGAGCTGAAAAATGAAGCAGAGCTTCAAAAATTCGAAAAAGAATTATTAGATCGTTTTGGAGAAATGCCAAAGCAGGCTGAAGATTTGCTTAACAGTGTGCGCATAAAATGGATTGCAATTTCCATGGGCTTGGAGCGGGTTGTGATGAAACAGAAAAAACTCGTTGGTTATTTTATAGCAGACCAACAGAGCGCATTTTACCAAAGTGAAGCATTCACAAAAGTGCTGCAATATGTGCAAAGCCATCCAAAGAAAGTCACGATGAAAGAAAAGCAAACACGAAACGGATTGCGGTTGTTACTTACTTTTGAGGGAATTTCTTCCGTGGATAAAGCACTTCGAGCTTTGGAGCCGTTTACAAATTAAAAATGATAAAAAGCATTTTCAAAATGCTCCAATTTCTCAACTTTTTGATTTTTCAAAATGGCGATAATATCGAAGCGGACTTCTACATCAAGATTATTTGAAACAATATATTCATTGGCAGCTTTCACCAAAAGCTTAATTTTCGCAGGAGTTACAAAGCTTTGAGGATCACCAAAAAAATCACTGTTTCGGGTTTTTACTTCAACGATTACTACAGTCTCTTCTTCCTTTTGTGCAATAATATCTATTTCAGCCTTGTCGAAGTAAAAATTACGACGTAGAATTTTATAGCCGCTTCTAAGCAGATATTGCGCGGCTATTTCTTCCCCTATTTTTCCGAGCTCATTGTGAGAAGCCATTATGATTTACGATTTTAGATTGTCGATTTATAATTTTTGACGCTTAAAATTGAACTTTTATAGTTGAAGGTTGAATATTCAACTCAACTTCTCGTCCCATAATCAAAGCCCTATTATCTTCAATATGCCCCGCTGGAAAGTTAAAACATACTGGATAATCGTATTCTTTAACTGCATCCATAATTATTTCTTCCGCGGTTTTTCCGAATGGAATTGTATTGTCGTTCATATCCGGCATCCCACCAACAATCAATCCTGCCAAGTTCTTAAGCATTCCGTTTCGCTTTAAATTCATCATCATTCGGTCAATGTGGTACAGATATTCATCCAAATCTTCAATAAAAAGAATCTTACCCTCGGTATTTATGGCAGAATTGCTTCCGCACAGCGAATACAGCACCGAAAGGTTTCCGCCAATCAATTCTCCTGAATAATTTCCAAGCGAAGTATGGGAATTTTTTTGTGAAATTTCGATTCTATATTCTTCCCCAAACAAAACTTTTCGAATGGACTTCGCTGTTTCTTTCGTTCTCTTTTCAATTTCCAAACACATTTGCGCGTGTAGCGTTTCAATCCCAAAATTGTGGATGTGTGAGTGTAAAACCGTGACATCACTATACCCAATAATCCATTTCGGATTTTCTTTGAATGCTGAAAAATTCAGTTTATCAATAATTCGTACTGTACCATAACCACCTCGGGCACACCAAATGGCTTTTACGTTTGGGTCGTTCATCATTTGTTGAAAATCTGCTGCGCGCAAATCATCGTTTCCGGCAAATTGGTTTTCTTCTGCGCCGATAGTTTTTCCTAAAACGGCTTTCAAACCCCAACTTTCAAGTAGCTGAAGTGCAGGGTTCAATTCTTCTTTAGATATTTTCCGCGCGGTGGAAACTATGGCAACCGTATCGCCCTTTTGAAGTCTGTTTGGAGTAATCATGAATCTATTTAAAACCACAAATTACTACATTTATGTGTACTTTTGTGCTTTCAAAAAAAATTATGGAGCAGAACCCAAATAGATACACGATTACCGCCGCATTGCCTTATACAAATGGCCCCGTTCACATTGGCCATTTGGCGGGTGTTTATGTGCCGGCAGATATTTATGCACGTTACCAAAGACTTCAAAACAAAGATGTTGCCTTTATCTGCGGCAGCGATGAACACGGGGTGCCAATCACCATAAAAGCAAAAAAGGAAGGCATCACGCCACAGCAAGTGGTTGATAAATACCACGCAATCATAAAAAAAAGCTTTGCAGACTTTGGGATTTCATTTGACAATTATTCACGCACTTCTGCGGAAGTCCATCATAAAACCGCTTCTGAATTTTTCAAGAAACTATACGAAGATGGAAAATTTATTGAAGAAGTAACCGAACAGCTTTATGATGAAGAAGCCAACCAGTTTTTGGCAGATAGATTTGTTGTGGGAACTTGCCCGAAATGTGGATTTGAAGAAAGTTATGGCGATCAATGTGAAAACTGTGGCACCAGCCACAATGCAACAGATTTGATAAATCCACGAAGTGCAATTTCAGGAAATAAACCTATTTTAAAAGAAACAAAGCATTGGTTTTTACCTTTGAATGAATACGAAGATTTCTTAAAACAATGGATTCTAGTCGATCATAAAAAAGATTGGAAAACCAACGTTCTCGGGCAGTGCAAAAGCTGGATTGACGATGGTCTTCGCCCCCGTGCTGTAACCCGAGATTTAGATTGGGGAATTCCCGTGCCGGTAAAAGGGGCAGACGGGAAAGTGTTGTATGTTTGGTTTGATGCACCCATCGGCTATATTTCTTCAACTAAAGAATGGGCTGAACGTGAAGGTAAAAATTGGGAAGACTATTGGAAAGATGAAAACACCAAATTGCTTCATTTTATTGGAAAAGACAACATCGTTTTCCATTGTATCATTTTCCCAGCTATGCTGAAAGCGGATGGAAGTTACATTTTACCAAATAACGTTCCCGCTAACGAATTTTTGAATCTTGAAGGCAATAAAATTTCAACCAGCAAAAACTGGGCGGTTTGGTTGCATGAATATTTAGAGGATTTTCCAAATCAGCAGGATGTGTTGCGCTATACGCTTACTGCAAACGCTCCAGAAACAAAAGACAACGATTTTACTTGGGCAGATTTTCAAGCCCGAAATAATAATGAATTGGTCGCCATATTTGGAAATTTCATTAATCGAGTGATGGTTTTAACCGATAAATATTACGAAGGAAGCGTTCCGGAACCATCATCATTTTCAGAAGTTGACGAACAGACTTTAAGCGAATTGAAAGCCTATCCAACGGTAATTGCAAGTTCGCTGGAGCGTTACCGTTTTCGCGAAGCACAGGGAGAATTGATGAACGTTGCACGTCTTGGAAACAAATATCTTGCAGATGAAGAGCCTTGGAAAACCATCAAAACCGATGAGGAGCGAACCAAAACCGTAATGTATGTTGCGTTGCAAATTGCTTCCGCCTTGGCAGTTTTGAGTGAACCGTTTTTGCCGTTTACAAGTGAAAAGTTAAGGCATATGCTTGGTCACGCTGAGCTTGTCGAAGCACTTTCTTGGAACGACGTTTCATCAAAATCAGAATTACTAAAACCCGGACATAAATTGGACAAGGCCGAATTGCTTTTCAGCAAAATAGAAGACGAGCAAATTCAAAAACAATTAGATAAACTACAAGCCAGTAAAAAGATGAATGAAGCCGCGAACAAAAAGGTAACTCCACAGAAAGAAACCATTCAATACGATGATTTCGCAAAACTTGATATGCGCGTGGGAACAATTATAGAAGCTGAAAAAATGCCCAAAGCAGATAAACTTTTGGTTTTAAAAATTGATACAGGCATTGATGTTCGCACCATTGTTTCTGGCATCGCCCAAAGTTTTAAAGCTGAAGATATTATTGGTAAAAAAGTCACTGTTTTGGTAAATCTTGCGCCACGAACACTTCGTGGCGTGGAAAGTCAAGGAATGATTTTGATGACGGAAAATGCGGAAGGGAAACTTGTTTTTGTAAATCCTGGAGAAGAAGGGGTTGAGAACGGGGCGACGATTAATTAATCACAAATACCATTTAATGAAATTCTTACCATTATATTTTTTATTTGGTGTTGTTTTTACAATGCAATCCCAAATAAAGATTACGGATATTCACGGAAATTTCGGAAAAGTAAAACAATCTTTTAACGTTGAGGATTCTAAAACAGGCAACTTCGCAATATTTCTTGAAGGTAATGATCAGGTTTTCGGAATTTTGTACAATAAGAATTTTGAAGAAATTGGCAGGCTGAGCGCACCCGATCTTTCTTCAAAATTCAAGTCGATTCTTGGCTATCAAATTGAAGGAAAAAACATTTCCTTATTAATGAATACCCTTAATGGCAGAAGCTACGGCCTGATACGCTTTGATTTCGAAACCGAAACGGGGACTTCACAAGAACTGGATTTTAAAATAAAAGGCGAAAAAGTTCTCGATGCGGTTAATTATAATAACAACGTCTATCTATTGACGCTACCCACTTTTTCTTCACAACTGAATTTTTACAGCTTTAAAAATATGTTGAAGCCAACTTTGACCGAAGTAGCATTTGATAAAGCGGATTTTTTAGATAGAAAAGATAGATCACGTAGACTCTATGACATTTTGAAGGATTCTGAAATAAGTTCGGTAGAAGTTGGCGAACCCAATTCCCTCGAGCTAACTTCAAAGAAAATAAAACTGTACCAAAACGGAAAAAATCTTATCCTAACCTCAGATGACGCTATTGAGTTCACTTATGTAATAAATATAGATCTGCAAACTTTCGAAAAAAATGTAAGGCGCTTTGAAAAACCTACCATTGACGGATTTAAAATGGCTCTTCGCACAAATAGTTTCGTGGATGATGGTAAGCTTTTTCAGTTGATCGCCAATTCAGATATTCTCAAATTTCGTATTTATGATTTGACTTCAGAAGAAATTATCAAAGAATATTCATTAACCGATGATGATGAACTTTACCTAAAAAATACCCCGATAGTTCAAGAAGGTGGAGACTTTAAAGCATATCGAGAGCTTGAAACTACCAACCAATTTCTCCGCAAAACAGTAGCGGGAGATATTGGGCTGTCCGTATATAAATCAGAAGGGACTTACCAAATAACAATGGGCAGCACCGCAGAAAAGGAAAATGGCTATGTAATTATGGGTGGCGCCTTGGGCGGGATGGTGGGTGCCATTGTGGTTTCCTCCATAAATCAGCTTACCACCAGCTATTCTCTTTATAAAAATACCAAATCCGTAAAAATAACGGGTTTATTCAATGAAGATTTAAATCACGTGGAAGGCGAGGTCCCCGAAAATCCATTCGATACAATAAAAACATCTTTGGAAAAAATTGGTGGGACCCAAGCAGAAACCATTTTTAAGGTCGAAGATCAATATGTATTTGGCTATTTTGCCAAAAAAGTGGAGATTTATAGCCTTTATAAATTATATAAATAACAATTTAGTTTCATTTCTCAATATTCATAAACAAAATGCTCAAACTACTTTTGCCCATATTTTTTATCAGTATTTCCGCGCTTGCCCAAGAGCAATTTCTAACAATTCCAAATGATTTAAAAACGGGAAGGAGAAACGTAAAAGATTCATTCTTTGTTGAGAACAAAAATGATGGAACTTTCACATTGTTTTTAGACGACAATAAAACCTTGAATGGTTATATGTTTGATAAAAACATGAAACCTATTGGTAGTTATGCTTCCAACGGTTTACCAAATAGTTATAATGAAATAATTGGTTATACGGTTTCAAATAATGAAATAAGGCTATTCTTAAAAAATCAGTACAATTCAAAATTCGGAAGTGTCTTATTTAATTTTGATATTTCAAAAAGTATTGAAACTGAATTAAATGTCTCTCTTAAAAAAGAAGAATTTATTCAATCATATAGTAAAGACGATAAATTTTTTATTTTATCAGTTGAAAGAAATACATCCATTCTTCATCTTTATGTTTTTCAACATAATGGGAGCTTTTCAAAAAAGACTTTCGATTTGTCTAACAAACAATTTTTGACAACCAATAATGCAGAAATCACTTTATTCCAATTATTAGCTGTAAATGATGGATTGATTGGAGAAATTGAAGTTTCAAAAATTGATGAATCCATCCCTAATTCCATCGAAATTGTCAGCAATCCCTTAAAATTTTATATTCGCGAAAACAGTTTTATACTCACTTTAGATAAAGTTAGACATGCAACGTACGTTATTGAAATTACAGTTCCAGAATTGGAGCTTAAATTTAGCGAACTAAAAAAGCCACGAGTGGCTGAATCGATAGGCTTGTCATTAAGCAATAGTTTTATCAGCAATGATAAAATATTTTTCATTGCTTCTTCAAATACTGAAATGAACTTTACCGTCCAATCATTGAAAAATGGAGAAATTTTGAAAGAAATAAATTTAAATAAAGACGATAGTATCGATTTCAAAAACTCCCCAATAATTCAAGAAGGTGGGTATTTTAATAAAGAAAGAGTGAGAGAATTGGAAAAGACGGCAAGGTTTCTTAGGAAAATTTCCTCCACGAAAATAGGGATCAGTGTATTTTCAATAAATAACTCATATCAAATTACAATGGGTGGCATTAAAGAAGTAATTACGGAAGTATCATCAAACACAGCTGGTGGATTCCCTATTGGTTCAATTGGTTCAGTCAATTTTTCAATTCTTAATTCAACTTTTTGGGCATACAAGAACTATACAAACTCAAAAAGTATTCGAATTGAAACTCTTTTTGATTCAGATTTTAATCATATCAATGGTGAGATTACTCCAAATCTATTTGATACTATTAAACTGTTTGCTGAAAGTTTAGAAAAAAAAGATGCCGAAAATGTAATAATATATAAAAACGGGTATCTGTATGGATATTATGATAATAAAAAAAGTACATATCAACTTCTTAAATTTTCAGAATAATTTTAACGAATGAGCAACCTTCTTCAATACATAACCTCTCAAACCCAGCTTCCCAAAAAAAGCGTTGAAAATACAGTTAAGCTTTTAAACGAAGATTGCACCATTCCTTTCATTTCGCGCTATAGAAAAGAATTGACCGGAAATCTAGATGAGGTTCAGATTGGCGATATTGTAAAATTCAAGGAACAGTTTGAAGCGCTGGAAAAGCGGAAAGTTGCAATCTTAAAATCGTTAGAAGAACAAGAGGTTTTGACTTCTGAACTTCAGAAAAAAATTGAGGAAGCGACAGATTTAATCACTTTGGAAGACTTGTATTTGCCTTACAAAAAGAAACGAAAAACAAAGGCAGATACTGCCCGTGAAAATGGCTTGGAACCCTTGGCGAAAATTTTAATGGGGCAGACCCGAAGTATCTCGAGTTCCGATATTTCTTCACTTGCTTCAAAGTATGTAAAAAGCGAAGTAAATTCTGAAGACGAAACGTTGAAAGGCGCGCGCCACATTATTGCCGAATGGATAAACGAGCGCACCGATATTCGGAATATGCTGCGGCACCAATTGGAACGCTTCGCAGCGATTTCAACCAAAGTTGTAAAGAAGCTTGAAGATGACGAAAAAGCACAGAAATTCAGAGATTACTTCGATTGGAACGAAGCTTTAAATAGAATTCCCTCACACAGATTATTGGCAATACTTCGGGCTACTTCCGAAGGTTTTATTCGCCAAAAAATAGAAATTGATGATGAAAAAGCTATTTCAAAAATGGAAGATCGCATCATAAAATCTAATGATGCCGCTTCAAAACAAATAAAACTGGCCATTGAAGACAGTTACAAACGGCTGTTGTTTCCTGCACTTTCAAACGAAGCTCTTTCTGTGGCAAAGGAAAAGGCAGACGAAACAGCAATTAAAGTTTTCGCTAAAAATTTAAAACAGCTTTTACTAGGTTCACCTTTGGGTGAAAAACGCGTTTTGGCTATTGATCCTGGTTTTAGAACAGGTTGCAAAGTGGTTTGCTTAGATGCCCAAGGTGGTTTGAAACATAACGAAACCATTTATCCGCACCCTCCAAAAAATGATACAAAAGGATCGATGAAAAAGATAAGTTCACTCGCCGATGCTTATAAAATTGAAGCTATTGCAATTGGAAACGGAACTGCTTCACGGGAAACCGAACAATTCATAAAACGAATCCAGTTTAAAAATGCAATGCAGGTTTTTGTAGTGAGTGAGGCTGGTGCTTCTATCTATTCGGCTTCAAAAATTGCAAGAGATGAATTCCCTAATTACGACGTTACCGTGCGAGGTTCGGTCTCTATCGGGCGCCGTTTGCAGGACCCGCTTGCGGAACTTGTAAAAATTGACGCTAAATCCATTGGTGTTGGCCAATATCAGCACGATGTGGACCAAACAAAATTGAAAAATTCGCTGGACACTTCGGTGGAATTATGCGTAAATGCCGTTGGCGTAAATATAAATACGGCAAGTGTCCCACTGTTGAGTTACGTATCGGGAATAGGCCGAAAATTGGCTGAAAACGTGGTAAACTTTCGGGAAGAGAATGGCGCATTTTCTTCGAGAGAAGAAGTTAAGAAAGTTCCACGTTTGGGCGGAAAAGCGTTTGAGCAGGCAGCTGGATTTCTTCGAATAAAAAATGGCGATAATCCATTGGACGATTCCTCAGTACATCCCGAAAGTTATTCGGTGGTCTCAAAAATGGCGAAGGATGAAAGTGTAAAAGTTTCAGAATTAATCGGAAATAAATCCCTTCTTCAGAAAATAAATCTTGAAAAATACATCACCGAAAAAATCGGCCTTCCCACTTTAAAAGATATTATCAAAGAACTTGAAAAACCCGGACTTGACATTCGTGAAGAGGCAAAGGTTTTTACTTTCAATCAAAACATAAAAACTATCAACGATTTGCAGGAAGGGCAATTATTGCCCGGAATTGTGAATAACATCACTAATTTCGGCTGTTTTGTGGATATTGGAATAAAGGAAAGTGGCCTAATTCATGTTTCGAATCTTGCTGATGCATATGTTTCTGATGTGAGTGAGCATGTGCATTTGCATCAACAAATCATTGTAAAAGTGCTTGATGTGGATGTTGAGAGGAAACGGATTCAGTTGAAACTTCACAAAAAGTCTATAGAATAGTAGTTATTTTTACATATAATTAAGTGAGCTATTTAATTTTTAAGAATATTTAAAAAACCCGAACGCCTATTCCTAGAAACAGATAACTTATGGTCATTGGTTAAAATTACATACCCCTCATTTAGGTATTTTTCAATATGGCTTAAATTAATTAAGTAGGATTTATGGATTAAATAAAAGGATTGATTTTCAAGTAGTTTATTAAAATAACCAATGCTATACGAACTTAAAATTGGCTTTCTTTTTATGAAATGTATTAGTGTATATCCATTATCACCTTCAAAATGAATAATGTCTGACATTTTTACAAACTCTAATCCTTCATGAGATGGAATAACAATTTTTTTGTTTTGAAAGGTCTGCACTCCTAGATTTTCTATTAACAGTTTGTTTTTTTTAAGAGCAGATTTGTCAATTATATTTTGAATGGCTTTGTTCACTGTTTCTACTAAATCTTTATTGTCCACAGGCTTTACTAAGTAGCCAATAGCACAATGTTTTATGGCTTCAATGGCATAATTGTCAAACGCAGTGGCAAAAATAATTTCAAAGTCTGGGTCTTTAATTTCTGCCAATAGGTCAAACCCACTCATTTTTGGCATAGCAATATCTAGAAATACCAATTGAGGTTTTAATTTTTGAATAAGCTCTAATCCTTCTTTTGG
Source organism: Aequorivita sp. (assembly GCA_024637015.1). Classification (GTDB taxonomy): domain Bacteria; phylum Bacteroidota; class Bacteroidia; order Flavobacteriales; family Flavobacteriaceae; genus Aequorivita. The sequence continues at coordinate 329,283 of JAGXGE010000004.1, read as the reverse complement.
GTCTTGAGTTTCTGCAACAATGGATACATTTGGGCACAACCGCTCTAATTTATTTTTTAGAATTGCCAATGCTTTGCGTTCATCGTCTATTAATATTGCATTTACAGTCATTAATTAGAATATTTTTGCGTGAAAATTAATGTTACCAAAGTTCCTGTTGTTTTAATATCTATTTCGGAAAGATCTTTAATAGTATACACAATTAACCATTCGTTGCTTTTATTCAATAAATCTAAGCGTTCGTGAAGTACTGCTGAAGAATTGGATTGATAGTTCTTTGAAGAAACTTTAAAAAGATCTTTTGCTTTGTTAATCCCAATACCATTGTCTTTCACCGTAACCTGAAAAGTATGTTCTTTAATTTGCTTAAAATCAATCGTTACTTTTCCGTTTTCTTTTTTGTGAAATAATCCGTGGTTGATTGCATTTTCTAAAATAGGCTGGAGTAACATAGAAGGAATGAGCTGATCTTCTTCATCAATCTTATCACAAACATTAATTTGATATTGTAATTTTTCTTCAAACCTTAATTTTTCTATTTCTAGATAATTATTTAATAAGTTTAGTTCCTCTTTAATAGTTATATTTTGGCGTCTGGAATATTCAAAAAATAATCGAATTAATTTTGAAAACTTAGACAAATAATTTTCAGAAAGTTCTACCTCGTTGCGTTGAATAAAATACAGTATAGCATTTAAAGAATTATGTACAAAATGTGGATTCATTTGGCTACGCAATGCTTGCAACTCTAAACCAGCCACCCGTTTTTCTTGTTGGGCCTTGGCTTGCTCTTTTTTAAGAATACGGTGTTTTAATTTATTTACAAAAAGTAGAAAACTAAACAATACAATAAGTGCAAAGCCTATTTTACTATAAATGTTTTGATACCATCCTGGAATAATATTTAGATATTGTCTGGATATACTCTGATTGTTATGTTGGTCTGTGGCGGTTATTTCTAAAGTGTATAATTTGGGTGCTAGATTAGAAAAATTAAGTGTTTTGGTTCCTGAGGTTATCCATTCTTTTTGTGTAGGCAACAATCTGTATTTATAGGTTATGTGTTCTTGGTTTACATAATCTTGCAAAGCAAAGGTGATAGTTACATGATCTCGTGCGCCATTCTTATAAAATAAGGTGTCGTTTTGGGTTTTAAAATAAAGTTTGGGGAGCTGTTTATAAACCAGGTTATTTACATCTAACTTGGCTAAACCCATATCACTTGCGGCATATAAATAATGGGCGTCAATAAAAATATCATTAGTGTTATTTTGCAACAAGCCATCTGTACCGTAAAAGGCATCAACAATTTTAGAGTCTGTTAAATTTTCTTGGTTTAATTCAATTTTTTTTACGCCCTTTTGGGTAGCTAGCCATAGATCGTTATCTTCTTGAATAATGCGTTGTACAGACAAGCCATCCGTTTCTTTTAAGTGAAACAACTCACTTTCCGCATATAAATACACACCTCTGCCATCGGTACCAACTAATAAATAATCATTATTAGAAGCAATACTGCTTATAGGTATATCGAGTAACTCATTTTTAAGTTTTGGTCTAACCAATGAATCGTTTATAACTTGATATAACCCATCGCTACCTGCAATATACAGTTGGTTTTTATATACTTCTGCAAAAAGCAGTCCTGATTTTGCAGCAATATTTAGGGAGGGTTCTAATGGGTTTTTATTTTTAATTAAATAAGAACTGGTAACAAAATAGTTATAACCTTTGTAGTATATAATATCTTTGATACCTACTAAAAAAGAATTATTAGAGCCATACTCTTTAAGAGTTTTAATTTTTAATTCTCCAAGCTTTGAAGTTTTTAAACTATAAGTTTTATTAGCAGTTATAAAATAGTTTTGATTCGAAACAGCATCTTCTTTTATTTGATAAACTTCAGCATTGGCTCTATTAAATTGGTTTAAAGGCTTAAACGTATTTGTATTTTTATCTAGTTTATAAAAGCCATCATCATTAATTCCTGCATAAAAATCACCTTGAATACTATTTATTTTTTGCACTTTTTGGTTTTGCAAATACTGCTGTGTTTGAAGCTGGGAATTTGGGAGCAAAGAAACTCCATTAGCTAAATCTGTTAACCAAATATTGCCGTTTCTATCTTTATAGCTGGATTGGCTTAATTCTTCTGGAAAAGCATAGGTGTTTTTTAGCTTCAAATTATAATCAAAAACCATTAAATGGCCTGGAATACTAACTTGGATTTCCTCTTTTAAGCCTCTGCATCTAAAATATTTTACTTCATCTACACCAACCATTTCTTTAAATGATTTATAGGTGGTAGTGTAATTTTTAAAATCGATAAATAACACTCCTTTATCCATAGCAAAAAATCCCATTTGGTTATAGAGTAAGCCTTGGTTTTGAATTTTATTTAGATTATATGCTTGTGGAATATGAATGGGGATTTCTTTTTTTAATTGTAAATCCCAATCGTAAACAAGTAATTGATTTTGATTAATAAAAATATATTCTTTGGTTTCAGGGTTTATAAAAAAGGGCATAATCTTGCCCAAATTAGACCCATATTGCTCTTGAATAGCAAGCGTCTTTGCACTAAAATATGGTAACCCATCCATGTTATAGGGACCTGAATTAATAATATGTGTTTTACTAAAAGTTTGCACGCCAGAGGTGCCATAAAACCATAAGCTGTCTTTGGTTTTATAAACAAAACGTGGTGTAATAACTTTTTTGTTTTTTTCAGCAAACTTGTAAATGCTATCGTATTTAATATACCCTTGATAAGCACTTTTAGTAAAGTACCATAATCTACCCTGTAAATCGGGTTCTAAAAGCCATGTGTCATTATTTGGCAGACCATCTTTTATAGTAAAGGTTTTAAAAGTTTCACCATCGTACTTTACCAAACCTTGTTTTGTGGCAAACCACATAAATCCATTTATATCTTCTGCCATGTCATACACATGATTGGTTGGCAAGCCTTGTTTTGTGGTATAGTGAATGGGTACTTGGGCTTGAGAACAAACAAGGCCAAGAAAAAATACGAGAAGTAATAGGTATTTAACCACGTATAAATATACTATTATATAGTTTTAAGGTCAGGTTATTACTTAAGTCTAAATTGGAGATTTTATTCTTCTGACAAATTAAAATCTCCAGTGCTATAAAATCTTCAATTCCTGTAATATCCAAAATGCCAGATTTTGAGATATTTAAAGTCTTGACTATATTGATATTTACTGTTATAACAAAGTCATCGAGTGGGCCATTATCATACCCCAAATCTATTAGTTTTTGCTCAAAAGTATCATTTGAAACAAAGGTTTGGACATTACCCGCTATACCAAAAGAATAAATAAAATGACGATAGCATTTTCATAGACTTAATTTTTAATTAATTTTTTTGAAATATATTTTCCTTCACAGTGTATTTTTATGAAATAAATACCAGCGCTAAGTGAACCTACATAGATAGGCTCATTTGTTTTCTTTGTTTTAAGAATTAGAGCTCCGGTAATACCATAAATTTCAACAGACTCTAAATCTCTATTTTCTTTACTTTCTATTGTAATAAAATCATTTGACGGATTAGGGTAAAGGACTATGTCATCTTCATTTAGTTCATATTGAATATCTGAAACAGATAGTACGGTGTCGCACGTATAGCATATCCTATTGTAATAGAAAAACTCATCGTTACATGGGTTAAATGAAACCGCAACTGGGCATCCATTGTTTAGGTAATCTACAAATCTCATGATTACCCAGTCACACCGTAAATCATTATTTAAGATTTCAACAAAACCAAATTGACCTGCAAGCCCCGTTGTATTTATATCTGGGAGTGTACCAGTGGTTGGAGCGCCATTATTTTCATGATAGAAAACTTTACCACCTCCAAAACTTGGACCGCTATATAATGGGTCTGAAAGAAATATATCATTGTCGCCATCGCAATCAGCATCAAAAATTTCTGGTGTGGGGTAACTACCATTATCCCCAGGAATAAAAATATTATTAATTGAAAATGCTCCTGGTGTATATGATTGTGGAGCAGGCAATATAAAATAGGGTGAGGATACACCTGTATTTTCGAAATAGGCCGTACCATAATTGCCTCCTTGACTACTCATCAATAAATCTGGAAGATTGTCTCCATTAAGATCTCCTAATTCTATAAACATATCGTCTAAGGGGAAATCTATAGTGGCTTGTAGGAATGTTGCTGAGGACGTTGCTGGAAAGGTTCCATTTCCATTATTTAAATAAAGTGAAATTTGATACGTGGTTTGTCCAGGATCCGAATCAAAAACTACTAAGTCTTGCCATCCATCATTATCCCAATCTATTAGTCTAAATGAGTATGCATAATTTGTAATGTTTAGAGAGGTGCCAGGAGTATTATAAACAGGTAAAACACCAGGTCCTGCAGTGTTTTCAAGTACAAATAATTCGTAATTATTTTTTGTGTAAATAACATCTAGGTCATAATCATTATCAAAATCTCCATATTCTTTATCTCTCATTGCCACACCTCCAGAAGTTAATTCTTGTTGAATCGTAGTGTCTATGACATCTGGAACGGCATTAGCATAAGGATCAAGCGCTAATGGGGTACAAGAGTCTAATGGAGATTCTATCGTAACTTGAGTCATATTTGTGGGCACTATAATATTTCCATTACTTGTTCCACAGTCAACAAAATAAGCACTGTTAACCGCTAGGTCACCTGAGCTTAAAACATATGGATTGTCAATTGTAGCTTCAATCATTACAGTATTACTTGCTCCCATAGCTAGTGAATTTTGACTATCAAAAACCATTGTAATATCAGACGTACTTGGAAATGGGTTGCCTGGCGGAACCGTGTTACAATCAAAATTTGGGGGGGTCGTTGTAGCTGAAGGAACAATATTTAAATAAGAAATTAAGTAATCTGGCGAATTATAATCCTCTACTATTTTATAAGAAAAACTACTGTTGCGTGAAAGTGTTGTAGGGTAGTAAACATCTCCAATATGTGGGAATTCATTAATTATTTGATGTTGGGCAACAGGAATATTCCCTAAATTGGTAATAGTAATTTTATAAAAAACTTTAATGTCACAAAGTGGATTTAATGTAATTGTTTGCCCATAATTTGTAAGATCCTTAGTGACTTCTTGTTCTAGTTTTAAAACCGAAGCTTGAATAATATTCACTTTGGCAAGCTCTGTAGTTTCTGGATTGGCATTGGCTCCTGTTATTGTAGCAACATTATCTATATTTCCCGGGGGGGTCAAGGGTTTGACCCTAACTTTAATAACAACACAGTATGAGGGGCTTGAAGGATTTAGGCAACCATAAATTCCCGTAAAGGCATTACAATTTTGGAATAAATCAATATTACCCCAAGTTAATGTTTGCCCATTCTGATTAAAAGTAGTTCCAGAGGGTAAATTGTCCGATACAACAGAAATAAATTCATATTTAGCATCCAACACATCTACCAGATCTCCATTATAGTCAACACTGCCATTATTTTGCACACATATTTGAAACTCTAGTTCATCAGTAGGAACAATATTGGTTATAAAGTCTGTAAAAGGATTCGAAGTATTTGCTTTTCTAACCCCTTTGGTAGCGCATAATTTTACTTCGGGGGATTCTATGGTAAATGACACACAACTATTACTTGGTACCGGAAGATTAATATTATTAGGAATATCTATGATTGAACCGTCAAAATCTGCACAATTAGCAATGACTGAACCTATCGGGTTGGTCACATCTATTATGAATTCTATAGTTATATATATCCTATCACCAGGGAATAAAAGTGTATTTGTTTGAGCAGTTAATGTGAATGAATTATTACTTCCTGTCCATGGGTTTCCAGAAAACCCTGTAGCCATTGAAAACGGCGTTGGAGTTCCATTATTTACAATTAAATCAAAAGTATCTGTTATTGAAGCTGAATTAATCAAACCTGTAATTGAAATATTTTGAGGCAAGATATTGTTAGGAAGCAGATCAGTTATTTCAGAAAAAGATATGGGTCTGTTATCGGTATTGGTAAAATCAATAATGTACATCCCAAGGCACCCTGGAACAGGGTTAGAAACTTCCACTGTTTTTACAATACTTGAGGAACCATTAGGCAGGGGTAAATTATCCACCGCAATAACATCTGCAGAATCAGAATCTATATTGATTATTGGGGTTTCTCCCACGGGAGTACCGTTTAGTTCTACTGTATTTGAAATTACTTGATTATTGCTAAAAGGTCCACAGCCGGTATAATCTACACTCACAATAAACTCTACGAATTCATAGGGGACACTTCCCTGTAAGTCATTGTTTAATGTAATTGTATTGGTTAATGGATCTAAATTTCCTGGGCCACTTATTAAAGAAACAGATGCACATGGTAGAAACATTTCAGAAATTGTTACGTTGGTAAGATTCAACATTCCAAAAACTGAAGACTCATAAGGCGGGCTTTTTTGAATTCTAATTTTATAATTAGATACCCCACCAGACGTTGGGATATAATAGTCTCCATTGGACCCTGCAATAGCAGGAAATAAAGGCTCTTTTGTTATTTCTCCCCAAGGGTTTACCGCAGAAGCAGTACTTGTAATCCCAGTTGTTGTGCAAAAAGTTTCAACATTTGAGCCAATGCCATAATCACCACAAATATCGTTAGTTACCGTAAAACCATCTGCGGTTACTCCTGCGCAAAAAGTTACTGTAATTGTAAAAGATCCTCGTTGAATATTATTTGGAATATTAAAAAGAACAGTTGGAAGACTACTAGTGTCAATAAGCCCTGGAATGGTATTAGGGTTGGGAACAACATTACCATTAAAATCAATGAAAGTAGGGTCGGCAATAATATCACTGGCTGTATAACAAAGACCCGCAGGTAGGATATCTGTCATGGAAAGTGTATTGGCTTGATTTAAATTTTGAAATGTTATTTTATAATTAAATGGTTCTCCTGTAGGAATAGAAGGTACTGAAACTGTTGATTTTGTAATAGTAGCTTCTCCAGTAATGTTTTGAATAGTTTCTTGTTGAGCTATACTTTCGGAAAAGGAAAAACAAAACAGTATAGTGAGGATTGGTAAAATGATAAATTTCTTTAAGATTAATTTTTCTTCCATGATTAAAAATTCTTTTAAGTATAAAACTTCCTTTTGCTTTAGTTACAAATCTGTTACAATACTAAGTTTTCTGAAATAGTAAATCCATTAAAGTGGTTTATCATTCCTTTAAAGGTTATTGTGAGTAGAGTACTTGTATTTGAACCAATAGTAAAGTGCTTGATGTGGATGTGGAACGAAAGCGAATACAACTAAAACTTCACAAATAACTCGTTTGCAAGCTGTCAATTTTAGATAAGCTTGGTTGTAATAATTTTTATAGGGCAAGCTTTGGAGGCACGTTCGCAGATTTCAAATTCGGCGTTGTTTACAATTTTGTGCGTAAAAAATCCGCTTTTTTCTTCAGAATGCAACAATACGGTCTTCCCGTCTTTTTTCGACATTCGGAAATAGGCTGGTGCTAACTCTACACAATAGTTACAACCAATACATTTATTGCGTTGAAGTGTTATTACAAACATTTTAGGTAGAAACTATTTTATACAATTTATCTGAAGGTCGCACCCGGAAAGATGTTGGAATCGTACAGGAATCGCCTTTTTTTGCAATAGAAAGCGGTAGGTCGTTTACCAGCATTTCAAAAAGGTCAAACTCCTTTGTGCCAGTGGTAGGACCTGTAACCAAAATTTTATCACCTAAGTTTAAATCGTATGCTTCAATCTTGAATTCTGCAATTTTGGTTTTAGGAAAATAATGTACTCCTTTACCAATATACACTTTCTTTTGTGTTGCTTGTGAACCATCCGTATTGCTCCATTCCCCTAGCTTTTGGCCCAAATAATAGCCGCTCCAAAAACCGCGATTGTAAACCTTTGCCAACTCAGTCATCCACCTTTTCACTTTTACTTCAGAATAGGTTCCATCGTAATAAGCATCGATAGCTTCACGATAGGTTTTGGTGACTGTAGCCACATACTCCGGTGCGCGGCCGCGGCCCTCTAGCTTTAAAACTTTTACGCCGGTTTCAATCACTTGATCCAAAAAATCCACAGTGCAAAGATCTTTGGGCGACATCATATACTCGTTGTCCAATTCAATCTCAAAACCAGTTTCTTGATCTATAACTGTGTATTTTTTTCTACAATTTTGCTTACATGCTCCGCGATTAGCCGAGGAATTGTGCGAATGAAGACTCAAATAACATTTACCCGAAACAGCCATACAAAGTGCCCCGTGGCCAAAAATTTCAACTTCAACCAAATTTCCAGAGGGGCCTTTAACTTGTTCTTTCTCTATTTGTTCGGTTATTTTCCTTATTTGTCGCAGGCTTAATTCTCGGCTCATTACCATTGTATCCGCAAAAAGCGCGTAGAATTTCACAGCTTCAATATTGGTAATATTTATTTGGGTTGAAATATGAACTTCCATTCCAATCTGTCTGGCGTACGCAATCACAGCTTGGTCCATTGCAATAACGGCGGTCAGTTCAGCAGCTTTTGCAGCATCCAACAGCGTTTTGATTAATGATAGATCGTGGTCGTAAATGATGGTGTTAAGGGTAAGATAGGTGCGTACATTTTTCTCTTTACAACGTTTTGCAATTTCCGTAAGGTCATCAATGGTGAAATTTATACTTGCTCGAGCCCGCATATTTAATTGCTCAACACCAAAATATACTGAGTCCGCACCATTATCCAATGCGGCTTGCAAAGATTCAAAATTACCAGCCGGAGCCATTAATTCTATTTTTCCAGAGGAAGTCATTTACTTAAATATTGAAAAATGACTGCAAAGTTCCGACTTGCTTTCTTTTTAAAATATGATAATTGTTAGGTTTGTTTGAAATATTGCTATCGTTTTAAAGATTTTGAATAGTATTTCTCGTTCCGATCATACAAATGAATTTCTTTTTATTGGGTTTCAGTTTCCCAAATACAATCCCAGTTTTATCTTCCAATACGGAATCTTTTCTTCAAAATATTCAAAATACGGCTTTAATGCCTCGGGATTTTCGAGAGTTTTCTGAGCGTTTTTTATTTGTTGAATTTCTTCAGGAGAAATAAATTCCGAAAAGTCAAATTCACTTCCTAATTGATGCATTTTTATGAAATGTCCATAAACCGAATCTTCCGAAAGTCCACGTTTCTTAGCAATTTCCTCAGGTAAAATATTATCTTCAGTAAACATTTTATAACTGCGTTCATGCGTTGGTAAGTCGCTTTCCAAACCGTCCAAATGCCGATTTATGACTTTTAGGAAATCCTCTGCATACTTTTCTAGTTTAGCTTTCCCAACACCCGAAATATCTGCAAACTCTTCTAGATTTCGCGGCTTTTTGTATTCCATGTCTTCCAAAGCTGCGTCGCTGAACACGATATATGCAGGCATACCAGCTTCCTGTGCTAATTTTAGGCGAAGGGATTTCAATTTTTCAAAAAGATCAGCACGTTTTCGTGGCGTTCTTTCTGTTTTCATCTTTTCTGTTTCCTGTATTATGTTTGCTAACCGAACTTTTTTGCCTTCATACAAAACTTTTTTTGCGAAAGGCGTAAGCAACAACCGCCCGTTTTCGTGAAAATAAATTTGTAAAACTCCTTGATTTAGAAGTTGGATAATATATTGCTGTAAATCACGCCATGAAACATCTTTTGCAGCGCCGAAAGTTTTTATGTTTTGGTAACCTTTTTCGTATACCTGAGCATTTTGTGATCCGCGAAGTACGTCCAAAACCATTCCCAATGCTTCTTGTTCCTGTAATCTAGCCACAGCGGAACAGACTTTTTGGGCGATAAGCGTACCGTCAAAATATTTGGGAGGAGTTTTGCAGATATCGCAGTTGCCGCAATCTTCGGTGATGTGTTCCCCAAAATAACCGAGTAAAGCTTTTCTTCTACAACTCAGCGCTTCAGCGAATTGTTGCATACGTTCGAGTTTTGCCAATTGATACGTTTCTGTTTCGGAACCTTCAGCAAACTTCCGAAGCATAATAACATCGGCAAAACTGTAAAAAAGAATGGTATGAGAAGGCAAGCCATCTCTTCCGCTACGACCTATTTCCTGATAATACCCTTCAATATTCTTTGGCATATTATAATGAATTACCCAGCGCACGTTGCTTTTGTCGATGCCCATTCCGAATGCGATAGTGGCCACAATTATGGGTGTTCTATCATTCGTGAAATTATCTTGAATGCTACTTCTTTCTTCGGAAGTGATCCCCGCGTGGTAGGCTTCAGCTTTGTAACCTTTAGATTTTAGTGTTGCCGCAAGTTTTTCTGTGCTTTTTCTGCTTAAACAATAAATGATCCCACTTTCATCAGAATGGTTTTTCAGAAAATCCAAAATCTGCTTGTTGCGGTTTTGGCCAGGGCGAACATCCAAATACAAATTTGGTCTATCAAAAGAAGCTATGAATGTTTTGGCATTGGGAATAACAAGTTGCGTTGCAATATCTTCCCGAGTAGCTCCGTCTGCTGTTGCGGTTAATGCGATTAACGGAACGTTTGGATATTGTTCCTTCAAACTTTTCAGTTGCGTATAAGCTGGGCGAAAATCGTGGCCCCAACTGGAAATACAGTGCGCTTCATCAACTGCAAAAAGACTTATTTTTATTGAATTCAGAATAAAATTCAATAGTGGAAGACTTTCGGGAGCTACATATAATAACTTTAAATTTCCATTTTGCAGATCTTTTAAAACCTGTTGCTGCTCTTCGTAAGGTTGAGAACTGTTAAAAAAAGTCGCTGAAATCCCATTTGCTTTTAATGCATCCACTTGATCTTTCATTAAAGCAATTAGTGGAGAAATAACAATGGCAGTTCCTTCCAGAGCCAAGGCTGACAATTGAAAACATAGAGATTTGCCACCGCCCGTGGGCATAATGGCAATGGTGTCTTTTTTCTCTAAAACATTATTTATTATTTCTTCCTGATTTGGAAGAAATTTCTCGTAGCCGAAATGTGTTTTGAGCAGATCGAACTTATTTAGCTGGGTAGTTGTTTCCATTTTTGTAAAAATAACGATTCAAACTTTAAAAAAAATAAACCCCCACTAAAAGTGGGGGTTTTGTAAGCCAGTCATTTATTTACTCCCCAGCATGACTAGCTCGTTACATACAACCTCTGTAATGTATCTTTTGACTCCTTCTTTATCATCATATGATCTGGAAGTCAGTTTTCCTTCTATTGCCACTTCTTTTCCTTTTGTGACATAATTTTCAATGATCTCAGCCGTTTTTCCCCAGGCTACAATGTTGTGCCATTGGGTGTCTGTAATCTTTTCACCTTTTTGGTTTTTGTAACTTTCATTTGTGGCGATGCTAAACTTGGCAAGTTTCTTTCCACCATCAAGATTTACAATTTCGGGATCGTTTCCCAAGTTTCCAATCAACTGTACTTTGTTTCTAAGCGTACTCATAATTTCTAATATTTAATGTTAAACAATTGATACTATCGAACTTCATTTTATTCGACAGGACAAACTTACATTGGCTTCCAAATTTTAGTTGGTTGTTACTTACTTACTTTCGTTTATAGTTGTTTGTAAACGTTTGTAAATGTCTATATAAAATATAAATAACTGTATATCAATTATTTATATGATTATCTTGTTAATTGAAATTTCCGTATTTTAATCATTTGAAAATTAACTTCTCCGGATATATTAAAGAAATAGTTTATGAACAGCAACAGATTAGAAGCCTTTAGTGATGGCGTTCTCGCCATTATAATCACAATTATGGTATTGGAAATAAAGGTGCCCCATGGCACAGATATGGAAGCCATAATACCCCTATTGCCAATTTTATTAAGTTACGTACTTAGTTTTATTTACATAGGAATTTACTGGAACAACCACCACCATATGATGCATGCCGTCAAAAAAGTGAATGGTGGTATATTATGGGCAAATCTTCATTTGCTCTTTTGGTTGTCGTTGATTCCTTTTGCAACGGGGTGGATGGGCGAAAATAATTTTGCAAAACTACCAATGGCGCTATACGGTATAGTTTTATTGATGGCAGCAATAGCTTATTTTATTCTTCAAAATAGAATTTTAGCTGCTCAAGGGAAAGACTCTTTACTATCGAAAGCGTTGGGAAAGGATTTAAAAGGAAAAGCTTCACCAGTTATATATCTAATTGCAATAATTTCTGCATTTTATATACCGTGGATCGCGGCGGCACTTTACATTTTGGTAGCTTTCATATGGTTGATTCCCGATAAAAGAATTGAAATAATTTTTAGGGAAAACGAGTAATTACCACGATTGTCCTTTCAGTTCCATTGCGGCCCGTAGCACATCGCTCTGGCTTATTTGGCCCACTAGTTTTCCATTTTCTACGATCGGAAAACGGCGGTGTTTCGATTCCAAAAATTTACTGGCTGCATCTAGCACATTCATTTCCCCATCAATAGTATCTACGTTTTTAATCATGTGCAGTTCCACTTTCACGTCCTCCATTGGGTGGTTGTGGTAGCGGCAATCACTGAGCTGTTTCATACAATCGCCTTCGGAAATGATACCGACCAATTCATTCTTATCGTTAACAACCGGTCCACCGGAAATTTTTTTCTTTAAAAGAATTTCGATTACTTCAAGCACAGATTGGTCAGGTTTGAAGGTGATGAGATTTCTAGTCATATAATCGGAAACCTTTATTTTTTCCGGAGAACCTTTTTGGGGCTTTGCCCTTCTGCCAATAAAACTTTTAATTCCCATAATATCAAATTTTTGCGAACTTCTAAGATAGTCAATTTTATCAAACTGCAGAAATGTATGTATACTGATTAAAAAACCCTTCCGATTAAAATTGTATTTTTAACAACCTAAACTTACCAACCATGAAAAAATTTGGCGCCATCCTTTCGCTACTGCTTATTATTGCATTGGCCTTTTACAGTTTTTATGGGTTGACGCCACATCACAATGGAGACGAAACCGTTTCCGCAACTGAATTTTCTGTGGATAGAGCTTTGCAGCCATTAAGCGAAATTTCAAAAAAACCACATTATTTAGGTTCTAAAGGGCATGAAGATGTTCGTAAATTTTTAATTTCCGAGTTGCGAAAACTGGGCCTGGACCCACACATCCAAAAAGGATTTAGTCTAAACCCAGAATCTAAAACACTAGACAAACCCATAAATATTGTTGCGCGTATAAAAGGTTCTGAAGATGGAAAAGCATTGTTGCTACTTACCCATTACGACAGTGCGCTTGTTCCTTCTTTCGGCGCTAGCGATGCCGGAAGTGGCTTGGTTACTATTTTGGAAAGTGTTCGTGCCTATCTCGCTTCAGGTGAACAACCGAAAAACGACATTATAATTCTTTTTTCAGATGCCGAAGAAATTGGTCTGGACGGTGCCAAACTTTTTGTAAATGAACATCCTTGGGCAAAAAATGTAGGCCTAGTACTCAACTTTGAAGCACGCGGAAGCAGCGGACCAAGCAATATGATTTTGGAAACCAACGGCGGAAATTCAAACTTGGTAAAAGAATTTATAAAAGCCAATCCAGATTATCCTGTGGCTTCATCATTGATGTATAGTGTATACAAAATGCTCCCGAACGATACTGATTCTACTGTTTTCAGGGAAGATGGCGATATTGACAGTTTTTTCTTCGCCTTTATTGACAGCCATTTTAACTATCACACTGCCAATGATACCTATTATAATTTAAGCAATAATTCGCTAGCCCACCAAGGCAGTTATCTGCTGCCACTCATTCATTATTTTGCAAATGCGGATCTCTCAAAGATGAAGTCGAAGACGGATGATGTATACGTAAATCTTCCTTTGGTAAAAATGATAAGCTATCCATTTTCGTGGATTTTACCAATGCTCATTTTGGCGACCTTGTTGTTTCTTGTTCTAATTTTTTACGGAATTCACAAAAGAAAACTGAAAGGAAAATTTATCGCATTAGGCTTTGTTCCATTTTTGCTTTCTATGATTCTTTGCGGAATTATTGGTTTATTTGGTTGGAAATTAATCTTGGCACTTTACCCACAATACTCCGAAATCCAGCAAGGTTTTACCTATAATGGACATTGGTACATTGCCTTTTTTGTCTTTCTTTCATTAGCAATTACGTTTGCCATTTATAAAAGATTCACCAAAAAATTCCACGAGTCTTCATTTTATGTGGCGCCGCTACTTTTTTGGTTTTTAATAAATGTAGCAGTATTTATTATTCTGAAAGGTGCCGCCTTCTTTATTATTCCTGTGTTTTTTGGATTGTTGTCTTTTTTTGTAATGCTTCGGCAGGCACGTCCCAATCTTTTTGCAATGGCGCTTTTGGCTTCTCCAGCTATTTTTATTTTTGCGCCACTCATTCAGTTTTTCCCAGTTGGGTTGGGTTTAAAAATGTTGGTGATTAGCTGTGTATTCACCGTTTTACTTTTTACGTTATTATGGCCAGTTTTTGGGTATTATAAAGGGAAAGGAATACTTTCGGTTTTATGTTTGCTACTTGCTGTATTTTTCTTCATAAAGGCCCATTCAAAAAGTGATTTTTCCGAAGAACGGAAAAAACCAAATAGCCTTGTTTACTATAAAGATGCCGATGCTGACAAAACCTATTGGCTCACTTATGACAAAGATATTGATGAATGGACACAGCAATATTTAGGCGAAAAACCCGATGATGCATCCAAAATTTTAGGCGAAGCGTCATATAATAAATATGGAGCCAATTTCAGTTATGCTGCCAATGCTCCAGAGAAAATCATTCCAGATTTTGAAGTGATTTTGGAAAAAGACACGGTGATAGACGAATTACGAAATGTCAAATTTATCATTGTGCCTAAGCGAAGAGTGAACAAGATAGATTTATACGGCATGGAAGGTACTCGCTTTAAATATTTGGAATTCAACGGGGAAAAAGCAACTGGTTTAGATTCTATAAATGATTATCGAGGCACCAAAAATAGTGCGCTCATCAATTATTACGTTTCTGAAAATGATTCCTTGAAAGTGAATTTTTCTGTTGAAAAAGGCACTCCCGTTTCTTTTAAAGTGATAGAATATTCTTTTGATTTAATGACGAATCCACAATTCAATATTTCAAAACGCCCCAATTACACTATGCCAAAACCTTTTGTGATTACCGATGCCGTTGCTGTGAAGAGAACTTTTTCAGTGGACTCTTTAAAATTGAAAGTTTCAGATACGCTTATAAAAAATCTTCAAAACAGTATTGAAAATGAATAAAACCATCGCAATCGCCGGCCTAGGATGGCTTGGGCAACCTTTGGCTTATCGCTTGGCCACACTTGGATATGCGGTAAAAGGTTCGGTAACAACTATTGAAAAAGCCACTATGCTCCAGAAGAACGGTTTTGATGCCTATCCCTTGGAGATATCCGAGAATGGAATTGTAGGGGAAATAAAAACACTGCTAAATAAAGCTGATTGTTTAATTATAATGATCCCGCCTGGACTTCGAAAAAACACCGGTGCAGATTATGTTTTAAAAATGGTGCATTTGATTGATGAAATAAAAAAATATACAGTAAAAAAAATTATTTTGGTCAGTAGTACTTCAGTTTATGATGATTCCCAGAGAAATGTAACCGAAAGAGATGAACCACAACCCGAAACCATCGCTGGAAAACAATTGCGGCAAGTGGAAGAACTATTTATGAATTCCAAAGAATTGCAAACTACCATTGTACGCTTTGGGGGATTGATTGGTGGTAGTCGTCAACCAGCAAAATACTTGGCAGGGCGAAAAGATTTGGCAGATGGCAACGCCTCTGTAAATTTAATTCACCGTAATGATTGTATCAATATTTTGATTGAAATTCTAAAACAGGATGCTTTCGGTAAGGTTTTTAATGCTGTAAACCCAGACCATCCTAAAAAATCAGACTATTATATTCAAAAAACAAAAGAGCTTGGTTTGGAGCCACCAACTTTTGCGGAAGCAAATTCAAATGAAATTTTTAAGAAAGTGAACTCCGAAAACTTGAAAGCGATTTTAAATTATTCTTTTAAAACTTCTATATAATAAAAAAGGAGCCTATTTACAGCTCCTTTTCATTTCAATAAAATATTTTAAAAATTACCAAATACGAACCCGGTCTTCCGGAGCAACGTACATTGGGTCACCTTCTTTAATATCAAAAGCTTCGTAAAAAGCATCAATATTTACCAAAGGTTGCGTAGCACGAACCATTCCTGGAGAGTGCGGATCTGTTTTTACTTGGTTGCGAAGTGCCTCTTCACGAGACTTGGTGCGCCAAACTGTTGCCCAACTCATAAAGAAACGTTGCTCTGGCGTGAAACCATCAATGTTATCAGGTCGTCCGTTTTCTTTATAAAAACGTTGCAAACCATCATAAGCGCCAAGTACACCCCCAAGGTCACCAATGTTTTCACCTAAGGTAAATTTTCCATTGATATACACACTGTCCAAAACTTCCACATTGCTGTATTGTTCGGCAAGCTTATCGCCACGTTGTGTAAAGTTTTCAAGATCTTTATCTGTCCACCAATTTACCAAGTTTCCGTTGGCGTCAAAACGTGAACCACTATCATCAAAGGCATGCGAAATCTCGTGACCTATTACTGCGCCAATTCCACCATAATTTACAGCTTCATCTGCCTTGTAATCATAGAAAGGTGGCTGAAGGATTGCTGCTGGGAAAACAATCTCGTTATTGAATGGGTTAAAATAGGCATTCACTGTTTGAGGGCTCATTCCCCATTCAGTGCGGTCTACAGGCTCATCTATTTTTTCAAGATTGTCTATCATGTTCCATGTTTGTACGGCTACCATATTGTCATAATATGTATTTCCAGTTTTCACTTCCATAGTTGAATAATCTTTCCACTTATCTGGGTATCCAACCTTTACAGTGAACTTGTCAAGTTTTTCGATAGCCTTTACTTTCGTGCTGTCGCTCATCCAGTCTAAAGCGTTAATTCGGTCTTTGTAAGCTGCAATCACGTTAGTAATCATTGCTTCTGCTTTTTCTTTTGCTTCCGGCGGAAACATTTCATCCACGTATAATTTACCCAAAGCTTCGCCCACGCTTCCATTAACGGTAGCAAGTGCACGTTCGGTTGCAGGTTTTTGTTTTTTGGTACCTTTTAAAGTCGTTTCATAAAAATCAAAATTAGCTTTATCAATTTCTGTTGTCAACATTCCAGAGGAATTGTTTAAGGTTGACCAACGCATTACCGTTCTCCAAGTATCAAAATCTGGCTTCGCAAACATTTGCTTCAATGTTTCCATATACTTTGGTTGCATCACGATAACAGTATCCATTTTTTTGGTAATACCCATGTCTTTAAATGCCTCTTCCCACTGAAGTTGTGGAAGCATTTTTTGAAGTTCTGCAATGCTTCTTGGGTTGTTGAAGTTTCTGAAATCGCGACTCGCCACTTTGTCCAATCTTGGAGTAGCAAGTTTTGTTTCAAAAGCAAGAATGGTTTCTGCTTGCTTACGGGCAGATTCTTCAGAATCACCCAAAAACTGAAGCATTCTTGTAATGTGATCTACATACTGCTCACGGATTTTTACCGAAGCAGGGTCTGTATTGGTATAAAAATCACGGTCTGGAAGGCCTAAACCACCTGGAGTTATGTACGCCGAATTAATTGCGCTATTGCTTGGGTTTGAAAAAGCAGCAAGACCTAAAAATGGTTGTGAGACAGCCACAGCATCCTCACTCATCAATTTTTGAAAATCTTCCATGCTGTTCATGGCTGCAATTTTTTCAAGTGTTGGTTTTAGCGGCTCAATACCGACCTTATTTCTTGCAACAGAGTCCAACTTAGATTCATATATCATCAAAGCTTTGGCTTGATCTGTATCTGCAGCGTATTTTCCGCTTTCTTTTGCTCTTGACAAAATGTCCAACATATCGGCATCTGTCTTTTTTCTTAGAATGGTGAACCCAGCCCAACTTGTTTGGTCATCTGGAATCTCGTTGTTTTTCATCCAGTTTCCATTCACATAATTGTAAAAATCTGCTTTAGGACTTACGGTGGTGTCCATGTTTGCTAGGATAATTCCGTGTGGCTCAGTGTCTGTCTGCGCTACTTCGGTCTTCTCTTTACAAGCGGTTGTGGCTACGGCTATAACCGCAAAAGCCACAACGGGTTTTAAAAAATTAGTTTTCATTTTATGATTTTAGATTATAGTATTTATTGTTTGAATTTATATTAAATGATAAGTTGCCTTTTCCGTATTTTTGTTACACTTTTTTGTTCTTTTTGTCCTGAAGTTCCAAATTTATGATGGAATCTTTATAGCGTTGTTGTTTTTTCAGTTCGGTTTCTTCGTCTTCTTTCCTTTGGACATCAATATTATCTTTCTGAAATTTTTCGTTTAGTTGCACTATTAAGTTATTTACGGCAACATTCATCTCTTTAACGGAATTTTGAATTTTAGTTGAATCCATCAAAGATTGATGTGATGTTTGAAACAACAATTCCGAACGTGTTTTTAAAACTAACAACCTACTGTTTATAGGCTTAGTATTAAGTGTGTCCGGAATGTTTTTAAAAAGAGAATCTGAATATTCTTTTATGCGTTCAGAGTGGGTTCGTAAAGCTTCATAATTGCTTCCGTTAATTTTTTTTGCTTCCAAAAATAAATCTTCCAAAACCCCCCAATGTACTGCTTGCTCTTTTGCAGGTGCGGAAAGTTCCGGAAAGCTATATTCTTTGTAGCCAAAAATAATGGAAGCATTGTTTGTGGGCTCTTGGTTTTGATTCTCTTCGGAAGAATTTCCGCAGGAAAAAATAAAGCCAAGAATTATTAAAAGGAAAACTGTAAATCTCATAAAAAATAAAAGAGGCACAAAGATACTGGTTATTAACCAAATGAAGCATAATTTTTTTTGGCTTTGATAGAAGTGATAATATGTATATTTACATTTCATTTTTTGAAAAAGTTAAATATGAAGAAACGAATTCTAATCATTGGCGCTTGCGGACAAATAGGAACGGAATTAACGGTTTATTTACGGGATAAATTCGGTAAGCATAAAGTAATAGCTAGTGACATTCGCGAAGGGGATGATGAGCTCATGAACAGTGGCCCATTTGAAATTTTGGACGCAATGGATTACAACGCGATTGAAGAAATTGTGATACGACACGAAATTACAGATGTTTATTTAATGGCAGCCATGCTTTCGGCAACTGCGGAAAAGTTCCCCATGAAAGGATGGAACCTAAATATGAATTCACTTTTTCACGTTTTGAATTTGGCGAAGGACAAAAAAATTGAAAAAATATTTTGGCCTTCAAGTATTGCTGTTTTTGGTCCGACCACTCCCAAAACTAATACGCCCCAACGCACTGTAATGGAGCCCAGCACTGTTTACGGAATCAGCAAGCAAACTGGCGAGCGTTGGTGTGAATATTATTTTAACCGTTATGGAGTAGATGTTCGAAGCATCCGCTATCCGGGTCTAATAAGCTATAAAACGCTTCCAGGAGGGGGCACTACTGACTATGCGGTAGATATTTATCACAAAGCCTTGAAACACAAAAAATACATCTGCTTTTTAAATTCGGAGACCACATTACCAATGATGTTTATGGATGATGCAATAAAGGCTACAGTAAATATTATGGAGGCTGAACCAGAAAAGGTTAAAATTAGAAGCTCCTACAATCTTGCCGCAATGAGTTTTAATCCAGAAGAAATAACGGCGAGTATTCAAAAACACATACCAGAATTTAAGATTGGTTATGAACCTGATTTTAGACAAGCTATTGCAGACAGTTGGCCGCAAAGTATTGATGACACTGAGGCTAGAACTGATTGGGGATGGAAAAGTGAAATTTCTTTAGACGAAATGACAACCATTATGCTTGAAAACTTGAAAAAGAAATATTGATATTCACCAGCAATATTACTTTTTAAACTCTACTTCAAGAATATTTGCAGTGCCATTTCTCCCTTCATTGGAGATATAGAGCGTTCCTTCTGGAGAAAATGTAATTCCTTCAGGTTGGGGAAAAGTATCACTGTGGAAGTGATGTATAATTTTTGGCTTGCTCAAGGAATCCATAATCAAAACTTGGGGAGGATTGCTTTGTAAAACATAGATGTTTCCATTGGCTGGGTTTATATCTATATCTGAAGGTGAAAAAGAAGGGGTTTTGTCTATATCGTCATCAGCATCCTTAATTTGGAAAACAGGATTGTTAAGTGAAATCTTAGATATGGGATTGTTTGAAATTGTTTTTGTATCGAGATCAAATGCATAAATGCTTTTATAATTATTGCCTTGTGGATCCTTATTTTTTGCAGTCAGTAAAAGTCTATTGTTCTTAAGGTCAAGCCCCAAAGATTCCATATTATTTTTCCCTGTAAAAGGAATCTTATAGTTTTTTACCGTGAAATCAGTTTTCAAAAAGTTCACAACCTCAAAAATTTCACCACTACTTTCCAAAACATAGGCGGTGCTATCTAAGATAACTAGGCCTTCGTAATCTCCGGCTTTTGAAAAATTGATTTGGTAATCTACCAACGAGGTGGAAAGATTATAAACAAAAATAATACCTTCCTCATCCTGCACACAGGCAATTTTGTCTTCTGAAATCCAGCTGATGCCTGAAATTTCATTAAGTTCAATAGGCATATCCCATTTGCGGATTATTGTATAGGTTTCTTCTTCCAAACGCGGATTAAGAGCGGGGTTTTCAAAAGCATACCATAGAACGCCCACAAAGGCTAGTACTCCAAATATTATCCAAAAAGCTATTTTGTTTTCGTTCATAAAGGTTCAGTAATATAAGGTTTTAGTTATTTCAACGGGCTAAAAATGAAATTGATGATAATTTAAGGTAAATATTTTTTTGACCAACTTAAAATTATTATAAAAACGAATAGGCGAAAAATGATTTATTGGAACCTTCAAACTCTAATCCTCATGAAGGACTGTAAAAAAATAAAATATGGAGAAGGGATTATAAAAGGTTCAAAAACCGATTGTTTTAGGATTTTCTTGTAGCCTCACCAAGAATCGAACTTGGATCTAAAGTTTAGGAAACTTCTATTCTATCCATTGAACTATGAGGCCTTTATTATGGAAATGCAAATTTAGTTATTTTAGAGCGATTGCTATAAGTAAACTTCACATAGCAAAGATTTCTTTTTTAAACGATTGCGAAGCAAGCACAAAGCTCCAATTTTTTCTTTTGGTAAATTTTAAACGTTAAATAAAAAGAGAATGTCTGACCTATATTTTACCCACCTAAAACACAAAAACCTCTACATTTCTGTAAAGGTTTTCTCTAACTGTGCTCCTCCTCTTGGGCTCGAACCAAGGACCCTCTGATTAACAGTCAGATGCTCTAACCAACTGAGCTAAGGAGGAATTTTGCGTTAGCGGTTGCAAATATACCTATTTTTTAATTCCATCAAAATAAAAACCAAAAACTTTGTGAGTTTTCTGTTTTTTAATATTTCAAAATTCGAAGAAATTAAAAATAACTATAGGTCTTTAATTTGTTGGAGGAGCGATATATTTGCAGAAGAACTACTGTTTGTAAGCGCTTCTATAGCTTCTTGTATTTTGTTTTCTTTCAAAAGTGACAAAGCCAAATAATATTTTGTGTCTTCATAAAAAACACTCTTAGTTTTTTTGTTAGCCATTTGCAGGTATTTTTCAGCTTGCCTGGGGTTGCCGTTTGCCAAATTTGCTACCCCAAGAAAGTAAACCAACGTATCATTTTCAGGATTGGCACCATAAATAGGCTCCCAGCGCGAAATTGCCTCAGCATATTCCTTGCGTTTATAATTAACCATTCCATAATAAAATTCATATTCTGAGGAAGTACCCATAGTGGTGGGAAGACCTGGGTCTGGTTTAAAGTTTGCTGCAAAAACCTTTTCGGGGGAATTTCCGTTGTTGAAAATTGCCCAAGAAACAACTCCAATGAGTATTAAAAAAGATGCAGCAATTGCAAGCCAACCTTGGCTTTGCCAATTTTTTTTTGGGTCTTCCAGTATTTCTTCGTGGTATTCATCTAAAGAATTTTTCAAGTTGTGCTCTTCTATACTTTTAAAAAGAAGGCGTTGTTCCTCAACCATCACCCGAAAATCTGGATAGATTTTCATGCGCTCATTAAAATTGGCCAATGCAGCAGTATCCAGTTTGCCCAATAGGTAGGCATCGATAAGCTCTTGGGTTTCTTGATTGTTTTCTATTTTTTTATTTGGATCCATTGGGGATAATTGGGGTCATTTTTTTTAATTGTTCTTGGCATCTATATTTTGCGTTGCGTGCAGAGGCCTCGTCCATAGCCATTATTTTGGCTATTTCTTTAAAAGGTTTTTGTTCAAAATAGAAAAGTTTCATCAGCAACTGGCAACGTTCGCCAAAGTTGCTTATGGAATCCATAATGATTTTAATTTTTCTATTTTGAATTTCATTTTCCTCTACTTCTGGCTCGTTATATTCCATTTCACGGTTTATGAACGTGGTATTTTTATATCTGGCCGAACGCACGTGATCCAACCATTTGTATTTTGCAATCTGAAAAAGATACCCATTGATGGCGGTTTCACTTTCAGCAGAAAACTTACCTTCTTTAATATTTCGCCACATCGCTATGAATGCTTCTTGATATAAATCCTTTGCCTGTTGCTCACCGCCATTGTTTTTATAAACATAGCGTTTCACTTTATGAAAGTTTGTTTTGTACAATTCTTTTAAGGTAGCAGCGTCATTTTTTTTTATGAGCGCTACCATTTCATTGAAAGGCAAATCCTTAATTTTTCGGTTGCTTATTTTCTGCATTGTGATTGAAACAATACAGAAAGATACAATTTATACGTAATTGGTAAAAAAAAATTGTGCAACTTAAGTTATATGGATATTTTTTTCGTTGAAATGAACCAATCTTTCTCTTTTACTTTCGTTCAAAACCCCATATATTCCATTTCGCTATTTTAAATACATCGGAAAAGTAACTAAAATGTCATCACAAAATTTCAAAAAAAATACTTCGGGCTTGTTCCGAAGTATTTTAAAAGACTATTTTATGTTTCGTTTATTCAAAAAGCCAGCGATAGATATCGTTCCCGTTGGCAAAAAGCACCAAGGCTATCAAAATAAAGAAACCGACCATTTGTGCATATTCCATAAACTTGTCGTTCGGTTTGCGACCGGTAACTATTTCATATAAAAGAAACATTACATGGCCACCATCCAAAGCTGGAATAGGAAGGATATTCATAAATGCAAGTATTATTGAGATTAAAGCTGTGGTTGCCCAAAAGCTTTGCCAGTCCCAAACGTCAGGGAAAAGATTGCCTATAGCACCAAAGCCGCCAACTTGCGTTGCCCCTTTTTTAGTGAAAACGTATTTAAATTGAGCAACGTAATCTTTCAATGTATTGAAACCATAACCAAAACCGCCAACGATGCTTTCACCCAAAGAATATTTTATTTCAGTTTGGCCCAATTGCGAGTTAAGTTTCTTTGAAGAAAACGTTACACCAAAAGTTCCTTTTTCATCAGGAATAACTTTTAAAGTGTCTAATTGATTACTTCGTTCAACAACCAATATATTTTCTTTGCCTTTATTGGCTTCGGCAATTTTTTCAAATTCACCTAAATATTCAACATCCTGACCATTGACAGAAACTATTTTATCAGACTTTAATAATCCTGCTTTCTGGGCTGGAAAGTCTTCCCACACAGAATCCAAGACTATACTTTGTCTTGGGCTGAATGCGGGCATTATACCACTTTGAAACATTTTTGAGCCTGCATCTTCTGGAACTTTAATGGTCTCAAGGCTGCCATCAGCATGTTTCACTTCTACCTTTGAAACATCGCGAACAAAAATATATCGGTTTATTTCGAGCACGTCATCCAATGGCTCTCCATTTATACTTAAAATCTGATCACCATCCTCGAAGCCGTATCCCTTAAATTGCTCGGTAACCGAAAAACCTTCTGGAAGATCCTCATTTGTAGTAACATTTCTTCCGTAGAAATAAAGGATTCCCATATAGATAACGAAGCCCACAATAATATTCACCGTTACTCCGCCAAGCATAATTATTAAACGTTGCCAGGCAGGTTTACTGCGGAATTCCCATGGTTGTGGCGGACCAGCCATTTGCTCTTTGTCCATGCTCTCGTCTATCATTCCGGCAATCTTTATATAACCGCCCAATGGCAACCAGCCAATTCCGTATACTGTTTCGCCAATTTTCTTTTTGAAAAGTGAAAACTTAACATCAAAGAAAAGGTAGAATTTTTCAACCCTAGTCTTAAAAAGTTTTGCGGGAATAAAGTGTCCCAATTCGTGGAGCACGATCAATATGGATAAACTTAAAAGAAGCTGAATAGTTTTTATAAAAAATGGACTCATAGTGTCTTAAATATGTTTTTTAATGGTCTCGATTATAAATAAATTATTACTAAAATCGAGCCTAAAATGATTTTGCTTGCCATACCTAGGCTCCGTTCAATAACCAGCGGTTTCAGCAAAAAATCGCACAAAAGTAAGCTTTTAGAACTTGCAAAAAAAATAAGCGGGTTTGTTCCCGCTTATTTATCATTAATTTTGAAACCGTTTTATAGTATTGCTCAAAAATGTACAGTAACGAATCTTCGAATATTTGTATATATTTATTCGTCTATTCGTGGCGAAAAAATCTATTCTTTCACAATTGTTTTATTTATAATCCCTTGTTCGGTTTCCATTTGGAAAAACAGAATGCCTTTGGAAAACCTGGAAACATCAACTGTTTCAGAATAATTTTCTTTGTATAGCAATTGTCCCAAGGCATTGTATATTCTCACTTGGTTTACTTCCAAAGCTTCGGGTTTTTGAAGGGTAATAATACCAGAAGTTGGATTTGGATATAAAACCAATTGTTGGTCCAAAGCAAAATCTCCAGTACCCAAAATAACATTGTTATTTCTTGAAATAATATCCTTCTCCGGGTCAAACTGTACACTCTGTACCGTAAAGCCTACTGCAGGCTGGAATGTTTGGTCGTTTGTTGTATTGTCTAGCACGATGTCTAACGTTTCGCCCTGTGCGCCAATAATTCTTAAAGGCACTGGCACTTCAAAAAACGAAACTGAAGGATGGCTTTGGGTCTGTGAAATTTTCACGTTTAAATTTGCCGACCCACCAGCTTGGTTCCATTGAATGGTATAACGTGGATAGCCTTCACCGTAAATCCAATCCTGAAAAAACTCGTTGAGATCTTCACCACTGGCATCTTCCATATTGCGGATAAGATCTTCTGTTTTGGCATATCCGTATGCTAGAGCAGGGTCTGCTAAATAATCTTTTAATCCTTGAAAGAAAACAGCGTCGCCTAATTTCTTACGAAGCATATGCAAAACCATGGAGCCTTTATTGTAGGAGAGTCTGCTGTTGAAAATTCGGTTCACGGAAGTAGTATCTTGTGCTGGAATATATACAGAACCATCGGTTTGTTGGGTAATGGAAGAAGTTTGGCTTTGTTTCCAGCTTCTAAAATCTGTATTTCCATCAAAATTCTCAATTACCATTCCAGCTAAATACGTTGCAAAACCTTCGTTCAACCAAATATCTTGCCAGCTGCCACAAGTTACTTTATCGCCAAACCATTGGTGACCAAGTTCGTGTGCAATCAATCCACGGCTGAGTCCGCCCATAAAGGAAACGGTTGTGTGCTCCATTCCGCCACCCCAGCCAAATTCTGCATGGCCATATTTTTCATCGGCAAAAGGATAAGGCTCAAAAAGATCTGCATAAAGATTCATAATATCAACTGTCACTGGAGTACGGGCTTGTGCGTAAGCAAGATCTTCCGGATAAATATAGTTTACAATCTCAAAAGGGTTTCCATTATTGTCAACCGTGTGAGAATAAACCGTGTAGTTGGTTACAGCAATTGCCACTAAATAAGCAGGAATGGGATGTTGGTGTCTAAAATGTGTGGTTTTGTTGCTGCCATTTATGTTTTGGCTCAATTCCAAACCGTTAGAAACTGCCACATATTCTTCACTTGAAGGATTGAAACGAGGAGTAGTAATATAAACATCAATCAAATCGATTTTATCAATCAAATCTTGTTTGCATGGCCACCATGCCTTTGCGCCAAAAGGTTCTGAAAGTGTCCACATTACTGGATCTCCGTTATGTGTATCCACTTCAAAGGAACCAAAACCAGAACTTATTGGGTTTCCGGAATAGCTAACGGAAAGGGAATCCAAAACTCCTTGATTTTGCATCTGTGATAGCGTTATCACAACTTCGTCATTATTGTTTTGTGTAAAGGAAAGCGGATTGCCACGCTGAGTTACTTGTGAAACAGTCATATTATCAACAAGCTCAAAAACTACTGTATTTATGTTTTCTTTTGCTTCAAAATGTGAAGTGATTTTTCCGCTAATAAAAGGTTGCGATGGATCTACAGTCAATTCCAACCGTGCATACTTTAAATCATAATTGTTAGTATTCATGTTTCGCTCTCCAGCGAACATTCCAGTTGCCGCTTTGGCTTCAGCTTCACTTATGTTTTCTTCTTGGAAATTTTGCGAAAAGGAAAAAAAGGAAATTAAAAATAAAAAGGGGAGTACTAAAGTTTTCATTGGGTCATATTTATGTAATTATAGTTTTGCTGAAATTTATTGACCAATTTTCGAGGTTGAAAAAGAAATAAATAAGAAGATACATTTCAGCGTGAAATTAGGATGTTAAATGTATTCATTTTGTTAGTATTAGGAGTTATTTTTGCGCTCAAATATGGAGTTTTAGTCTAAAATTTAACGCAATGCTTACTTTTTTTAGCAAATATAAATTCTTTGCAGTTTTTTTTCTTATTCTTTCAATTATCATTATTTCAATTATTTACCAGATAATGAAACCGAAAGAAGTGCTGAAAATCTATCAACCTGCAGATGTTTCCACAGAACTTGTGGACACCACACTTCAGTATGTAAAAAAATACCATACCATTGCCGATTTTAGTTTGACCAATCAAAACGGGAAGACCATCACCCAAGACGACTACAAGAACAAAATTTATGTTGCAGATTTTTTCTTCACAACTTGCCAGACCATTTGCCCAATAATGACGAGCCATATGGCAGAAATACAAGAAAAATTGAAAAATGACAAGCAGGTAATGCTGCTCTCCCATACTGTAACTCCAGAAATTGACACTGTTGCCCAACTTAAAAGATATGCCTTGGAAAAAGGAGTGAATGATGCCAAATGGAATTTGGTAACTGGCAATAAAAAAGAAATCTACGACCTTGCCCGAAAATCCTACCTTGCTGCTAAAGATGTTCCTTTCTCAGAAAATGATCTGGTCCACACCGAAAACTTTGTGCTAGTTGATAAAAAGAAGCGTATTCGAGGGTTTTATGACGGAACAGACCCTGAATCTATTGAAAAATTATTGGCAGATATTAAAATTCTAGAACGGGAAGATTGATTTCATGAGGCACCCTCGTTTCAGTGAGTAAAAAATTTCGAAAGGTCTTTCTCTACGTCCTTTTTTTCCTTTACTTTTGCCTTGTTTAAAATCAATCTAAATAAAAAGATGATTACAATTGCTTCATTAAAAAAAGGACAGCGTGGTATTATCAAGGAGTTTTCCGTTGATGTTATTCCCCTAAAACTATTGGAGATGGGTTGTCTTCCCGGCAATGAAGT
Source organism: Aequorivita sp. (assembly GCA_024637015.1). Taxonomy (GTDB): domain Bacteria; phylum Bacteroidota; class Bacteroidia; order Flavobacteriales; family Flavobacteriaceae; genus Aequorivita. Next base: position 301,559 of record JAGXGE010000004.1, on the reverse strand, counting down.
AACCTTGGTTCAAATAGCTCCATTTAACGACCCATTGTATCTCAACATTAACGGCAGCCATCTTGCTATTCGCAGAGAAACAGCCTGTAAGATTGAAATTGAACTGATATAATAAAAAAATATCTGCTCTATACAGAGTGGAGCCAAAATATGGCAAAACACATAAACGTTGCACTTATTGGAAACCCCAACACCGGAAAAACCTCTGTGTTTAATCGGCTTACAGGACTGAACCAAAAAGTGGGAAATTACCCCGGGATCACTGTAGAAAAGAAACAGGGCACTTGCAAATTTGGCCGTGCATGCAAGGTACACGTGTTGGATTTGCCGGGGACATACAGTTTGAACGCTTCCTCAGTTGACGAAAATGTGGTTATTGAATTACTTCTGAATAAAAACGACAAAGATTTTCCCGATGTTGCAGTAGTGGTTGCCGATATAGAAAACCTTAAGCGAAACCTGCTACTTTTTACCCAAATAAAAGATTTAGGAATCCCCACTATTCTTGCCATCAATATGTCTGATAGGATGAAGCGGAAAGCAATTTCATTGGATGTTGCGTTGCTTGAAGAAAAATTAAAAACCAAAATAGCATTAATAAGTTCGCGCAAAAATCTTGGTTTTGATTATTTAAAGGAATTAATTGAAAATTATAATCAACTTTCCACAAGACCAAGCCTGAACGCTTCCAGCATTTCCCCCGAATACTTTGACCGTTTGCGGAAGGCATTTCCCAATCAAGACCTTTACAAGCTTTGGCTGGTGATAACGCAGGATGTAAATTTCGGAACACTGAACAGAAACGATCTGAAAGGTGTGGCTTCATTTCAAACGGAATCCGTCAGTAACCTGAAACGACTTCAGCAAAAAGAAACTGTTGCGCGCTATCAGTTTATCAATGAAACTTTAAAGGAAACACTTCATATAGATACAGCAAACGCGAAAGATTTAAGAAGTCGTTTGGACCGAGTTTTGACCCATAAAATTTGGGGCTACGTTATTTTCTTCGGAATTCTTCTCTTGATTTTTCAAGCAATATTCGATTGGAGTGCGTATCCGATGGATTTTATTGACAGTACATTTGTCTCTTTGAGTGAATGGGCTAAAACCACTTTGCCTCCGGGAGATTTTACCAGTTTGATTGCCGAGGGAATTATTCCTGGATTAGGTGGAATTGTGATTTTTATCCCACAGATTGCGTTTCTTTTTCTCTTCATTTCAATTTTGGAAGAAACGGGCTATATGAGTCGTGTTGTTTTTTTAATGGACAAACTAATGCGTCGTTTTGGCTTGAGCGGAAAGAGTGTTGTGCCTTTGGTAGCTGGAACTGCCTGTGCCATTCCCGCCATTATGGCCACTCGAAATATTGAAAACTGGAAGGAACGTTTGGTCACTATTTTAGTTACACCTTTTACCACATGCTCAGCACGTTTGCCGGTTTATCTGATTATAATTTCCTTGGTTATTCCAGATGATCGCGTTTTGGGAATCTTTAGTTTACAAGGCCTTACCTTAATGTTTATGTACATTTTAGGTTTTGGGGCGGCAATTTTTTCAGCATATTTACTGGATAAAATTCTTAAAATAAGGACCAAAAGTTTCTTTGTGGTAGAAATGCCAAACTACAAACTTCCCCTTCCGAAAAACGTATTGATAACCGTAGTTGAAAAAACAAAGGCTTTTGTTTTTGGTGCGGGAAAAATTATACTTGCTATTTCTATTATTCTTTGGGTTTTGGCATCTTATGGTCCAGGGAATTTCAACAATGCAGAGGAAATTATTCAAAAGCAGTACGCTTCCCAAAATCTTTCCGAAGAAGACCTTGGGATGCATGTTGACTCTTATAAACTGGAACATTCCTATATTGGTCATGTGGGCCATGCCATTGAGCCGGCAGTAAGGCCATTGGGCTATGATTGGAAAATTGGTATTGCCATTGTAAGTTCTTTCGCCGCGCGAGAAGTCTTTGTGGGTACACTAGCAACAATTTATAGCGTGGGAAGCGAACAGGAAGAAACAATTAAAAACCGAATGGCAGCAGAAATAAACCCCGTTTTGGGAGGGCCGCTTTTCAATTTTGCGAGTGGGGTTTCATTATTGCTCTTTTATGCTTTTGCAATGCAATGTATGAGCACATTGGCAATTGTGAAAAAGGAAACAAATAGCTGGAAGTGGCCAATGTGGCAACTATTTGTAATGACAGCTATTGCTTATGTCGTGGCGCTGGCAGCCTATCAATTTTTGAAATAAAATATCTTTATTATGCAGATTATTTTGGTTTTAATAACATTTGTGTTCGCCTTGGGATTTTTGATAAAAAGGTTCGTTTGGAATCCTTTTGAAACAAGTAAGAATTCTGCAGGAAATAAACCTGGCGATCATTCAGAATGTGGTAGTTGTACTTTCCATTAGTCGTAAACATTACGACTTTTCGTAACATTTTTATATTTGCGCCTTAGACGTTTTTAAGTATCTTTGCAATATGCAAACAATTTTGGTTTTAATAATTTTTTCTATAGCTACAGGCTTCTTGCTTAAAAAGTTTGTGTGGAACCCTATTTTTGAAGCACGTCAAAACTCAAGCAGCAGCACGCTTGATGGCGGAAAAACCAAATGTGGTAAGAAAGATTGTGGTTGCCATTGATTATTTGTTCTTCTCTTCACAAATCAACAAAACATACCCTTTAGCTTTTCCTGTACTTTCTGAAGTCGGATAGGGATTGAGTGTTAATCCATTGATAGCAAAATTTGAAGAACTAAAGAGGTTTGTATTTTTTTCTTCACCAGGCTTTACTTCACCAAAAGTTAGTATTTTCTCTTCCTTTTTTCCTTTTGAAGTTACTTCTACTTTAACTCGTGCTCGTCCTGCCCAAATACAGTTTACGCCTTTGGGGCAACGAGAATCTTCCAGTACTTCCAAAAATTTTATGGAAACACCTTTCAAGACTACAGTTTCACCTATTGGAACTTTCACGGCAATTTTAGGAGCTTCTACGGAATCTTCCTGCCCGAAGGCGAAAGTTGAAAAAAGGATAATGACTGCTAAAAGAGAATTTTTCATAATATATATATTTTTTCAATTTTAAAGATACTACAAAAAATAGTGCCAAAAAATTGGCGAAGAAATTCTTAACCGCGAAAAAGAAAGAAATCTTCTTTCATCGGTTCAATCTTTTCATCTTTATTGTTGATGATGTATTCCAAAGATTTTTCAGTGAATGTTAGTCCTTTTTCAGTTAGAGAAACAACGTTATTTTTTATTTCAACTAGATTGTTTTTTTCTGCTAGATTCAATACGGTTCTTGCCCGAACTTCATGCCAATTAATATGTTCCTGCAGATGGTTTATATGTCTTTCGCTTTCTTCCTCATGTCGGTTTAAATGCAGGAGAAATGTAATGAGTGAAACCTCAATTTTTTGTTGCTTTTGACGGTACAGTACTGAAATAAGTCCTTTTTTTGGAGCGAATAAATAGACTGCTAAAAATAGTACTCCTAGTGTTGTTGCTATCGAGCCTGAGATGGAAGCATCCAAAATATTTGCCAACCAATAGCCTGAAATAGCCGAAGAAACGCCAAATAACAAAGAAAGTCCAATCATCTTTTTAAGATCCTCGGTGAGAAGGTAAGCTGTTGCAGCTGGGGCAATCATTAAGGCTACAACCAGTATTGCGCCCACAGCATCAAATGCACCAACTACAGTAATTGAAGAAATTGACATCAAACCATAGTGCATAATTACAGGCGAAATACCAATAGCTGAAGAAAGGCCAGCATCAAAAGTGCTAACTTTCAATTCTTTGAAAAATAGGAGTAATAGGCTAATTGTAATCAATAAAATACTTCCCATTACCCAAAGTGATTTCGGTCCCCAATCTGTGCCTCTAACCATCAATCTATCAAAAGGAGCGAAGGCAAGTTCACCTAATAAAACAGCGTCAATGTCTAAATGCACATCGTTGGCATTTTTGGCAATAAGTATAACACCGATGCTGAACAAAACTGGGAATACCAACCCTATAGCAGTGTCTTCTTTTACCAATCCCGTTTTCTGAATAAATTCTACCAAAACAACTGTAATAACTCCTGTTAATGCTGCTAGAAGAATAAGTAGGGGAGAGTTTAAATCTTGAGTTATAAAAAATCCAATTACAATACCTGGTAAAATCGCATGACTAATGGCATCACTAATTAGAGCCATTTTCCGGAGCACCAAAAACACTCCAGGAATGGCGCAGGCCATAGCTACCAAAGCTGCAATAAGCTGTATTTCAATTTGTGGGTTACTCATTCACGGTTTTTTGATTATACATTTCCTCTGCTTGTTTAAAGCCTTTTGGTGTCATTGCCCATTGTTGTCCATGGGTCGCTATCCATCCTTCGTTTTCTAACTTTTTCAGCGAGCCTTTTGTATACCCTTGAAAATTATTCAGTATTCGAATGGCGTGTGGGTGTGAAATATTTTCATGATCCTGAGCAATTACGTACATAAATTGAAGCGTTTTCATCAGTTTTAGATTTGTTCGGTTTTTCCGGAATCGTATTTCACGAAATAAAAGTCCTCTTTTGGGAGAAAATATAAATGAAAATAAAACGAAGGTTCCCGCAACCAATACAATTACAGGTCCGGTAGAAAGATTATTTTGACTGGCACTTATGGCTGTACCAAATACACCTGAAAACGCTCCAAATACGGCTGCCAGCAAAACCATAGTTCCCAAACTATTAGTCCATTGTCTAGCTGCCGCGGCGGGGGCGAGTAAAATAGCGCTCATTAATACCACGCCAACGGTTTGCAATCCAAGTACAATGGCCAATACTATTAAAAATGTAATAAGAACATCAATAAACTTGGTGTTGAAACCAAGTGTTTTCGTGTAATCTGCATCGAATAGAAGTATTTTGAATTCCTTCCAAAAAAGTAGCATTACAAACAGTGAAATCCCAGTTACGATAATCATCAATTGCACGTCACTCTCCACAAGGGTTGCAGCTTGACCAAAAAGATATTTGTCCAACCCAGCTTGGTTGGCGTTGGGTTGTTTCTGAATAAATGTAAGTAACAACATTCCAAAACCGAAGAATATTGAAAGTATCAACCCAAGTGCGGTATCACTTTTAAGATGTGTTTTTGAAGTAATTCCCCTGATCCAAAAAGTACCTACTAAACCACTAACCAAAGCACCCAACAGTAAGATGCCAGAATCCTTTGTACCCGTAATCAAAAATGCTAGAGCAATTCCTGGTAAAGCAGCATGCGAAATTGCATCACCAAGCAGACTTTGTTTTCTCAATACGGCAAAACTGCCCAACATACCACAAATTGCACCAAGAACAGCCGTTCCCAGAGTTATGGTACGTAGGGTGTAATCTGTCCAAACCAATTCAAAGTATTCTTGGATATTCATCTTTTATTCTAAAAAATTTCTTCACAAATGGTTACATGTATTTTTTATCTACCGTCTTCCGTCTAAAGACTATTTATTAACAGCAACCTTATAGTTAATACCATATGTCTTGGTTAAATTATCATCATTAAAAATTTCTTTTACAGGACCGGTAGCTATTTTTTTCACATTTAAGAAAGTTACCCAATCAAAATATTCGGGCACGGTCTGTAAATCGTGATGTACTACTACTACTGTTTTACCAGCTTTTCGCAATTCTTTTAAAATATTGATAATCGCAATCTCTGTTGTAGCGTCAACACCTTGAAAAGGCTCGTCCATTAGGTAAATAGCTGCGTCCTGAGCCAAAGCCCTTGCTAAAAACACACGTTGCTGTTGCCCTCCGCTTAATTGGCTTATTTGCCTGTTTTTAAAAGCGAGCATTCCCACTTTTTCCATAGATTCCAAGGCAATCTTCTTTTCTTTTTGGCCAGGACGTTTTATCCAACCTAAGCTTCCATATGTGCCCATCATAACTACATCCAGTGCGGTAGTTGGAAAATCCCAATCAACACTTCCTTTTTGCGGTACGTAGGCTACCATTTTTCGTTGTTTGGAATATGGTTTTCCGTAAATTGAAACACTTCCTGCAATGGGCTTAATAATTCCCAAAATAGTTTTAATAAGTGTAGATTTACCAGCACCATTTGGACCTACTATGGCCATTAAAACACCTTCTGGCACAGACAGATCAATATCCCAAAGTACTGGCTTATAATTATAGGCTACGGTAAGATCGTCTATTTGTACTGCCAGTTTTTGATTGTCCATTTCTTATTGTTTAGTACTTTACTTAAGGGCGTTTACAATGGTATTCACGTTATATCTGAACATTCCGATGTAGGTGCCTTCTTCGGTTCCGGGGTTTCCCAGCGCATCACTGTAAAGAGAACCGCCAATTATAACATTATGATTTTTTGAAAGCACCGATTCTTGAAGCGCCTCAATAGTTCGCCTAGGCACAGAACTTTCTACGAAAATGGCTTTAATATTATTCTGTATTATGAATTCTGAAAGATTCTGAACATCCATTACTCCAGCTTCGGTTGCTGTTGAAATTCCCTGTAGTCCCATAACGTTAAATCTATAAGCCTTTCCGAAATAATTAAAAGCATCGTGGGCAGTTACTAAAATTCTTTTTTCTTCCGGTAAGCTAGCTATAACCGATTTAATTTCACTTTCTAGAGCGTCCAGTTTTTCCTGATATTTTTTGTTGTTTTCTGAATAGCTTTCAGCGTTCTCTGTATCTGCTTTTGAAAGCTCGTCGCTAACAATTTGGGCAAACTGTTTGAAAAATTGAATATTGAACCAAACGTGGGGATCGTAGTTTGACGCGAAGTATTCAGAAGGAATCAACTCGTCCTTCGGCAATCTATCGCCTAAGGAAACGGTGTTCTTTCCCCCCTCCATTTTCTCAAAAATATCCACGAGTTTTCCTTCCAAATGGAGTCCGCCGTAAAAGATGATATCTGCCTCATAAAGTTTTGAAACGTCGCCTTCACTCGCTTTGTAAAGATGTGGGTCTACGCCTGCGCCCATAAGCCCTTGTAAGGAAACGTGGTCTCCGCCAATCTCCGAAACCAAGTCTGTTATCATTGTCGTTGTGGTGACAATCTTAATTTTTCCATCCTCTTCCGTCGTATTTTTACAGCCTAAAAATACCATAGCAAGACTTAAGATTATTAGTTTTTTCATATTGAATTTAATTATTTAAGGGTATATGTTAAGCCAAAATGCACAGATCAAAATTTGTTTAAAAATTTAAACTAAACAGACATTTAAATTGTTTGCACATATATATTTTCCGCAACAGTTTTTGAAATGAAAAATTGGTCATCAAATACTTGAATTATCATGGACCCGTCAAAAAACTCTTTCCCCAAAACTCTGATTTTGGTGCCGATACTGATTTTTTTCTTATCTAAATATTGAAGAAATTCTGGGCTAGATTCTTTCACTCCCACACAAACCCCTTTTTGATTTTTATCAATTTCTGAAAGCAATTTTTTCTCAGTACGCTTTAAAACACCGTGTTTGTCTGGGATTGGGTCACCGTGAGGATCAAAATCTGGGCTGCCCAAAAATTTATCGAGGCGTGTTATGAGCTCTTCAGATTGAATATGCTCTAATTGTTCTGCTATTTCGTGGACTTGATCCCAATGAAATTTCAATTTCTCTACTAAAAAAACTTCCCATAGTCTATGTTTTCGTATTACGTTAGCAGCCACTTTTTTTCCTTCTGCTGTCAATTGTACTCCTTTATAACGCTTATAAGTGAGCAGCTTTTTCTCTGCGAGTTTTTGGATCATATCTGTTACAGATGATGGCTTGGTTTCCATACTCTCTGCAATGGCGTTGGTACTCACTTCACCCTGAAATTCGTGTTCCAAGTGAAAAATGGCTTTAAGATAATTTTCTTCGGCTAATGTAAACATGGGTACAAAGGTAAATATATTTTTCTATTTATATATATATTATTTTTAGCCTAGTCTAAAAATATAGAAATATCTTAACTAACATCAACTGAATAGCTGATTTTTTTATTCTTAAAGAAGTAATTATTGTTGAAAGTTAAAATCCTCGCTCTTTCTGAAGTTGCTCATAGGCCTCCTGCACTTTTTTAAATTTTTCCTCGCCTCCTTTTTGGTGCGCTTCATCCATATGCTGTAGTTTATCGGGATGGTATTTTTTAACCATAGTACGATACGCAGCTTTTATTTCGGCAGTTGTGGCAGTTCTGTCTATTTCTAAAATTTTGTAAGCACTGTCAGGGTTCTTAAAAAACATTGCTTTTATACTTTCAAAATCGCGTGCATAAATTCCCAAAAATCCTGCAATCCTATTTATTTCGTTTACTTCGGATGTTGAAACACTGCCATCTGCATTTGCTATGCTGAACAAAAAGTGAAGAATCTGCAATCGGCTTTCGTAGCGGGTTCTTTGCTGCAAAAGACTGCAAATGTTCTGTGCCGAAATTTCACGTTTCTTTATTACTTCGTTAAAAACCTTAAAGGTTGCGTTGGCTCGTTCCCTTCCGTAGGCTTGTACAAAATATTGGCGAACGTAATTCAGTTCGGTCTGACTCACTTGGCCATCCGCTTTTATAACCAAAGAGGCCAAGGACAACAAATTTAATTCAAAATCGGCAGGAGTAACTTGCTGTTGTGAAGTGCCGAATGAAGTTTGAAAAGTTTTGCCCTTCACACTTAAATTGTCTAACAGACTTCCTAGAACAAAACCCACTATAGCACCCGGAAATCGATACACAAAATAACCAAGAACGGCCAATAACCAACGAAGCATAAAATTGTAATTTTTATTTTTTAAGCCGACAAAGGTACTCAATTAAAAAAACTAATTTCAAATAGCAAATACCAAACATTCATTATCAATTGTATTTTGAATTTTATGATTTCTTTGGTATTCTGAGCAGGGGATTTGGAATTTTCTAAACATCAAAATTCGTATCTTTGCAATCACATTTTTATAATAATTAAAATAAATATTTATGTACCCACCCGAACTAGTAAAACCAATGCGCGAAGACCTTACCAGAGTAGGTTTTTCCGAACTATATACAGCTAATGATGTTGAAGAGGCATTAAAACAAGAAGGAACAACTTTAATAGTTGTAAATTCTGTTTGTGGTTGTGCAGCTGCCAACGCACGTCCTGGTGCAGCAATGTCACTTGATAACAGTAAAAAACCAGACCATTTGGTTACTGTTTTTGCAGGCGTTGACCGCGAAGCTGTAGATACTGCTAGAGCTAACATGGTTCCATTTCCACCAAGTTCGCCTTCTATGGCATTGTTCAAAAATGGCGAATTGGTCCATATGTTGGAACGCCACCATATTGAAGGCCGTCCTGCACAAATGATTGCCGAAAATCTGAAAGGCGCTTATAACGAATATTGCTAAACAATAGAATTCTGGCATTATGAAAATCACTAAGCCATTTACTATTGTGATAGGTATTTTGGCGCTCGGAGCACTTGTTTTTAACATCTATCAGAATCCAAAGGTTTCTCATTTATTCGGAAAGGAAATAAATGATTGGTTATACAGAGCATTTTGGTTATTGATTGTTGCCCTTTGTGTTTATAACTACATTTACATAGACCGCAACACTTTAAAAAACAAATCAAAATCGAAACGTTGATTTTTTCAATTTTGAAAACTTAAACAAGTAAAAAGTAAAACCGTCTTTTTTAAGGCGGTTTTCTTACTTTTGAACTGAATGAAATCACTCTCAAAAATTATTAGCTATCCTTTTTCAGTGTTGTTTTACCTACTCTTTGGTATTACAATCTTGTTTTTTCATCCAGTTCAGTGGGTTTGTTTTAATTGGTTTGGCTACACCGCACATAAAAAAAGTGTTGATTATTTTAACTGGACCTTATTGCGGTGCTTAAACGTTTTGGGAACCACTTTTCATGTTGCTGTAAATGCAAGCATACCCAATAATGTGCCGATAATAATTGTTTCTAACCATCAAAGCATGTGGGATATTTCGCCATTGAGCTGGTATCTGCGGAAATATCACCCCAAATTTATTTCCAAAGTAGAATTAGGAAAAGGAATTCCTTCTGTTTCATATAACTTAAGGCACGGAGGCCATATTTTAATTGACCGAAAAAACCCACGACAAGCCATTGTTGAAATGGTGAAGTTTGCAAAATATCTAAAGAAGTTTAACCGAAGTGGTGTTATTTTTCCTGAAGGAACACGCAGCAAGACTGGCATTCCAAAACCTTTTCGAAGAACCGGACTTCAGGCGCTTTTCAAAAAAATACCTAATGGATATGTAGTTCCAGTTACCATCAACAATAGCTGGAAATTGCAACGTTGGGGAATGTTCCCGATACAAATGGGCGTTCGGCTTGAAATGGTGGCGCATCCCGCTATCAAAATTGCGGATTACGATGTTGAAATGCTAATAGATAAAGTGGAAGAAACAATCACTTCAAAAATCCACAAATAATGGTTTCATTTTCTTCCGAAGAAATAATTCAAAATACAATCACTTTCGTTAAAAATGAATTGAAAAACGCTGAAGGCGGTCATGATTGGTTTCATATTGAACGGGTTTATAAAAATGCTTTGCTTATTTCCGAAAGTGAAGACGTTGATAAAAATGTTGTTGCCCTTGGCGCTTTGCTTCACGACATAGCCGATTCAAAATTCCATAATGGCGATGAAACCGTTGGACCAAAAATGGCACGTCAATTCCTGAAATCACAAAATCTATCAGAAGAAATAATTGATCACGTTGTAAAAATCATTGAAAATGTTTCGTTCAAAGGAGGAAACAAATCGCAGGAATTTCGTTCTAATGAATTAAATGTTGTGCAGGATGCTGATAGGCTTGATGCTCTCGGAGCGATAGGAATTGCACGTACTTTCAACTACGGAGGTTTCAAAAATAGAAAACTTTACGATCCAGAAATAGAGCCGAATCTAAATATGTCGCCCTCAGTATACAAAGCTTCCGATGCGCCAACGATCAATCATTTCTACGAAAAACTACTTCTTTTAAAAGATACAATGAATACCGAAACTGGACGAAAAATTGCCAAAGAAAGACATGTCTTTATGGAACTATTTCTACAACAATTTTATGCGGAATGGAAGGGAGTGAAATAAAATAGCTATGCCTCTGTTTTGTTGCTAATTTTACCACGAAAGCAGAGCGGAAACAATGAAAAAACCTATCAAGAAATAATCTTGATAGGTTTTTGAATTTATATTAATTTCTCTTTTCTACTTAAGGTGTTCTGCAAAGAAGCCCATCATAGTTTTATAAAGTGCCAATCTGTTTTCTTCTTTTCCAAAACCATGTCCTTCATCATATTTTACCATATAAGGAACTTCTACACCTCTTTTCCGTAAGCTTTCAACTATTTGGTCTGCTTCATCAATATTTACTCGCGGGTCATTCGCTCCTTGTACTACAAATAGAGGCTTGGTGATTTTATCAACGTGTAAAGCAGGAGAAATTTCATCCATTATAGCCTTTTCTTCAGGAATGTTTGGGTTGTACCAAATCTTGTACAACAGCTCACGATATTTTTCCCAGTATGGAGGGATTGTTCCCATAAACGTATGCAGGTTACTTACCCCCACATAATCTACACCACACGCATATTTTTCTGGTGTTTTGGTCATCCCACGCAATACTGCATAACCCCCGTGGCTGCCGCCGTAAATTGCTACACGGTCTTTATCTACCCAACCTTGTGATATTGCGTAATCTACGCCATCTTCAACATCGTCCATTGCTTTACGGCCTATTTGCCCGAAACCTGCTTTTAAAAATGCTTTTCCGTAACCGCCTGAAATCCTGAAATTAACGTGTAAGGTAGCATAACCGCGGCTTGCAAATAACTGTGCCTCTGGATTAAAACCCCAATTATCCCTAATTCCTTGTGGACCACCGTGTGGATTTACTATTAGTGGAACTCTTTGTCCTTCTTTGTAATTATCTGGCAATGTAATGTAACCGTATAAAGTAAGGCCATCGCGACTTTTGAATTTTATTGGCTTCATGGTTGCCATATCTTCAGCTTTTAGATGTGGCAATATTTTATAAAGCAGTGTTACTTTGTCTTTTATAAGATCGTATAAATAGTATTCACCTACAATTTTATCGCTGGTAACTACTACCATATATTGTGATTCGTCGTCAGTTTTACCAACAGTGAAAAATTGCTTTTCGCCAAATTCTTTCTTTAATCGATTGTAAATTTTCTTATAAGTATCACTAACTGGAACAACAACGGTTTTTTCACCTGTATAGCTGAAATAATCTATTTCATAATTTCTTTTTCTGGATAGTGATACGCCAGAAACATCAAAAGTATCATTGCTAAAAAGCGTCTCTATTTTCTTATTTTCTTTTAAGTCGTAAAGTTGGATCTCAATTTTATCATCTGCTAAATTTGAAACAACATAGGCATCATTAGGATTTTTAGTTGCAGGATTAAATGATGAAATAGCGAAGGTGTCTCCAAATTCGGTAAGCTTTACACGCTTAAATTCGCCGTCTATATTATAGAGCAATTCCATGTTTATACCATCTACAATACGGTTTATTGCACGTAGATTTCCTTCTCTATCAAAATCATATCCGCTTATTGGTGGGTCACCTGCTTTTACTGAGTATAATTTAGTAGCTTCTCCCGTATTAATATTCAGTCGGTATGGCTCTTCTTGTTGCAGGTCGTCCTTATTCATCTGCACAATTACATTATTATTATCTTCTTTTAAAGATTCAATAATATTTACGCGAACACCATCATAAGGTGTTAAATCTTTCTTGTTTTGGCCTGTAACATCTACACCATAAACATGATAATTTTCATCGCCACCTTTATCTTGCATATAAAGAATTCGAGTATCATTAGCCCAATAGTAGCCGCGTATTAAATCTTCTTCCTGCTTGATAAGCAATGTCTCTTTTTGCGTTTCGGTTTCTTTTAAGTACAAATCGCGTTCACCACTTTCTCTCCTTTTCATATAGCTTATAAACTTTCCATTAGGTGATAGTTGGAATGAATATGCCTCTGGCGTTTTAAAATAATCTTCAACAGAATATTTATAGTTTCCGGACTCCATTGCAGCTAATTTTTCTAATTCAGCATCAGTGGTGGGTAAAGCGGTATTTCCTGGTTTTGTTTTTACTGTTTTCTTCAATGTTAGTGGATATTTTTGGCCCATTTGCTCATAGGTTCCATCCATTCCGTCTTTTGTCAATGTTCCCGTGTAGGTCATCTTCATTTTGGCAAAAGTGATGGTTACTTGATTATCCTGCAATATTACAGAATCAAGTTCGATTCCCGAAGCACCTTGTGCGGGGACATCGAGTGTTGCTTTTAGGCCATCTTCACCTTTTGAAATATTATAAATAAGTTCCATCTGCGTGCCTTGCACATCGAGTGTTCCGCTATAAGAACCGTTAAGTTCTTGGGCATTTATTGATCCTGATAGAAACAGCATTGTTATTGCGATAGTGTATTTTATAAGTGTTGTCATAATTGCTTGGTTTAAAAAATTAGTTTTACGATTAGATAGATTGCAACTCCAATTACAAGGCCAATTGCAAATTTAATAATTTGAATTCGAGTGGATTTAGCACTCCGGTTTTTTTTCTTTTTTTCTTCTGAAGTTATTTCTTGAGTGTCCATAATTTTATGATTAATTAATGATGTTTTAAATGAAGGTATTGGGTTACAGATATGTAGGCAAGAAATGCATACGATATAAACCATAGAATTGTTTGTGTTTTTGATTTTTTCATAAGAGTTGGTTTTTGACAATGTTAAATTGTTTTAGTGGTTGATTTCTGAAACAAATTTGCAACACAAAACACTATAATAAAAGAGAAGCTTCCCCATATTTAGGAAATTGGGGAAGCAAATAAAACGCGGCAGTTATTGAAAATAGTACGTTTTCAATACATATTACTAATTCTAAAGTAAGGCAAAAAGGTCAACCCTATATTTATAAATTTAGGGTGTAACGAATATTTTTAAGCAATATTTTTAATTTCCTTAATGTAAAAAGAAGGATTCAAACCTGTGTCCTTTTTAAAATATTTGGTAAATGAATCTGCAGATTTATAACCCACTTCCTCAGCTATGGATTGAATGGAATACGACCTAAAAATTACATCGTTTTTAAGACGGACGATTGTGTAGTTTATCCGAAGATCATTAATATAAGTATTGAAGTTTTTACCGTAATGCGAGTTGATTACTTTTGAAAGATAGGTTGTATTTGTATTTATCTTTTTAGCAACGTTGTAAGAGTTACATTCTTGTTTTAAGAAATATTCCTGTTTTTCCAGTTTTTTGAGTCCTTCAAGAATTTGTTGTTTTGTTTCTTCGGGAACATCGCTGGTGTTTTTTTCTTCTAAAATCTCATCTTTGGTATCTATTATATCCAAACTGTCCTCGGAAGCATTTTTCATCTTTTCCAATAAAACATCAAACTTGGCCTCATTTTTCTTTTTGTTTTTATAAAAGAGAAGCAATATAAATAGAAGCGCTAAAATTATTAATGAAGCGCCTAAAAACAAGTAATTGAGATAGGTTTGTTTTTCTTCTTTTTCGGCTTCAAGTGTTTTAAGCTCACTTTTGAATTTTTCAATCTCTTGCGCCTTTGTTGAAGCCTTTACTTCACTTTTAATTTTATCAAATTCAGAAGTAGTATTTATGTATTTTTCAAAATAATAATTGGCTCTTTCCAGATTGCCTGTTTCTTTATAACTATCTGCCAAAAGCTTGTAGTAATCAGACATATAACCTTCTTCCGAAGGTTTTACATTGTAATCGTCCAGCCCTTGTTGTAATGTGTTTTTTGCTTCCTTAAAATTACCTTCGCCATGAGCAGATTTTCCCAAAGCATACTTCATCCGTAAATCTATTATCGGTAAATTTGGGTCACAAAGTTTTGAGGCTGCTTTAAAATTTTTCTTGGCTTGGCTATATTTTTTTTCAAAAAAATAAATCTCTGCTCGTACTTTTAGAAGCGTGCGTTGGTTGCAACTGTCCTTCGGAGTAATAAGGGTTGAAATTATTTTAGCGTAGTGTTTGGCTGAATCTGCTTGCTCTATTTTGAGAAACGACCCGGAAAGTTCTGAATATAAATCAACGAGCAATGCCTTTCTTTTTTGGGAAGTATAAACAGAGTCTAGGGGTTTACTTTTATAAATTGAGATTGTTTTTTTTTGAATTTCAATAGCCCGCTGGGTTTCACCAGACATTTGCAATATGTAAGAAATAAACTGCAATACGCTTTCCCGCCAATATACACCATCAAGTTTTTCAGCCAAAGGAAGTGCAATATCTAAAAGAGCTATAGCTTTTGAAGCATTTGAAAAACCCATTTGCACTCGTGCTCCCAAAAAATAGGAACCTACAATCTCCTCTTTAAGATTATTGCTTTCGGCAAAATGCAATGCTTTTTCAAACTGCTCTTGAGCTTTAATATTTTCTATGCGACTGATATAGACAAAACAAATGGCACTAATACCTTCCCATTCTTTTTTCTTGTTTTTTTCTTTTTGTGCTTTTAGAATATAAGCTTCGGCGGCTTCAAGTGATTTTGGAAGATTGGTAAAAACGTACTTATTAATTGAATCACTAATAGCTTCATAAGACAATTGTGAAAGCGCCACTTTATCCTGTCCAAAAAAGAAGGAACAATTTAAAAAGAAGCAAAAAAGAAGGACTTTTTTAAAAACACCCATAAATTAAATAAAAGCAATTTAGGCCAAAATGAGCACCAAAGTTACTAATTAAAATAAACGCAGCTGCGGGTTTTTAAGCTGAAGAAAATGAGAAACATCCAACGGTTCAATTTTTCTGTTTTTTAAATATTTTTTTTTCGCAAGTGCCATCGTACTTTTCACTTGTTCGCTAATAGTTCCTTCACCGCGCATTCGTCTTCCCCAATTGCTGTCGTTGAGGTTTCCACCGTGGCATTCCGCAATTTGGTTTAGAATCCTCTCAGCTTTATCAGGTATGGTTTTATGCGCCCAATCCTTAAAAATTTCAGCAATTTGACCGTTCAATCTTACAATGGTGTAAGCAACATCTTGCGCTCCGAGTTCTGCAACCTTTTTTACCAAAGGCAGAATTTCATGACTATTCAGTGAAGGAATAATAGGCGCCATCATAACGCGAACAGGAATACCATGTTCCGAAAGTGTTTCAACAGTTTTTAAACGTTGTTTAATACTCGCAGTGCGTGGTTCCAACAATCGGCGCGTATCTTCTGAAAGGGAAGTGATAGATATATTTGCTGAAATAATATTAAGCTTTGCCATTTCCTTCAAAATATCTAGATCGCGAAGTATTAAAGAATTTTTGGTAATGATACCTGTGGGATGTTTCCACTTTAGCATTACCTCCAAGCATTTTCGGGTGATTTCCAATTTGCGTTCCAATGGTTGATAACAGTCTGTATTTCCCGAAAAAATAATAGTATCACCCTGCCAATTTTTTGAAGTTATTTTTTCCTCTAAAAGTTGTGGCGCATTTCTTTTGAAGAGAATATTTCGTTCAAAATCCAGCCCAGCACCATAACCCCAATACTCGTGACTGTTCCGTGCATAGCAATACACACAACCGTGCTCACAGCCTTGGTAGGGGTTTGCAGAAAACCCCATCCCAACGTCTGGACTATCAACTTTATTTACAAATGTCTTTGGGAAAACCTCTATGTATTTTGTTTTGTTTTTATCTGCCTCCTCGCCTTCCACTTCACAAAAATTCAAGAAATCATCCAGCACTTCGTGGCTGTTTTCGAAGAAACGATTGTGGACATTTTTCTGGGCACCGCGACCTTTTAGGACATTATCAGGCATAAAAAAACTTTGAAGATTGGGTTTCTTCAAAGTTAATTATTATTTGGAATAAATCCTTTTATATTTGGAAATAATCCTATTTATTCGTTGCCTTTTCAAATTTCTCCCTTCCGCCCACAACTGGAATTTCAATAGTCGTTTCATCAAGATCAACGGTGAGTATAGTTCCAGGTTCTGGCAAAAGCGTGAATTGGTTGTCGCTTGAAAAAATCATCAAACCAATCTGCTGCCCAGCTGGAATTACTTGATCGTCTGGAATAAGATCAAAAGACATTTCGTAGAACTTCCCAGGTTTTAAAGGCTCACTTTTAGAAATGGATTTATAATTCTGCGGATCTGCCCAACCTCGCGTAATAATATTGTCGGTTATTTTTGCATTCTTGTCATTATTCCAAGGCAAGGAAACCATCCAAACGGAAAGGTTTGCCGCTGGTTTGCTACTGGATAATTTTATATTCAATTTTGAAAGACCAGAAAGATGCAAGTCTTCTTTTAGAATCGGTGTTACAAAAAGCAATCTATGAATTGAAGTTGAAAGTTGTGCGAGTGAATCTCCAGAAAAATTGTAATCATCTCTCAACATATCATGTAATTGTACTGTACTCTTTTTTTCAATGGCCAAAACTCCTTCATTTGGGGAGGTGGAATTTAGGTGAAGCGTAACTTTTTTAGCATCCGGATTTGGATAATCGGCGTAGGGAGTAGGGTTGTCGTTTTTATCATTTTCGCGAACAATCCACGCTTTTGGTTCGTTTTCAACGTCATTGTCAATTCCGAAGAGATATTTTGTAAACCATTTATTCATCATTGAAAATGGTGGTGGCCCACCGTGACCGTTTTGGTGATAATAAATTTTTACGGGCAATCCCATTTCCTCAGCTGCTTTGTAAATTCTGTAGCTGTGCTCTGGCATTACATTCCAGTCATTAAAACCGTGCGACATAAAAAGTGCTGCCTTCATTGGTTTCATGTCGTTCAAATAATCACGGCCAGCCCAAAACTCGTTATAATCTCCTGTTTTGCGGTCTATGCCATTTTTGATTTCGTTATCGCGATAAGTGGCATTATTGTATTCGCGTTTTGATTCGTCGCCGCTGTGAATAAAATCGTAAAGCACATCAACATCTTCACCCAAATATCCGCCCGGCGAGCGAACGAGCCCATTGCTTCTGTAATAATTGTAATAGGAAGTATTTGGCGCAATAGGAATAATAGCTTCAAGTCCTTCAACACCAGTAGTGGCTGCTGCCAACGGAATTGTTCCATTATAGGAAGTTCCCGTCATCCCAACTTTTCCTGTGGTCCAATATGCTTTCACTTCTTCGTTTCCGTCGGGAGTTGTGTAGCCTTTTGCGCGGCCGTTCAGCCAATCGATAACTGCTTCTGGCGCCAAGGATTCATTATCGCCGCCAATGGTTGGAGAACCTTGCGAAAGTCCCGTTCCTGGTGAAGAGGAATGGACAACTATATAACCGCGCGGAACCCACGTTTTAATTTGTGTGTTGGAAATTATAGGTCGCTCGCCTCTTCTAGTTACTGATGGGTGTACAATTTCCTTTTCGGGAGCGCCCAATTCGTGGTGCACATCGTGAAAAGCGCCTTCCACCTCAGGTGCAACTCCAGCGAAATAAGGGCTCGATTCATAAACTACCGGCAGTTTTAAACCTTCGGTTTCTGTTTGTTTGGGTCTTGTAACATCTACGTGCATGCGGTCTGGTTTGCCGTCACCGTCGGTGTCAAAAGTGGTTTCTACCCACAAATCGGTTCTAATCCAATCTTGTTGATTTTCAAAGGCAGGGACAATTTGTGCTTCGCCATCCTTAAACCAAGATTCTGCTTTTTCTTGGGCTATCAGGGAAAAGGTTGATAAAAAAACTAAAATTAATAGGAAATATATTTTCATAATTTTTAGAATAGATTTTCGGAAAAAGAGTCTATAAAGTTAAGATTCTTACGGCATGCTTTCGAACTTTGGGCAAAACAATTTAAATTAGAAATATAATTTCACCAACATTGGCTTGTCGTTGCTTTCGGCTTGCATTAAAATATCCGATTCATTTATTAAAATTCCGAAACGAACGGCAAGTTGTGCATTGAATATTTCTGGATTCAAGACTTTATCATGTCTTAAAAGGCCTGTAGGGTATATTTTTAAATCGTAAAGACGCGGGCCTTCTCTTAGCTCAATTTGATTATTCTTTAAAAGTTTTAAATCTGAAGCTGCATTTACAAAATAATAAGCAACGTCGCTTTTAATGGTTGCAGTGTATGAAAGAAAAGGAATATTATCTAACGACCAATCATCCTGTTTCTTATTGATATTTTTTGCCCAAGTTAAATCACCATCATTGCTAAGACGAAAACCCATTATATCTTTGTAAATGCGTTTTGCGTTCACATTATCGTCTGAAATGTACATTTCAAATTCTTCTACATTTATTATAAGATCGCCATTATCCAACATAAAAATACTGCGGTATGAAAGAAAAGAATTTATTTTTTCCTTCACCTTTCCGTATTTTTCAATCATAAATTCTTCCGAAAAAGGCTGAAAAGATTCTTTCAATTTATTTAGGGATGTTTGATCTAAATTAAATAAAACTGCTCCATCATACCTATTGCCCGAAGTATAAGAAAAACTTGAACCCACGGTATCTGTATAAAGACCCACCGCCGCTAATTTGTCTCCTTTTGTTACTAATTGCAACGAACGAATAATATTGTTACTTTCAATTGGAATAACCTTTTGGGTCTTTGAAACTGCATCCGCTTTAAAAAGAACAAAATAATAATTTGGCTCATCACTCTTTTCCAAATTCTTATTGTTGGTATTAAAAACTCTTCCTAAAAAATATACAGTACCATTATTGCCCAAAACCATATTTTGATATTCTAACGGTAAATTTTTAGTTGCGTTTTCCTTTAAGGATATAACATTTTCAAATTCGTATTCATAAATTTTTTCAAAACTTTTATTGAACATAATTACAAGTAGGGCGTTGCCTTCATTGCTTTTTGTAAACAGATTGAGAGTAATAAAATCTCCATTTTCAGATTCAACGAAATCTCCCAAGTGATTCTGCCGATGTAAATTAAACTCTGGTTCGCTGCGAATGCCGAAATGGTCATACTTTTCAAGCCGATTTCTATCAATTGAATAAATTTCCTTTTCGCTAAAACTGAAATCCTGTTTTGAAGAAGTTAATTTAGCAAAGGCATATTTTTTCTCTTTGTAATTATATTGGAATTGTAATAGAATTACTGAATCTTCGGTTAAAAAGAGACCTTTTATTTCGTTGCGATTCACCTCAACAGTCGTTCTTTTTAGCAACTTTAGGTCTTTGTTGAAATGTTCTATATAATACCCTTTTGGGTTTGAAATGCTGGAATAGTAATTTCTAACGGTAAAAATATCGCCGTTGGAACCTTCTTTGGCAAAAAGGAGAGACGTTTTGAATTTTTCATCATTAAAAATTTCGCTTACCGAAACTTTGAGCGTGTCCAACTGTGCATGGGCAATTGCACCCATACAGAGAAGAAGGAAGAATATGATATTTTTCATAAAATTTGAATTGCAGAAATTTTATTTACCCGGAAAATCAGCCTTTCTCTTTTGAAGAAATGCCTGTGTACCTTCCTTAAAATCTTCTGTGCCAAAACAATTACCGAACTCTTCAATTTCCACTTCAAAACCGTTTTCGCCGTCTTCATAATTTGCATTGATTGCACGAATTGCTGACGTTATTGCAACCGAAGAATTCTTCATAATTTTTCCAGCAATCTTTTCAGCAAATCCGAGTAATTCTTCTGAAGTTGTTACGTGGTTTACCAAACCGTATTGAAGCGCTTGGGCAGCATCAATCATTCCGGCCGTCATAATCATTTCCATAGCGCGACCTTTGCCCACCAATTGTGGTAAACGCTGTGTGCCGCCGTAGCCAGGAATTACGCCCAATGAAACTTCAGGAAGTCCCATTTTAGCATTATCGGAAGCAATGCGGAAATGCGCTGCCATTGCCAGTTCCAATCCACCACCCAATGCAAAACCATTTACTGCAGCAATTACGGGTTTTGAGAAGTTCGCTACAAAATCAAACAATAATTCCTGTCCTTTTGCAGCCAGTTTTCCACCTTCTTTCACTGAAAAATCTGCAAATTCGCTGATGTCTGCGCCTGCAACAAATGCTTTTTCGCCACTTCCAGTTACAATTACCACTTTCGTTTTGGAAGAATTTTCAGCTTCCTCAAAAGCATCGTGCAACTCTTGAATAGTTTCACGATTCAAGGCGTTCAATTTTGATGGACGATTGATAGTGATGGTTGTGATGCCGTTTTTAGTTTCGGAAAGAATATTTTGGTAACTCATTTTAAATATTTTAAATGTGAGTGATGTGCTCTACATCACAAAAAATTATTTTATAAAATCAAATCCGCAATACGGAACTAAAACTTCGGGGATTTTTATTCCATCTTCCGTTTGGTAGTTTTCAAGAATTCCTGCCAAAACTCTTGGCAATGCCAATGAGCTTCCGTTTAAAGTGTGTGCCAATTTATTTTTACCGTCAGAATCTTTAAAACGAAGTTTCAATCTATTTGCCTGAAAAGTTTCAAAATTTGAAACCGAAGAAATCTCCAACCAACGATCCTGCGCAGTTGAAAATACTTCAAAATCATAAGTCAATGCTGAGGTAAAACCTAAATCGCCGCCGCAAAGGCGAAGGATTCTATAGGGCAATTTCAGCTCACGAAGAATGTCTTTTACGTGCTCAACCATTTCAACCAAAGCTGCGTATGAATTATCGGGATGCTCAATGCGAACAATTTCAACTTTATCAAATTGGTGCAAACGGTTTAAACCACGAACGTGGGCACCGTAGCTTCCGGCTTCTCTTCTAAAACAAGGCGTGTAGGCGGTACATGTTATGGGTAAATCTGAATTATTCAACAAATCGCCACGGAACATATTTGTTACTGGCACCTCAGCAGTTGGAATCAAATAAAGATCGTCAATGCCCACATGATACATTTGCCCTTCTTTATCTGGCAATTGTCCAGTTCCGAAGCCAGAAGCTTCGTTTACCAGATGCGGAACCTGATATTCGGTATAACCTGCGGAAGTATTTTTATCCAAAAAGTAAGAAATCAATGCTCTTTGCAAACGTGCGCCTTTACCTTTATATACAGGAAAACCAGCTCCGGTGATTTTCACACCGAGTTCAAAATCGATTAAATCATATTTTTTGGCAAGTTCCCAATGTGGCAAAGCTCCTTCAACCAGCTTTGGAATGTCGCCTTCTTTGTAAACCTCTTCATTATCATTTTCATCGGTTCCGGCTGGCACCAAATCATTCGGGATGTTTGGAAGTGTGTAAAGCAATTGCTGTAACCTTTCAGCAGCAGCCAACATTTGTTCGTTAAGCTGTTTTGAAGATTCCTTCAATTCAACTGTTTTTTCCTTCAGCTCGGTTGCTTTTTGCGTTTCACCGCTTTGAAAAAGCTTCCCAATTTCTTTTGAATAGGAATTGCTTTGCGCTAAAATGGCATCCAACTGTGCTTGCGAACTGCGGCGTTCTTCATCAAGGTATAAAACTTCTTCCATAGTGGAAGCTGCATCTATACCACGTTTGGCAAGTGCTTTTATATATTTTTCTTTGTTTTCGCGGATGTTGGTTACTTCTAGCATTTTCCTAAATTAATTTGAAACGCAAAGTTAGGAAAATCACCCTATTCTTTATTAGGCTTTTCGTTATAATCCTCTGGCGACTGCAAAATCCATTCGCTGTGTTTAAAAGGATGCCATTTTTCTGAAGCAAGATCAACATTGGCATCAATAAAGGGATGGTAGGGACCGTCGTTAACGCTAATTCTGGATTCCATATAAACAGCAACATCATTACCTTTTTCGGCTTCAACAGCTTTTATTTTCTGTGCGAGTTGCCACATTAAATCGGGCTTGGTTGTTACTGCCGCTTTTTGTTTTTGTCCAAGCATGTTACCGTAATTGTAATGTAATTTTTCCCCCGTTTTTTTATCCTTTACCCAAACCACAAGGCTTCCACTCTTGGCGCGAAGCATCATTCGCCAACTAAGGCGGTGGCCTTCTTCGGTCCAAAGAACATCATCCTTTACAAACCAATGACGAATCGGGAGGCCAATCTGAAACAGAAAGTAAACTGAAAATAAACCAATAATTAGGTTTTTATACTTCGGAATGATTAC
This sequence comes from Aequorivita sp., assembly GCA_024637015.1. Taxonomy (GTDB): domain Bacteria; phylum Bacteroidota; class Bacteroidia; order Flavobacteriales; family Flavobacteriaceae; genus Aequorivita. Next base: position 278,525 of record JAGXGE010000004.1, on the reverse strand, counting down.
ATCATTTCCTTCGTATAATTTTTTCTTCGGAAGAAATCGTTTTTGAAGTATTTCCGGAGAAAAGAAAAACAGGGCAAACGCAATGGACATATACGGAAAAATACCAATGTGAAAAATGAAGGAATTAAAAAGATGAAAAAATATAGAAATAATAAAACCAAGCACTCGTGTACGTTTCCAAAGCATTAAAGGAACAATAAGTAAATCGAAAAAAATGCCTGTATAAGCAATTGTCCAGTGCACCCAACGCTTTTGCAAAAGTTCTCCAATGAGCCAAAAATCACTTTTACCCTCCATAAGCAATGCAGTCATAGAAGCATTTAGCCAATCTGGATACAACTTGGCGACAGAGGCATACGTGTAAACAATCCATACTTGGAGTATCAAAACCAAAAGTACCCATCGTGGCATTGCCGGATTTTTCAGTTTGGGATTTAGTTTTGCGTCAAGTGAAAACCAACGGTTAGCAGGTAGAAAGGCCATTATCCAGCACAACAACATCATTAAATAATAGTGGTTGTTGTAGCTGGATTTCTGCATTAAATAAACGCAGGTCCACATAATTGCATAAGCAATCATGCTGAAACGGTATTTATAGCCCAACATCACGAAAATGCCGAAAATGCCCATTATTGCGAAGTAATAATAAAATAAATCACCTTGCAGATATTGTAAGAAGTCGAAGCCGATAAAATTGAAAGTAAATGGCGTATCTACCAAAGTACGACGTACCCAACCTGTGAAAATAGCACCTATGGCTTCGGTAGCAATCAAAAGGCCAAACACAACCCTAAAAAGAACGAGCCCAATATTATCAACCTGTTTGAAAAGAAATTTATTCACGCTCCTTCAGATATTGCTTTGCGATATTTTCATCTTTTACTATTTCCTGACGCAATAATTCTATCGATTCGAAGGTTTCCTCATCTCTTATGAATTTTAAAAATTCAATGGTGATTTCCTTTCCATACAAATCTTTATTGAAATCGAGAAAATGAGTTTCAATCGTTTTTTCCCTTCCTCCTACTGTGGGATTGGTTCCGATGCTGGTAATGCCAAAGATTTTCTCATCTTCAATGATAGCTTGAACGATATAAACCCCTTTTTTTGGAATGAGTTTGTAGGTTTCTTTCAATTTCAAATTTGCAGTAGGGTACTGTATGGTTCGCCCGATAGCTTTTCCTTTCACCACTTCCCCAGAAATCATAAATTGGTAGCCTAGATAACTATTGGCAGTTTCAATATCGCCTTCGTTTAAAGCTTTTCGGATTTTTGTGGAACTAACGGCTACGTCATCAATTTCTTTGGCCGAAATCTCTTCGACTTCAAAATTGTAAGTTTTCCCAAATTCTTTTAAATCTTCAATATTGGCGGTTCTATTTCTTCCGAAACGGTGGTCGTAACCTATGATTATTTTTTTCGCTTTTAGGCTATTCACCAAAATATCCCGCACATATTCCAAAGCCGTCAACCTTGAAAATGCATGAGTAAAAGGATGGATTACCAAATGATCTAGCCCAGTTTTTTCGAGTAATTTTGTGCGTTCTTCAATGGTGTTTATGAGTTTTATGTCTGAATTTTGCTGAAGCACCATCCGCGGGTGCGGAAAAAAAGTTAGAACAACGGAATCCAGATTTTCTTTTTTAGAAGTTTCCACCAAACGTTTCAGAATTGTTTTATGGCCAATATGAACGCCATCAAAAGTGCCAATGGTGACTACGCTTTGGCGGTCATTTTTAAAAACAGAGGCTGATGAATATTTTTTCAAAATTATTTTCCGTTAAACGTATTCATAGTAATATTGATTCCTGCGAGCGCGAAGGATTCTATGATGTTGCAGCTCAACTCCAAACGTTCGGGAAGTTGTTTTTCTTCTTCGGCTTCCCATTCGCCCAAAACGTAATCCACTTGTCTTCCTTTTGCAAAAGCATCGTTAATTCCAAAGCGGAAACGATTGTAATTTGTGGTTTGTAGCGTGTTCTGAATATCTTTCAGACCGTTGTGACCGCCGTCGCTGCCTTTGGTTTTTATGCGAATGGTTCCAAATGCCAAATTTAAATCGTCCGTTATGACAAGCATATTTTCTAAGGGAATTTTTTCTTTATCGAGCCAGTAATTTACGGCCTTTCCGCTTAAATTCATATATGTGCTGGGTTTCAGAAATATGAGGGTTCTTCCTTTTACTTTATGTGAAGTGATGTCTCCCAACTTGGATGTTTCCCAACTAAGTGAATTTTTTTCGGCATAAAAATCGACCACCTTAAAGCCTATATTGTGGCGAGTATTTGCATATTTAGAGCCGATGTTGCCAAGGCCAACAATAAGAAATTTTTTCATGGAATCTTCTTCGGTAACATTTTGGTCAGCTTTTGCTGAAAATAATTTTCTGAAAAACGACAGCATATATTTATAATCTTCGGTAAAAATAAAAAAAGCACCCTGAATAAACAGGATGCTTTTTGGTTATCTTCAAAAAAGAAATTTATTCCTTTACTGCAGCAACATTATCAGTTTCTGTAGCTGGAACTTCTTCCCCTTCTGCACCTTCTGCACCTTCAGCAGTTTCAGTTTCTTCTTCTTCAACTTCGTCCACAATTGCGGTACGTGAAGTTCTAACTTGACAGATAACAGTGTTATCTGGGTGCATAATTTTATAATTATCGGTTTTAATCGATTTTGTGTACATTTTGTTTCCAATACGCATTTCGGTAATGTCTGCCTCAATAAAATCTGGAAGATTTTCTGGCAAAGCTTTTACTCGAAGTTTACGGGTAACAATACGCAAAGTACCACCGTTACGAACACCACGTGCGTTTCCGGTTGTACGTACAGGTATTTCCATGGTCACTTCCTTATCATCAAAGATTTGATAAAAATCCATGTGAAGAATACGGTCAGTCACCGGGTGAAATTGTATATCCTGAAGGATGGCGTTAACTTTTTTGCCACCTAAATTAACTACAACTGTGTGTACGTCTGGAGTGTAAACCAAATCTTTAAATGCAATTTCTTCTGCTGAAAAGCTAATTGGCTCATCCCCTCCGTAAACTACGCAAGGAACCATTCCAGCATTACGTAGGGCTTTCGTTGCCTTTTTGCCCACGCTTTCTCTTTGTGATCCTTTAATTGTAATAGATTTCATTTTTTTTAATTGTTTGTTAATAAAAACTCCCTAAAAAGCTGTTTTTTAGGGAGTGCAAAGATAAATTTTTATTTTGGATTATTGATTTAGGATTTCTAATTTTTTCATTTTTCAGAAAAGATTCTGCCTTTTCCGGAAGAATTCTACATCAAAAACTTTGAACTGATGGATTTATTGGCGTTAACGCTCAACATTACTTCCGCAAAAAGATTTGCACAGCTGATTACTCTAATTTTATTGCTCGGTTTTGTGGGAATAGAATCTGAAACAATAAGTTCCAACATTTGTGATTTTTCTATTCGTTCATAAGCATTTCCTGAAAGAAGTGGGTGCGTACAAACTGCACGGACGCTCAATGCGCCGCGCTCCATCATTAAATCTGCAGCCGTAGTAAGGGTTCCGGCGGTATCAACCATATCATCAACCAGTACTACGTTTTTGCCCTTTACATCGCCAATCAATTCCATGTGCGAAATTACATTCGCTTTTTCTCTTTGCTTATAGCAAATTACTACATCACTATTTAAAAACTTTGAATAGGCATAAGCACGTTTTGAACCGCCCATATCAGGCGAAGCGATGGTAAGATTGTCAAGTTTCAAACTTCTTAAATATGGAAGAAATATAGTTGAAGCAAAAAGGTGATCCACAGGTTTTTCAAAAAATCCTTGTATTTGGTCTGCATGAAGATCCATGGTTATTATTCTAGTTGCACCCGCAGTTTCCAGCATTTTGGCAACTAATTTTGCAGCAATCGGAACACGGGGTTTGTCTTTTCTATCCTGACGCGCCCAACCAAAATAAGGAAGCACAGCTGTAATGTGACGCGCAGAGGCACGTTTGGCAGCATCTATCATTAACAAAAGTTCCATTAAATGGTCGCTGTTTGGAAATGTGGAGCCAATTAAAAACACACGGCTTCCGCGAACTGATTCTTCAAAGGAAGGTTGGAATTCACCATCGCTATAGTGGGAAGTAATAACTTTTCCCAAAGGTATCCCATAGGCATCTGCTATTTGCTGGGCAAGCGCTTCACTTTGTTTACAGGCAAAAATCTTAGGGTCCGGTGCGAGGGTTGACATTTTTTTAGGTTTTGGTTGAATAGTTTACAAAGGTAAAAATTAATAGTTAGCGATATTTAAAAAAATAGCCACATAAAATTTTCAGTAAATTATAAATATTTGTTTATTTTTGCCTCCCATTTGCTCGAGTGGCGGAATTGGTAGACGCGCTGGATTCAAAATCCAGTGTTTTAGGACGTGCGGGTTCGATTCCCGCCTCGAGTACAAAAAGCTTCAACAGAAATGTTGGAGCTTTTTATTTTCCCGTTTTCCCCATTTCAACTTAAATCCTCAAGAATTCTTTGTTCAAAAAAGAATAACTTGTAACTTTCGCTATAGTTCACGATTCTGTTCATTTTATTACACTTTAAATTACATGTCTAAAAAATTAAACCAGTTGGAAGCCACGGCCATCTGTGGTAATGACATTAGTTCTTCTTGTTTATATGTTTCGGCCCTTGCCATTTTCTATGCAGGCCAATACGCTTGGATTTCGCTTTTAATGGTTGCGGGTGTTTTGTTTTTATTCAGAAAAATTTATGGGGAAGTAGTTGGCGCCTTACCCTTAAATGGAGGAGCTTACAACGCGCTTTTAAATACCACCAAAAAATCCACCGCATCTGTTGCAGCTGCACTAACGGTGCTTTCCTATATGGCTACGGCCGTACTTTCTGCCAGTGAGGCGGTTAAATATGCACATAGCGTTTGGGATGTAATTCCAGTGTTTCCTGTAACCATTGGCCTATTATTATTGTTTATGGGACTGGTTATTTTAGGAATAGGAGAATCTTCAAAAGTTGCTGTTTTTATTTTTCTTTTCCATCTTTTTTCTTTGACTCTTCTCTGTGGCTTTTGTCTCTATTTTTTATTCAGCAATGGTTTTGACACGCTGATTGCAAATTTTAAAATGCCTGTTGAGGGAAGCATTACCATGGCACTCTTTTTCGGCTTTTCTGCAGCGATGCTTGGCATCAGTGGATTTGAAAGTTCAGCAAATTACGTTGAGGAGCAACAGGCAGGAGTCTTCCCAAAAACCTTGCGCAATATGTGGATTGTAGTAAGTATTTTCAACCCTCTTATAGCCTTTCTTGCTCTGGGTTTACTCCCACAGGAGGTGGTAAATAACAACCAAGATGCCCTGTTGTCTTTTCTTGGCGAAACCTCAGGGGGCCATTGGCTCTCCCTTTTAATTGGAATTGACGCTGCTTTGGTGTTGAGCGGAGCTGTCCTCACTTCCTATGTTGGCGTTGGCGGTCTGATGGAGCGTATGGCACTGGATCGAATACTCCCCAGTTTTTTATTGGCAAGAACCAAAAAGAAAAGCCCTTATTTAATCTTTATATTGTTTTTTGCGTTATGCACCTCCATTCTTCTAGTTACACATGGAGATTTGCCTTCGCTTGCTGGAGTTTATACAATTGCGTTTCTTTCTGTAATGGTACTTTTTGGTGTCGGAAATCTTTTATTGAAGCTTAACAGAAAGCATCTACCAAGACCGGAGCGAGCCTCCTATTTGGCTGTTTTTATCGCTATTGCTTCGGTTATTGCTGCACTGCTGGGAAACATATTCTTGAATCCCGAGTTTTTGGCTACTTTTTTTGAATATCTGGTCCCAACACTTTTTGTGGTCTTTTTTATGCTCTATTACCATTATATTCTTAAAGCAGTGCTTCGTTTCATAGATTATATTGCTCCTGATGATAGCAGGTTTTTTAAAAACTGGAACCGCATTACCAAAAAAACGCTGCAGGAGTTGACGGATAAGCAATTTGTGTTTTTCACAAATAACGACAACGTGGAAACAATTAACAAGGTGATGCTTTACATAAAGAACAACGAACCTACCAAAAGGCTAAAAATTGTGGCCGTACTTGATAAAGGAATGGTGGTCGCCAACAACCTAAAAAAAGACGTGGATGTACTTGACCGTGCTTATCCAGAGATAAATATTCAATTTGTAGAAGAGCCAGGCGTATTTGGTCCTGAAAAAATCAACGAACTTTCAAAGCGATGGCATATCCCTATCAACTTTATGTTTATTGGTGCGCCGGGAGAACAATTCCCATATAGGGTGCAACAGTTAGGTGAAGTGCGGGTGATTATATGATTTCTAAAAAGTTTATTTTCCAATGTAAAAGTATTGCGAACAATCGTTATATTTGGCAAACCCTGAAAAACACTATCCCCAATGTCTGATTTCTGGTTGTATTTTAATCTCGGTCTCCACCACGTTTTGGACTGGAAAGCCTATGACCACATTCTATTCTTGATTGTGCTATGCGCTGCCTATAACTTTTCTTCGTGGAAAAGATTATTACTTTTGGTCACCATGTTCACTTTGGGGCATACTCTTTCACTACTTTTGGCCAGTTATAATGTAGTTAGTGTTTCGGGGAAAGTTATTGAGTTTTTGATTCCCATGACTATTTTGTTTACTGCACTTTTCAACCTATTTACCGCAGGAAAAGAGAAAAAAATGGAAAAGATGGGCATTTTTTATATTGTCACTATTTTCTTCGGATTGATTCATGGGTTGGGTTTTGCCTCCTTTTTCAATGCATTGGACACTGGCGGTGGCATTTTACCATTACTGGAATTTGCCCTTGGAATTGAAGCTGCACAAATTATAGTGGTTATTATTATTTTGATTGTCGCTTTCATCTTTCAAACCATTTTCCGTTTCAATAAACGCGATTGGGTTTTGGTGGTTTCTTCATTAGTTATAGGAATGGTCATTCCTATGCTTATTAATAATTGGATATTTTAAAAAATATATCTGTCTAAAACTACAAACGCTTCAGGTAATCATTTTACCAATATTACTTTGGCAATAACTTAACAACATTTTTTTTGGCAGTGGTGTAACTTCCAAGTAATTTCGTTGTCTATTTAAAAGCATGAAGGACAGCAAACAACGCAAGTACGATATTGCCTATCTGCGGATGGCTCAAGAGTGGAGCAAACTCTCTTATTGCAAGCGAAGACAGGTTGGCGCACTTATTGTAAAAGACAAAATGATTATCAGCGATGGTTACAACGGCACACCAACAGGTTTTGAAAATATTTGCGAAGATGATGAAGGCTACACTAAGTGGTACGTCCTCCACGCCGAAGCAAACGCAATTCTAAAAGTGGCATCGTCAACACAGGCCTGTCAAGGCGCAACACTATATATAACTATGTCGCCCTGCAAAGAATGCAGTAAATTGATACACCAAGCTGGCATAAAGAGAATGGTTTATTACAACGAATATAAAGACAACTCCGGAATTGCTTTTCTTGAAAAAGCGGGAGTAAGCATACAGCATATTTCAGATTTGGATTCAGAATAATGGGAAATCAAAAAAAATACTTGCCACTTTGGATAGGATTAGCGCTTGCCGCAGGTGTTTTTATTGGGTCAAAGCTCAATTTCAACGATAATACTGAAAAAATCTTCGCCACAAATTCAAAAAAAGATAAGCTCAACAGACTTATTGATTACATAGATTACGAATACGTGGATAACGTGAATACGGACAGTATTGTGGATGTTACTGTAAACGGAATCCTCGAAAATCTCGATCCACATTCTGTTTACATTCCAAAAAGTGAATATGCTCACAATGCCGACGACATGCGTGGGGCCTTTACGGGAATAGGCGTGAGTTTCTACATTTATAAAGATACCATTGCAGTAATACGATCTATTGAAGGTGGGCCTGCCGCACAAGCAGGAATAAAAGGAGGAGACAGAATATTATACGCTGATGGCAAAAAACTTTTTGGCGAATTAGTTCATCGCGATAGCATTTCCAACTATTTAAAAGGCGAAATAAACAGCAAAGTTGCACTCGATGTTTACCGCCCCAGTGAAAAGAAAACATTGGAAATAAAAGTTAGAAGAAAACAAGTTCCGCTGGTGAGTGTAGACGCTTCCTATAAATTGGCTGATGATTTGGGTTATATTAAATTGAACCGTTTTTCTGAGACCACGTATAAAGAATTTGAAACCGCTCTAGATAATTTAAAAGACCAAGGCATTAAAAAGTTGGTTTTGGATCTTCGCAACAATCCTGGTGGCTACATTTCCACCGCAGAACGGGTGGTTGATGAATTTTTGGAAAACGATAAATTAGTTCTTATAACAAAAAATAAAAGTGGTGAAATCAACAAAACCTACGCCACGCGACGTGGTGATTTTGAGCACGGAAAGTTGTACGTTCTTATAAACGAAAACTCCGCTTCCGCCAGTGAAATTGTAGCCGGAGCACTCCAAGATAATGACAAGGGAACTATAATTGGTCGCCGTTCCTTCGGAAAAGGATTGGTACAGCGTGAAATGTCCCTCGGTGATGGCAGCGCGGTTCGTTTGACCATTGCCCGTTATTACACTCCAACCGGCCGTTCCATTCAAAGACCTTACGGAAATGGAAACGATACCTATTATAGTGATTACGAAAAACGCTACCGAAATGGCGAATTGATTCATGCAGACAGCATCAAGGTTGCGGATTCTTTAAGGTATGTTACACCAAAAGGGAAAGTGGTTTACGGCGGCGGCGGAATTATACCCGATGTTTTTGTGCCAAAGGACACAAGTGTAGAAAACGAAACTTTGCAGTATGTTTCCCGAAGCGGGTTTATGAGTTATTTCATCTTTGAATATTTCGAAAAAAATAGAACTTTCTTTAAGGGAATGAAATTCGATGATTTCAGAAAGAATTTTAAAGTGGATGATAATCTTTCCAAAGAATTTATTGAATACGCCAAATTCAACGAAGCGCAGATAGACCTTTCAAAATATATTGAAGAGTTAAAAAGATCGTTGAAAGCAAATATCGCCCAACAACTTTTTGGCCCAAATGAATATGAAATTATTCTAAACGAAACAGATCCAATGCTCCTAAAAGTTTTGGAGTTGGAGGCTGATAATCATTTAGACAAAAAGTAAAAAAGTTATTTTTTTACTTTCGAAGCGATTCTTTTTGAAACAAGCAAAATGCCCAATGCTAAAATAGCACACAATCCCGCTAAAACGCTTACTGCAGCAATAGAACTTTCACCTTTCAACAAATGTTCGAAGTCTAGTTGTGTGGCATTGTAAATTACAAGCCCAGTAGCGGAGGCAATCAAGATGTAGATAAATATTTTCATTAATCTTTAATTAAAAAGTTCTTGAATATTTGAAGTGAAAAGTTTCACTGCAATGGCTAGCAAAATTACGCCAAATATTTTTTGGATGACCGCAATTCCATTCTTTCCTAAAAACTTCTGCAACTTGCCAGAAGTTTTCAAAACTGCAAAAATAATCACAATATTTATCAATATTGCCACTATAATATTCTCAATGGCATATTCCGCACGAAGGGAAAGTAACGTTGTTAAACTCCCAGGGCCAGCCAAAAGTGGGAACGCCAAGGGAAAAATAGAAGCCAAATCTGGGCTGGTATCTTCTTCTTTAAAGAGGGTTACGCCTAGAATCATTTCCAAAGCAATAAAGAAAAGTATCAAAGCTCCAGCAACAGCAAATTCGTTTACATTAACGCCAATAAGCTTCAAAATGCTTTCGCCTAAAAAAAGAAAAACAATCATAACAATTGCTGCAATTATAGAAGCTTTCCCAGAATTAATATGTCCAGCTTTCTCGCGGAGTCCAATAATAATAGGAATGTTACCGATTATATCAATAACCGCAAAAAGCACCATTGTGGCTGTAATTATTTCCTTAAAATTTAAAACCATAGCTTTTTCTTTGAGGGCGCAAAATTAGGCAATTATATTTGATGTAATAACCCAAAATGCCGTTAATAAAAGTATAATTTCGGCTTAATAAAACGAGTAAACAATCTATATTTGCGGCATGTTTCAACTGGGCAAAACAATAGTTTCTGAGGATATAATCAAAAAAGATTTTGTATGTAATCTCAATGCGTGTAAAGGTGCATGCTGTATTGAAGGTGAAGCGGGCGCACCCGTTACTGAAGAGGAAGTAGTAATTCTTAAAGAAATCTATCCAAAAGTGAGACCCTTTCTTCGTTCTGAAGGTATTGCAGCCATTGAAAAACATGGGACACACATTAAAACCGACCTCGACGAATTGGAAACTCCTTTAGTAGAAGGGAAGGAGTGTGCTTACGTTACCTTTACTGATAAAGGCATAGCCAGTTGTGGTATTGAAGACGCTTTCAATGCTGGAGCCATTGATTTCATAAAACCTATTTCTTGCCATTTATATCCTGTTCGGGTACAGGATTACAGTGAGTTTGCAGCCGTAAACTATCACCGTTGGCCCATTTGTGACGATGCATGTGCGTTAGGAAAAGAACTAAAAGTACCTGTTTATAAATTCGTTAAAACTGCCCTCATCCGAAAATTTGGAGAAAACTGGTACTCCGAGCTTGAAAAAGTAGCTTCAGAAATGTAATTCTTCCAAATTAGCTTCTCTCTCATAAGTAGCCTATTTTGCTGATATTTATTATATTAGTGTTTCAATTTAAAAGATTTATTCACTAACTAAAATTTTCAATTATGAAAAAGTATGTATTGGCTCTATTTATATTTTCAGCTTTATTGAGCTGTAAGGACAATCCCGTGAGCAAAAAAATAAAAGAAACAAAAGAAGCGGTTTCAAACTCCACAAATGCAGTGCAGGAAATGACTAACATGCAGGACGATATAAAGGAACTGCAGCAAACTACTCCCCTTACCAATGAAGAATTAAAATCATGGCTTCCCGATGAGGTAGAAGGCATGAAGCGCATCAGCTATAAAGCAGGGCAAGCAGGAATGATGAATATATCATCCATTGAAGCCGCATATGCCAATGAAGACAAATCAAAGAAATTTTCCATAAGTATTATTGACGGTGCCGGACAGGTAGGTGCAGCAGCAACTGCAGGCATGCGGATGGTAATGTCTCAAGATTTTGAGGAAGAAGATGAAAACGGTTCCCGTAGAACAGTTACCAAAAATGGAAAAAAAGCCATTGAGGAATACCGATCTGGTAACAACAACAGTAAAATCCAGATCATGGAGGGAAACCGTTTCTATCTTGAAGCCAAGGGAAGTAATATGGATTTAGATGAAACTTGGGATGCAATTGACGAATTGGATTTGGAAAAGTTAGGATAAAACTTCTTTCTAAAATTTTAATTAAAGCCGAAACATTAGTGTTTTCGGCTTTTTTTATGGGTGTTACATTTGTTATAGTGTTTGGTACAATAATTATAACGCTTATCTAAATGTCAACTTAGATTTGTCTTAAGATTTTATAACACTCATTAGTAAACTCCTCGATTATAAAGTGAAATAAACAAGTATTAATTAAAAAACAAGTAATCATGAAAAATGTAATTACCTTTTTAATGTGCTCACTTTGTATCATCACAGGGATTGCACAAACAGATTTAAGCGGGGACACGAATATTGTTCCTGAAAGAACACCAGAGCTTGAAGCATTGTACCAACAGGCAAAAGCTCTTGAACAGTACGGAACTGCGGCAGAAATAAACGCAAACCGGCTTGCCATAAAAGACGCTTGGCAGGATATTGACCCCAATGTAGCTGCGCTTTACAAGCCCATCGTAACCAATAGATTGCCAGAAACGGTTGAAAACCTTCCTATTAATGGAGTGTATATTCCTTCTGAAATATTTGAACGCGATGGAACACCAGATTTTCCTGAAGATTGGGACACAGACCGACTCTTGAGAGACGATTATATTGACGCAGTAGATATGGATGTTACAGCTGAGGGCGATATATATATTGGTGTGTATGAAAACATCATCGAGTTTGGAGGAACATTTGATTCTATCTTTTTATACCGATCTGTTGATGCAGGGATTACATTTCAAGAGTGGAAGAAAGTTGGTGTAACTGCACCAATGCGTAAAATGCAAATTATATCTATGGATGGCGATGGCGATGATTATCTTCTTGCTTACTTAGTTACTGAATCTGAAAACTTTCAAGCTTGGCGTTGGAATATGGCTTCTGGCGCTTTTGATGCCCAAGTTGTTGCTTCCAACGTTACAGATTTTAGTGTAGATCGTAATTATCCGTTGACTACTGCAACACAGCGCTGCTTTGCCACTTATGAAAAAACCACCAGTTGTACTGCAGTACATTCTGCCAGAAGTACTTCAGGTAGTTATGGTTTTGATTGGCTAGATGAAGTTAGCCTCGGTCTTTGTGGCCAACAAGTGGAATTTACCTATGGTATTAATGGTGCGTGCTATACTACTTTTACTGGAGCGAGCTCAGGAAGCTTATATGCAGCAGCAAATACCGACTATAACGACCCAGCATCTTGGAATGCAAATGAAACCATCCTAAACGGAGCCACAACAGAAGTATTAAATCCAACAATCCGTGCAGCTAGATTAACACTCCCTAACGATAAGGTTATAATTTGGGCATCACAAAGAGCAGCTGGATCGTCTGATAATTATAATGGTCTGGGCCTTAAACGTGTAAATAGTGCACCTTATGTAAATTTTAGCAATTTCCCTTCTGGTGGTGTAGATTGGAATATTGCACATACCGATAGTTGGATGCGTAAAGATAATAGCATAGATGTAATTCGCACATCATACATACGCGACAATATTTCAGATACAGAATTTGATACCAACAGATCATTAACTTTCAATGGTACCGATTTTGATCCTTTTGAACCTGTTGTAGATACTGGTATTAGAGCTTTTGATGGTTTTGCCGCCGCCACCGCAGAAACCGGTGATAATTTACCCTGCTTGGCTTTTGCAGGAACTAGTGGTGGCGGAACTTTTGGGTATGGATTGTATTTTGACGCCAAAACTGTCTTAGGCATTGAAGAAAATCTTTTTGAAGACTTTACATTTTATCCAAACCCAGCTAAAGATGAATTAAGCCTTTCGGCAAAAACCACAATTGAGAATGTTGCGATTTATTCATTGCTTGGTCAAAAAGTAATGGAAACCTCACCTAACCAAAATAACCCTTCCATCAATGTGGCATCCCTAAGTCAGGGAGTCTACCTTATGAAGGTAATGATTGATGGAAAATCAGCTACATACAAAATCATTAAACAATAAGAGGAGATTGTTTGATGTTTAAAAGAAGGGGTTTGCTTTAAAGCGGCCCCTTTTTTTATTGAAGTATTTATTATGAAAGCATATTTAAAAGTAAAAATCGCGGCGCTGTTTTTGATAAATATTTTCAGAACCCAATAGGCTGTCGGGTCATTTGCTTATATTTACGGCATGCGCAATCTTCTTTTCATTTTATTCTTTTTTGCTGTTACTACGGGCTTTTCGCAGAGCGATGCTTTGGCCAAAAATTATTTTGAACAGGGCCAGTTTGAAAAAGCCTTGAGTATCTATGAAAAATTAAACAACGAAAGCCCATACAGGCTGGATTACTTTTTAGGAATAGTGGAAAGCAACCAGCAACTTGAAAATTTTACTGAAGCGGAAAAACTTCTAAAAGATAAATTGGGTGACGGGCGTAATTTCCCACAACTTTATGTGGAACTGGGGTATAATTATTCGCTTCAAAACCAAACAGAGATGGCCGCCGCCAATTTCAAAAAGGCCATAGAAACTATTGATGTTAACCCAAACTTTTCCTACAACATTGGTAATACTTTTCAAAAATACAGCTTACTAGACGAAGCCGTAATAGCTTATGTAAAAGCGATGGCCTTAAGTGATAAAATAGATTTCAACATGCAACTTGCCCAAATTTATGGAGAACAGGGCAAGCTGGAAAAAATGTTTGATAGTTACCTTGAACTGGTGGAAAAAAACGTGTCTTTCAAAGGTGCGGCGCAGCGCTATTTTAGTCTTTATACTTCAGAAGACTCAAACAATGAGGCAAATATTCTTCTAAAAAAAATATTGCTTCAACGCTCGCAACAAAACCCTGATGTACTTTATAACGAATTATTGAGCTGGCTTTTTATTCAGCAGAAGGAATATAAAAAAGCATTTACACAGGAAAAAGCAATTTATAAACGCATTGGTGAAGACCTCGGCGGCATAACAGATCTGGCCTATATTGCCATTGCTGATGAAGATTATGAAACTGGAAGGGAAGTTGTAAATTATATTATTGAAAATTCCTTTACACCACAAAACAAGCTACAGGGCAATCAAATTTTGATGAAGATGGAGGTGAAAACGGCCAATCCCAAAGAATATTCCGAGGTGGAAAAAAAGTTTGAAAAGCTGTTGGACGAGTTTGGCCGAAATCGTGAAACCTATTTGCTTCAGATAGACTACAACCATTTTTTGGCATTTCAAAATAACAAAAAAGAACTAGCTATCGAAAATTTGAAATCTTTAGCTAAGCAAGATTTAACGGCCTACCAAGAGGCGCGAGTAAAAATGGAACTAGCAGATATTTTGGTTTTTGACGAAAAATTCAACGAAGCGTTAATTTACTATTCCCAAATCCAGAAAAAAGTGCAAAGCGATGTTTTGGCACAGGAAGCCCGTTTTAAAGTGGCGCGCACCAGCTATTTTAAAGGCGATTTTGAATGGGCGCAAGTACAACTCGATGTGTTGAAAAAATCCACTTCACAATTAATGGCAAATGACGCCATGCAACTCAGTTTGCTGATTCGCGACAACTCTTTGGAAGATTCCACCCAAACAGCCCTAAAGAAATATGCTCGCGCTGATCTTTTGGAATTTCAGGACAAAGATGTGGAGGCCATTTCAGCTTTAGAAGATATTTTAACTAATAACAAAGGCGAAAAAATAGAGGACGAAGCACTTTTGAAACAAGGGGAAATTTATGAAAAGAGAAACGAATACACAAAAGCCGAAGCCAATTACCTCAAAATAATTGAGTTTTATAACGATGACATTTTAGCTGACGACGCACATTACCGTTTGGCAAAAATTTACGAAGAAAAGCTAAACCAACCTGAAAAGGCAAAGAAACAGTACGAAGAGATTATCTTCCACTTTGCGGACAGTATTTATTTTGTGGATGCACGAAAGAAGTATCGAACTTTGCGCGGGGATTCAATTAATTAGGCCTCTAATTTCAGATTTAAAGAAATATGTATATCTATAACGTAACTATAAACATAGAAGAAACCATCCACGACAAATGGCTGCAATGGATGAAAGCAGAGCATATTCCTGCAATGCTCTCTACGGGAAAATTCAGTAAAGCATTGATGACTCGAGTAGTTGTGGAAGAAGAAATGGGTGGTATTACATATTCTATTCAATATACTACTGATAACAAACAAACACTTCAAAAATACTACGTTGAAAACGCTGCTGAACTTCGTGCACAAAGCAAACCTTTTGAGGGTAAATTTGTCGCATTCCGAACGGAACTTGAAATTATTGGCGAAGCCCATAACCAACTTTTCAAAAAAAGCTAAACCGCTACGTGTTCATTGCAGAAACCTTTGCGTACTTTGCAGCTAATCATGATTGCTGGTTTTTAGATGAAAAAGGAAAAATCATATAAGCAAAAGGGAAATTCAGAATCAGGAACTGTCCGTGCCAAAAAACACCTCGGTCAACATTTTCTGAAAGACGAAGCTATTGCTGAAAAAATAGGTGATACACTAACTCTGGAAGGCTACAAAAATATTTTGGAAATTGGTCCCGGAATGGGCGTGCTTACCAAATATTTAGTTCAAAAAAATGTGGAAATAATCGCGATGGATCTCGATACTGAATCCATTGCCTATTTAGAAGAAAACTATCCCAACAAAAACCTCAAAATCCTTGAAGCAGATTTTTTGAAGTATGATATTTCAGAACTTTTCGGGGAAGAACAATTCGCCATAACAGGTAATTTTCCATATAACATTTCAACCCAAATCGTTTTTAAAATGCTGGAATGGAAAGAACGAATACCAGAGTTTACAGGAATGTTCCAAAAAGAAGTGGCGCAACGAATTTGCGAGAAGGAAGGCAGCAAAGCATATGGAATTCTATCGGTTTTGGCACAGGCTTTTTATGATGCAGAATACCTGTTCACCGTACCGCCTTCAGTTTTCAACCCACCGCCAAAGGTAGACAGCGGGGTACTCCGATTGCGCAGAAAAGAAGATTTTTCAATTCCGTGTGATGAAAAGATGCTTTACAAAGTAGTAAAAACTGCTTTTCAGCAACGCAGAAAAACGCTTCGAAATAGTTTAAAATCCTTCAATCTTTCCGATAAAATAAAAGAAGATGCTATCTTTGGCCAACGCCCGGAACAACTTTCCGTTTCGCAATTTATAGCCCTTACACAAAAACTGGAAACCGATGCAATTTGAACTAACTGAAGAGTTTATAGAACAGATTGAGCAGTATATCGCCAATAATGATGGTGATGCACTGAAAGCACTCCTGTACGATTTTCACTTTGCCGATGTTGCAGAGCTTCTTCAAGAACTGAACCACGAAGAAGCTACCTATTTGGTCAAACTTCTTGACAGTGAAATTACCAGTGAAGCTTTGATGGAGCTGGATGATGATTTTAGGGAACGCATTCTCGATAATCTTTCTCCTTCCGAAATTGCCGACGAGCTGGATGAAATGGACACCGATGACGCTGCCGATATTATCGCCGAGCTTGATGACCATATTCAAAAACAAGTAATTGACTACATTGAGGATGAAGATCACGCCGCGGATATTGTGGATCTGTTACGCTATGACGAAGACACTGCCGGAGGTTTAATGGCGAAGGAGTTAGTTCGCGTTAAAGAAACTTGGACCGTTGCCGGATGCGTCCGCGAAATGCGCAGACAAGCTGAAAATGTTACACGTGTACATTCAATTTATGTTACCGACAAACACGGAAAGCTAAAAGGAAGACTTTCATTAAAAGATTTGCTCACCGCCCCTGAAAAAGCCCATATCATCGATATTTACATTCCAAAAGTAGATTATGTTAACGTGCATACCGAAGCCGAAGATGTTGCACGAATTATGCAGAAATATGATTTGGAAGCCATTCCAGTAGTTGATGATGAAGGAATTTTGGTGGGCCGAATTACCATTGACGATATTGTGGATTTCATAAAAGATGAAGCCGAAAAAGATTATCAAATGGCGGCTGGTATTTCGGAAGATGTTGAGGCAGATGACAGTATTTGGCAACTAACCAGAGCGCGACTTCCTTGGCTTATATTAGCACTTATCGGTGGTTTTGTGAGTGTTTCTGTTTTAGGAACATTTTCTGGCGCTATGACAGATCATGCCACACTTTTCTTTTTTGTGCCGCTTATAGCAGCAATGGCTGGAAATGTGGGCGTACAATCATCTGCTATTGTGCTTCAGGGTCTTGCAAACGATAGCTTGAAAGGTTCACTTTGGCAAAGATTGATTAAGGAAGTCTTACTAAGCCTTTTAAACGGCTTCATACTCTCAGTAATATTAGTCATAGGTGGCATGTTGCTGCTTGGCATGGATTTTTTGTTCGGACTTACCATTGGGATTTCACTCATATCTGTAATAATAACTGCCGCACTTATAGGCACCTTTATGCCAATAATTTTGGATTCAAGAGGAATAGATCCAGCAATGGCAACAGGACCATTCATAACTACCAGCAATGATATTTGTGGAATTCTAATTTATTTTACCATTGCAAAATTAATTCTCGGATTTTGAAACCTGAAATTTTCAAACATCGTTTCATCGTTCCCTCTTCGTCTATTGATGGGTTAAACCACGTAAATAATGTTACCTATTTGCAATGGTGTTTGGACGCTGCGGAAGCGCATTGGATTTCAAAAACTTCAGAAAGACAGCGCGAGCAATATGTTTGGGTGGTTTTGGAGCATTTTATTTCTTATAAAAATCCTTCTTTTTTAGGGGAAGAACTTGAAACGCAAACATGGATTGAAAGCTACAAAGGCGTAAAAAGTGAACGATATTACAAAATAATTCGCCCAGCCGATGGAAAAACAATTGTTGAAACGACCACACTTTGGTGCTTTTTGGATGCAAAAACATTCCGCCCCACAAAAATTACTGAAGAAATATCGAATCTTTTCATTTAAATATGAAGGCAAACAAGTGACCTTCAAAACTATTATTTTCAATACTTTTGCGCTATAAAACTGCACCGAATTGAGCGTTTTCAAAAAACTTTTTAAACAGACATTTATTTACGGTTTGGCCACGGTGCTACCAAGAGTTTTGTCAGTTATTCTCGTGCCGCTTTATGTAAAAGTACTGTTGCCAGAAGAATACGGTATCTATTCCACAGTAATGGCTTTCCTTATTTTAGGGAATGTTTTACTCAGCTACGGAATGGAAACGGCGTTTTTTAGGTTTGTTACCAAAGATGCTTCACAACAGAAAATTGTTCAATCCACAACACTTACTTCGCTCACGATTTCAACATTTATTTTTTTGGGAATCACGTTGCTTTTTAGAAATTTCATAGCCGAAGTTTCCGAATTTAAGCCCGAATATGTCACTTACGGTCTCTTGATTTTAGTTTTAGATGCTTTGGTAGTGCTGCCTTTTGTTTGGTTTCGCGCCAATGAGAAACCGATGCGTTATGCCACTATTAAAATCTTCAATGTAGTTATCAATCTCGTCTTCAATCTATTCTTTCTTTTAATGCTTCCTAAACTTGCCGAAAATAGCAGTTATTGGAACTCCCTTTGGTTTCCAGAAAATAAAGTGGCATATGTTTTCATCGCAAATTTGATTGCAAGCGCAGTAACACTTTTGGTTTTACTTCCGCTTTATATGAAAATCGGTTTTGGTTTCAATAAAATAATTTGGAAGCAGATGATGAAATACGCTATTCCAGTGCTCTTTGCCGGAATTGCTTTCAGCATCAACGAAGCTTTTGATAGAATTTTATTGAAATATTTGCTGCCCGAAAACATTGCCGAAGTGCAAGTTGGACTATATTCAGCCTGCTACAAACTGGGAATGTTTATGACACTTTTTGTGATGGCTTTTCGTTTGGGAATCGAACCGTTTTTCTTCAACCATTCAGGTCACACAAATGCAAAAAATACTTACGCTACAATTACCAAGTACTTTACTCTTTTTGGATGTTTGATTCTCTTGGTAGTTGTTGTTTATATAGATATTTTCAAACGAATTTTAATTCCCAACAGCCAATATTGGGAAGCCTTAAAAATAGTTCCACTCATACTTTTGGCGAATTTGTTTTTGGGAATTTACCACAACCTTTCCGTGTGGTACAAAGTGACGGACAGAACGAAATACGGCGCTTACATTTCGGTTTTCGCTGCAATTGTAACGTTGGTGCTTAACTATGTTTTAATTCCTATAATTGGATATATGGGTTCTGCCATTGCCACGCTTGCTGCTTATGGCAGTATGATGGTGCTTTCGTACCTTTACGGACGTAAGTATTACGACGTGCCGTACGAAGTGAAAAAAATAAGCGGTTATTTATTGATAGCCATAGGCTTTTCAGCAATTTCCTTTTACGCTTTCAACGGAAATATTTGGATAGGAACTGCTTTGTTATTGGTATTTACCGCAATTATGTTCTATTCTGAAAAGAATGAATTTTTAAAAATCATCAGAAAATAATTCAATGAAAATTAAAATAATCAACAAATCAAACCATCCCTTACCCTCCTACGAAACAATCGCGTCTGCTGGAATGGATCTACGCGCCAACGTTGAAGGGCCTTCAACTTTGAAACCATTACAGAGAGCTATTGTTAAAACGGGACTTTTTATTGAATTGCCCATAGGTTATGAGGCCCAAGTACGCCCACGAAGCGGTTTAGCGGCAAAAAAGGGGATTACAGTTCTCAACTCTCCCGGCACTATCGATGCCGATTATCGCGGTGAGATTGGGGTGATTTTGGTAAACCTTTCCAATGAAGATTTTACTATTGAGCATGGCGAACGCATTGCACAATTGGTAATCGCAAAACACGAACGCGCTGTTTGGGAAGAAGTGGAAGAACTTTCTGATACTTCACGTGGTGCTGGCGGTTTCGGAAGTACTGGTGTGAAATAATTAATTGAATTCAATCTAAAATAAATGAAAATAATAGTCCCAATGGCAGGCCGCGGAAGCCGCCTTCGCCCACATACATTAACCGTTCCAAAACCATTGATTCCAGTGGCGGGAAAACCCATCGTGCACCGTTTGGTGGAAGACATTGTTGGCGTTTTGAATGAAGATATTGATGAAATCGCTTTCATTCTTGGTGATCCAGCTTTTTTTGGAGATGAGGTGGTTGAAAGCTTAAAAGAACTTGCTACAAATTTGGGCGCAAAACCAACAATTTACCGCCAACTCGACCCAAAAGGAACTGGTCACGCCATAATGTGCGCCAAGGATTCACTGTCTGGGCCAGCAGTAATTGCTTACGCTGATACTTTGATTCGTGCTGATTTTGATTTGGACAAAGAAGCAGACGCCGTAATTTGGACCAAAAAGGTAAAAAATCCCGAAGCATACGGAGTTGTGAATCTTAACGAAAAGAACGAAATAATTGAATTGGTTGAAAAACCCAAAGAATATGTGAGCGACCAAGCCGTTATAGGTATTTACTATTTTAAGGAGGTGGCGCAGCTTAAAAAGGAATTGCAATATGTTTTAGACAACAACATTATCAACGGTGGTGAATACCAAATTAACGACGGTATCAAAAGGATGATGGCCACTGGAAAAATTTTTAAAACCGGAACGGTTGATGAATGGATGGATTGCGGAAACAAAGAAGTTACGGTGGAAACCAATCAAAAAATGTTAGGTTTTCTTTCCGAAGCAAATTATCCTTTGATTTCTGAAAATATCAGCAATGAAAATTCAAAAATAATCGCCCCTTGCTTTATTGGTAAAAATGTTATTCTAAAAAATAGCACTATTGGCCCATACGCTTCTATTGGCCAAGGCACGGTAATTGAAGACAGTATAGTAAAAAACAGTATTATTCAAACCAATTCAAAAATCAAAAACGCAAATTTAGACAACGCAATGATTGGCAATTATGCTACTTTTGATGGCAAGTTCACAAATGTGAGTATTGGTGATTATTCTGAACTGAAATAACTAATCCCTTCGCAGGCAGTAATCTTATAATTTGAAGCTAAAACTGAGATACATACTTTTAATTTTCTTCGGAATTGTTCTTCCGAAGCAACTCTATGCCCAAGAAATAAAAAGCGATTCCATCCAAAACCCAATGGACCAATTGGGGGATGTAACTGATGCTTTTCAGGAAAACTTTTTTGAAGCACTGAAACAAAAAGCAATCGAAAATTATGAGTTGGCGCTCACCGCTTTAAACAAAGCCGAAAAAGCTGCAAAAAGTGAAGAAAACAAAGCCGTTGTATATTTTGAAATGGGTAAAAACCACACCTATTTAAAGGAATATGCCCAAGCAGAAGTGAATTTCAACAAGGTTTTAAAAAGCCAGGGAAATAGACTGGATGTTTTGGAACAATTTTATGAGCTCTATTATCAGCAAAAAGATTACGAAAAATCAATTCCACTGGTGCAAAAATTGATTCCTTTTGATGAAGATTACAAGGAGGATTTGGTAAATCTATATACACTAACGCAACAGTATGATAAGGCTTTGGAACAATTGGATGAACTGGATGAGATTTGGGGCGAGAGCGATATCCGAAATGCATTGCGTGTCCAAATTTACCGGTCTACAGGAAATACCGAAGGCGCTATTGAAAGCTTAGAACAAAAGATTGACAACAACCCAAAAAACGAAAAGGAATACTTAAACCTCATTTTTCTTTATAGCGAGCAGGGCAACACGGAGAAAGCCTTTGATGCTGCAAAAAACCTTTTGAAAAGTAACCCCAAATCGCAGTTGGTACATTTGGCACTCTATAAATTTTATTTGGATGAAGGCAACGCTTCTGAAGCAATAAGGTCTATGAAAATCGTTTTTGCCTCTGAAGAAGTTGATAAAGAAACCAAATATAAAGTATTGGGCGATTTTATCCAATTTGTGAATGAAAACCCACAATATGAAACCGATTTGGCGGAAATCGTTAATCAGTTTTCCATTGAAAATGGGCGAGTTTACGAAAAACTCGGCGATTATTACGCAGCAAAAAACAGGAAAGAAGATGCGCTGAATGCCTATGAGAAAGGCATTGTTCAAGATTCTGACAATTACAATCTTTTGAAAAACACGCTCTTGTTTCAAATTGATTTAAAAAAATATGAAGCTGCTGCTAAGTTGAGTTCCGAAGGGTTGGAATTTTTCCCCGCACAGGCACTTTTATATTTACTGAATGGCGTCGCTAATAATGGCGTTCAAAAAAGTGATGCAGCTATTGAAAGTTTGGAAACCGGTTTAGATTTTATCCTTGAAGATCCAAAAATGGAGCGTGATTTTTACGAACAGCTGAACATTGCTTATACAAAAAAAGGGGATTCCAAAAAAGCAAAGATGTATCTTGATAAAGCTGCAACAACCAAAATGCCCAACTAAAATTTTATGAAACCATTTTATTTGCTTTTATTATTTGTTTTGGCTTCCTGCGGTGGCGCCAAAAATATTTCAAACATTGAAAATGCTTCGGCTAAAGAAGTAATTTCTGCTCACAAAGCTGCAACTCCAGATTTTAAAACCTTAGCCGGCCGTGTGCAACTGGTTTATGAAACCGATGAAAAATTGCAGAGTATTACTGTAAGTCTTCGGATGGAAAAGGATAAAAACATTTGGATAAAAGCTTCTATTTTAGGAATTACTATTTCAAAAGTTTTAATCACTCCAACAAGTGTAAGTTATTACGAAACCATCGGGAATACCTATTTTCAAGGTGATTTTGCACTTTTGGGCGAATGGATTGGCACGCCCATAAATTTTCAGCAGGCGCAAAATATGCTTTTGGGTCAGTCCATTTTCACACTAAATCCTTCGGAATATTCAGCCGCCATTTTTCAGAATAAATTCAAAATACAACCCAAGAAGCAACCGCAAAATTTTATACATTCACTCTTTTTGAACCCTGACAATTTCAAGGTTGCTTCAGAAACTTTATCACAGCCCAATGATGACCGTTTGTTGAGCATTCGCTACGGTGATTATCAAAAAATTGGCGAGCAATTCTATCCCTCAGCTATTTTGATAGATACCTCTGAAAAAGGTTCAAAAACGAAAATTGAAATGAATTTTAAAAAAATCGATTTGAACGTAGACGTAAGTTTTCCGTTTGATATACCAGAAGGCTATGAAGAAATCCAACTTAAATAAATGAAGCATTTCCACACATATCTTTTTTTATTTATCTGTTTAATTACAGTTTCTGCAGTTTCTGCGCAAGTTGACAAACAGAAGGAATTGGAGGAAAAACGGCAGGCCATTTTGGAAGAAATAAAGCAGATAAATTCGCTTCTTTTCAAAACAAAAAAGGAGGAAAAATCTGTGCTTTCACAAGTGGAAGATTTGAACCAACGCATTTCAGCTTCCGAAAATTTAATTCGTGTTACCAATCAACAAGCCAATTTGCTTACACGAAATATAAACGATAACATTGAAAAAATAAGCAGCCTTCGCGAAGAACTGAAAGTAATGAAAGCGGATTATGCTGAAATGATTCGAAAATCCTACAAAAGCAAAAACGAGCAGAGCCGGGTTATGTTTTTGCTTTCTTCAGAAAACTTTTTGCAGGCCTATAAACGTGTTCAATATATGAAGCAATATGCCAAGTTCCGAAAGAAACAGGGAGAAGGCATTAAAGCAAAAACGGAAGAATTGCAGAAACTTAACGCAGATTTAATTGAACAGAAAAAAACTAAACAAAAGCTAATTTCTGAAAATGAATTGGCCAAAAATAGCTTGACTGAAGAAAGAAAAGATCAGCAAGCATTGGTAGCAACCTTGAAAAAGGACGAAAGCAAATTTACCACACAAATAAGGGCCAAACAGAAACAGGCAGACGAAATAGACCGACAGATAGATGCTTTGATAAAGGCAGCAATTGAAGAGGCAAACAGGATAGCGAGAGCAAAGGCTCTTGCAGAGGCAAAAGCTAATGCGAATAACAACACTACAACAAATACTACTACTACCAAAAATGTTATAACAAAACCAGCCTCTACAGAAGAATTTGCAATGACCGCTGAAGATAAAGCCCTTGCGGCCAGTTTTACAAGTAACAAAGGAAAACTACCTTGGCCCGTAGAAAAAGGAATGGTTGTAAAAAGTTTTGGAACCCACCAACATCCACAATTCCCGAATGTTACTACAAACAGTAGTGGGGTGGAAATAGCCACAGCAGATAATGCCGCTGTGCGCGCCATTTTTGAAGGACAGGTATTATCAATTCAAATTATTAAAGGGGCGAACAAAGTTGTTCTTATTCAGCATGGAGATTATATTTCTGTATATAGTAACTTAGCTACCGTTTCAGTGAAAACTGGAGATAAGGTTTCTACCAAACAAAATATAGGAACAGTGGCAAAAAGCCCAACAGAAGGGAAAACTGTTTTGAAATTCTACATTTATCAAAACAAAACAAAAATAAATCCGGCAGACTGGATTTATAGAATGTAAAAAAAGGGAGCCAACTGGCTCCCTTAATTTTTGTAATCAACTTTTATTTTATTTCACTATCAATTTCTTGGTAGCGGTATTTTTCCCAGACTTGATTTTCACAAAATAAATACCGGTAGCATACCCAGAAACGTTAAGTACACCTTGCGTTTTCCCAGCCATTTCGGCTTCAGAAATATAATGTAAACGCTGGCCTAAACTGTTGAACAGGGCAATTGAAATATTGCTTGTTCCTATATTTTTCAGATTAATGAAAACAGTGTTTGAGGCTGGGTTTGGATACATTGTTATAATGTCCAAATTTTCTTTGGTAATTCCCAAAACACCGCTCACGTTGATATTGTCTATAAAAGTGCTGTTGCCAAAACCGTTGATATTTACAAAACGGAATTGTACATTTTCACCCAAATATGGTGCCAAGTCAATACTCTCTGTGCGCCAATCGGCAGCTGAATTTGGAGTCCAAATGTTGGTTTGATAACCTGAAACCGTTGAAAGATCCAAGCCTTCCTTATAATAGATTTGTGTGAAAGTAGCACCACAATCAGTGGATATATCTACTCTAAAAGCATCTGAAAAACTTGAAGAATATTGTGCTTTGGCCAAATCGAAATCCAGCATAGCATTAGTAGTAGACGTTAAATCAATTAATACTGTTTCTAAAATATCTTCTTCTCCCGAAGCATTATAGGAAAAATTGTCAATATATGCCGTTACGGTTGGAGTACCATCACTTCCCGTAATGTTCGATCTTTCTTGCCAAGTATCGGCATTGTCAGAATTGAGTATGTTCCAACCTGAAGGTGGTACTCCGTTTACATCAAACGGTTCTTCAAAATCAAGTGGTTCAGCTTCGGTAGCAGCGTAAAAATTTAAAACATCGTCGTCATTACCTGGGTTTTCATCCCCGGCTAAATTTACCGAAACAGTAAGAGTATAGTTTCCCGATGCAGAGATATTCAACGGAGTAGCAAAATCAAACACACTTTGTCCGCCGGGTGCTAAAGTTCCTGTAAAGGTCTCGTTAACCACAGGTTCACTGTCTAATTGATAGCTCACTTCAAAATTACTTTCTGGAGTGCTTCCAAAATTTCTAATTGTAGCGGAGACCGTTGCTGGACCAGGATTGCATACCAAATTGAAATCACTTGGTTCGTTATTGCTTTCTATGGATAAATCATTTGTAAGGGAGCAGTTCAGCAGTCCACCGGCATAATAAACAGCAATGCTTCTTCTACCTTTCCAGCTATCAGTTGCATTCTTCGCAACAGCCGCGTACCACATAGGGTCGGAGGAATTTGAGATAGACACGGTAATACTGGTGGTTGCTGAAGTGCCTGCAACTTCCATATATTTATCACCCAAAATATATAAGTCATATGATTCTGCACCGCTCACCGCATTCCAAGAAAAAGTTGCCTCTGTGGGGCAAACCTGGGTTGCTTGCACATTTGTAACCAAGGGAGCTATAGAAAATGCTTCATCACTTACATCCTGCGATGACCCGTTGCTCACTCGTATCAGCGCTTCGCCTGATACCGAGCTTGGAACTAACCAACCATAATTTGTAGTGGTATTTGAAACAGAAGCAATAGAATTCCAACTGCTACCGTTGTTCGTTGAATATTCAAGGACAAAGTTTGAAGTGGTATTGACCGGAACAGCATCCCAATGGATAGATTCCGTTTCGCCCGGAACGAAGCTTTCGCCTGCATTTGGGTAAGTAACCGTTACATTGTCAGAAATAATTTCATAAACCACAAAATACTCCTGTGGGCCCATAGGCACATTAAATCCATCAATATTTATGTTATAATTGCCCGCCGCTGGATTGTTGATAAGCACCTGCTCCATATTGTTCAAATGGTCGGGACCGTTGGTAGCTGGAAGGTTCAAGGTAATAGGATCTGGAGTTGGATCTAAAATATAGGGTTCTAACACATTACTGGAGGGATCTGTAACCAGTAAATCCAAATCGTTCACTAAAGCGGGATTGGCGCCTGGTGATGCAGGGCTATCGCTCCAATAAACCATAAACCGTACTTGTTTGGTTCCTGCGGGAACATTAATTGTATGATCATTTGATCCGCCTTGCGAAATATTGCTAGATAGAAAACGATTGTCCTCAATGAGTTTTGCAGCACGCAATCCGTTTACAATTCCCCACCCGAACTTATAGTCTGGGCCCACATTCCCGGCATCGTTGGCCGTGTTAAGCAATGTTGCTTTTATAAGCGCCGATGGAGGCAGTACATTGCCGTTTGCTTCGGAATAGGCTTGGTAAAGTTGTGCGGAAACACCAGCAATTCCTGGAGAAGCTCCCGAAGTTCCCCCAAAGCTTTGATAGCTATTGTTTTCGGAAGTAGAAATTTGGTTTTGGCCGTTCGCGGCAATGTCCGGTTTAATTCTTCCATCATGGGCTGGGCCGCGGCTACTGGAATTTACCAGAGAACCATCAAAAAACACGTTTGCGGTTGCAATAACATTCTTTCCTTGTTTGTGGCCTCCGGTTATGTTTCCCCACTGGCTTCCGGCTCCGTAACCACAATTACTTCCGTTGGAATTTCCAGCCGAAAAGGTATGTTGCAGATTTGGAATATCATGCACCTGCGTATCCACGGTTTGGGTAATTGTGGTATAACCTGCATTACAGCCATTACTGTATGAGGAATTGGTAATGACTGCCGTGCCGCTATTAATAAGCGAAACAGTTTGGGAATCCAAAAAATTGGATTGATAGTTCACTACGTATAGCAACGATCCAGCTGCCATTCCTCTGTTTGAGGGATTAAGATTTCCGGCGCCAGCCATAATGCCCGAAACACCGTCGCCATGGGTCTGGCCTGTACCGCTGGCTAGCGAGTTGTCTATTCTTCCCTGAAAATCTATATGCGGACCAACAATCCCGTCATCGCGGCAAACAACGCCAATATTTAGTCCTGTGTAGTTTCTTCCTGCTGAAGTTTGTGTATCAAGGTTGCTGGAACGGTGCAAACTTCGGCCGCGGGTATCGTCAGGAGTGGGAGGGGCAACGATAAGTTCAACCCACTTCACAAAAGGTTGGCTCGCGAGGTCTTCCAAACAATTGTTGGGAATGGAAAGGTCTATGTTATTGGAACCTTTGTATTGTTGCTTTACAGCTATTTGCTTTTCTGCCAATTGCTGAATTACATAATCTGAAGAAACATTTTTATAAAATTGAAGTGTTACTAAAATATTGTCGCCATCCATTGCCCAATAATCATAATCCCCACTTTTCAATTCTGTTGAAAGCTTCGCTCTGCCATCAACGGGAACAATTGTGCGCACCCCATTGTTTTTTAGCATTGTGATTGAAGTATTCTGTGGAAAATAAAAAAGATAGGTACGGTGTGGAATATATTCCAATAACTGCAGGTTATTTTGTTTAAACAAATCCTGAACCTGCTGTGAAGGAGTTTCATAAAATTGAATCCAGCCCACATAACCATTGTTTAATCTAGCTGATTCGGGCATTTGGTTCCATTGAAAAGTAGCAATGTTTTCAGGCATTTCATAGGTTTCATTCTGAAAACGAATGTCATTTGAATTTTGGGCAAACGTTAGTGAAAAAACAAACAGAAGCACCAAAAAAGAAAAGCTTTTAATTTTTGAGAAAGTAATTCTTGCCATAATTGACTTGTTTTAATTGGGTTATGGGATAAAAAAAAACGGCTTAAAAATACCGTCATATCTTCTCAAAGATATTTATTTGAATCCATAAATAAGTCATTTCAAAACAAAAAACAGAAAATTTAACACAATCCTCTCTTTTTTGAAGAAACAGTATATCAATAATTTAGAAAGAAAAAAAGTATATTATTGAAACAAAGCCTTTAGTTCCGTAGCATCTTTGGCTTTCATTTTTCCAGCCAGAACCAAACTAAGTTGTTTGCGACGGAGTGCCGCAATAAATCGAGACTTTTCAATTTCGGTTTCCGGAATAAGCTCGGGAACACGAACAGGGTGGCCCATTTCGTCCACTGCGACAAAAGTATAAATGGCTTCGTTGGAAAGGCTTCTTTCGCCACTTTCGCGGTCTTCAATATAAACGTCCATATACACTTCCATAGAACTGCTAAACGCACGTGAAACCTTTGCCTCAACCGTTACCACACTTCCCAATGGAATCATTTTGTTGAATGCCACGTGATTTACAGAAGCGGTAACCACAATTCTTCTACTGTGTCGGCGAGCGGCTATACTAGCAGCACGATCCATTCTGGCCAGTAGTTCACCACCGAACATATTTCCTATAGGATTGGTTTCGCTGGGAAGGACCATGTCGGTATAAATAGTCAACGAATTTTTTGGGGTTTTGGATTGCATTAGAATTTTTTTTGCAAAGATACCGAAGTTGAGAAAAATGAAATGAGAAAAAACAGGAAAGTAAAGTAAGCTATTTTACAAAAAAGATTGACTACTCAATATCCTGTACCAACAGCCAAGCATCTGCATTTTCAGCTCTTTGGATTTCGCGAAGTTTTTTTAGAGCTTCTATTCTATCTTCAAAACTTGCGTACAAAACTTGGTGAAGACCGTAACGAGTAGGTTCCATTTTTAAAGGTGAAAAACCTTTATCGCGAAGTTGTTCCAATTTTTTATCGGCGTTTTCTTCTTCTCGGTAAGCTCCCGCAACAATATGGTACATTCCTGTGTGCTTCGGAAGTTGTAAACTAAGCACTGGAAGTGGATTTTCAATTACAAAAGTGGCTTCCTGTATTTGGTTTTCGACCAATGAATTGGCTTTTTGCCTTTCAGCATAATTGAATTTCTGAACTTGGCTTTCATAAAGTTTTAAGCTTCCAAAACCAATTGCAGATAAAGCAATAACTGCAATTGCAGCATATTTAAGATAGGGCTTAGCTTCCCTTCTTTCTGGTGTGAAAAATATTGGAGCCTTTTCTTCCAAAGCTTCAACGGTTTCTTTGTAAACCTCTCTGCTTATTTTTGGGGAAACAAAAGAAGAAAGACCAAAAGATGAAGTGCTATAATTTTGCTGTTGCAAAGGTTCAAACTGAAGCGATTTTTCTTCGTTCAGCGAAAATTCACCTATGTTTTTGAATGAAATGGTTTTCCCTTCTGAAAGGGCTATTGAAATTTCAGCAGTGAAATTTCTTATTTTTTGCAATGCCGTTTCATAACTAGACTTTTCCACTGATGCCACATAATTTGCAAACAAACCATCGTTGGCCTGCAATTGTTTGTTAAAAGAAACAATTTTGGAAGGCGGATTGAAAGTGTTTGTGCCTTCGTCAATATGTGCAGATTTATAACGCGTAAGAAAAGCGCCAAACCCTGGAATAATCACACATTCATATCGGTAAAGCAGATCAGCTATGTAGGTAGTAAGTTGCATATTAACAAAATTAGCTTTTTTTAAAGGCAATCCAATTTTTGTTTTGGTAATTTATTAACAACTTAAAAATTTGTATTTTTAATGTTCCTCCCCGATTTTAATTTCGAAAATATGCTTTCACAAAATGAACTGCGTTATACGCTTGCTTTACAGCGCATTCCGAACTTAGGGGATGTTTCAGCGAAGAAATTGCTTCGGAAAATGGGTTCTGCACAAGCAATTTTCACCGAGAAAAAAAGCAATCTGGCCAAGATTGACGGTATTGGATTTTTGCGGTTGAAGGAAATAAATCTGAAAAAACAATTGGAAGAAGCCGATGCAGAATTAAAGTTTATTGAAGAAAACAATATTGAATTTAGCTATTTCAAAGACAAAACCTTTCCCGAAAAACTGAAACACTGCTTGGACGGACCCATCCTTTTTTTTCATCGCGGGAATATAGATTTAGTAGGAAAGAAAATAATCAGTATCGTCGGTACCCGAAAAATCACTAGTTATGGCAACGCTTTTTGCCAAAATTTAATTGAAGAAATTGCACCGCTAAATCCTGTGATTGTTTCAGGTTTGGCATATGGAGTTGACATTTGCGCACACAAAGCTGCAATTGAAAATAATTTGCAGAATATTGCCTGTTTGGCGCACGGACTAAACCAAATGTATCCAAAAGACCATAAAAAATATATTCAAAAAATTGAGCAGAACGGAGGTTTCATTACTGAGTTTTGGAGCAGTGACTCTTTTGATAGAAATAATTTTTTAAAACGAAACCGAATCATTGCGGGTCTTTCAGAAGCAACCATTGTTATAGAATCAGCAGAAAAAGGCGGAAGCCTTGTAACGGCTGATATTGCAAATTCATACAACCGCGAAGTTTTTGCTGTGCCCGGAAGAGCAACTGACAGCCAAAGCCGTGGTTGTAACAATTTGATAAAACAGCAAAAGGCACAATTACTCACTAGCGCTGCAGATATTATCTATATGCTTGGTTGGGAACTGAAAGAATCTCAAAAGCCCAAACAAACCCAACTTTTTGTAGAATTGGATGATGAAGAAAGAGTAGTTTTCCATTTTTTAAAAGAAAAGGAAAAAGAACTTTTGGATATCATTGCATTGGAATGCAACTTTCCCGCCTATAAAACCGCTAGCATTTTGATGAATATGGAACTGAAAGGAGTTGTTCGGCCACTACCGGGGAAACTATTTCAGTTGGTTTAATAACCCAGCTTATTGCGAACGCGATTTAAAACTCCATCAGCAACTTTTTGAGCCTTTTCAGCACCAGAAGTCAAAGCCGCGTCTATCTCAGGAAGATTTTCCATAAAATAATTATAACGAGTGCGCTCTTCCGAAAATTTTTCAACTATCAATTCAAACAATGCTTGTTTCGCGTGACCATAGCCATAATTTCCTGCTTCGTAATTTTTCCGCATTTGCGCAACTTCTTCTTTAGAACCCAATATTTTATAAAGCGCAAAAACATTGCAAGTATCTGGGTTTTTTGGTTCTTCCAGTGGTGTGCTATCTGTTTCAATACCCATTACTTGCTTTCGAAGCTGTTTGTCGCCCAAAAATATATTAATGATGTTTCCTTTGGATTTACTCATTTTGGCACCATCGGTTCCAGGAATGTACATAGTTTCTTCCTGAACCTTCCCAACGGGCATTACAAAGGTTTCGCCCATCTGCGCGTGAAATCGGGAAGCCACATCGCGGGTTATTTCAATATGCTGCATTTGGTCTTTTCCCACGGGAACAATTTCGGCATCATATAAAAGTATATCCGCAGCCATCAACATTGGGTAAGAAAAAAGTCCTGCATTTACATCTTCCAGCCTGTCTGCTTTATCCTTAAAGGAATGTGCCAAGGTCAACCTTTGGAACGGAAAAAAGCAGCTTAAATACCAAGAAAGCTCAGTAGTTTTTGGCACATCGCTTTGCCGATAGAATACAGCACGTTCAATATCCAACCCGAATGCTAACCATGTTGCAGCAACACTATAGGTATTCGCACGAAGGGTTTCAGCATTTTTTATCTGCGTCAACGAATGCATATCAGCAATAAAAAGGAAGGAGTCGTTTTTAGGGTCGTTGGCCATTTCAATGGCTGGAACAATTGCTCCTAAAAGATTTCCGAGGTGTGGCGTGCCTGTGCTTTGTATTCCTGTGAGTATTCTGGACATTGTTTTGACAAAATTTCAGCAAAGGTACTTTTTTTGATTTATTCGCATCGTTCAAATCGTTACTTTTGAACCTCGATGAAAGTTTTTAAACAAATCTTTGCAACATTCTACCGTATTTGGGTCTATTTAATTATAGCTTTTTTTACTATTTTACTTTTCCCATTTCTGCTAATAAGTATTCTTAAGCATTCTTGGTATCCTTTCTTTTTTAAGGTTGCGCGAACTTGGTCAATATTAGTAATTTATGGAATTGGATGTTATCCGGTTATAAAACGCGACGTAAAATATGAAAAGGGGAAAAGCTATATGTTCGTTGCTAACCACACCTCAATGACGGATATTATGTTGATGTTTCACTCAACTAAAAATCCTTTTGTTTTTGTTGGAAAAAAGGAATTAGTCAAGATTCCGCTATTCGGCTACATTTATAAACGTACATGCATTTTGGTGGATCGCGGAAATACCAAAAGTCGCGTTGAAGCTTTCCGAAGAGCAGAAATCCGTTTGAATGAAGGTTTAAGTGTCTGTATTTTCCCAGAAGGCGGCGTACCTGATGACCTTTCACTTTTGTTAGATGAATTTAAAGATGGTGCTTTCCGGCTATCCATAGAACATCAAATTCCCATTGCCCCAATGACTTTTCACGACAACAAAAACAGGTTCCCATATTCTTTTTTTATAGGCGGTCCAGGTAAAATGCGAGTAAGAGTTCATAAACTTATTCCTACTGAAAAATTGACTTTGGACAATAGGAAGGAATTGAAAAAAGAAACAAGGGATGTTATTCTGAATGAATTGCTAAATCCTACTGTTTAAAGAAACTAATTTACCCCAACCCTAAAGGGAGCATACTATTACGATTTTTTTTGAAATAGAAGTTTTCCGCCCTTTAGGGTCGGGGAAAAGAAAATTTTTAGAAATAAAAAACCGTCCTATGGCGAAGAACGGTTTTTTGCAATCATTTGTTTGAAGTATATCAAACACATCCAACTAAAAACTAACCTAAAACTTGAAACTCAATCCACTGTAAACCCCCAAATAATAAGGTTTAAAGTCTACAGAAGAATCGGTATATGGGTTGAGCTGGTATTTAAACATTGGCTCAATATTAAACGTAAATTTTTTGGACAGTTTGTAGTCCAATCCCAGCCCGACGTTAGTTGAAAAACTTACCGTAGAAAGATTATTGGCGTCTCCCAAAACGGTATTAAAATTATCTGCTTTCACTGAAATTTCATTATTGCCCAAGAACAAAGTACTTAAACCTCCAATTACATTTACGCCAAACTTATTGTTTATGACAGCGTATTTAAGTTCTACGGGCACTTCGTAATAATTTAAATTTTGAATAAGCCTTGCGTCTCCCTGGGTTGATTTTGGAGTAATATCTCCAAATCCATTGGAAGGAGAGGCATTTGCAAATGAGCCTTTATCTGCTACGGTAACAACCACTTGTCTTGAGCCGTAATCTACTGAGCTTAAAGCCACGGCAACAGGCCCTGTGCCCACTTCAATACCTGAGGTACTATAGCTTAAATCTACATTATTAACCCCAGTTCTAACGCTTAAACGGTTGTTCAAAGCATAGCTAACTTGCACGCCGTAACTCATATTAACATCACCTTTTTGTGGATTATCCGCAAAACTTGGATCTATGGAAGAGCCGTTGCCAAGACTGCTATAATATACCGGAGCTACATTTGGAGCTACATTCCAGCGGTGTTCGGGTTTTTGTTTTTTTGTTTTTTCAGAATCTATATCCTCTTTTTCTTCGGCAATAGCATCAAAGATTGATTTTTTGTTTTGAGACTCTTGCGATACTTCCGTTTCTGTTTTTACTAAACTTTTTTCAGCAGTGTCTTCTGTGGTTTTCTCGTTAGCAACAACACCTTCTTTTTTGGCGTCGAAAAGATCTTCGTCTCTTTTTATAAGATTCTCTTTAGCTTCTGTTCCGTTTTTATCAGAATTTATTTTTTCTGAAGTTGCTATTCCTTCCTTCAAATCATTTTTTAGATTATTCTTTTCTAAGAAATCATTCTTAGAATTTGCTTTCTCTTTGGAATTGTTCTTTTCAGGATCATTTGAAGCAATCACAGTGCGGTCTGTTTTTTCGGAAGAATTAATCAGACCTTTATTTGAAGATTCTGTTTCGCCTTTAATTTTTGAAGAATTATCGGCTGAATTATCTAAATCCTGCGTTGATTCATTCTGAAGTGTTTTTTCTTCCGAAGCAACTTGAGATTCATTTGCTTCTTTTACTATTTCAGAATTTTTATCCAGAAGCTTCTTTTCTGTTTTTATAACATTTTCATCACTAATGGAAGGCGTTCCAGCATCGGAAGGATTGTAAACCCAGTTTCCTACAGAAAGCAACAAGGCAATTAATGCGGCAACACCGCCAAGTTTTATCCAAAGCGGAATAACCTTGCGGTCTTTTTTCTCCTTATTCAGCTCTGCTTGGATATTTTCCCAAACGCGCGGCGAAGGAGTTGCTTCAAAATTTTTGAAGCCTTCATTGAAAATGTTGTCTATGTTTTTCTTTTCTTTCATTGGGAATCCCCCGCAAAAAGCAGGGGTTCTTTTGTTTAATCTAAAAAATCAAATAATGCCTTTAAGTGTTATTTCTTGCATTATACTCTTCAATTCTATTTTTTAAAATCATTCTGGCACGTGCCAGATTTGATTTAGACGTTCCATCGCTGATTCCTAACATTTCTGCTATCTCTTTATGTTGATAGCCATCCATCACGTACATACTGAAAACCATTCGGTATCTATCTGGAAGCTCCTGCACAATTTTCAGCAAAAAATCCAGTGGAATTTCTTCACTTTCAATTTCAGTATCTACTTCCTCATCTTCAATCTGTCCTTCATCAACAATTTCAAAGGTGCGCTTTTTTCGATATTTTTGAAGAACAGTGTTCACGGTTACCCGTTTCATCCAACCTTCAAAAGAACCTTTGCCGTTATACTGCTCAACTTTTTTAAAAATAGTAAGAAACGCATCTTGCAAATTGTCCTCTGCTTCTGCATAATTTGGTGAATATCGAAGACAAATGGCGAATAATATTCTATTGTATTTTGTGTACAATTCGCCCTGCGCCTTTGCATCCTGCTTCTTACATTGTATGATGAGCTCGTCTAAAGTCAAATGCGGTACCGTGAATTATTGTTCTGTTGTAAATACCTCTTTATTTTAGAGGGCAACCGTAATAATCAAGGTTCCTACATTCTGTAGATACCAGCGTATCAAAAGGGTTGCGTGGTTTGCTGAAAAATTATTTACTTATTGCTGATATAGCGTCTTTAATTTTCTTTTCCAGTTCGTCCATTAATTCTGGATTATCCAAAAGAAGTGCTTTTACAGCATCGCGGCCCTGCCCAAGTTTGGTATCATCGTAGCTGAACCATGACCCAGCTTTTTTAATGATTTCAAAATCAACCCCTAGGTCTATAATTTCACCAACTTTGGAAATTCCTTCGCCATACATAATGTCGAATTCCACTTGTTTGAAAGGTGGCGCCACTTTATTTTTCACCACTTTTACGCGGGTTTTGTTCCCCATTGCGTTGCTATTGGTGTCTTTAATTTGAGTAGAACGGCGAATGTCTAAACGCACAGATGCATAGAACTTCAAAGCATTTCCGCCTGTTGTAGTTTCTGGGTTTCCGAACATCACGCCAATTTTTTCACGTAATTGATTAATGAAGATTACGGTACATTTTGTTTTGCTGATGGATCCTGTAAGTTTTCGAAGTGCTTGGCTCATCAAACGAGCGTGAAGTCCCATTTTACTGTCTCCCATTTCGCCTTCTATTTCACTTTTTGGCGTTAAGGCTGCAACAGAGTCAATAACCACGATATCAATCGCGCCACTTCGGATTAAGTTATCGGCAATTTCCAAAGCTTGTTCTCCATTGTCGGGTTGTGAAATGATAAGGTTTTCAATATCCACTCCTAACTTTTCAGCATAACCACGATCGAAAGCATGTTCTGCATCGATAAAAGCAGCAATGCCGCCTTTTTTCTGTGCTTCTGCCATCGCATGCAGTGTTAAAGTTGTTTTACCCGAAGATTCCGGGCCGTAAATTTCTATTACCCTTCCACGTGGATAACCGCCCACGCCGAGAGCCACGTCCAAGCCAAGTGAACCGGTTGGAATAACATCTACATCTTCCACGGCGGTATCGCCCATTTTCATTACGGTTCCCTTGCCGTAGGTTTTGTCAAGTTTATCTAAAGTTAGCTTTAATGCTTTCAGTTTTGCGTCTTTTTCAGTGCTCATTTTCAGTATTTTTTATGATGGAAATTTAGTCCTCCTTCGCAAAATATTGCTTCGGCGGAAGAGTTAGCTAAGATACTATTTCTTTGTGCTTGGGGCAAAAGTAAAATGTGAAGGGGAGAGATTTTTGTTAACAAAAATGACGTTTGGAAACACGACTTTTTGATGCACGACCTTAACTTTCTCAAAGTTTTAAACTTTGAGCGGAAGGTAATAGTATAAGTGCGGACGCAAGAATTGTTAAATTGAAAGGGATATTTGTTAATGCGGCAGCGAAAAGATAAATGGCGACCACAAGATTAGTTAATGCGGTCGACATTATATAAAAAGCGGGGAGCCTGTTTGTTAAAGTGAAAGCTATACTTGTTAAAGCGGAAGCAATATGTATAAAAGTGGTCGAGAAAATACTTCGACAAGCTCAGTATGACACTAGAACAGGCGCCGTTGGTTATTGAGCAAAAGAGCGTTTAATCTTTTTCGTTTTTAAACTTTATGCCTTTTATTTGATTGTACTCTGCGCTGGAAGCACCGTACACGGACTTGACGTATTTTTTTACATCGAGGGCGGTGTCCACTAGCCCTGTGTTTTCCTGATAGAGAATCCTGTTTCTTTCCAGACGGGCGTTGCTTACGGCGGTGTATGCGGTGGCAACTTGGTTGTTTTTGTCTCTTAAATCCTGTGATTTTGCTTGTAGGGATGTTATCTGTAAATCTGTTTCGTTTGGGGCATAGCTTGGTTCTGAGGCCAAGACCGAGATTAGACCTTCAAAATGTTGGATAAGTTGGTCATAAGATTGTTGACTGGTGCTGATCCTTTTTGGGGCGGGTTGGTTTGGGTCCAGGGGCTCTTCTTCTGTTGAGGCACGTTGGCCTTGGATTTTGCGGTTGTAGCCTTTTGCATCTTCTATTTTTTCTTGGGTGGCGTCTGTGGCTTCCAAGGCGTTAACAAGGCGCGTGCTGAGAGGGCGAAGGCCTGCAAAGGCTTCTACGCGGCTGTTTACGGCATCATTATATGCCGTGTTTAGATTGATTACCGTTTGCAGACTGCCGTTTGCCGTGTTGTGCAGGGCGGTGAGCTGTTCTGCGGTTAGACTTGTTTTTGAAGGGTTATAGGATGGGCCATAACCTTCTACAAAGGCGATAAGGTCTTGGAAGTTCGCTACATTTTTAGCGTGGCCTACTTCTGATTTTGATGCCATGATTTAAGTATTTAGATGTTAGTATTGCGTATTGTTGATTTGTGAGTTTGTGAGTTTGTGAGTTTGTGAGTTTGTGAGTTTGTGAGTTTTTGAATAGGTTATTGTTTTATAAATTTTTTGATTGTTGTATTGCCGTTTTCATCTTCAATGTTTAGAAAATAGATACCGCTTGTTAGGTTTGAAACATCTATGGAAACCTGCTTTTCAAACGCAATGTCTTTTGTGCTTAAAAGTTTGCCTTCTAGATTGTAGATTTTTATTTTAAGATTTACAGAACTGTTTTTTGAAGTTATGAAGAGTTCGTTTTGTGCTGGGTTCGGATAGATTGAAAATAAATTAACCTCTTGGCTGGAAATGCCCAACGTGCAATCTTCAGAATAAATAAAATCAGCCGCTATATACCATGTATCATACGGTGGTTCATCATTTGTTGCAGCTACTTCATCATCTACCGTTACACAGGTTAAAGGTAAAACGCATGGGTTGCCTTCAAAATCACAAGTTAGCATAACAGTTAAAATAGTATTATTTTCATTTTTTAGGTTTAGCTCTTCCAATAAAAATAGATTTTCAGCATAAAGCAATTCTAAATTTATGTTATTTGAAAGATCTAAAGACATAATATTTAAGTTAGCAAAACCATCCCAATTAGAACAAGTTATCTCCTTCAATTGAATATTGCTACTCACATCAAGATTGTTAAGAATATTATTAGTGACATCCAGATTCTCAAGAGAAGCAAACCCCTCAACACCCGTTAAATCCTCTATCCCTTTATTTACAACATTTAGTGTTGTTACATTTTCTATGTCGCTTGTTAATACCTGACCGTTTATTATACCGTCACTATCAATCCCTAAGTCAATCAGTGCCTGTTCAAAATTGGGGTCTGGAATGTTTGTTACTTGTCCATAAAGGTTAAAGGACAGTAGAGAGAAGCAAAAGAAGAGAACAATACAGCTTAATGCTTTTTGAGTTAAATTATATAGTGTTTTCATAGTAGTAAATATTTTAAATTATTGTTTCACGAGGTTTTTTGAATCCTGTATTTCACCATCACAAATTAAAATAATGGAATACAGTCCAGTTGATCGGTTAGACATGTCTAGACTAATCTCATCAAGATTAGTATCTAAAATATAATTGTCTGATATACCTGAGCTTTGGTTTAGAACCATGATATAAGCAGAAGTTACCCCTTCTGCCATATATTCTATGGTTAACTGTGCACTTACTGGATTAGGGGCCATACTTATAATTCTATATGGATTTACGGTTACGGTTACTTCATCATAATCTTTCAGTCCATCTAAATCTGAAATGATTTCCAGTTTGTATTGTTGTGTCATTTCGGGTGATACGGTTAATGCTGAGCCCGTATATATGAGGGTTCCATCTGGAGCATACCAATTATAAACTGCATCTTCATTAATATCATCCGCTTGAATGGTAATACTTTCGTTTCTATCTATTTCCTGATTATCGCCTGCATCCGCAGTAAAGATACCTCGGGGTTGTTTTTTTATTTCAAAGGTTTCACCTCCAATAATTTTACCTGTAGCATTATCCCGCTGAATGACCTGATAGGCATAATTTTGTTTATTGGTCAATTCTTTTGTTAAAAAATTAAAGGTAATATAAGCAGTGCCATATTCATTGGCTCCAAAAGCTATATCGTCTATCAAAACATTATTGCCCGTTGCTATTATTTTATGATCATTTGCGGTGGTCGCAAAATTAGCGCCAATATTATTGCCTCTTTCCCAGGCATCAAAAAGAACATCATCCATTTCAATACCTATTTCAGCTTCTTGGTAAATTGCCTTTCCGGGCTCATTGATATTTGCTACAAATTCTAAGCTGTAGGTTTTGGATATGCTTAAGGGATTGCATACCCCAATAACCGCACCTATGCTAGGTGTATTTGGAATAACTTCGATTACAGTTGTATTTTTCCAAGCTATATTATTATTGTTTTTAACATTGTCAGTGATAAAATTTACTTCAGGAAAAGCCATGGGGTCGTCATTGGATTCTATACGTGCTAATAAACAAAAATGCCATGGGTTTGGATTGCCGCCATAATCTGAAGGATTGGGCACATACCATTCAAATTCCAAAATGGACTCCTCTCCTGGGGGTATTGGAGGAATAGTTAATGTGCCCAGTTCACCACCCATAGGTATAGTTCCTATAGTCACTTGACCATTCCAATATATAGGCCAGTCTAGAGCTGTATTTGCCTTTGCCCAATAAAGTTTTAGCTGGTCGCTGCCTGAAGATGTACTGCAACCTTTGTTCTTAACTTTTACATAAACATAATTAGGATTGATGGGATCATAAATTGGGTTTTGATGTTCTTGAACAACAGTGCCGTCATTTTGATTCCTGACCCAAATATCTTTACTGTTCCAAAAAATATCGGTATGTATATTGGGTTCTTGTCCATGGTCAGTTTCTGTATCCGAAATATATAAAT
Organism: Aequorivita sp.; assembly: GCA_024637015.1. Taxonomy (GTDB): domain Bacteria; phylum Bacteroidota; class Bacteroidia; order Flavobacteriales; family Flavobacteriaceae; genus Aequorivita. The sequence continues at coordinate 238,334 of JAGXGE010000004.1, read as the reverse complement.
CTATAGAATATTGAGATACTGCTTTAACAAGTGGACTATTGCTATTAGCAGGGTCTTCTATAGTTTGATGAATTTTTACTCCCTGACCAGATGTTAAAGTATTTCTACATTCATTAGTTGAATATGACAGGAAATTATGAATATCCATTTGCGAAATTTGATAGGGTGTTCCACCACAATCTTTAAAAAAGTCGTTGTTTGGATTATTTACTCTACTATCAGGATTGTAGCTACAATTTAAAAGGTTAGTGTATGCATAATCAATTGCAGGGTTAAATTTTAAATGATTAATTTCATTTTGCGTAAAACCATAATCAACCAGCGCCTGCTCTATTGCGGCTGCTTCTGGCAATCCTATGAATCCATTTTCCCTTGATGCGAGATTTCGGGCCTCTACCCACGAATAACCTATATTTGCCTCCTCTACAGCATAAGCAAAATAATTGTGCTGTTCTTTAAAAAAGTTGGGTACTGCATTGGTATCTATAACACTATCTCCCGCATCATTCGCATTATAATTTGGATCATTTATATTTCGGGTTACTCGTTCGCAGTTTGTTGGGCTTGGTCTATGATTGCTACATCCAAAAGTATGACATAAACCCAAGAAATGACCAACTTCATGCACCAAGGTCTGTCCAATTAAATTATTTTTAAATTGCCATGACCCTACTCCTACTGCACTGTAATTAGCTACACCCGCGCCAGAAGTAGGTCTAAAAAGGTATACATTAATAGCATCTTCTCTATATTTTCCAATACTTTTGGCATAGGTTACCAAGCTACCTAATTGCAACATAGAAATATTATTCTCGTAATAACTATTTCTTATCGTATCATATCCAACAAGGTTAAAACATATATTTAGCTCATTGAATGCATTATTTAAATTATTGCGAGCATTTAAAAAATCTTCAGTTTCTATATTTGGAGGGCCCGAACCATCATCTTGACGTAAATGCCAAAAGAAAATATTCAAAGTTTTTTTAGTATAATCAATAAGGTTTACCGACTTCCCTAAAGTTGAGGGAGTATTATAAAGTGATGCGTCTGTTCCACAAAAGTCATCTGTTTGGGAAAATACTGAATTGGTAGCAATTATAAAAAAAAGAAAAAAGAGAACAATGACTGTAAGGGCGTGTGGGCGTGTGTTTTCATACTTTGGTCGATTAAAGTTAGTTGATTTGTTAAAACTATGCTAATTTTTAATAATATAAAACAGGATTTTCCCTGTTGTTGTAGGGGGATTTCCCCCTTTTTTATCGAAGTGTTTTTCCTACATTTCTATAAAAAAGTAAACCATTAAAAAGATTTAAACCTTTCTAATCTTATTAAAACCCGTATTTTTGCACTGTTACTAAAATCAATTCTTTTTCACCTAAAAAAGTATAGCATGCAACTGTACAATAAATTAAGTGCAAAAGAGAGGGAAACACTTTTGGAACAGGCCGGCGAGGAACGGCTTACCCTTTCTTTTTATCAATATGCCAAAATTGGCAATCCGCATCTTTTTAGAAATCATTTGTTTATCGCTTGGCACGAGCAGGATGTTTTGGGCCGCATATATGTTGCCCACGAAGGCATAAATGCCCAACTTTCCGTTCCGGCAAAAAGATTTATTGAATTCAAGGAATTTCTGGACGGGATTTATTTTCTAAAAGACGTTCGCTTGAACATTGCCATCGAGCAGGATTTAAAATCTTTTCTAAAACTAAAAGTAAAAGTCCGTGACAAGATTGTAGCCGATGGTTTAAATGATGAAACTTTTGACGTAACCAACAAAGGAATTCACGTTGATGCCTTAAAATTCAATGAATTAATTGAAGATCCAAACGTTGTTTTGGTAGATATGAGAAACCATTACGAAAGCGAAATAGGCCATTTTAAAAACGCTGTAACGCCAGATGTTGATACGTTTCGCGATTCTTTGGATATTATTGAAGAAGATTTAAAAGATCACAAAGAAGACAAAAAACTGGTTATGTACTGCACGGGCGGAATCCGTTGCGAAAAAGCCAGCGCATATTACAAACACAAAGGTTTCAAAAATGTTTTCCAGCTGGAAGGCGGGATTATTGAATATGCACGTCAAGTTGAAAATCAAGGTCTGGAAAATAAATTCATCGGAAAAAATTTCGTCTTCGACCATCGTCGCGGCGAACGGATTACAGAAGATGTTATTAGCCACTGCCACCAATGCGGCGAACCTTGTGACGAACACACTAATTGCGCCAACGAAGCTTGCCATCTTCTTTTCATTCAATGTTCAACATGCGCAGTAGCTATGGAAAATTGCTGTTCTGAGGAATGTGTCGAAATAATACACTTACCTGAAGAAGAGCAGAAAAGACTTCGCCAGGGCATCCCAAACAGCAACAAAATATTTAAAAAAGGACGTTCGGAAAAGCTGAAATTCAAAAAGTAGTTTGAAGTTGGAAGTGTGAAGTTGGAGGCTATTAACTGAAAATCGTAAATCGCGAATCCAAAATCGTAAATTTTATTGGTATCTTTACTGATTAAATTGTTTGTTTAATTTTCGTCCCTCTTCGTTTTGAAAAGGGCTTTATATATAAAAATATGGGCTGTACCAGCTGTGCCACGGGCGCCAACGGACAGCCAAAGGGATGCAAGAACAATGGTACTTGCGGAACCGATGGCTGTAACAAACTGACGGTGTTCGACTGGCTTTCAAATATGCAACTTCCTGCCAATATGGAACCCTTCAATGCGGTGGAAGTGCGCTTTAAAAACGGAAGGAAAGAATTCTTCCAAAATCCAGAAAATCTTACTTTAAGTATTGGCGATGTGATAGCAACAGAAGCTTCGCCTGGCCACGATATTGGTATTGTAACACTTACCGGTGAGTTGGTTCGTGTACAAATGAAAAAGAAAAAAATTCCTGTTAATTTAGAGACGCTTCTTAAAATCTACCGAAAAGCTTCACAAAAAGATATTGATATTTGGCAGGGCGTTCGTGATAAAGAAGCTGATGTGCAAAAACGTTCCCGTGAAATCGCCATCCGTCATGGGTTACAAATGAAGATAAGCGATGTGGAATTTCAGGGTGATGCTTCAAAAGTTATTTTTTATTACACGGCTGAAGAGCGCGTAGATTTCCGAGAATTGATAAAAGAATTTGCGCGTACTTTCAATACACGTATTGAAATGAAACAAGTTGGTTTTCGGCAGGAAGCAGCACGTTTGGGTGGAATTGGCAGTTGCGGGCGCGAGCTTTGTTGCTCCACATGGCTGACGGATTTTCGTTCGGTGAACACTTCCGCAGCACGTTATCAGCAACTTTCACTGAATCCTCAAAAACTTGCGGGACAGTGCGGAAAGTTGAAATGTTGCTTAAATTATGAACTAGATACTTATTTGGAGGCTTTGGAATCATTTCCAAATACTGAAACAAAGCTTCAAACCGAAAAAGGATATGCCACTTGCCAAAAAATAGATATTTTCAAAGGTTTGCTTTGGTATGCTTATGAAAAAGAATTTATGAACTGGCATGAACTAACTGCCGAAAAAGCCAATGAAATTATAGAACTGAACAAAAAGGGTAAAAAACCGATTGCGCTTGAGGAATTTATAGTTGAAGTGCCTAAAGCAGAGAAGGAGCCCTATAGCAATGTGGTAGGCCAAGATAGTTTAACACGCTTTGACCAGCCGAAACAAAAAGGCAAAAAACGTCGAAATAAAAGTCGAAACAAAGGCAAAGTTGAAGCTACCGCTGGAAATGTTCCCAAAAATAATCCAACGAACAAGTCTTCAAAAAAGCCCAGGAATCAAAACAGAAATCGAAAGCCAAAAAAAAATGAATAAGTTATTGGTACTTTTTTTGTTAACCGGGATGTTTGTATCGTGTGAATCAAATACGGTTTTCAGTGAAACAAGAGCCATGGATGGGTATTGGGGTGCCGATGAAGTGGTGGAGTTCAAACTTCCGCAGTTGGATTCACTTAAAAACTACAATCTGTTTTTAAACATCAGGAACACTAACGAATATAAGTTCAACAATATATTCTTGATCGTTTCAATGAATTTTCCCCATGGCAAAACCGTTACCGATACTCTTGAATACCGAATGGCCAATCCTGACGGGTCGTGGATGGGCCAGGGGATTGGCGATGTAAAGGAAAACAAGCTATTTTACAAAGAACACGTTCGTTTTTTTGAAGATGGTATATATACCATAACAATTGCCCAAGCAATGCGCAATAATGGCGCTGTGGAAGGCGTTACAAAACTCGAAGGCATTACAGATGTAGGTTTCAGTGTTGAAGAAGCCGCCAAACAGTAAAAAATATGGCAACAAAAAAAACGGCCCCTAAAAAGAAAAAACAGAATGATATAGGCCATCATATCAAAACATTTTGGAAACTTTTTGCAGGTTTTATACTCGTGGTAATTTTGTTTTTTCTATTGGCTTCCTGGGGTGTCTTTGGAAGTCTTCCTGACGAAACCAGCCTTGAAAACCCAGAGAAAAACCTCGCTACCGAAATTATTTCTTCCGACGGAAAAACTCTTGGAAAATTTTATAAAGAAAACAGAACCCCCGTTCCTTTTGACTCTTTGCCAGACCATTTGGTAAACGCCCTAATTGCTACTGAAGACGCGCGTTTTTACGATCATTCCGGAATTGACGGCAGAGGAACCCTTCGCGCCGTTGCATTTTTGGGAACCCGTGGGGGTGCAAGTACTATTAGCCAACAATTGGCTAAATTATTTTTTACGGACCAAAGGGCATCAAACAAAATAGAACGAGTTCTTCAAAAAATAAAAGAATGGATTATTGCCACTCGTCTAGAACGTCGTTATACAAAAGAGGAAATAATCACCATGTACTTCAATGAATACGATTTTCTAAACCAAGCTGTAGGTATCGAGAGTGCTGCAAATATTTATTTTGACAAACCTCCGTCACAATTAACCACTGCTGAAGCTGCTATGTTAGTTGGAATGTTCAAAAACTCTTCTCTTTATAACCCTAACCGAAGACCAGAACTGGTGCTAGAAAGAAGGAATGTTGTGTTGGCCCAAATGGAGAAGTACGATTATATTTCAGAAAAAGTAATGGATTCTCTCCAAGCCCTTCCTTTAAACTTAAAATTTACACCCCAAGGGCATGATGAGGGAAGCGCAACCTATTTCCGAGAATACGCACGTAATTTTATGGAAGATTGGATAAAGGAACATCCAAAACTGGATGGCAGTAAATACAATATTTATCAGGATGGATTGAAAGTATATGTAACCATTGACAGTAAAATGCAGGAATATGCAGAAACTGCTGTAAAAAAACATATGGCTCATCTGCAAGTAGCATTTGACGAACAAAACAAAAAAAACAAAACCGCACCTTTCCGTGATATTACGGAAGAAGAAACGACGGGAATTTTAAATTCTGCCATGCGAAAAAGCGATCGCTGGCGTGAAATGAAAAAACAGGGAAAGGATGAAGAAGAAATTATAAAAAGTTTTAAAAAGAAAGTACCGATGCGAGTCTTTTCTTGGAAAGGCGACATTGATACTATTATGACACCGATGGATTCCATCCGTTATCACAAATCTTTTCTGCAGGCCGCAATGATGTCCATGACCCCACAGACAGGCGAAGTAAAAGCTTGGGTAGGGGGAATAGACTATAAACACTATAAGTACGATATGGTAAAGACAGGCAGGCGCCAAATAGGGTCTACTTTCAAGCCTTTCGTTTACGCCACTGCCATAGATCAAATGCATATGTCGCCGTGTGATACATTGCCAAACACCATTTATACCATTCCAACGGGAAGACACAATTTATTAAAACCTTGGACCCCAAAAAATGCCGGTAACAGCTATGGCGGGATGGTTACCTTAAAATATGCACTCGCAAATTCTATTAACACCATTACCGCACGATTGATAGACCGTGTGGGCCCAGAACCAGTAATTGATTTGGTCAAAAAGATGGGTGTTAATACTGATAATATGCCAGCAGTGCCATCAATCGCTCTTGGAACACCAGATGTTTCGGTTTACGAAATGGTTGGTGCGTATAGCACCTTCGCAAATGAAGGGGTTTATGTTGAACCTATACTTATCCAAAGAATTGAGGACAAAAATGGAACGGTTCTTTATCAAAACGTTCCTAAAACCAAAGACGTTATTAGTAATGAAACTGCCTACGTAACAGTCAGTCTAATGGAAGGCGTAACACAGTCTGGATCCGGAGCTCGATTGAGAGGAACTTGGGCAGTAAATTCTCCAATCTATAAAAATGCAGTTACTGGATATCCGTATGATTTTAAAAATCCCATAGCCGGAAAAACTGGAACAACCCAAAATAACAGCGATGGTTGGTTTATGGGTATGGTTCCAAATTTGGTTACAGGAGTGTGGGTTGGTGGTGACGACCGTGCTACGCATTTTGGATCAACAGCTTATGGGCAGGGAGCTACAATGGCTTTGCCTATTTGGGGTATGTATATGAAGAGTTGTTATGCCGATACGGATTTGGACGTTTCAACGGGAAACTTCAAACGTCCCGAAAATCTTTCCATTGAAACTGATTGTTCCAAGTGGCGAGAAGGTAATCCTGATATTGAGGAAATCTCGGATGAGTTTGACTTTTGATAGAAACCTTTATTAATTATACAAGCCTCACAAGTTTTGAAGACCTGTGAGGTTTTTTTATAGATTGAAATTTTGTAATTTTCAGAAAATTTAAAAAATGATAAAAAAGACAGTTGCAAACGTTCGCGAAGCCTGTGAAGGCATTTCAGACGGGATGACTTTTATGCTAGGCGGTTTTGGTCTTTGTGGTATTCCCGAAAATATTATTTCAGAATTGGTTCGGAAAAACATACAAAACGTAACCTGTATTTCAAACAACGCAGGTGTGGATGGCTTTGGGCTAGGCCTTTTGTTGAAAAAACACCAAATAAAGAAAATGATTTCTTCATATGTAGGTGAAAATGCCGAATTCGAGCGCCAAATGCTCAGTGGTGAGATGGAGGTGGAACTGATTCCACAGGGTACTTTGGCTCAACGATGCGAAGCAGCTCGAAGTGGAATACCAGCATTTTATACTCCCGCAGGCTACGGAACCGAAGTGGCTGAAGGAAAGGAAACCCGCGAATTCCACGGGAAAATGTATGTGATGGAAAAAGCCTTTGAGGCTGATTTTTCCTTTGTAAAAGCATGGAAGGGAGACGAAGCTGGAAATCTTATTTTTAAAGGAACAGCCAGAAATTTTAACCCTGCCATGTGTGGTGCTGGAAAAATTACCGTTGCCGAAGTGGAAGAACTGGTTCCTGCGGGCGAATTGGACCCAAACCAAATTCATATTCCAGGAATATTCATCCAAAGAATATTCCAAGGAGAAAATTATGAAAAGAGAATTGAGCAATTAACGGTTAGAAAAAGAAACTAATGGCACTTTCAAAAGAACAAATAGCACAGCGAATTGCAAAAGAAGTAAAAGACGGCTACTACGTAAATTTAGGGATTGGAATACCAACGTTGGTAGCCAACTTTGTGCGAGATGATATAAGCGTGGAATTCCAAAGTGAGAACGGAATCCTCGGGATGGGCCCCTTCCCTTTTGAAGGCGAAGAAGATCCAGATTTAATTAATGCAGGTAAGCAAACAATCACTGCATTACCCGGTGCATCATTCTTTGATTCGGCAATGAGCTTTGGAATGATCCGTGGTCAACACGTTGATCTTACCATTCTCGGAGCGATGGAAGTTTCGCAAAACGGCGATATTGCCAATTGGAAAATCCCTGGAAAAATGGTCAAAGGAATGGGTGGCGCTATGGACTTGGTTGCTTCTGCAGAAAACATTATTGTTGCAATGATGCATACCAACCGTGATGGTGAGTCTAAACTGTTAAAGGAGTGTAGCTTGCCACTTACAGGCGTTAAATGTGTAAGAAAAATAGTTTCAAATCTTGCCGTTTTGGAGATCATCGATGGAAAATTTCACCTTTTGGAGAGAGCCCCAGGGGTTTCGGTGGAAGAAATTCAAAAGGCTACAGAGGGAGATTTAATTATAAATGGTGATGTTATAGAGATGAAATTTTAAAAATCCCCACTTTTATATTTTGAAAACCATGATTTTTCATGGTTTTTTTTGTTAAAAAATACCGAAATTTAACTTAAATGTTAAAATATAGTGCATTTCATCGAATATATATGTCTTTCGTCGTTTTATGTGATAAATGTTTCTATATTAGCAGTCCCAAATCTTACCAACTTAACCTCATATGGAAAAAGTAATTAGATCATTTAAAAGCACAAAAGAATTGTTACTAAATGTGCTTTTCATTTTTAAGAAAGTGTTTTTATTGGTCTGATCTTTTTTTATGGTTGTTTATGCCCCAAATCTGTCATAAACACAGATAACCAATTAAACCCGTTCTTCGTGAGGTTAGAACGGGTTTTTTATTTCCTTATTTTTTAAACATCTAAATACCCTTCGGAATCGCCTTAATAAGCTTTTTTGAATATTCTGTTTGTGGATTCGCGTATATTTAATCCGTATCTCTCAGTTCCTCTATTTTTCCTTTGTTCATAACCAAAAGTTGGTCTGCCATATATTTAAACACCGCCAAATCGTGCGATATAAATATATAGTAAAGCCAAAATCATTCTTCAATTCATTTAGCAAGTTTAAAACCTGTGCTTATACCGAAATATCCAAAGCAGAAACCAATTCCTCACATTAGCGCCTGGCTAATAATTAACCGTGGGTTGAGAGATGAATATGAATCTTGAAAAAACAGTAACTAACCTTGCCGTTCTCGAAATAACTGATGGGAAATTTCACCTTTTTGAACGATCCTCAGGAGTTTCTGTTGAAGAAATCATAAAAGCAACTGAGGGAGATTTAGTCGTAAATGGAGCTATTAAAGAGATGAAATTTTAATATAAAACCAATTTTTGGATTCTTAAAAACTATGTAAATCATTGTTTTTTTGTGTTAAAAAACAAAGAAAAAAGGCTAAAATGTTAAAATTTAGTGTATTTCATCGAATTTATATGCTTTTTATCGTTTTATATTGAAAAAAGTATTCATCTTAGCAGACCCAAATCTTATCGACTTAACCTCATATGGAAAAAGTAATTAGATCATTTAAAAGCACAAAAGAATTGTTACTAAATGTGCTTTTCATTTTTAAGAAAGTGTTTTTATTGGTCTGATCTTTTTTTATGGTTGTTTATGCCCCAAATCTGTCATAGACACAGATAACCAATTAAACCCGTTCTTCGTGAGGTTAGAACGGGTTTTTTATTTAAGCATTCTTAAATCTCCTTCGGAATTGCCTCAATTAGTTTCTTTGAATATTCCGTTTTCGGGTTGGCATAGATTTCATCAGCATCGCCAAGTTCCTCTATTTTTCCTTTGTTCATTACCAAAAGTTGGTCTGCCATATATTTAACCACCGCCAAATCGTGCGATATAAATATATAGGTAAAGCCAAAATCATTCTTCAGTTCATTTAGCAAGTTTAAAACCTGCGCTTGTACCGAAATATCCAAAGCAGAAACCGATTCGTCACAAATAACCAGTTTTGGTTCAACAGCAATGGTTCGGGCAATTCCAACCCTTTGACGTTGTCCGCCTGAGAGTTCGTGTGGGTATCGGTAAAAATAGCTTTCGCCTAACCCTACTTTCTGCAAAAGGGAAAGAACCCTTTCTTTTCGCTCTTTCTTCGTTTTCGCCAAACCGTGAACTTCCATTGGTTCCATCAATGCTTGTCCGATCATTAAACGTGGGTTCAGCGATGAATAGGGATCTTGAAAAATAATCTGTATTTCCTTCCGAAGATTTCTAATTTCACGTTTGGAAAGTTTTGTAAGTTCCTTTCCTCTATATTTTATGCTCCCCGAAGTTGCTTTTTCAAGTTGAAGAATCGTTCTTCCCAAAGTAGATTTTCCACAACCCGATTCTCCAACAAGCCCTAAAGTCTCCCCTTCAAAAACCGAAAAACTAACATCATCCACAGCTTTTACGATTTCTTTTTTCGCAAATATCCCCACATTGCTGAGATAATGTTTTTCCAAGTTGATAATTTCAAGAATAGGTTTTTGGGTATAAATCCTCTTATGCCTTTTAGCGCGTTCCAAAGGTTTTACTTCCCGCGACTCAAAACTTTTATTGGCAATGGAAGCAATGGTGGGCAATTTTGCCAAACGCACATTTAACGATGGCCGCGATGCCAAAAGTGCTTTTGTATATTCTGCCTTTGGAGTTTTAAATATTTCTGAAGTAGTGGCCTTTTCAACAATATCACCTTTATACATTACCACAACTCTATCAGCAATTTCGGAAACCAAACTCAAATCGTGCGATATGAAAAGCATCGCCATCTTTGTTTCTTTTTGGATTGATTTTAAGAGAGAAATGATTTCCTTTTGAACGGTTACATCAAGCGCCGTGGTGGGTTCGTCTGCAATAAGCAGTTTTGGTTTGCACGCAATGGCCATGGCAATCATTACACGCTGCATTTGTCCACCGCTTATTTGGTGCGGATAACTGTTGAAAATTTCTTTGGGACGAGGCAGCTTTACTTTTTCAAATAATGAGAAGGTTTCCTTTTTGGCTTCGGAAGCGTTCATCTTTAAATGGAGCCGAAGTATTTCGGAAACCTGAAAGCCACATTTTAAAGAAGGATTGAGCGCACTCATTGGTTCCTGAAAAATCATTGCTATTTCCTTCCCACGTATTTTTCGGAATTCTTTTTCATTTGTTTTCAGCAGATTTTTTTCTTCAAAAAGAATATTTCCGGATAGGTGCGTTTGCTTTTTCGGCAATAAGCCCATAATGGAAAGCGAGGTAACAGATTTGCCAGAACCTGATTCACCGACAATCCCCAAAATTTCATTTTCAAAAACATCAAAAGAAATGGAATGTACAACTTCGATGCTGCTCTCCTTATTTCCAAAGGAAACCGAAAGTTTTTCAATCAATAATAAAGGCTCTTTTTTCATCATTTCAAAGATAAGACAATCAAGTAAATTATAATTTTAGCTGCAGTTCATCGAATAATATTTCGTCTCATCGATTTTTGTCGTTCTTTTAAGTGTTTTAAATAAAACAAAAAACATTTTATTCACTAAATCTTACTTATTATGCAAAAAATTAACAAGTTCGTTTTTCTGCTTTCATTATCAATTTTTGGTTTTTCGACAGTAGTTTCTGCACAAAACAAAAATGATGAAAAGAGAAACGTAAAGCAACCCCCAAGTCTGAAGGTTTTTGATGCTTCGCAGTCTTATTCCCTTCAAAATTCTACCCAAATTTTTAAAGAAGTTTTAAATCCATCCCCTCAAACTTCTTTCACCACACTAAAACAAGAACAAGACCCTTTAGGGTTTACACACCAAAAAATGCAACAATACTTTAACGGTGTTAAAGTTGAGTTTGCAACTGTTACCTTAAACAGTAAGGACGGAAAGGTACAATCTTTAAATTCTGCTTATTCCCCAATTGCAGAAGATTTCGATGTAACGCCTACAACAAGCAATTCGCAAGCCTTCAACAGTGCAATTGCCCACGTAGGCGCTTCAAAATATATGTGGCAGAATGCTGCAGAAGCTTCATTGGCAGCTAATTATAAAAAACCAACCGGAGAGCTGGTGATTTTACCTGCGCTCAAAAATATTTCAGAAACCAACCGATTGGCCTATAAGTTTGACATTTATGCAACTGCTCCTCTTTACAGAGCTGATGTATATATTGACGCAAAAACTGGTCAATTTATTATGGAAAACAAGAGAATCCATGATGCCAATGTGCCAGCTACTGGAACAAGCCTATACAATGGTAATGTTTCTTTTACTGCAGACAACGCATCTGGTCCATACCGTTTGCGTCAAACTGCCGACGGAGGTGGAATCCAAACGTTTGATTTGAACAATAGCACCAACTACAACAGTGCGGTTGATGTTACTAGCAACTCAACAAACTTTACTTCAAATCCAACTGGAGTTCAAGCTCATTTTGGGGCTGAGAAAACCTATAAATACTATTCTCAGAAATATGGTAGAAATTCATACAACAATACAGGAGGAGTTATCAAGTCTTACGTTAGCTATTCGTCAAACTATGTGAATGCATTTTGGGACGGAACCCGAATGACTTATGGCGATGGTGATGGTACAAACTATGGACCTTTGGTTTCTTTAGATATTTGTGGTCACGAAATTACCCACGGAGTTACTGAATATTCTGCAAATCTTGTTTACAGCTATCAATCTGGAGCTTTGAACGAATCATTTTCAGATATTTTTGGTGAATCTATTGAGAAATTTGCATCTGGAACTAATGACTGGCTAATGGGTGATGATATTGGTGCTGGCGGTAGCGGTGGTGCGCTTCGTTCTATGAGCAACCCTAATGCTTATGGCGACCCAGACACGTACTTGGGAACGAATTGGTATTCTGGTTCTGGTGATTCTGGAGGAGTTCACACAAACTCTGGTGTGCAAAACTTTTGGTATTATGTATTGAGCGTAGGTAAAAGTGGCACAAACGATAAAGGTGACAGCTATAATGTTACGGGAATTGGAATGGACAAAGCAGGTGCTATTGCGTATAGAAACCTTACTGTTTATTTGAATTCAAATTCACAATACAGTGATGCCAGAAATGGTGCTATACAAGCTGCAATTGACCTATATGGCGCTGGTAGTGCCGAGGAAATTGCAACAACAAACGCTTGGCATGCAGTTGGTGTAGGTAGTGCCTATGATAGTGGCAACCCACCACCTCCAGGAAATTGCCAAGTAGGAGATATTTACCTGTCAATTACTTTTGACAACTACCCAGAAGAAACAGGCTGGACTTTAAAAAACGCCTCAGGAACAACAATTGATTCTGCAAGTTATTCTTCATCAAACCCAGATGGATCAACTATTACTAAAACTTTTTCAAGTTTAGCAGTTGGTGATTATACATTTACTATTACTGACGCTTATGGCGACGGTATCTGCTGTGCTTATGGAAATGGTTCATATACACTATCCAGCGATGCAGGTGTTATTTTTAGCGGAGGAAGTTTTGGAAGCTCAGAGGCTACAGCGTTCTGTATTGAAGCAGGAACTGGTGGTGACACTCAGGCTCCATCTGCTCCGACAAATTTATCTGCTTCAAATATAGCCCAAACCACAGCAACACTTTCATGGAATGCCTCTACAGATAATGTGGGCGTAACAGGCTATGAAGTTTTCCAAGGCAGTACAAGCTTGGGCAATGTTACAGGAACTTCAGCAAATATCACGGGCCTTTCCCCTGCAACCGCTTATACTTTTAAAGTTCGTGCTTATGATGCTGCAGGTAATAATTCTGGTTTTAGCAATATTGTAAATGTTACTACACTCTCTAATACTATAAGTTATTGTGCCTCACAAGGAAATAACACAAATGATGAGTATATAGACAGAGTTCAGCTTGGAAGCATCAACAATCTTTCTGGCAATAACGGTGGGTATGCTAATTTTACAAGTATTTCAACAACCTTAGTTAAAGGAAGTAGCAATACTATTACCATAACGCCAAGATGGACCGGCACGGTTTATAACGAAGCGTATAGAGTATGGATTGACTATAATCAAGATGGTGATTTCAGTGATTCAGGAGAACAGGTTTACACACGTTCCCGTACCAAAACTACGCCAGTTTCAGGAAGCTTTACCGTGCCTAAATCAGCACTTAGCGGTGCAACAAGAATGCGGGTTTCTATGAAGTATAACGCAAATTCCACACCTTGTGAAACTTTCACCTATGGTGAAGTGGAAGACTATACCGTTATTATCAGCAACGCTGTAAATCATGGTATAACAGGCGATACAGGATTTAATAATTCTGAAATGTCTATTTATCCGAACCCTGCAAAGCACACTTTGAATATTTCTCTGATTGAAGCTACAGGTAAAAATTACGTGATCTATAATACAATTGGTCAAGTAGTGGGTAAAGGAACATATACTGAAAATGTAGATGTTTCATCATTGCAAAGCGGTGTTTACATACTTGAAGTAAATACCGAAGCAAACAAAATAATGAAACGTTTTGTAAAAGAATAGTTAGTTAGTATTTATTGCCAAAGAGGCCCGTTTCAAAATTCAAATGGGCCTCTTTATTTTAAAATGTATAAAGCTTTATAAAGGGTCTCCCACTTTAATATCACATCTATGACCCGGTTGGCCGTGGGGTGGATTTATACCGTTCCCAGAAATTGAAGCTGGAACTTGATTTGTTTTATTTATCGCAGGCGCTGAGTTAGAACTTTCAGAAGTGCCGTTTAAAGGTGCTCCCACAGGAATGTCACAGCGATGTCCCGGTTGGCCGTGCGCTGGGTTTATAGCCAAATCTCCACTTACAGAGGTTGTATTTGTTGTTGGGGCCACATTTTGAAGTGTTTGTTTTTTCTGTTCAAGCGTTGCCTCCTGAGTTTTATTTACTGGTTCTTCAGCAGTAGCCGTTTTATCTTTGCAGGAAATAAAAAATGGAGCCGAAGCAAGTAAAACTATTAAAAATGATTTTGGATTGAATTTTGGAATTGTCATAGAAGTAGTTATTTAATTATGGCTGATAAAACTACTAAAAATTAAATAGAAAACCACATTAAGAGATTTCTTGCTAAGAAAAAAAGTTATACAGAAAGGATTTCGTCTTCGTCTAAAATGGCTTCATTCCTAAGGCGTAAAAGAATCTGGGCTACTGTAACCGTGTCCTTTTCGCAATAAATGATGATTCTGTCAATATCTTTTTCTTCGTAAAAAACGCTTCGCACTTGACTACCGTCAATGTCGTCTTTCGGGGAAGGAATTCCCAAAACATGAGCCATCAACTTAAGTGAGGTGAAGGTTTTGTAATCGCCGAACTTCCATAGTTCCAGCGTGTCCAAATGCGGCACTTCCCAAGGTTTTTTACCGAAAAGATCAAGTTTGAACGGAATGTCAATTCCTAAAATTATCATCCTTCTTGCTATATACGGAAAATCAAATTCCTTCCCGTTGTGAGCACATAATAGGTGCTGAGGTTTATTAAAATGGGTTTCTAAAAGTACTTTAAACTCTTTTAGTATATTTTCTTCTTCTCCGTGAAAACTGGTAACCCTAAAGTTCCTTATGTCGCCTTTCATTTTAAAATACCCAACTGAAATACATACGATTTTTCCAAATTCGGCCCAAATACCCGCCCGATCATAGAACTCTTCAGGTGTATATTCCTCTTTGCGTTGATACTGGGTTTTAAGCTCCCATAACAGTTTTCCGGTTTCATCTAGTTCCTTAAACTCAGGATTTTGGGGGACGGTTTCAATATCTAAAAACAAGATATGTTCAAGGTTAATTCGTTTAAGCATCGCATGGAAATTTTAAGCGGGGAGAGATTTAAATGTACAAAAAAATCATTAATTGTACTTCAACATTTTATACACTTCATTAATATTAGTCTCGCATACATCTTTTACTCTGGGCGAAAACGATACATGTATATACGTCCGTAACTGCCTAACTCCTCTTTAAACTCTTTTATTAAAATGGAATGCTGTTTTTTATCAAAATATCTTAACGCATTACGTAGGGCTAGTTTTTCTACTTCTTTAGAAAGGATGGCTTTGCGTTTTGGCGCGTGATTTATAGAAGTATCACGTGCTTTGGGTTGTGGTAACTCTAAAGGAATTCCTTCTAAAATCTGTTCTTTAAATGATTTATTATGTTCTAACATTAGTTTTTTTGCTGTATTCGTGTTTTGATCAATCATGAGACCATACATTTAAGACAACAAATTGAATTACTTGTCGCATTTTTTTATTTGTTTTATAGCATTGAATTTATAGTGCGCTTAATGCAATATAAAAACTGGAATAAAGCGTATCGAAACATTTCGTTTGAACGTGAAGCTTATATAAATGAAAACGACCTTGATTATTTAAAATCAAGGTCGTTTTGGAAGTGTTTAAAGTATCTATAAATAAGTTTTTGTGACTTATTTTTTATTTAACAACATTTTTTTAATCACTAAAATTTCATTTTCTAAATGATTGATTCTTTCTTCTTGTTGCATAATTGTCTTTTGTTGTTCTTGGATAGCTTTTATTGCAAGCACTCCAAAGGCATCATAATTCAAGCTTAAATAGCCATTTATCTCATCTACAATTTCTGGAAATAACTCTTGTACTTCTTGTGCTATAAATCCATTTTGTTTTAGTTTGGATTCGTCCGTTTTATAATGATAATTAACGGGGTTTAACGCTAAAACCTTTTCTAAAGTATTAGGCTCTAAAGGAGAAATATTATCTTTAAGTCTCCTATCTGAAGGCGTTTGATAGGCTCCATCAGCGCTTTTTATGTAAGATTTTAAAGTACCATTATAAGAAAACAAATAATCATTAGTACTCGGGGTACCTGCAGGTCCATTACCATTAGCTGTATTTACATAAGTATCCCAATAATTTGTGTTGATATTGCTGAAAATTCTTAATTTTTTGTCTGTTGTAATTCTTAAACTTTCACTATAAAGTTCGCTTGTACCATTAGTACTAATTACAAAAGCTCTATTCCCAGCAGCAATTTGAAAAGCTCCTTTTCCTCCAAAGGTTGAAGCGCCTCCAGTATTTACATAGCCAATGTGTCCTTTATAATTAGTGTTTTGATAAAAATAAATTCCAGCAAAACCGCCATCAGTATTATTTTGAATTTTCATTACACCTGCGTTATCTTCGTTGTGTTCTACATGCAATTCATGAGTAGGACTTGTGGTACCTACCCCCACATTACCTGAATTTGCACTATACATATCATTGCCAGCCACGGTCCAATCATTGTCAGTAGTAGGTGTTTGCCAAGAAGCACTTCCATTCGCATCTGAGGTTAGAACTTTTCCAGCGGCCTGCCGCCCGTCCACAATTCTTATTGCTGATTCTGAATTGGTTGGAGCAATCATAACATCATCAACATACGCTTTATCACTTCCAACAGCATTTGAAACATCTTTTTTATACTCCCAACGCAGAATTCGTGAACCAGCTGTTAGGTTAAACGTAGCTGTCGTGTAACCAACAATACCTGATTGCTGTATTTGTTGTACACCATCAATATAAAATCTAAAAAAATCGAAATTTGCCTCACTGGATACACCATATGCAAAAGATAGTGATGCGCCTCCTGTTGGAACAGTTGCTGTATATTGCATAAAGGAAGTTCCATTATTACCAATAACACCAGAAGAAGCGGCTTTAGCACCTGTTTTCACTTCTGCAGCTATTGATGTTACAAACCAATCAGTACTTGTAAATGGCGCTAATGTATTGTCTTCAAAACCATCGTTAAAAAAACCGAGAGTAATCGCTTCAACATGTAATTTTGCTTGAGGAGTTGTGGTTCCTACTCCTACTTTACCTGAATTTGCATTATACATATCATTGCCATTAATAGTCCAATCATTGTCCACGCTTCCAGAAAACGTGGTCCAAGAAGTTCCATTGTAGAAATAAAAACCTGGAGTATTATCTGTTTGGTAAATAAGCAAACCTGTAGTGGCAGCGTTCACTGTTATGGCGTTTCTTTGCGCTTGAGTCATTCGAGGAATTAATATACCTGTTTGAGTAGACGTGATATCTAACATTGCGCTTGGATTGGGACTCGTTGTTCCTATTCCAACTTGCGAAAAGGTTTGGGTAGTCGCGAATATGCTGAAAAAAAGAAAGAAAATTGCTGCTCTTTCATTAAATAAATATTTCATTGGGGGAATTTTCTAATTATCATTTATGATTTAGGCGGCAAATATAATATAATTCCTCTCAAAATCTACGAAAAGCATATATCATCGATAAAATATAGTTTTATTTAACATTTCATAAGATATTAAACAAAAATAGATGCAAATTGATTAATTATAATAGTTTAGGTTTAAGTATGGAGGTCAATAATCAAAGTATTCACTCCATTTCAAATAAAGGGTTGGAAAATAAAGAGATACTGCTATGTCTTAAACGAGAAGATGAAATTCATTCGGTCGTTTCGGGAAATAAGTTTAGAAAACTTAAATACAATTTAATGGCTGCTAAAAGAAGAAAAAAAGACCTTGCTTACTTTTGGTGGTGCGTTTTCAAATCATTAATTGTCCCTCAGCATTTTATATACTTCATGAATATATGTGAAGAAGTCTTCAGTAAAAGGTTTACAAGTATGTAAGCCGCGTTGTTCACCTAAGCGTACAATAATAAGGTTGTCTTCAGGAATTGTAATAACATACTGCCCTAAAATGCCTCGCATAACAAATATATGTTTCCCAAGATAATCGCTCAGCCAAAAACCGTAACCGTATTGAGGACTTTCCGCAAAACGGGGCGTAATGGATTTTGCCACAAAAGCGGAATCTAAAATTTGTTGGCCGCTCCATTTACCATAATCCTTATACAATTTTCCAAATCGCGCAAAATCCCTGGCGTTGCTGCCAATACAGCAATACGCTTTTACCAAGCTATTTTTTTTATCATCAACCTGCCAAATAGCAGGATTCTCCCCACCCATAGGGTTCCAAAAACTTTCATATAAATAATCCGCCAACTGCTTCTTCGTAGCTTTCTGAATGACCATCGCTAAAAGTTCCGTGTTTCCGCTTAAATATTTGTAGCACACCCCGGGCGTATCGACCACTTTAAGTTTTAAAATTATTTCAGCCAAATCACTATCATAATAGGCCCTCGCCGTCATTCCAAATGGATTGAAATACGACTCATTCCAATCCAGTCCTGAAGCCATCGATGAAAGATCGCCGACAGTCAAACCGGTTCCAGCATACTGAGGATAAAAATCGCCCACAGGCTGATCTAAACTTTTAATGAATCCATCATCAATTGCTTTCCCTAGCAGAGACGAGGTAATGCTCTTCGCCATTGAAAAAGAATTGGTTTGTGAGTTTTTTCCAAAACCATCAAAATATTTTTCATACCAAATGCTGTCATTCTTTATGATCAAAAAAGCAACTGTCCCGAGAGTTTCGTTCATTTCAGAAAGCGCTTGGGTTGCTTCAACGGTGTTGTAATCTTTATGAATGGGCCAAGGTTGCGGGTCCGTACTCGCAGGAACTTCTTCAGTTTCAAAATATTCAAAATCGTCAATATAGGCAGTGGTGTGACCGTGAAGATAAACCACCCAAATGCCTTTCAAAATATAGCCGTAGCCTGTAATGTAAAGTCCAATTACAGAAACAACCAACAATATAAAAATCCACTTGAAGAATTTCTTAACTCTTTTCATCTAAAACAAAGATTGCTGCGGCGATGGGCTTTCAAACTCCAACAACCACTTTTTACGGTGAAGTCCACCAGCGTAACCCGTAAGCGAACCATCGCTGCCAATTACACGATGGCAAGGAATAATTATAGAAATTGGGTTCTTCCCATTGGCCGAAGCCGCTGCCCGAATCACTTTTGGATCACCAAGTTTGTTCGCCATTTGTTGATAGTTAGTCGTTTTTCCATAGGGTATTTCTTGCAATTGCTTCCAAACCCGCCTCTGAAAATCAGTTCCTTCCGGGGAAAGTTTTAGGGTAAAACGGGTTCTTTTGCCATTAAAATAGTCTTTAAGCTGGTTTACGGGTTCCTTTAAAACTTCAGGAATTTCGTTTTTATCTATTTCATCGGCCGTATTTACAAACAAGACAGATTTGAGCCCATCGTGGTCTCCCTTTATTTCCAGCGAACCTATTTCAGTTTTTAAATAATATGTTTGCATATTTACTAAGGTACAGAATTTGTTAAAATTTTATCATCTCACGGCAGGAAAGATAATTTTTTAAATTTCAAATTTTAATAGTAAATTTGGTAAACCTAATTATCTTATGATTGTCCGAAAAAATATTTTTTTCCTCCATCTCTTAAGTTTCCTTTGTTTTTTTTCGGTGTGTTTTCAAGCCGCTATTGCTGCTGCCGACCTCAATGGTACGATAACTTTTTATGATGCAGAAACGGAATCCGCATTGGAAAATGAAACAACTGTATTTTATACGCAGGAATTAGACAAAAAATCATCCTTGCTTACCCTGTTTTTAATTGCGTCAAGTCTCCTGTTTGTTATAGCGCTGGTTTTATTTTATCTTTTCTACAAATCGAAAAAAAAATACATACAATCACTTACCGAAAAAAACACAGCACTCTTGAAAGCCAATGAAGAGGCGCTCCAACTTTCAAAACTCAAAACACAGTTTTTTTCATCCATAAGCCACGAATTGAGGACACCCTTATATGGGGTTATTGGTCTTTCCTCTATTTTATTGGAAGACGAAAAATTAAAATCACATCAAGAAGACTTGAAATCTCTTAAATTTTCCGCAGATTATCTGTTGGCACTCATTAATGATGTATTGACGCTCAACAAGTCTGAAACTTCAAGTATGTCACTTGAAAATGCCCCTTTTAATCTTAGAGAGCTTTTAGAAAACGTACAAAAAACATTCATGTTGAGTTTAGAACACAAAAACAATAAATTAACACTTGAAATTGATGAGTCCATTCCACTAAAATTGCTTGGAGATTCTGTGAAACTTTCGCAGATAATGATGAATTTAATTGGAAATGCTATAAAATTTAACCAGAACGGCACCATTCGTATCAAAATAGAATTATTGGAAAAACTGAAGAATGACCATTTGCGAATCAAATTTTCAATTATAGACAATGGTATTGGAATACCCAAAGAAAAACAAGAATCCATTTTTGAAGAATTTTCACAGGTTGAAAAACGTAACCACAACTACCAAGGTACAGGACTTGGCCTCACAATAGTTAAAAAACTACTGGCCCTTTTCAATAGTGAAATAAAACTTTTGAGTGACACTGGACAAGGATCCTTGTTTTATTTTGAGTTGGATCTTCAAAAAGATTCAGACACCAGTAATACCCTTCCCGAACCTGATTATTCAAATATTCCTTTTAAGAATATGCACATATTAATTGTGGACGATAACAAAATAAACCAAAAAGTAACGCAAAAAATACTGGAGAGAAGGAACTTTAAATGCAGTTTTGCTGATGATGGTGCCGAAGCAATCGCACAAACCCAAAAATACAAATACGACCTGATTTTGATGGATGTACATATGCCCAATATTGATGGTATAGAGGCAACAAGATCTATCAGAACCTTTAATACCACGACACCCATCGTAGCCTTTACGGCTGTCGAAATTGATGAGATTCGAAATGCAATTTTTGATTCAGGGATGAACGACATAATTGTGAAACCGTATGTGGTTTCCCAATTTCTCAATACAATCTTAAAAAACATCAATTTAATGAGTGCTGCTTAATATAGCACGTCCATTAAGTTCAAAAGCTTCATGGAACCGAAGCATTAGCGTTTCGATCGAGGTATCTTCATAATCGTGATACATTGAGCTATTCCTCGTCCCGCTCAATTTCAATATTGTTATTTAACTTTATTCCCATACGTTTTGCTCGCAATTCCCAATTCTTTCTGGCTTGCAGTTGCATGTCTTCAACGTTATCGCTCTCGTCCATAATTTCAAGACCCAAGAGGGTTTCTATAATATCTTCCATAGTTACCACGCCAATGGTGTTCCCAAAATCATCCACTACGGAAGCAATATGCACCCTTTGTTTTATAAACGTTTCAAAAAGATCTGGAATAGGCTTTTCCGCCGAAACCACAAAAATCTCACGCTTCAGGTCACTCAGCAGTTTATCGCCCCTCTTTTCCACAATTTCCTCCAGCACATCGTCACGAAGCACAAAACCAGTAATGTTATGCGTCTTGTTCTTATATACTGGAATTCGTGAAAATCGTAAGCTTTTATGGTTCTGGTGAAATTGATCAAGGCTTTTGGTTTCATCCTCAAGCGTAACAACCGTAAACGGCGTCATTACATCTTTTGCCTGTACGCTTTTAAAAACCAAAAGGTTTTTAATTACCGTAGTCTCGCTTTCCTCAAAAACACCCTCTTCCTCGGCAGCATCGGTTATGGCCATAAATTCTTCGCGGCTCATTGTGCTTACATGGGCAGATTTCCCCACCAAACGTGTAATCAGCATCAACAGCCAAAGTAGTCCAGTATATTTCAATGGAAAAATTATCACATTTAAAAAAGTAGCCGTAAACGACCCCAGCTTTTTCCAATAGGTAGCACCAATTGTTTTGGGTATTATTTCTGAAATTACCAAAATAAGCATCGTCATTATTGCGGAAACAACCCCAACAATGTTCATTCCAAAAAGTTCCACTTTATAAGGTAACTTCTCCGCCTCAACTCCCACCAAAATAGCGCCCACAGTGTGCGCAATAGTATTCAGCGTCAATATCGCTATCAGCGGCTTGTCTATATCTTTTTTAAAATTTGTTAAAGTCTTCCCATACGCCTTTCCCTCTTGGGTCTTTACACGTAAATACGTTGGCGTAAAACTTAATAACGCAGCTTCCAGAATGGAGCATAAAAATGAAAAGAAAATGGAAAGTACCGCATAAACAATTAGTAAGGTCATAGTGGGTTGAAATAATTTTCCCCTAAAATAAAGATTTACAAATTGTTTTAGTCGAAACACTTTGTTAATTACATAAAAAAACCGCCACATCGGGCGGTTTTTTAAAACGATTTTTTAGGAAGCCTTCAAGAGCGGCCTCAATGTGTTTTCCCAACGTTTCGCGTCTTGAAGACAAACAAATGGGTCGTTGGAAAGTTCGTTTTCATCGTGCTCATTGTAAAAAGGTATTTCGCATCTGCCAGTTTTTTCAACCAACTCTAGACCAACCCAGTCAAGGGTTTTATCAGTTTGTTTGATGCTTTTTGCGCGACAGTCCTTCACATCTTCTATATTTATAATTTTAAAGTCTGCTGAAGGATTTCTTTTTGAAGTATAAACTAACTTTTTTGAAACAGTATCAACGCCAATCACACAATTGCCGATAACATCAATGTTCTTTAAGTTTATGCCATTGGTTTGAGAAAGCTGCGTAACAGACTTCTTAACTTTGTTGTTTTTTCCAGTTGAGTTCATAATTAAAAAAGCTACTGGCACCAACATTAATACCGTGATAATAATTCCCACAAGGGATGCATTAAATTCCATAATGAATAATTTTTAAGATGAATAATTTTGAATAAATAAGCGTTTGAAAAAGCAATTCAAACACAGCTAAAAAATCATCAAAAAATCACCAAAAAAAATGGAAAGGAAACAAATGCTGGAAGATGAGCTCCCGTTTGTCTTTTAAGGAATAAGAAGAATTATATAAAGAAGAAATTCGGGCAAACGAAAAATCCTGATTAGAACAGTGCGTCCCAAAAAGATCCAGCCCTAAATATTCATTCTGCGAAACCGTTTGCGAAACTTCGCTAATGGAAACCTCATTAAAAACAAAAGGCTTACCGTTGTCATCATGCTGTAAAGCAGAAATTTTAGTGGCTTTATTATTAACCGTCGTTTCCGCAGCAAAAGCTACATTCCCGAATACCAACAAAATGGCAATCGAGACCAGCAATCTACTTATATGTTTTTCAACATTTTTCACACATCAAATGTATATCAAATTTGAATTGCTAAACAAAAAATTTTGCTAATTAATTAACTTGACAATGTCCTTTGCAAAATAGCTTGCAATCATTGAAGCTCCCGCTCTTTTAATGGCCGTAATCTGCTCCATCATTACCGCATCGTGATCTAGCCAGCCCTTTTCTGCGGCAGCTTTCAGCATCGCATACTCACCACTTACCTGATAAACCGCTACGGGAACAGTCACTGCGTCCTTTATTTCGCGAACAATATCCAAATAGCAAAGCCCCGGTTTTACCATCACGATATCCGCGCCTTCGTCAATATCCATTAACGTCTCACGGATGGCCTCTTCGCGGTTTCCGTAATCCATTTGATAGGTTTTCTTGTCCTTCGGAATATCTTTCACATCCACTGGCGCAGAATCCAGTGCATCGCGGAAAGGACCGTAAAAAGCAGAGGCATATTTGGCGCTGTAAGCCATAATTCCTGTATTGTAAAAACCTTCATCTTCCAAAAGTGTTCTAATTTCAAAAATACGGCCGTCCATCATATCGCTGGGCGCTACTATATCAGCTCCTGCCTTTGCATGGCTTAGGGACATTTCAGCTAAAACTGCATTTGTATCATCATTCAAAACCCTCCCTTCGGAAATAATCCCGTCGTGGCCATAAACCGAAAAAGGATCCATGGCAACATCGGTCATCACAATCATTTCTGGAACAGCATTTTTTACCGTTTTTATGGCACGCTGCATCAATCCATCAGCATTTAATGCTTCTTTTCCGCTATTGTCTTTTAGCTTATCATCAACTTTTACGAAAAGTAAAACCGACTTCAACCCAAGTTTCCAAAGCTCTTTTACTTCTTTTTGAAGCATATCCAAACTCAGTCTATAATAATTAGGCATCGAAGCAATTTCCTCCTTTACACCCTTTCCTTCCACCACAAAAAGTGGCACAATAAAATCATTTGGGCTAATAATAGTTTCACGAACCAAGCTTCGCATGCTTTCATTGGTTCGCAATCTTCTGTTTCTTCTTAATGGGTACATAATCTTAAAATTTTGTAAGGTCGAGCGCAGTCAAAACCTACTTATTATTCTATAATTTCAAATAACCTCTCGACTACGCTCGAGGGGACATTCGTTAAACCCAACTTCTTGGATTTTTTAAAACTTCAACAAGTTTCTCTTCCTTACTTCCCTTCTCAGGATGATGGTCATATTTCCATTGAACAACAGGCGGAAGGCTCATCAAAATACTTTCAATACGCCCATTGGTTTTTAGACCGAACAGCGTTCCCTTATCGTGGACGAGGTTAAACTCAACATAACGCCCACGGCGTATTTCTTGCCAATTTTTATTTTCTTCATTATAAGAAAGATCTTTTCTTCTTTCAACAATAGGAAGGTAGCACTCCAAAAAGCTATTACCTACTTCGGTTACAAAATTATACCAATCCTGCATTGTCATTTCTGTTACGATATTTTTATCATCCTTCGCCGAGGCTACGGAAGACTTGAGGTAATCGAAAAACAACCCCCCAATACCGCGTGCTTCCTCGCGATGCGAATTCCAGAAATATTCGTCGCAGCGCTTTTTATAGGTTTCATAAAACCCTTCATTATGCTTGTCGCAGGCGATTTTGCAAACTTGGTGAAAATGTTTTGCATCTTCTTCAAACAGATAATAAGGCGTTAAATCCTGCCCACCACCAAACCAGCTATCGACAGTGTTTCCTTCGGCATCATACATTTCAAAATACCGCCAGTTGGCATGAACTGTTGGCACCATGGGGCTCTTTGGGTGAAGTACCAAGCTGAGGCCACAGGCAAAGAAATCGGCATCTTTCACGCCAAAATACGCTTGCATACTTTCTGGCAGTTTCCCAAAAACCTCGCTGATGTTTACGCCGCCTTTTTCAAAAACGTTCCCGTTTTCAATCACACGGGTCTGGCCACCACCACCTTCTTCGCGTGTCCATTTATCTTCTTTAAATTTGGCCTTTCCGTCAATTTCTTCCAAAGCGGAAGTAATTTCGTTTTGCAAATTCTTTATGTATGCTACAAATTTCTCTTTCATTATAATTTTTTCTGAACTGATTTAGCGTTTTCCAAAACCCTTAAAGTCTCTGTACTCGCTGCGGTTACAGAAAGAGGCAAAACCAAAATAATCCCAATTACGGGAATTAAAAGCATCAGCATAAAAACGATTCCGTTGCCGATGGCCAAACCTCTAT
Source organism: Aequorivita sp. (assembly GCA_024637015.1). Classification (GTDB taxonomy): domain Bacteria; phylum Bacteroidota; class Bacteroidia; order Flavobacteriales; family Flavobacteriaceae; genus Aequorivita. Next base: position 212,584 of record JAGXGE010000004.1, on the reverse strand, counting down.
TTCTACGTACAAATTGAATACTCTCTGAATATTTATAATGCCTTTCCAGCGTATAATCCATATTCCCAAAACCCGCGTAATAGCTCTGCACCAAAAACAAAAGTACAGAAGAAATAATTCCAATCACAGGTATAAAACCTATCAAAATTATTGGAATGGTTAGCAATAGTTCCATCAATAGATTTCTCATATTTATTCTTACTCCGCGCCAAAGCTGCTCTGCATTTGATGTATTTCTATGCGAATGGTTGGTTCCGAAAAGGTGTTTTTCAATTTTTTCAGAAACGGGACTCATAAAAGGGGCACTCAACGCCATTACAATATGCCGATACAAAATGATTCCCAAAGCAATGATTATTATAGCTCCAATGAAATCACTAATAGTTCTGAAAGTTTCTGCGCCCCATTCCCAAAACCAAATTTTTGAAATAAATGCTCCCAGGTTATCACTCAATCCCCAAGCGGAAAAGCCAATCAGAACTGCTGTGATAAAACTAATGGCCATAGGCACGCCAAAGTATTTCCAAAGCCCAAGTTTTCCGATGAGGTTGAAAGTTCCTGCGTATGCTTTTATGCCTTTTAGAATATTTTTAATCATTTATTCTTCAATAAAAACAAGTTGTCTTTCATACTTGTTTGTTTCTTCAACCGTTTCAATTTTTGCCGCTTCCGAAGTTTTTTGTTTTAAAAGTGAAATGATTTCAGTTTCATTTTTACCTTTTACTTCTTCAAAATAAAGGATTCCCATTTGATTATTGTGCATATCCATTACTCTTTCCAAAGCTTCGTTTGGTGAGAAATCTTCATGCCAATCCGTAAATGTTTTTGCCCACGCTTTTACTTTTTCTTCATTATTCTTCCACTTTAAGCATTTTCGGATTATCAAAATAACCCACAGTGCATGTCTAAATGCATTCGCTTTGTTGTTTAAATGATGCTTGCTCCCGTATTCCTCATATGCAATGTTCATACATCGTTTTGTCGCAAAAATAGTTGGGATAGCAAAAATCGGATTTTTTAAAAACAACCAGAGCAACCCAAAAAGTTGCTTAAAATTAAGGTTCTTTAAAATCCGCCAAAGCATTTATTCTTGCTTGTATTCTTTCACAGCTTCAATAAAAGTACCTGCATTTTCCAAAGGAATATTCGGTAAAATTCCGTGACCCAAATTCACAATATAGCGGTCCTTTCCAAATTCATCAATCATTTGCTTCACCATCTTTTTTATTTCTGAAGGTGGACTGAAAAGTCTGGTTGGATCAAAATTTCCTTGCAAAGTGATTTTCCCTCCAGTTAAATAACGGGCGTTTTTAGGCGAACAAGTCCAATCAATACCTAAGGCCGAAGCACCACTTTTCGCCATCGTGTCCAGAGCAAACCAGCATCCTTTTCCAAAAGCGATTACGTGAGTTTCATCTTTCAGCGCATCAATAATTTGCTGTATGTATTTCCAGCTGAATTCTTGATAATCAGTTGGCGAAAGCATCCCACCCCAGCTATCAAAAACTTGTACGGCGTTTACACCAGCCTTTACTTTTTCTTTTAAATATAAAATCGTGGTATCAGTTATTTTCTGAAGCAATTCATGCGCTGCAACAGGTTGGGTAAAGCAGAATTCCTTTGCTATGTCAAAATTCTTTGAGCCTTGGCCTTGCACACAATAACATAAAATAGTCCACGGACTTCCAGCGAAACCGATCAACGGAATTTCGTCATTCAGTTTTTCTTTGGTCATTTTTATGGCTTCCATTACGTAGCCAAGTGTTTCGTTAATATCTGGCACAATCACGCGCTCCAAATCTTTTGAGGAACGTATTGGGTCTGGCAACCAAGGGCCAACGCCTGGTTTCATTTCCACATGAATGTTCATCGCTTGTGGAATGACTAAAATATCACTGAATAAAATAGCGGCATCCATTCCGTATCTGCGGATGGGTTGTACAGTGATTTCACTTGCGAGTTCTGGGGTTTGGCAACGGGTGAAAAAGTCGTATTTCGCCTTAATTTCTTGAAATTCGGGCAAATATCTTCCAGCTTGGCGCATCATCCAAACAGGTGGTCGTTCAACGGTTTCACCGCGGAGGGCTTTTAAGAATAAATCGTTTTTAATCATCGTTTTTTAATGTATTTACCGCTTTGGCAATTACGCTTTCTACGGTTGTGGTGTTTGAAACTACCACGTTTTTAGTGTATTTTTTTACTTCGGAAGCGGTTGTCGTACCTATGCAAATGGCTTTTGCAGCATCTAATTTATTTTCCGAAAAAAAGCTTTTCACTCCACTTGGGCTAAAAAACAAAACTGCATCAAATTGAATTTCAAATTTCTTAGGGTTTAGCGTTGTTTTGTAAACTTCAATTTCTTCAAAAGGAATATTGTTTTCTTTTAATTTTGAAGGTATTTCATCACTTCGAATATTTCCACAAAAAAAATGGAAGGAGTCATTTTTGTGATTTTTCACCAAATAATCTGCCAATTCGGAAGCATATTCGGTCATTTTAATCACTTTTTGACCGTTTGCCTCCAAAGCCAATTTCGTTTTTTCTCCTACGCAATAACAATCTTGAATCCCAAAGCTTGAATCTTGAATCGATTTTATCGCGTTCTGGCTTGTAAAAATTGCGTTTACAATAGGTGAGGAAACTTCAAAAGGAACAAAATCTATTTTTATAGCATTGTATTCCACCAGTGAAGCTCCCGCTTGCAGCAGCAATGACTTTTGGCTTTCATTTAGCTTTTTAGTTGATAGAACTACTGGCATAGTTTTTAAGATATTTCTTTATGTCGGCGTCCTTTCCGAATACCACTAGAATATCGTCCATTTGAAAAATCGTATCTGGAGTGGGAAGGCCTACTACTTCTTTCTTTTCAACAATTCTTCCGAGTAAATTGGTATGTTGCTTTCTACGGATTATTGTAATTATGTTGAGGTTAAAATTCTTTCGGAAATCTGATTCCTGAATGGTCTTTCCCACCAAAGATTTACAAACCTCAACTTCCGAAACCAAGTGTTCATCATCAATTTCAAAGTTGTCAATACTTCCTTTTAAATTGATTTTTTTCGTGAACCTTTCTGCATATTCCTGTTCTGGATGAATTATTTGGTCTACACCCATTGCTTCAAGAATGGTATCTTCCAATGCAGATGCAGACCGCGAAATGATTTTTGCTTTTGTCAATTTTTTCACAATTGCAGTACTCATAATGGCAGCGCCATTTTTTTCACCAATGGCAATAATCGCTAAATCGGCATTTTTTAGTGGTAATGACTGATAGGCGTTTTCATTAGTAGCATCGATAGCTACTGCATGGGCCACTTTATCTTTTATCTGTTCTATTTTTTCAAGATCGTGGTCTGCAACAATCACTTCGTTACCTGTATTTGAAAGATTTACAGCCAGAGACATTCCGAAATTTCCAAGACCAATAACTACTATTTTCATAATTTAATTTTTAAAAAAATTAACTGATACTTTAGTTAATCAAAATATTTTCTTCGGGATAAGTATATTCGGTTTTCCCGACGCTTCTTAAAAGACCGATCATAAGGTTCAGCAAGCCAATTCTTCCAAAGAACATCAAAAAGATAATTACGTATTTGCTGTATTCTGAAAGCTGTGAGGTAACTCCCATAGAAAGCCCCACTGTTGAAAAGGCTGAAAACACTTCGAACGCAATCTGAATTAGTGAAAACTCTGGATTAAAAATAAGCAATAACAAAACACCTGTCCCAATACTCGCCAAGGAGATTGATATAATTGCAAATGCTCGTTGCACCGCTTCAGTCGCAATTCTTCGGGTTCCGATTTCAATATATTTTTTATTGCGCGCAATGGAAAAAATATTTAAGGTTGCCAATGCAAAGGTCGTGGTTTTAATACCACCACCCGTTGACGCTGGAGATGCTCCAATCCACATTAGAAAAATCATAAATAAGATGCCAGGAATGGTAAAGTCGGCCATATCTACTGTGTTGAAACCAGCGGTACGCGAAGTTACCGAAGAAAACATTGCTGTTGTAAATTTTCCAAAGGCTGTTTTATGTTCCAAAAGATTGGTTTGCTGCTCAGAGAATAAAAAGAAAACTGCTCCACCAACAATCAATATTACAGTAGTATAGAGTACAATTTTGGTATTCAAATTGATTACCCGCGAAATAAAAACCCGATCGTTTTTGCTGAAAATATTGGTAATTAGTTTTTTGAAATATTGAATCACATTATATGCAATGTGATATCCTAAGCCTCCAAAAACAATGAGTGCCATTACAACCCACTGCATATAATAATTAAATCGCAATCCCGTATCGTAAAGTCCGTCTGAAGCAATTGAAAACCCTGCATTACAATATGCTGAAATGGCGTGAAAAACAGCGAAAAACCCTCTGTGTTTGAAGGAATCGATATGCGCCAAAGAATAATAAATCAACAAAGCGCCAATACCTTCCAAAACCAAAGAGAAAAGTACAATCTGCATCACGGTGCGCATCACGCTGTTCAATTTGTCGTGCCCTAAAATATCTTTCATATAAAGGCTTTCTTTAAAGGAAGCCCCACTTTTGAAGAAATAGGCAAAGAAGGAAGTAAATGTCAACATCCCCAAACCACCAATTTGGAACAAGATCATTATAATGGTTTGTCCAAAGGGTGTGAAATCCTTAGCCGTGTCAACAACTATAAGACCTGTAACTGTCGTTGCGCTTGTGGCTGTAAAAAGTGCATCGGTAAACGTTATATCGACGGTGGTAGCACTAGGGAGTAATAATAAAAATGTTCCTGCAAGTGCTATAATAGCAAAACTGCCAACAAAAAGTATGGCAGGGTTAAAATAAATGCTGTAAACTTTCCGAAGCAGAAACGTGAGCCGTATAAAAAAATAAAACAACAGCCCATATTCTATAACATAGCGTGCGTTAAAAAAGGTTTCAACCACCGAAGTTTCATAATTGGCCAAAATCATAATGAACTCGAGCACAATCAGCAACAGTAACATGAACAAGTTTATCCTACTACTTCGGTTAACATCTGAGTCTTTTCGGTATCTGTAGTATTTGTAGAAGTTAAAAGCAATCAATGCAAACAACAAGCTGGGGAGCACAATGAGCTTGTACTTCCTAAAGTCATTGAAATTTTCAAAGCCGAAGTCAAAAATCAAAAATGCGAGCAGACCGAGGTCCAAAAACCAAACTACGACGTTCGTCAGGCTTGTTTTTCTCCAAAGGCTCATTTCAGTTGATTCTTTATGGAATGCATCAATTCAGATCCGCCATTGCTGAGAATAAATTTAGCACAATCCTTCCCGAAACCCTTGTATTTAGATATTAAAACTTTATTTTCAACTTCAAGTTTCGTTTGTCCATCTAATGAAAAAAGACATCCTTTAAAAAGAATTTCATCACCAATTATTTCCGCAAAGGCACCAATGGGTGCAGTGCAACCACCTTCCAAAGTCTTTAAAAATTCACGTTCAATATGTGTGCAAATTTCAGAAGGTTTATGGTTTAATTTTGAAGTAGCTTCAATAGTAAATGTGTCATTTTCAAGAGCTACAACAACCATTGCGCCTTGTGCAGGAGCAGGAAGCATCCAATCTAAATCTAAAAAATTTTCCGGTAATAAATCAATTCTTTGCAATCCGGCTTTCGCGAAAATGGCACCCTGCCAATTATTGTCCTTCAGTTTTTGAAGGCGCGTATTTACGTTTCCGCGCAAATTTACAACCTTATGGTTAGTATAGCGATGTAGCCATTGTGCTTGTCTTCTCAAACTTCCAGTGGCAACGGTGCAAGGTTTTTCAAAATCAATTTTATCTTTTATTACCAAAATATCTTCAGAAGAAGCACGCTCCAAAACTGCGGTTTGCACAATGCCTTTAGGAAGCTGTGTTGGAACATCTTTCATACTGTGCACGGCAACATCAACTGTTCCGTTTAGCATTGCAACATCCAACGTTTTTGTGAAAATACCCGTAATACCCATTTCATAAAGGGGTTTGTCTAAAACCAAATCACCTTCAGCTTTTACGGCGACCAGTTGTGTAGTGTATCCTAAATTTTCAAGTTTAGACTTTACAATATTGGCTTGCCAAAGAGCAAGTTCGCTATCGCGGGTGCCGATGCGGATTATCCTTTTCAAGTTTAGGCAGTTTCAAGTTGAAAAACCCTTCTTATGAGTTCTATACTTTCGGCGGAGGCTGCTTCGCCTTTTAGGTGGTTTGCTAGATGCGTAGTGATTTTTTGAATGAGGCGGTCGCTTATTATCTCGGCCTGCTCTTCATTAAAACCAACAATTTTTTTACGCTGATTATCAATTTCAGCAGCTTTAATTTCTGCAAGCTTGTTTTTCAAGGCTTTAATGGTAGGTGCAAATTTGCGGTGGTCTGCCCATTGGTTGAATTCCTTTTCTATTTCAGCAATGATTTCTTTCGCTAAAGGAAGTTGTGCTGCGCGCTTTTCCAATGTATTGTCAGTTACCGCAGAAAGATGGTCCATATGCACCAAGGTCACCAATTCATTTTCGGTAACATCGTGAGCCACGTTTTTCGGAATGGAAAGATCCAAAATCAATAAGGGTCTTTTAAGATGCAAAAGCTCTTTAGAGATAGTGGGTTGCTGTGCACCAGTTGCTACAATCAGCACGTCGGCTTGGGCAATTTCACTTTGAATGTCGGCATATTCTTTTACAATCAAATTGAATTTACCAGCTACCTTTTCAGCCTTTTCCTTTGTACGGTTTATAAGTGTTATATGTTTATTTTTGGTATGCTTTATCAGGTTTTCACAGGTATTTCTACCTATTTTACCTGTTCCGAAAAGCAAAAGATTTTTATCAGAAACGTATGGCACGCGGGCCATAATATATTGAACGGCGGCAAAACTCACCGAAGTAGTACCAGAAGAAATTCCAGTTTCGTTTTTGATCCGCTTGCTAGCCTGAATGACTGCATTGACAAGGCGCTCTGTAAATGGATTGATAATATCACACTTTTTGGATTCACGAAAGGCGTTGCGCAACTGGCTTATAATTTCAAAATCACCTAAAATCTGACTGTCAAGTCCCGTCCCCACGTTAAAAAGATGCGAAACCGCATCGTGGTTTTTATAAATGTAGGCTACTTTTTCAAACTCTTCAACAGTGCCGTTGGTGTGTTCGCAAAGTAATTTTATAAGTTGGTACGGATGCTGCGCAAAACCGTAAAGTTCGGTTCTATTGCAGGTAGAAATAACGGTAAGCGAAGGAATGCCGTCTGCTTTGGCCTGCAAAAGGATATTCTCTTTTGCGGTATCATCGATACTGAAATGGCCACGTATTTCAGCATCTGCTTTTTTGTAGTTGAGACCGATGGCGTAAAAATTGCCTTCGAGTGATTCCCCAGAATATATTTTCAAGTTTTCCATATAAAACAGGAGCAAATGTAAGCGCATTGTTTTTTAAAAAGTAACGCCAGCGGTATCTTTTATGTCGATGCCTGTTAAAAATGACTAAAATATGATAAATATTAGGTTTTAACGCCTAAATTCGCGGTTTCAAAACAAAAGAAGCTTGAACTTATTTAGAACTATTCTAAATAGAAATCTTTCAAAACGGATATGGATTTACAAAAAAATGTCGCTCAAAGTTTTTACGAAGAGACCACCATTTCTCCTGGGTTTTTCATCTTGAAATTCAATAACGAAAGCGATGAAAATCAAATATTTAAGCGGGAAGTAAGTTCTACTTTTATCCAGTTTCATTTCTGTATCAAAGGCGCTGCATCGTTTGTTTTTAATGAAGGAAATTACAGCTTGCCAATAAAAGAAGAAAACTCGCTACTGCTCTACAATCCACAGCGCGATTTGCCCATATATATAGTAGTTGAGAAGCATTCTTGGGTACTATCTGTGTTGCTTCCCATTACTAAATTCCATGGCCTTTTTTCTACAGAAGCAGACTACATTACTTTTTTAAGCAAGGAGAACAAAGACCGAAAGTATTATAAAGACGGTCGCATTTCGCCATCTATGGCTATTGTGCTTAACCAATTGATGAATTATAATCTACACCCCACCATTAAGCCTCTTTATTTTAAAGCCAAAGCTTATGAATTGTTGAGCTTGTATTTTAATCGTCCAGCTGATGCAGATATTGAACAATGCCCTTTTTTGGCGGATGGGGACAATGTTTCAAAAATTAAAAAAGCCAAACAAATTATTATATCTCAAATGACGGAACCTCCAACACTGCAACAACTTGCAGACGAAATAAATCTGCCTCTAAATAAGTTGAAGGAAGGTTTTAAACAAATTTATGGCGACTCAGTCTTCAGTTTCCTTTTTGATTACAAAATGGAAGTGGCGCGCCAACTACTCGCCACAGGTTCACACAACGTGAATGAAGTTGGTTTAAAAGTGGGATATAGTACTTCCAGCCATTTTATTGCCGCGTTTAAGAAAAAATTCGGAACTACTCCTAAAAAGTTCTTGATGGGGTTGAATGTATAAATAATCAAAATAGTTTCATTGTTTTTAAATACCGTCCTTTTTGAGCATTGTGTTTTAAAAGAGTAATTTTGTTTAAAATTTTTCCGCTATGAAAGGAGTCCTCCTCGTAAATCTCGGTTCGCCAGAAAGCACTAACCCAAAAGACGTAAAAAAATACCTCGATGAGTTTTTGATGGACCCACGGGTTATTGACGTTCCATATTGGTTTCGTTCCTTTTTGGTGCGCGGTATTATTTTGAATACACGTCCAAAAAAATCTGCCGCTGCCTATCAAAAAATTTGGTGGGAAGAAGGTTCGCCTTTGATCGTGATTTCAGAAAGACTCCAGAAAAAAATTCAAGAGAAAACAACTATTCCCGTTGCTTTGGCGATGCGCTATGGAAGTATGACATTGAAAAAAGGTTTGCAGGAATTGGTGGACCAAGGGGTTGACGAAGTGTTGACCATTCCGCTGTATCCGCAGTTTGCAATGGCAACTACCGAAACTATTGATGTGAGGGTTGAAGAGCTTAAAAAAGAATTTTTCCCACAACTTGAAATCACTTCGCTTCCGGCGTTTTACAACAAGCCAGAATATATTGAAGTTCTTTCAAAAAGCATTTCTGAAAAACTTAAAAATCTTGATTACGAACATCTTCTTTTCAGCTACCACGGCGTTCCGGAAAGACATATCCGCAAAAGCGATATCACAAAAAGTCATTGTAAAATTGATGGAACTTGCTGCATCACAGATTCGCCTGCACATCAATTTTGTTACCGTCACCAATGTTTAAAAACAACTGCTCTTGTTGCCAAAAAATTGAATTTACAAGCCGGAACCTTTTCAACATCGTTCCAATCTCGTTTAGGTTTTGACCCGTGGTTACAGCCTTATACCGATAGAACTATCGAAAGAATGGGCCTAAATGGCATCAAAAAAATGGCGATTGTAACCCCAGCTTTTGTAAGCGATTGTTTGGAAACCTTGGAAGAGATAGCTATGGAAGGCGAAGAAATTTTCCACGAAGCCGGTGGAAAGGAATTTACGGTAATTCCGTGCTTAAACGACCGCGATGATTGGGCAGAAGTAATGACAGGCTGGATTGACCAATGGCGAATTGTTGATGTAAAAACCGCAATCGCCTAATGAAACCCAGCCAAAGCGCCACCCTTGGTACCGACTCTATTGGAAGTCTATTGATAAAACAAGCTGTACCGGCCTCTATCGGTATTTTAGTGATGTCGCTGAATATTTTGGTAGACACAATTTTTGTGGGAAACTGGATTGGCTCTATCGCCATTGCGGCCATTAATGTTGTTTTGCCAGTTTCGTTCTTTATCGCTGCGTTGGGAATGGCTATTGGTATTGGTGGTTCCTCCATTATTTCCCGTGCTTTGGGGGCTGAAAATAAAGAACGTGCGCTTAAAACCTTTGGAAATCAAATCACTTTAACACTGTTGCTCACTACTGCAATGGTAGTTTTTGGGTTGGTTTTCATAAATGAACTTATTCCCGCCTTCGGTGGAAAGGGTGACATCTTTGAACCTGCAAAAATCTATTACCGCATTGTACTTTACGGGGTGCCACTTTTGGCGCTTTGTATGATGGGAAACAACGTAATCCGCGCCGAAGGGAAACCTAAGTTCGCAATGATTGCAATGATTATCCCTTCGGTTGGTAATCTTGTTTTGGACTATATTCTTATTAATCTTTTGGATATGGGAATGGCTGGTGCGGCTTGGGCAACAACTATTTCTTACGGATTGTGTTTTCTGTATGTGCTTTGGTTCTTTTTGAGCAATAAGTCGGAACTAAAAATAAGTCTGCCGCATTTTGGACTCGATTTACCTATTTTAAAGGAGATGTCTGCACTTGGCTTTGTCACCCTTTCTAGACAAGCTGTGGTTAGTGTGACCTATCTATTAATGAACAATATTCTTTTCGATATTGGTGGTGAAGCCTCCGTCGCATCCTATGGAATAATCGCCCGGATGTTGATGTTTGCCCTTTTCCCAGTTTTGGGTGTGACCCAAGGGTTTTTGCCGATTGCGGGCTATAACTACGGTGCACACAAATTTCCGCGTGTTCGGGAAAGTATCAATAAAGCAATTCTGTATGCTGGTGGTTTGGGACTTGTTATTTTTATAGCGATAATGATTTTCCCCGAAGCCATCGTTTCAGTCTTTACAACAGATCCCGATATTCTTTCTGAAACACCCCATTATATGCGCTGGGTTTTTGCTGCGACACCCATTATTGCAATCCAATTGATTGGCTCGGCTTATTTTCAGGCTATTGGGAAAGCTGTTCCCGCTTTGTTACTTACATTAACGCGGCAAGGTTTTTTCTTTATTCCTTTAATTTTTATTCTTCCACATTATTTCGGCGAGCTGGGCGTTTGGATTTCCTTTCCTGTGGCAGATATACTATCAACTATTGTTACAGGTTATTTTCTGAATCGGGAAATTCGGAAAACGCTTACCCTTTGAAACTGAATGTTTAGTATATTTAGTTGCTAATCTTTCAGTTATGAAAAAATTACTACTACTCTCCACGCTTGCTTTTTCAATCCAGGTGGTTTCCGCACAACCAGTGGAATATCTTTTTGACAATTGGTATTTGCAAAGCTTTTCTTTTGGAAACCAAGAAGTATTTATTGACACCTTGGAAGATCTGCAGCAAGGCCCCACAATGTTTTTACAAAGTGATTTCACGGTGCATGGAAACTCTTTTTGCAATGATTACACTGGCGATTACGAGTTTATTGATAACGCCCCACTGGCTATAGACAATAATTTTATACCCCGAAACATTGATCGCGGAACCGAAGATTGCGGAGCCTTTGAAGCTATGGAAGCCCATTTTTTCATCCCTTTTGTTGAAGAAAGGACTGCCGATATTATTGTATATACACAAAACGGCGATGAAAAATTTATGGTGCTCCAATATAGCCATGGTTATCAGGTTTATGTGAATTTTCCAGTTTTGAAAGTTATTGACTACCCGCTGGAAAATATAATTGTTTTCCCCAATCCAGCCCAAAATGAACTGATTATTCAATCTTCTCTTACCAATTTTGAGTCTGTTTGCATAACCGATGTTAATGGACGAATCGTAATTCCAATAAAACCGTTGGCTTCAAAAAAAATAGATATTTCGTCTTTAAATTCGGGAATGTATTTTATAACCATTACATCAACCGAAGGAAATATTACGAAGAAATTCATTAAAAATTGATTTCAATCCACTAATCCCTGCCTCGCCATATTTTGATTTATTGGGTATCTTTACAACCACGTTTGTTATAAAACCACGCTGTAAATGGAACAATATTATCCCTACATAAAATCGCTTCACTTAATATTTATAATTACTTGGTTCGCGGGGCTTTTTTACATTGTTCGCTTATTTGTGTATCAAATTGAAGCTACCCAAAAACCTTCTCCCGACAAAGAAATTTTGGGTGAACAACTTAAAATAATGGCTTCCCGCTTATGGAACATCATCACTTGGCCCTCTATGATTTTGTCGCTTTTCTTTGGATTTTGGCTCATTGGTATGCGTATGTTTTTTTTGAGCGACCCTTGGATGCAAGTGAAACTGGCTTTCGTGATTATTTTGATAATCTACCATTTTAAATGCCACCAAATTTTTAAACAACTTCAAAAGGGCGTGGTAAAATATTCTTCAAACTATATGCGGCTCTTCAACGAAATACCAACCATCATACTTTTTGCCGTGGTTTTTTTAGTTATTCTGAAAAGTGCTATTAACTGGATTTATGGCACCGTTGGTATTTTTGTTTTTGCAATTTTGGTAATGATGGGCTATAAAATTTATAAGAGAATTCGAGAGAAATAATCTCACTTTTTAGAATTTTCCGTTTCGGACTAATTATTGCTATCTTTCATTCTCAAATAAAATGTAAATGTATTTTTACAAAAAATCGCTTCGCACCCGAATCTTTCTTTCCATGTTCCTTTTGGTTTTTGGGGCTTCCGTTCTTATAGCTATTGTTACAGTATTTCAATATAAAGAAGAAGCCCAAGACTACCATCGCGACCGACTTTTACGAAAAGAAGCAGCTATACGCGAAAACATAAACTACATTTTAAAAACCACTACCTATCCTGTTGAAACGGAGCAGATTCCTTTAATTTTCAAGGATAAAATTTACGAAATAAAAGATATTCATGGCCTGGAGATTTTTCTATACGATCTGGACGGAAATCTTTTGAAATCATCAAAACCTTCTTTTTTTAAGGATACCGTTTCACCAAAAATGCCCGATTATGCTTTGGAAACGCTCCAAAACTCGCCTACAAAAAGTTATATAAAAGAATTTGAGGAAGGTGGTCAAAAGTACCAATCCTCCTATACCTATATTACGGACAGCTATTTCAAGCCTTTGGCAATCCTTAATTTACCCTATATTGAAGATGATGGTTTCATTACCAAAGAGCTTACTGAATACCTTTATCGTCTTGGCATGGCTTACTTTTTTATGCTTCTGGTTGCCATAATACTGTCCTATTTTCTTTCTAAATACATTACCCGGTCGTTAAAAGAGATTAGTGAAAAACTTTCTGTAACACGCTTTGATGCCCGCAACAAGAAAATTATCATCAGTGATACACCACAGGAAATATCCATACTTATAAATTCCTATAATGGAATGATTGATGAACTGGAAAACAGTGCCGCCCAACTTGCCGCCAGTGAACGTGAGACTGCTTGGCGCGAAATGGCAAAACAAGTGGCACACGAAATAAAGAATCCATTAACGCCAATGCGGCTTACCGTTCAAAGTTTTCAGCGGAAATTTGACCATAATGATCCGGAAGTTGACAAAAAAATGGGTGAATATACCAATACATTGCTTCAGCAAATAGATACGCTGAGTTCTATTTCTTCGGCATTTTCAACCTATGCAAAGATGCCTGCCCAACAGGATGAAACATTGAATGTGGTTAAAATAACTAAGCTAGCTTTGGATATTTTTAATGAAGACTTCATTTATTTCTTTTCAGAACAAGAGGAAATTCGCGCACGTTTTGACCGTACCCAACTGATCCGTGTTATTACCAATTTGATCAAAAACAGCATTCAGTCCATTGAGCAAAAAAAACCTGCAGAACCGCGAATTGATGTTATTGTTAAAACGGAAGAAAACTTCGTGAATATTTTGGTCACTGACAATGGGGTAGGGGTTTCCGAAGAAAACAGAAACTGTATTTTCGAACCTCAGTTTACAACTAAAACTAGCGGAATGGGTCTAGGCCTTGGAATGGTAAAAAATATCGTGGAAACTTATGGAGGAACAATTGTACTGGATTCTTCTGAAGAAAAAACCACATTTAAAGTTTCCTTCCCTGCAATTGGTTGAAATTTTTAACTTTTTTTATAGATTCAAAGTTCTTTTTTCTTCAAAAGCCAATAATCTGGGAGCTTCCCAAAGGATTTAAAATTTCTTAAAATAGTTATTTATAGTGTTCATTTTTTGTAAACTTTTTCTCTTCGCGAAGCCAACAAAAACATTTTAAAATGTTAATAATCAATGTATTGTAAATTATATTTAGAAAAAATTTGTAAACAATTGATTATCACGTGTTGAAAACTTTGTTAAAAACCTAACATTAATCCTGTCCAATTTCCTTTAAATTTTTTCATATTTGTTAGTCCCGAGTAGCGACAAATTTTAATCTAAAAACAAAGGACATATGAGTGCAATTGAACCAATTTTACAGGAAAACAAAAACAGATTCGTAATATTCCCAATCCAACATCACGATATTTGGGAGTGGTATAAAAAGAGCGAAGCGAGTTTTTGGACAGCCGAAGAAATTGATTTGCACCAAGATCTTACAGATTGGGCTACAAAACTGAATGCCGATGAGCGTTATTTCATCAAGCACATTCTTGCTTTTTTTGCTGCTTCGGATGGAATTGTAAACGAAAATCTTGCCGAAAATTTCGTGAATGAAGTGCAGTATAGCGAAGCAAAATTCTTCTACGGTTTCCAGATTATGATGGAAAACATCCACAGCGAAACTTATTCGTTGCTAATTGATACTTACGTTAAAGACGAAAAGGAAAAAGACCAACTTTTCAATGCTATTGAAACATTTCCGGCAATTAAAAAGAAAGCTGATTGGGCATTAAAATGGATTGAAAGCGATTCATTTGCCGAGCGGTTGATAGCTTTCGCAGCGGTTGAAGGAATTTTCTTTTCAGGAGCCTTCTGCTCTATTTTTTGGTTGAAAAAACGAGGCTTGATGCCTGGACTTACTTTTTCAAACGAATTGATTTCACGTGATGAAGGTGTGCATTGTGATTTTGCAGTTCACCTTCACAACAACCACTTAAAAAATAAAGTTTCAAAAGAGCGCATTCGCGAAATACTTGTGGACGCTTTGAATATTGAACGTGAATTTATAACTGAATCACTTCCTGCAAGTTTGATTGGGATGAATTCAAAATTGATGACGCAATACCTGGAATTTGTAACCGATAGACTTTTGATGGAGCTTGAATGTGAAAAGGAATATAACGTTACCAATCCATTTGATTTTATGGATATGATTTCGCTTCAGGGAAAAACCAACTTCTTTGAAAAGCGCGTTGGTGAATACCAAAAAGCTGGTGTTACTAATAAAGATAAAGAATCTAATAAAATCAGTTTCGACGCAGATTTTTAGAGAGCATCGCTTTCAACAAATAAAATATATTTTTTATTAAAAGACTGATTCAGTGCAAATTGTTATTTGTGCCACGAGTTTTTTAGCTAAAATTTCTAACCATTTAAATTAAATAATTATGAATGTAGTAAAAAGAGATGGCCGAAAAGAGCCCATGATGTTCGATAAAATCACGGCTCGTGTGCGCAAACTTTGCTATGGTTTGAACGAATTGGTAGATCCTGTAAAAATTTCAATGCGTGTTATTGAAGGGCTTTACGACGGCGTAACAACTAGCGAACTTGATAATTTGGCTGCGGAAATTGCAGCTACAATGACTACTTCTCATCCAGATTATGCACGTTTGGCAGCGCGAATTTCTGTTTCTAACCTTCATAAAAATACCAAAAAATCATTTTCGGAAGTGATGACGGATCTTTACGAATATGTAAATCCGCGTACCGGAAAAAAAGCACCATTATTGAGCGATGAGGTTTTTGAAGTGATTAAAAATAATGCGGAAGAACTTGACTCAACGATAATCTACAACCGTGATTTTGGATATGATTATTTCGGTTTTAAAACCTTGGAACGGTCCTATTTATTGAAACTGAACGGTATAATAGCAGAACGTCCACAACATATGTTGATGCGTGTTTCTGTGGGAATTCATTTGGATGATTTAGCCGCGGTGAAGGAAACCTACGAGTTGATGTCAAAGAAATATTTCACACACGCCACACCAACGCTTTTCAACAGTGGAACTCCAAAACCACAAATGTCTTCCTGCTTTTTGCTTGCAATGAAAGACGACAGTATCGATGGAATTTATGATACGTTGAAACAGACTGCAAAAATTTCACAATCTGCCGGTGGAATTGGTTTATCAATTCACAATGTTCGAGCAACAGGATCCTATATTTCTGGCACTAATGGGACTTCAAACGGAATTGTACCAATGCTTCGCGTTTTTAACGACACAGCACGTTACGTTGATCAAGGCGGAGGAAAACGTAAAGGTTCTTTCGCAATTTATGTAGAACCGTGGCATGCCGATATTTTTGACTTTTTAGATTTGAAAAAGAATCACGGAAAAGAAGAGATGCGAGCCCGCGATCTTTTTTACGCTATGTGGATTCCAGATTTATTTATGGAACGCGTTCAGGCAGATGCAGAATGGACGCTGATGTGTCCGAACGAATGCCCAGACCTCTATAAATGCCACAGTGAAGAATTTGAAGCACTTTACCACAAATATGAAGCAGAAAATAAAGGTAGAAAAACTATAAAAGCGCGTGAACTTTGGGAGAAAATCCTTGAATCACAAATTGAGACCGGAACGCCATATATGCTTTACAAAGATGCTGCGAACCGTAAGAGCAACCAGAAAAATTTGGGAACAATCCGTTCTTCAAATTTGTGTACTGAAATTATGGAATACACTTCTGAAGACGAAGTTGCTGTTTGTAATTTGGCTTCCATAGCATTACCAATGTTTATAAAAAATAACGAATTTGACCATAAAGAACTTTTCAGAGTAACCAAACGTGTTACCAAAAACCTGAACCGCGTTATTGACAGAAATTATTATCCAGTGATTGAAGCGGAGAATTCAAACTTCCGTCACCGTCCAATTGGATTGGGAATTCAAGGGTTAGCGGATGCGTTTATTATGCTCCGAATGCCGTTTACCAGTGATGAGGCCAAAAAATTGAACCAAGAAATTTTTGAAACTCTTTATTTTGCTGCCGTTACCGCTTCTATGGAAGAGGCAAAAGCTGATGGAGCTTATGAAACTTATAAAGGCTCGCCAATTTCCGAAGGACTATTTCAGCATAATTTATGGGGAATAAAGGACGAAGAATTGAGTGGCCGTTGGGACTGGAAAAAACTTAGAAAAGACGTTAAGAAACACGGTGTTCGCAACTCGCTTTTAGTAGCACCGATGCCAACTGCATCTACTTCACAAATACTTGGTAACAACGAGGCTTTTGAGCCTTATACTTCAAATATTTATACTCGCCGTGTACTTTCTGGTGAATTCATTGTTGTGAATCAACATCTTTTGGAAGATTTAGTTGAACTTGGACTTTGGAACGAAGATTTGAAGGAAGAAATCATGCGCGCGAACGGTTCCATTCAAGATGTAGAAATTATTCCGCAGGATTTAAAGGAATTGTACAAAACTGTTTGGGAACTTTCTATGAAAGACATTATTGATATGAGTCGCCAGCGTGGATATTTCATTGACCAAAGCCAATCTTTGAACTTGTTTATGGAAAACGCAAACATGGCAAAACTTACCTCAATGCATTTCTACGCTTGGAAGAGTGGCTTGAAAACCGGAATGTATTATTTGAGAACGAAAAGTGCTGTGGATGCGATTAAATTCACCCTTAAAAAAGAAGAGAAAAAAGAAACTATTGGGGCAGAAGTTGAAGCAATTGTAGCAGAAAATGTTTCAACAAAACCAATGTCACCTCAGGAATTGCGTGAGATGCTGGCGCAATCTAAAAACGCCGCAGATGATGATTGTTTAATGTGCGGGTCTTAATTTTTCTTTGGCAGTAATTAAATAAAAAGCCCTTGCTTTATTCAGCAAGGGCTTTTTTAAATAAGCTAATTTCTAATTATCATGACCTTTTCGGCAAGGTCATATCTGTATACGCCAAGACTAGCGCACTTAACCAATCTCAACTAATTGATTTGTAAGGATATTTTTTCATAAACTCAGCGCTATCACCAAAAAGTAATTTATAATTTTATTCAAAATCATTTTTGGGAAGCCAAAATACTTTACCACCTTTTTGAACATAATAAGATTTTACAACACCACCGCCAATATTAGGGCCAGGGCTCATTTTAAAACCTGAAGATTCTTTGGCAAAAGGGTCATGATAAACAGAAATTATTTGGCTAAATTCAGGATTAATCAACTGCATTAAAAACTCTTTCTCGTCTTTTTTATTCTTCAAAGAAACTTTTTGGTTGACGAAATAAATCTGATCATTGCTTGTTAATTTATTCACCCTGTTTCTTCTTCCCATACTGTAGTTGCTGAATTTTTGGGAAACTTTCCCGAACTTTTCCCAACCACTTGCATGCCCTATAAGGTTTGGAGACTTTTAGGAGCTATAACAAAAAAAGAGCCCGCGCGGGCTCTTTTTTTGTTAAATGAAATGGGCTTACCCTTTTTTGTAACTTGTATAATACTCCTCCATCAAATTCATCAAAGCCGTTACTAAATCTTTGGTTTCTAGCAAGAGGCTGAAATACAAAGTAGTATTTTTTGGACTTGATTCTTCAGTACGAGTTCGGGCTATTTGCTTCTCAATTTTGTTTGAAAGACTTGCGAAAATCTCTTCTTTTTTATTGAGTACTTTACCTATTCGTTGGAATTCTTTTTTCTGGAAAATATCTTCAATTTCATTTAAGAGCTCTTCCAAATATTGATTTATTTCCTGCAAATCCTTTATTTGGTTAAAGCGAAGCGCTTTGTGGTTGTTGTTCACGTGCTTGTAGCTCGCTTTCGAAATAAATTCCAGGGATTGAACAACATCTGTCAAATAACTAAGAATCACAATATAGAAATTGCTCCCGCGAACACTGG
Source organism: Aequorivita sp. (assembly GCA_024637015.1). GTDB lineage: Bacteria > Bacteroidota > Bacteroidia > Flavobacteriales > Flavobacteriaceae > Aequorivita. Next base: position 193,840 of record JAGXGE010000004.1, on the reverse strand, counting down.
TGTCATCAAGATTTTTAATGAAATAGAAAATATTATCCCGTAATTCTTCTACTTCATCATTCAGTTTATTTACACCTTTCTTGCTCTTCTTCAGCTTTTTAGTATCCTGCTTGGCCAAACCGCGAAGCATATCGCTATAGATTTTGTTTGAGCGTGAAATCACATTACTGATGTTATCTGCGCTTTCCTGAATAATACCTTGAACAGTTTTGCTTTCTGCTTTCTTAAGACCAGTTTTATTTAGTTTAACTCTCACTTTGTCTTTATGGGAAATGTAATTTCTCACTAATAAAAGAATTGCCAATAACAATAGTACAGCAATCATTGCACCTTTTCCAATATAGATTAAGTAGGTTAATGTTCCAGCAGCTGCAAATGCAACAAAGGCAGTAAAGAACCAACCAGCAATTACATTAAGCACCCCAGCAACCCTGTAAACAGCACTTTCACGCCCCCAAGCTCTATCGGCCAAAGAAGTACCCATTGCCACCATAAAAGTTACATAAGTGGTGGAAAGTGGAAGCTTCATAGAAGTGGCCGTAGCGATCAAAATACCAGCGACTACAAGATTAATGGATGCGCGAATCATATCAAAAGCTGGCAGCTCATAGGTTTTGTGTTTTGGTAGATTAACAACCGGTTTTTCAAAACGTTTATCTATTTTTTCTTGAAGTGTCTGTGGAATGATATAATCGAAATAAGTTGATAATTGTGTTGATGATTTTACCAAAAATCTGGAAAGCATATTTGGGTTAAATTTTTCATGACCGTCACCTTGGCGCGCTAGGTCTATCTCGGTATCGGAAACGGTTCTTGCTTTTTTGGAAAACCACAATGTAAGCACCATAACACCACCTGCAATAAAAAGCAGCATTGGCTCTGCAGGTACTTGCTCTGCTAGGCTATTCATGCTATACTCTGAAGCAGCTACGCCCGATGCGGACCAATCTATAAAACTATGGTATGCTGCCATTGGCACGCCAATAAAGTTCACCAAATCGTTTCCTGCAAAGGCCAATGCAAGGCTGAAAGTACCTACAGCAATTACTATGATGAGAATACTCTTTTTGAATATCATCATAAAAAGTTGCGAGAAAACGGTCAAAACAACAAAGCTTACCCCAATTATCAACGAAGTATCATTTTCAAATATGTCTTTAAAATCTCCGTAGAAAGGAGTTCCTTTTAAGCCTTTCATAAAGATGAAATAGCTAATTGCAGTCAAAGCAACACCTCCGAAGATGGCCCCGAAATACTTCATTTTTTGTTCGGCATGAAAAGTGAAAATAAGTCGAGAAATATATTGAACTATCATCCCGACCGTAAAAGCAATCCCTACAGAGATTATAATTCCAGAGATAATTTCTAAGGCTTTATCTGTATTAATATATTTTGAGAGTGCTGAAAATGATTCAGTGTCAGAATGTCCAATTTTTATCAATGCCATAATAACGGCGGCACCCAAAAGTTCAAAAACAATGGAAACCGTTGTGGATGTTGGCAGACCAATAGTATTGAAAAAGTCCAGCAACAGTATATCGGTAATCATTACTGCCATGAAAATAATCATGATTTCATCGAAGTAGAATTCACCGGGAACGAAGATTCCTTTTCGGGCCACTTCCATCATTCCGCTTGAAAAAACTGCCCCAATGAAAATCCCCAAACTAGCGATTATCAAGATGGTTCTGAATGAGATTGCCTTGGAACCAATGGCCGAGTTCAAGAAATTTACGGCATCGTTGCTTACTCCTACCACAAGGTCTGCTATGGCGAGTGCTGCAAGAGCTACAATCATTAATAAGTAGATGTTGTCCATTGAAATATCTTTAGTTGAAAGTAACGGCGCGAAATTACTTTAAATAAATAGTTTCAATGTTACGATATTATTACCAAATAAAAAAAAGGAATATGAAAAAGACCTTGTGCTGGAGCAAAATCTATTTTTTCTTTTTGTGTTTAACTACTTCGGCTTCAATATAAAAAATAATTTCTTCGGCTATATTCTTTAATAGATCTCCTACACGTTCCATCTTTTTAATAACTGAAAAAAGAATAAGTGCCTCCCCCGTAATTTCAATATTTTTTCTAATTTCTACTTCAATTAGCTTAAAGGATTTTCTATTTATCTTATCGAGGACTTTGTCCTTTTTAAAAACTTTTCTCGCAATCTTTACGTCCTTATTTTCGTAGGCCACTGTCACGTTCTCGAACATAGAGGTGATGGTTTCGTACATGGTTTCGAACTTTAGGACTTCCAGTAATTGAGGAGACAGCGGTTTCCTTTCCTCGACCACATATCTGGAAATGCCTTCAGCATGGTCCGCAATCCGTTCCAAATCGAAATTTATTTTACGTATCGCCATAATGAAACGCAAATCGATTGCAACGGGGTTATAGAGGGCGAGAAATTTTTCGCAATCCTTTTCAATTTTCAAATCCAGTGCGTTTACTCTTTTCTCGGTATTGATTACTTCTTCGGCCAGATCTGTATCGTGATTTACCAAAGCGTTTTTTGCTTTTTCCAATTGAGATTGGCAAAGGGAAAGCATATCAAAACCATACTGGTTCAGTATTTCGCGCTGTTGTTCTGCATTTACAACCATAATGCTTTTGGGTTAATGGTTAAAAAGTTAATTGTTAAACGAAAGTAAAGTAAAGTTCTATCCAAAACGGCCGGTAATGTAATTTTCGGTCTGGGTTTTTTCAGGATTGGTAAAAATTGTTTTTGTTTTGTCATATTCAATAAGTTCCCCTAAATAGAAAAATGCGGTAAAATCACTTATCCTACTTGCTTGCTGCATGTTGTGTGTAACAATAACGATGGTATATTTTTCCTTAAGATGATATATTAATTCCTCGATTTTAGCTGTGGAAATGGGATCTAAAGCAGAAGTGGGCTCGTCCATCAAAATTATGGAAGGTTCCACTGCCAAGGTACGCGCAATGCACAGCCTCTGTTGCTGCCCGCCTGAAAGTGCCATCCCAGATTTTTTTAAATCGTCCTTAACTTCTTCCCATAAAGCTACTTGTTTTAGCGAAGACTCTACTCTTTCACTAATAAAATTTTTATCGGTGATGCCCTGGATTTTTAATCCGTAGGCTACATTTTCAAATATAGATTTTGGAAATGGGTTTGGCTTTTGAAAAACCATTCCTATTTTTTTTCGCAGCTCTTCAACATTCACTTTTTTCTTGTAAATATTGTCGCCGTCAATTTTTATTTTCCCTTCCATTTTAAACCCATCTACATAGTCGTTCATTCGGTTTATCAATCTTAGAAAAGTAGACTTTCCACAACCCGATGGTCCAATAAAGGCAGTAACGGAATTTTGTTTAATGGTCATATCAATTCCTTTAATGGCCAAAAAATCGTCATACCAAACTTTTACATCTTGAAGTTCGATTTTGGGTACTTTTTTTAAGGAGGGGTCTATTACGCTGTTCAATGTTTTTATTTTAGATATAGTTGTTTCCATAATTATTTCCATTTTTTCTGCCATTTGTTTCTGAAATAAACGGCTATTCCGTTCATTACAAATGTAATTGCAAGCAATATGATAATTGCGGCGGCGGCATTTTCAATAAAGCCAGCTTGCGGCCTAGAAATCCAATTGAAAATTTGTATTGGTAATACCGAAAATTCGTCCAAAGGGCCTTGAGGGGCAAAGGGTACATACGCCAAAGCACCAACCACAATTAGCGGGGCGGTTTCTCCTACAGCTCTGGAAAGGGCCAGAATTACGCCGGTTAAAATTCCTCCCCCTGAAGCAGGCAATATTTGGTACCAAATGGTTTGCCATTTTGAGGCTCCCAGCGCATATGAAGCATCTTTTATAGAAGATGGCACCGCTTTAATCGATTCTCGAGTTGCAACAATTACAATAGGCAAAATTAACAAAGATAAGGTTAGGCTTCCAGCTAGTACACTTGGTCCAAGACCCATAATGCGCACAAAGACTTCTAAGCCCAAAAGGCCATAAATTATGGAAGGCACCCCCGCAAGGTTTGAAATATTTATTTCCAATATTCCGGAAAGCCTGTTCTTTTTTGAATATTCTTCCAAATAAATACCTGCCGCAACGCCAATAGGGAAAGCGATTATAGTAGTTAGCAGCAGTATCCAGATACTTCCCATTAAGGCTGTAAAAATACCTGAATTTTCTGGTTTGCGGGAAGGCAATTTTGTTAGGAAATCCCAGCTTATTCTACTAATGCCGTCAATAACAATATTGCCCATAAAAACTACCAGCAACACTAAACCGATAAGGGTACAGAATATTCCCCAGTACTTGAAAATCTGGTCCTTCCACCTATTTTTGCGGATGTTATTCATATTTTTCCTGATATTTTTTACGGATTCTATAACTAATTGTATTCAATATAAAAGTGAATGCAAAAAGCGTAATTCCTGCAGCAAAAATGGTTCTGTATTCCAAGGAACCGTGTTGCACATCTCCCAAGCTTACCTGCACAATATATGCTGTAATTGTTTCCACGGGTACGGTAGGATCCAACGTGAATCGAGGCTGCTGTCCAGCTGCAATGGCAACAATCATAGTTTCGCCAATGGCGCGGGAAATTGCCAAAATGATGGAAACAATTATTCCTGAAGACGCTGCAGGCACTATTACTTTAAAGGCGGTCTGCAGTTTTGTTGCACCCATTCCAAAGGATGCTTCGCGCAATGCGCGTGGAACGGCGTGTAGGGCATCTTCACTTAAGGAAGAAATGAATGGTATGATCATAATCCCCATTACAATACCTGCTGAAAGCGAGTTGAAGCCTGAAAGACTCGGAATTAGTTGTTGCAAAAATGGGGTTACCACCACTAAGGCAAAAAACCCATAAACTACAGTGGGGATGGATGCCAAAAGCTCCAATAGTGGCTTTATGGTTTTTCTGAATGATCGCGGGGCGTATTCACTTAAATAAATGCTGATGGTAAGACCAATAGGTAAAGCCACTGCAATGGCAATAAATGAAGTAAGCAACGTACCCGTTAGAAGGGGCAAAATACCGAAATGTTTTTCGGTAAATAGCGGTGTCCATTGGGTGTCTGTGAAAAAATCTATAATTGAAACTTCACTAAAAAATTGGACTGCCTCAACCGATAGCACCAAAATAATACCTACAGTAACCGCAATGGTAACTAATGAACTGGCCAGCAGTGTTCTTTCAATGACAAGTTCTTTTATTTTTCGCATCAATAAATTTTTATAAGGAAATCAGGCGCCCAGCTGGACGCCCGATTATTCCCAATCCAACTTCTGTTTATTTGTTACTTTCAACAAAAGCCTGGAAGTCTTCTTTTTGTTTAGTATATAGGTCTGTTGGAAGCGGGATGTAACCAACATCTTTAGACAGTTCGCCTGCGTTTTCAAGATAGTAGTTTACAAAGTCAACCACTTCTGGCTGCTTAACAGATGTACTGTTAACATAAATAAACAAAGGTCTGGAAAGGGGGGAGTAAGTACCGTTGCTTACTGTTTCCAAAGTTGGCTTTATAACTTCTTTACCATTGTTTACACCAATCAATTTAAGTTTGTCTGCGTTTTCTGTGAAGTATGCCAACCCAAAAAATCCTAAGGAATATTTATCGCCTGCAATGCCCTGCACCAATACGTGGTCGTCTTCGCTGGCTGTGTAATCTCCGCGGCTAGAACCGCTTTTGCCTACAATGGCTTCGGTAAAATAATCATAGGTTCCCGAGGCGATGCCAGGACCGAATAGATGGATTTCCTCGTTTGGCCATTCTGGGCGTATCTGGTTCCACTTCATTATTGTGCCTTGCGCGGCAGGTTCCCAGATTTTCTTTAATTCTTCAACCGTAAAATTATCTACCCAGGTGTTTTCTGGGTTTACTGTTACAGCAAGGCCATCGTAAGCAACTTCAAGCTGAATGTAATTAATATTGTTTTCGGCACAGGCTGCTTTTTCTAGGTCTTTGATTGGCCTGGAGGCATTAGAGATATTGGTTTCGCCTCTAGAGAATTTTTGGAAGCCTCCACCTGTTCCGGAAACACCAATAGTTACTTTAACGCGTGGTTGTTCTTTCCTAAATTCCTCGGCTACAGCTTCTGTTATTGGAAAAACAGTACTGGAACCATCTACTTTAATGGTGCCTTCCAAATTTCCACCATCGCTTTGGGCAGTTTCGTTTTCGCCTTTTTTGTTTCCGCAGGCGGAAATAATAAGGGAAAAGGCAATAATTGTTATTAATTTTTTCATTGTTAAAAGGTTTAGTTTTTGCGGTACAAAGAACCGCTTCTTATGTTACGTGAATATTAATAGAAAGTGAATAAATTGCCAATAAAATGCTCGTAATCTGCGTGCTTAAAGCAAATTCTTAAAAATGGATATCCATTTGAAGACGGTACATCAAATTATCATTTTCACCGCCAAGGGTGGAATAGCTAATATCTGTTTGTACTTTTAATTTATGGCCCACAATATATTTTGAAATTCCAAAAGTGTATTGGCTTTCTACGTCTTTACCAGTAATATTTTGATCCAAATCAATTGTAGTATAACGTCCTGCAATTTCCCAGTTGGTTTTAAACAAATAACCAGCTTGAAGGTTCAATCCATTGCCCACTTGCACAACATCACCTGTTAAGCTACCGTCGGAATTTTTAGCAAGTGCATCTTCTGCATCGCGGTTACTATACTCAGCCATAAGAGAAAATCCGCTGTATTTAAACATTGCATCTACAAAGATGGTTGAAATATTAGTTTCATAAAACCCTTCATCATTAACCATGTAGGAGCCTTGATTGCTTCGGTTTTTAACCGCATTGTAGTTAAAATCGTAAGTGGCGCCAAGAGCAAGTTTTGGAGTTTCCTCTCTCTGTAAATCCCCGCCTACATAATCGCCTTTACCACTAAAATTTCCTAAGGGTAAAATTTCAACTCGTCCTGTATACTGGTGGCCGCCAAGATTTCCGGTGGTTACATTTCTTCCTTCGCCTTGTGAAACTGCAACCATTTCTCTCACCACGAAATTTTCGGAAAAATCTATATGGTGTCTTAGTTGAAGGCCCATGTCGCGGTCTATGTTAAATCTGCTGTTTAGCAACGAACGATCCACGAATTGTAGGTTTGCCGAAGAAATTACGCGCTCTCTGTTACCTGGCAATTTGGTCTGTCCGGCCCAAAGTTCGAAGTTTTCGTAAAAGTTCCACATTACGACCGCATCGAGAATATAATTTGGAGAGTCACTTGTAAATTCGGATGCACCGGCAATGTCTCTGTTAGAAAGACCCAATTCAAGTTTATATTTAAGTTTTGGAGAGTATGCAAAACCGCTGAATTTCAATCGCGCTCTACGAACAAGAAAATTGGATTCGGCTTTTCCGTATTGATCGCCTTCATATTCCCACTCAGTGGTTGAAAGAAATTGCATTCTGGCGGACATATTCATACTCCAGGTACTGTCTTTTCCTACTATGTTTAGGATGCCCTTACCAAATTTTGGCCCTTCTATTTCTTGCGAAATAGCGTTAAAGGATAGAATAAGCAAGAATACTGTAGTTAACGTAAGTTTCATTTAAATCGTTTTTAGTTTTTGTCGCCGCAAAGAACTAAAACTAATGTTAACTAAATGTTTCCTAAAAGTTATATTTGTTAGTTATTCAGATATTTGTAAAAACCCGAAATAATAAAGGGCTGCCCAATATGGGGCAGCCCAGTTTTTAAAATCTAGTCGACAAAAACTAAACGATTTTAAAGTTTGCCTTTTATAAGGCAGATACAAAGAAAATAATCAGATGTTCATTTTGTGTAAATTTAGTTTTACCAAATCATTAAGTTATTAATTTTATTATTTTGTTATTGTTAAATAACTGAAATACAATTTATTACAATGCTAATGTTATTATAACGTTATGTAATAGTTTCTTAAAGGTTAATTTCGTAAATTTGAATATTCCAAAATATTTAAAAACTTACTTATGAAAAATATACTCGCACTTTTAGCAATCGTTTTTATAACTTCTGTGGCCTTGGCTCAGGATACTAAAAGCAACACTTACTTTTTAGATGGTGATGTTATAGAAGCTACAATCTATCATGATAATGGAATGATAGCCCAAACGGGTTTTTATAATAAAGAAAACAAACTTACGGGAGAATGGGTAAGCTATGATCTTCAAGGAAATAAAACTGCAGTAGCAGAATATAATAATGGTGAAAAAGTAGGCACTTGGTATTTCTTTTCAAATAATAGTATTAAAGAAGTAAACTATATGGATGCACGTGTAGCCAAAGTAGTTACTTGGAAATCTTCCCATACACAAGTGGTTTCAAATTAAAGATTGAGATTAATATGAAAAAACCCCGGTTTCTTAAGAACCCGGGGTTTTAATTTTTTGCTAATTCACTTATTTATTCAAAAACGTAACCAGTCCAGTTGAACAAATCTCTGCTCACTGTTGGAACAGTTCCGTCTGTTACATTAATTGTTGCGTCGGCAGTTGTTTTGATATCTGTAATATCAAGACCAGTTGAAGAATCTCCAACTACTGAAAGATTAATTAAAGAGCCTTTAGCATCCCCTTTAGAATCTGTTAAATCTATGAAGTCACTCGCAAATGCGTCAGCATTTCCAAAGGCTACGTATGCATTGGTAAGGGTAAGTCCGCTACCTCTTCTTACTTTAATCATATCAGCCATATCAATGATGCCTGCGTTAATCAATACTAAACCGTTGATTGTTGGATTTGACTGTCCGCCGTCACCAGGAGAATTCCCGTCAAGGTTTCCATCACCTTCAAGTCCACGAGGGTCTTCAGTAATTGATGTATAGTTAGCTTCTCTTAAACCATAAAGGTTTGTAGCAGTTCCAGTCCATCCTTGTGTCCAGTCAAACATATCATCTTTAATGTTTACTGATATTAAATTCTTTACATTTACAGTTCCACCGAAAAATTCATAGGCATCATCATCACCATAAATTACTGCTAAGTTTTCAATAACGGTTTCATTTCCAACCGCATAAAAAGTGATTCCGTTAAATTCCTTGTCGCCATTGATACGAGCGCCAGTGTATGAAGCTTCAACATATTTCATAACTCCAGAGTTATCGTTTGAAGTAGTTCCACCGTAAGTTAAATCAACAACCTCAGTAGTTGCAGTTCCACCACCACTAATAGGAGCTTTTCCGATTAGAAGAATTCCACCCCAGTCTCCAGATCTTGGATTTGCTGCGCTTGAAGTGAATTTTATTGGTGCAGCAGCAGTTCCAGGGGCATTAATTTTTGCTCCTTGCTCTATTGCAACATACACGTTTGTTCCACCAGCAGTAGCTTTAATGGTTGTGCCTGGCTCTATACATAATGTCGCTCCGTTTTTAACGTGTAACGGACCAGTAAGAATCCATACTGTGTCTGCTGTTAAGCATACATCTGCAGTTACATCACCTTTAAGGTCAGCAGGATCTAAATCTGGATCGTCTTGAGAGGCAATTATACCGTCTTTTTCAGCTTGCACTGCGCAAGGCTCACATGCTGAACCGCCACAATCGATACCAGTTTCGTCACCGTTTTGAACTCCATCATTACAAGTAGCTGCCACTGGTGTGGGGCTATCGTCTTTACTACAGCCAGTAAGGGCTAATGTTGCGATTACAAAGCTTGATAAAAGAAATTTTTTCATTTTTTGTTTTGTTTTAAAAGTTTGGTGCAAAGAAACAACTAGCTTGTTTCGTTACTCTTAGGTTAATATTATGGTTCTGTTAATTGTATTTTTTAGAATGAATAGGAAACGCCTGCACTAAAAACTACGCCTCTTTTGTAGGTTTCTACTGGAACTTCCTGTCCGTCTGGTAATGAGAGATTTGGAACTCCAATATTGTTTACATCTTGTGTCAATTTGTACTCGGGATCTAATATGTTTTTAATGTTAAGTTTGATTCCGAAATTTTCATTGATGGCAATTTTGTTGATGAAATCCAATGTTGGGATGGCTGATAGCATAATGTTGTTCTTTCCTGAACCTGGATTTGCATCATCACCGCCTGTTCCCAAAGAGTAGATACTTTTACTGTTATAGTTGAAAACCACCGAGCTGGTAATGCCGCTGTTTTTCTTTTTCAAATTCAGCGTTAAATCTGAGCCCAAAATGAATGGTGAAGAACCTTCCAGTTCATCTTCTTTATTGGTGAAACGAACGGTAAGATTATCCGTTGGAACATCTTCCAATTTTTGGTTTGAGTATAAATAGGAAGCATTCAATCCGAAAGTCAAAGTCTTTTCACTGTCAGAATCATTCGAAAGTTTCAGAATGTTTTTTCTCAGTTCAAGCTCAACTCCTGCAATAGTTGCATCACCAGTGTTTACATAGGAAAGTTCGCCTGCAGCAGAATTCACCTCAATACGGTTTATGGCATTTTTGATGTTTTTATAGAAACCAGTAACGGCAACAATTTCACCTGGGCTGAAGTAGTATTCATATTTCAAATCTAGGTTGTAATTGTCAGCAGTCAACAAATCTGGATTACCAAAACTGTTGAAGCTTACGTCTTCATAAAGGAAAGGTGCTACCTCCTTAAATTGTGGAAGCGTGTAAGTTTTGCTTCCCGCTAAACGAACGATGCTGTTTTCGTTAAAGTTATACTTCAAATTGAAACTTGGTAGAACGAAGTTTTCATCAATAAGTGAAGGATCTGTGTTTGGATCGTTGGTTGTTGCAAGGTTGGTGTCAAAAAGCACTTCCTGTTTCACTTTTTCGTAACGAACGCCTACGTTTGCTGAAAAGCTATTTGAAAAATCATAACTTACTTCTCCTAAACCTGAGTGAATGGTTCTGGTTCCATCATAAGAAAAAGGAATGAAAGGATCTTTCCCGTCACGACCATCACCACGGTTTGTGGTAAGTCTAAATATTCCATCGTTTAAAGATTGCTGGTTAAAAAGTGAAGTGTCTGGATTGTCAATATCTACAACGGCCGGGCTGTCAAAAATATAGTTTAACTGGGTATAATTGAAAGCTCGGTCTGTATCTCTATAATTGTAACCCAGACGGACTCTACTATTTTTACTGTCTTCATTTTTTCCATTTAAAGCATAATCCAAATAAAGCTTTCCGGCCAAATCATTTTCCTCAAGATTTGAATAAAAACGATTGTTAAGCGCACTTCCCGAAGCAGCACGGGCTATGTCTGCATTTACATCAATAACATAGGTGTTGGTTCTGCGGTCTGGCTCATATGCACGTATGGTGTTGTATGAAGCGCCCGCTTCCAAACTAAGTTTTTCAGAAATGGTAAGCGAAGTTAAAAGCTGGTTTACAAAAAGATTATTTTCGTTTTCCTGCTGTCTTCTAATTAAAGCACGAATTGGGTTTTGAGGCTCATTGTTTTCGGTAAGTCCTGCTTTTAATCCGTAATAATCAGCAACACTTTGGCTGTTGTTTTTTATGAACATACTGTTTGCCGCGATATAATCTCCTTCCTGAAAACGGAATTTTATGTTGGCCATAGCCAATTTTGAAACGTTGTAATTGTATTCGGTTCTTTGAAATTGTTGATTAAATCCTCCAGCAGCATTTATCCTGTCAGAAGTTCCTTCGCGGTATTCATATTTATTGTCAAAATTACCTACGAAAAAAAGACTCAACCTATTATTCCCGATATCAAAACGCTTTCCACCAGAAAGGGAATAACTGGAGTTTAGTTGGGCGTTTTGGGTGTTTGGTTTAAAGTTGTTATCAAAAGCATGTACACTCAAGTCTGTAATAGGTACGTGCGTATCGTGAATATTGCCAATGTATTTGGCATTGTCCATAATTAAAAATTCTTTTCCAACAGCTCGTGAATTCACTTCCGGCGAAATGGAAAACTGTAAACTTCCTGGTCCAGTAAGTTCTTTGCTTACAATATTTATGTTGGCTCCCGCAACGTCGCCGTAAAGCGGTACAGAAAAAGTTTTGTTTATGCCTACACTTTCAATAACATCACTAGAGAAAAAGTCCAAAGAAATATTTTTGTATTCCGGATCTTCTGAAGGAAGTGGTAATTCATTCAAGGTGGTAGAATTGTAACGGTCTCCCAAACCGCGAACAAATACGTTCTTTATACCTGCCTGTTTTTTAACACCAGTTACTTTAGTTACGGCACCTTCGGCATCGCCGACACCTTTTCTTGAAAGGTCTTCCGCACCGATGGACTGTGTAATGCCAACAGCTTTCTTCTGTTCTAATAATAAAGCAACTGCACTTTCCCTTCTTGTTGTGGTTTTAATTACAACCTCATCTAAAGCAGCCGCACTGGCGCTCATAGGCACATCTATATTTGTTACTTTGTCTGCAATTACTTTTACGTCTGGAATTTCAACCGTTTTATACCCTACAAAACTATAAACCACGGTATAGGTTCCAGGTTCAATGCTTTCCAAAGAATACAAACCATCTATATCTGAAGTAACTCCTTTTGAGGTTCCTTTCAGAAAAATATTTGCAAAAGGCAAAGGTTCGTTATTATAGTCGGTATCTGTAAGTTTTCCAACAATAGAGCCTGTTTGGGCTATTGAAATGGAGGTTAAAAAAAAGAATAAAACTTTAATAATTGTTTTCATTTTTGTCGTTTGATTTATTTGTGCAAAGGAACTCCCACAATGTAAAGCCGGTGTTAATTAGGCATTACCAATTCGTCACTATAGTGTTAGGTTAAGGTTAAGAAACAACCTAAAAATTATCCTTGCTTTACTTTTTGAAAATGCTATCTTGCCTACAAATTTTTGAATATTATGATGCAATGGGAACAGTTGCTCTCTTTACGGAAGCAAGGACATACAGGAAAAAGAATTAGGATTGAAGAGAATGAAACTCGTTTGGGCTTTGAGGTAGATTATGACCGCGTTATTTTTTCATCGGCATTCCGAAGTTTGCAAGATAAAACACAGGTTATTCCATTGTCAAAAACCTCTTTTGTCCACACTCGACTCACACATAGTTTGGAAGTTTCGGTAGTGGGCCGTTCTCTAGGAAGAATTGTGGGAAAGGAAATATTAAAGAAACATCCGCAATTGCAGAATGTGCACGGGTATCAATTCAACGATTTTGGGGCGATTGTGGCTGCGGCCTCTTTGGCGCACGACATTGGCAATCCACCATTCGGACACAGTGGCGAAAAGGCAATTGGCGATTATTTTTTGAACGGAAATGGCAAGCGTTTTAAAGATCAACTCACCGAAAAGGAATATCAAGATTTGGTAGATTTTGAAGGAAACGCCAATGGCTTCAAAATTTTGACAGAATCCAAAAATGGCGTGGAAGGTGGTCTGCGGTTGACTTATGCAACCTTGGGTGCGTTTATGAAATATCCAAAACAATCGCTTCCCAAAAAACCTACAACCCATGTTGCCGATAAAAAATTTGGTGTTTTTCAAAGCGATACAGAATTTTTCAGTGAAGTGGTTTCCGAACTCGGTCTTTTAAACAGAGATAATAATGGCTTCGCGCGTCACCCACTTGCATTTTTGGTTGAGGCTGCGGATGATATTTGTTACACAATTATTGATTTTGAGGACGGCATCAACCTTGGGTTGATTGAAGAAGAAATAGCGCTTGAGTATTTGATTAATTTGGTTCGAAATAATTTAAGAAAAGATATTTATTCCAGTTTAAAAACTTCGCAGGATCGATTGGCTTATTTGCGTTCACTTGCTATAAACACCTTGATTGCTGAAGCCGCTTCAATTTTTATTGATAATGAAGAAGAAATTTTGAAAGGTACTTTTTCAGAAGCATTGTTGGACAAAAGCCAATACAAAGCTCAGATAGCTGATATAATAAAGATAAGTGTCGAAAAAGTGTATCAAAGCACTGAAGTGATGGAAAAGGAGATTGCGGGTTACACTATATTGTCAACCTTGCTCGATGCCTTTTCCACAGCTTATGAAAATCATCAAAATGGTAAAGTTCGCCATTATGATAAATTATTATTGCGAATGTTTGAAAGTGATCTTTCCAAAAACCAATCTATTTACGAATATTTAATGGAGTGCTGCAGTTACGTTTCCCGATTGACTGACGGAAATGCATTGCAAATCTTTCAAAAAATAAAAGGGAACCTATAAAAGGCTGACTATATAAGTGGAAATTGTGTTAATTGTTGGCTTTTTCATAAATTTTTGAAAATTTTACAATATTTTTAAAAAAAAATTTACACATAATTGGTTTTTTCCAATTTGTTATGACTGTTAAACTTCGCTAAAAACTAAATCTATAATCTTATGAAAAAATTTCTTTACTTATTAATCTTTTTTGCAGTCAACCTTTCCTTTGCCCAGGATTACAGTGGCGTGATAAAAACGTATCTTCAGCAAAACCGATCACAGTATTCGCTTCAGCAGCAGGATATTTCTGATATTTCAGTAATATCTCAGAGCTTCTCGAAAAGTATGGAGGCCTACAGTGTTTATGTAGAACAGCGCCACCAAGGTATCAAGTTGTTTAATTCTACATCTCCATTTGCCATAAAAGATGGAGCTGTTGTAAGCGCAAAAGTTTCATTTGCTGAGAACATTGCTACCAGAGTTAATTCTGTAAATCCTGCATTAACAGCGAACATGGCAATTTCAAAAGCGGCAACCGCACTTGGTTTGAATGCACCTTCTAATTTAAATTTAATTGGTGAAGGAATGGACCATACCTATATTTTTTCTAATGGAAATATTTCATTAGAAAATATTCCGGTACAATTGGTTTATCAAAAAATAGAAAACAGCAATTCTTTAAGATTGGCTTGGGATTTAAGTATCTATTTGCTAGATGCAAGCCATTATTACAGCGTTCGTATTGATGCTATGACCGGAGATTTATTGGAAACTATGGATTGGGTTTCTCAATGCGGATTACCAGATTTTTCTACGAATCACAACCATAGCTTTACAAAAGGCGAAAACGTTTTATTTAAAAACAATACTACAGGCGAAAAAAGCATTCTTGTAGACGCTCAATACAGAGTTTTTGCATTGCCGCTAAGGAATCCTAATGACGGACCGGATACATTGGTAATCACTCCTGAAGACGCGACAGCCTCTCCGTTCGGATGGCATGATACAAATGGGGCTACAGGTGCAGAATATACAATCACAAGAGGAAATAATGCGTATGCTTATTTGGATTTGTGTGATACAAATTCAGGAAATTCACCAGATGGTGGCGCTTCTTTAAATTTTGATTTTCCATTTAATTTACCTCAAGCTCCAGCTAACTTTAGAGATGCCTCAACAGTGAATTTGTTTTATTTGAACAATAGCATTCACGATGTAATGTATCAATATGGTTTTGATGAAGCCAGTGGGAACTTTCAAGAAAATAATTACGGAAATGGCGGAGCAGGTAGTGATTCTGTAAATGCAGAAGCACAAGATGGAGGGGGAACTAATAATGCAAACTTTGCAACTCCACCCGATGGAAGTAATCCTAGAATGCAAATGTATCTTTGGGGTGGTGGTGGCACGCCGGTTGCAGATATTTTCACAATTAATAGTGGTCCACTCGCTGGAGTTTATAGTGGTATTGCAGCAGCTTTTGGCGCTGGAATTCCTATTAACCTAACTCAAGACTTAGTTTTGATTGAGGATGATGATTCTGGGCCTTCGTCAGATCCAAATGATGGTTGTGACAATATTACAAATGGAGGTTCCTTGAATGGGAAAATTGCAGTAATCAGAAGAGGTGAGTGTGAATTTGGATTTAAGGTTTTGGCTGCACAAAACAATGGTGCTGTTGCAGCAATAATTGTAAATAATGTGGCTGGCGATCCACCACTTATGGGTGGCGGAGTTGTGGGCTGTCAAGTTACTATCCCGGCATTCGCAATATCAAATGTTGATGGTGATCCAATAATTACATTATTAGATGGTGGTGGTTCTATCAATGGAACTATAAATGGAACGAATGTTCCACTAAGCCTTGACGGGAGCCTAGATACAGAAATTGTTGTCCACGAATATGGTCATGGTATTTCAAACAGATTAACAGCAGGACCATCAAATGTTGGATGTCTGCAGAACCAAGAACAAATGGGAGAAGGCTGGAGTGATTTCTTTGGTTTAATACTTACAATTCAGAATGGCGATCAGGCGGAAGACATTCGCGGAATGGGCTCCTATGCCTCAGGTGATCCAAACGGAATTAGAACATATCCTTACAGTACGGATTTTGGAATAAACCCGCATACCTATGATGATATTAAAACAGAAGCTGTACCCCACGGTGTAGGTTCTGTATGGAATGCCATGCTTTGGGAAATGACTTGGGATCTAATTGATGAATACGGTTTTGATGACGATTTGTACAATGGTACCGGCGGTAATAATATAGCTATACAATTAGTGACCGATGGATTGAAATTACAGCCATGTAGTCCTGGATTCGTGGATGGAAGGGATGCTATCCTTGAAGCCGATGATTTGGCCAACGGAGGCGCTAACAGATGCATTATCTGGCGTGCGTTTGCACGAAGAGGACTAGGGGTTAGTGCCAGTCAAGGAAGTTCCAATAGCAGATCTGATGGTGCGGAAGCTTTTAATGTACCTGTAGATTGCCTATTGGGAGTAAATGACAATGGAAGTATTCAAGATAATTTCATTATATATCCTAATCCATCAAATGGTGAAATCTTTATAAAAGCTAGGCAAGACAAAGGAGATATTAACATTTCTATCTTTGACGTCCATGGAAGAAAAGTGTTTAGCCAACAAACGGAACTACATACTATTGCGAATATAAATGCAAATGGCTTGAAAACAGGAATTTATTTAATACAGATTGATGCTGAGAATTACTCACAAACAGCGAAACTTATTATAAATTAGTAAATTTTCAAATAACTAGATTAAAAGAGGCCGAAAGGCCTCTTTTGCTTTATACAGAAATGAAGATTTGATAAAAGGAAAGTACATTATTTAAAATTGTCGCCTCTTATAAATGTTAAAATCACAGTTTTAATAGGGATTATCATCAATTTTATGATATTTTTATAAATCCTATCTGTAGGAAACATTTTTTAGATCAACAGCATCTGATCTTATTCACCTAAAAACTTAATATAATCTTATGAAAAAAATTCTTTACTTAATTATCTTTTTTGCTGTAAATATGTCCTTTGCGCAGGATTACAGCAATTTGGTAAAAACGTACCTTCAACAAAATCGATCCCAATATTCGCTGCAACAGCAGGATATTTCGGACATTTCAATTGCCTCACAGAGCTATTCTAAAAGCTTAAAGGTTTACAATGTTTATGTTGAACAACGCCACCAGGGCATTAAATTGTTCAATTCTACTTCTCCCTTCGTAATAAAGGATGGGACAGTATATAGTGTTAAGCTCTCTTTTACTGAGAATGCAGCCGCAAAGGTAAACAGTACCTCGCCATCAATATCTGCAGTAAATGCAATATCGAAAGCTGCAAACTGGCTTGGACTGCAAAACCCTTCAAATTTGAATTTGATAGAAACAGTTTCAGACAATAGCTATATTTTTTCCAATGGTAATATTTCACAGGAAAACATTCCTGTAGAACTTGTTTATCAAAAAATGGATGATACCGGAGCTTTAAAGCTTGCTTGGGATTTGAGTATCTATCTTTTAGACTCAACACATTACTATAGCGTTCGTATTGATGCCCTTTCTGGTGAATTGTTGGCAACTAACGATTGGGTAGTAAATTGTAACTTTGGTGAAGGATCGCATTCCCACTCCAATACTGAGAGTATACTTTTCTCAAATACTAATTTAAGCAATTCAAGCCGTATGCTTGGTGATGGGTCTTCATATCGTGTATTTCCAATGCCTTTAATAGGCCCTAACGATGGTCCAGACCAAATTGTTTCTGATCCATCAGATCCAATTGCATCTCCTTTTGGATGGCACGACACTGATGGGGTTGCTGGTCCAGAATATACTCATACTCGCGGTAACAATGTATTGGCTATGGAAGATGCAAATGGAAATAATGGAGCGGGTGACACAGCTGAAGGTGGTGTAACATTAGAATTTGATTTTCCTTTCACTCTTCCTCAAAATCCTCCATTGTTTAGAGATGGTGCAATCACCAACTTATTCTACTGGAATAATATATTACACGATGTAATGTATGCATATGGCTTTGATGAAGTGAGTGGTAATTTTCAAGCAAAAAACTACGGAGGTATTGGTGCAGATAATGATTTTGTATTAGCCGACGCCCAAGATGGTGGTGGTTTGAACAATGCAAACTTTGCAACACCCCCAGATGGAGGTAAACCAAGAATGCAGATGTACCTTTGGAGCGCTCCAGGAAAAGTTATAGGTACCTTAATGAACATCAATGGCGGTCCATTGGCAGGTGAATACAATGCCATCGATTCCAACTTTGTGGGTGGAACTCCGCTGCCAACTACCGCAATTACTGAAGATATGGTATTGGTTGTAGATGATAACTCTGGTTCTTCAATAGATCCGAATGATGGCTGCGATACTATTTTAAATGCCGCTGAGCTAAATGGAAAAATTGCTGTAGCTAGATTAGGTGGCTGTGGTAACACATTTAAAATTTCTCAAATTCAAGCAGCGGGAGCTATCGCTGTAGTTGTAGTTAATAATGTGCCTACTGACCCAACAGCAATGATTGGAGGAGGTTCAACCCTAGATATCCCTTCTATTATGATATACCAATCCGATGGAGAGGCTATCATTACTGCACTTCTTAATGGCGATACCGTAAACGCTACCCTTCGTGATGACGGATCAGGGAATGATCCTTTCCGAAGAGATGGCGATCTTGATAACGTTATTATTGCGCATGAGTATGGCCACGGTATTTCAAACCGATTGACAGCAGGACCATCAAATGTTGGATGTCTTCAAAATCAAGAACAAATGGGCGAAGGCTGGAGTGATTACTATGGTTTAATTCTCACAGTGCAAGATGACGATACTGGCGAAAGCCCAAGAGGTGTTGGAAATTACGCTCTTGGTGAAGGAACTGCTGGAAGAGGGCTTAGAGCAAAAATTTACTCAAGAGATTTTGCTCTAAATGACTTTACTTATGATGATATTAAAACGCAAGTAGCACCTCACGGTGTTGGTTCTGTATGGACTACAATGCTTTGGGATTTAACTTGGGATTTGATAGATGAGTATGGTTTTGACCCAGACATCTATAATGGTACAGGTGGAAATAACCTAGCACTACAGCTTATTACGGACGGATTAAAGTTACAGCCTTGTAGCCCAGGATTTGTTGATGGTCGAGATGCAATTCTTGAAGCTGATGAAATTGCAAATGGTGGAGCAAACAGATGTACCATTTGGCGTGCCTTTGCAAGAAGAGGTTTAGGACTTAGTGCCAATCAAGGGAGTACCAATAGCAAATCAGATGGTACTGAGGCTTTTGATGTTCCTGTAGACTGTGTATTGGGTGTATCAGACAATGGCACACTTGAAAACAATTTCATAGTATATCCAAACCCATCTAATGGAGAGCTAAGCATTAAATCAAGATATGATGTAGGGAATGCTACAATCTCTATCTTTGATATGAATGGTAGAAAAGTCTTCAATCAAGAAGTTGAAATTCATCATACCGCGAATATTAACGCTAGCAGCCTTAATCCAGGTATTTACGTAATGCAGATTGAAGGTGCTGACCGTTCGCAAACAACTAAATTGATAATCAACTAAGATTTCATATAGTTTTTAAAATTTAAAAGAGGCTCGAAAGAGCCTCTTTTTTTATAAGTATTTTTGAAGGGTTTGTTTTATTTTTTCTGAAGAGATGCCCACAATGTCCTGCAATTCTGAAATAGTCCCTTGTTCAGGGAAAACATCTGGGATACCTATAATTTCAATGGGATTTTTATATTTATGCTTTGAAGCGAAAGCAGCAACGGTAGTTCCCAAACCGCCAATAATCGTTCCGTCTTCAACCGTAATAATTGTTTTATAATTTTTAAAAACCTGAAGAAGAAGCGTTTCATCCAAAGGCTTTAAAAAACGAATATCAATTAAACCAATTTTTTTCTGATATGAAAACGGAAATGATTTAATAGCTTCCAAGGCATTGTTGGCAACTGTTCCAATGGTTAAAATTGCAACTTCTTCACCCTCCTTTACTATTTCTGCTTTTCCGATTTCAATGGAGCTGAAGGGGTTTTGCCAATTAAGGATAGTTCCCCTGCCTCGCGGATAGCGGATGAATATTGGTAAGTCCAATCCTTGTTGTGCAGTGTACATGATATTTCGTAGTTCCGTTTCATTACGGGGCGCAAAAATGATGAGGTTTGGAATGCAGTTTAAATAAGCTAAATCAAAAATACCGTGATGCGTTGGACCATCTTCGCCCACAATTCCTGCACGGTCCAAACAGAAAATTACTGGAATTTTTTGAAGGCAAACGTCGTGTATTACTTGATCGTATGCGCGCTGCAAAAATGTGGAATAAATATTACAGAAAACAGTAAATCCTTGGGTCGCCATTCCTGCGGCAAGAGTAACTGCATGCTGTTCCGCAATGCCAACATCAAAGGCTCTTTCAGGAAAAGCGTCCATCATAAATTTCAGTGAACTTCCCGAGGGCATCGCTGGGGTAATGCCTATTATTTTTTCGTTTTTTAAAGCCAGTTCAACTAAGGTTTTGCCAAAAACGTCTTGAAACCTTGGTGGTTGTTGTTCGGTACTTTTTGGAGGCAAATCGCCCGTAAGTGAATCAAATTTTCCTGGCGCGTGATACACCACCTGGTTTTCTTCAGCCTGTCGCAAGCCCTTTCCCTTTTTGGTAATTATATGCAATAATTTTGGCCCCGACATAGTTTTCAATCGCTCCAATTCTGAAATGACGAGATTTAAATTGTGACCGTCGATTGGTCCGGAGTAATTAAAGTTTAAAGCTTCAAAAATGTTGTCTGCTTCCTTTGCTCCGTCAAGCTTCACTTTAGTAAAATAATTTTTCAATGCGCCTACACTAGGGTCAATGCCAATGGCATTATCGTTCAGAATAACCAAAAGATTTGTGTTGGTTACTCCTGCATGATTTAGCGCTTCAAAAGCCATTCCGCTAGCTATTGAAGCATCTCCAACAACTGCTATGTGCTGTTTTTCAACATCGCCTTTAAGTTTTGAGGCGATCGCCATTCCCAGTGCTGCGGAAATCGCTGTACTGCTATGGCCCACACCAAAAGTATCGTATTCACTTTCGCTTCTTTTCGGAAAACCACTAATGCCGCCCAATTGCCTATTGGTATGAAAAATTTCCTTTCTTCCCGTTAATATTTTATGGCCGTATGCTTGATGGCCTACGTCCCACACCAAAATATCATTTGGCGTGTTGAATACAAAGTGCAGGGCAATGGTAAGTTCTACCACGCCAAGACTCGCACCCAAATGGCCTTCTTTCGTCGCCACAATATTTATTATAAACTCACGGAGTTCCTGCGCCACTTGTGGCAATTTTTCTTTTGGAATTTCCCGAAGATCTTCGGGAAATTTTATTGTATTTAAAATGTTTTCTGACACAGTGTAAAGATACAGTTATTGAAGATTTCTTATTTGGTTTTGATGAATTTGTGAATCCGTGAATTTGTTAATTTGTAATTTCGCATACTTACTTATAAAAGAAATATACTTTGAGCCTAATAAAACCTTACGACGACACCTACTTTATGAAACGTGCCATACAAGAAGCAGAGGCTGCCTATGAAAAGGGTGAAATACCCATTGGTGCAGTAATTGTTATAAACAATCAAATTATAGCACGCGCACATAACCTCACCGAAACATTGAATGATGTTACCGCCCACGCAGAGATGCAGGCAATTACTGCCGCCGCAAATTATCTGGGTGGAAAATATTTAATTGATTGTACGCTCTATGTAACTATCGAACCTTGCCAAATGTGCACGGGAGCTTTATTTTGGAGTCAAATCTCAAAAATAGTATATGGGGCAAGGGATGAACAACGTGGCTGTATTGCTTTGAATACAAAATTGCATCCCAAAACTATTATGGAGGGTGGTGTGATGGCAGAGCAAGCCTCACAACTACTAAAACGGTTTTTTATCGAGAAAAGAAATTTAAACTAAATAGAAAAGCCTTTCATTTATGAAAGGCCTTTAGAGAATCTGTAACGTATATCTTTTTAGTCGTGGATTACGCGAACTTGAGCCGCAACACGTCCTTTTCTTCCTTCTTCTTCAACATATTCTACTTTGTCACCTTCGTTAAGGGCTTCGCCATTTAAGCCGGTTATGTGCACAAAAATGTCTTTTCCGGTGTCATCATTTGTGATAAAACCAAAACCTTTAGATTCGTTAAAAAACTTTACTGTTCCTTCCATTGTAAATAAAAAATAAATTAATAATAAGTAAGCAAATGTATAATAATTATGATTTAATATGTTAAAGAAATCAAAATTTTTTAAAAATACCCACTCCTCAAATCTTTTTATCTTTTTGGTAATCCTGCATTTTTTCAAGATTCTCTTTCGTTAGCATATAGTCTTTTACACTCCTGTTTTTCCATCTATGGTATATAAAAAGAGGCATCAAAACAAAAAAACCAGCCATTAGGGTAAGGCCTATAATTAAATTTCCCGTAGCTTCATCCTCGGGCTTAATATAAAAGCCTATGCCCAAGGCTATGAGAATTGAAATAAACAGAACTGTCAAAAAATATTTCATCTTATTTTATTTTTACTCACTACTCACTACTCACTTATTTCCCAGAAAAATCAATCAATTTTCTTCGGTAGGCCGTAAGCAATTTTGATTTTGAAACGAAGCCGTAGTATTCACCATCTTTAATTACAGGAAGATTCCAAGCGCCGGTATCCTGGAATTTTTTCATCACATCTGTCATTTTATCTTCATTTAGATAAATCAATCCTGGTGCACTGTGCATTAATTCGCTGGCTTTTACCTCTTCATATAAATTTTGGTCGAACATCACAGGTCGTAAATCGTCCAAAAGAATGATTCCTTCCAACGCATTTGTTTTTTTGTTCAACACAGGAAAAAGGTTTCTTTTAGATTTTACTATGGCCTGATGTACTATTTCACCCAAATTCATTTCAGGATATATAGCTATAAAATCTCGTTCTATAACAGTCTGAATATCCATTAGCGTAAGTACAGCGTGATCTTTATTGTGTGTAATTAAGTCACCTTTCCGACCTAGTTCCATTGCGTAAACAGAATGGGGAATGAAATATTTAGTAATGGAGAATGAAATGGCTGCGGTAATCATCAACGGAATAAAAAGCTCATAACCACCTGTCACCTCTGCAATCAAGAAAATAGCTGTTAAGGGCGCATAGAGAACTCCCGCCAGTAATCCTGCCATTCCTACCAGCGTGAAATTACTTTCAGAAATGGGGGTGGATAATAACCCACAGTTGTTTAGTATTTTTGACACAACATTGCCCATTATACTTCCCATAAACAATACTGGAGCAAAAATTCCTCCAACCCCACCAGCGCCAAAAGTGAGTGAACTTGCAATTATTTTAAAGAGTAACAAACCACCTAACAAAGCTATTACAACCCAAATACTGGTGAGTTCCAACTGAAAAATATTGTTTTGCAGGGCTAATTCGGGATTTCCTTTTACCAAATTGTTGATTACATCAAACCCTTCCCCATAAAGTGGGGGAATGAAATAGATGAGAACTCCCAAGCCAATTCCTCCGATAAGCAGTCGTTTGGCGGGAGATTTAATTTTCTCAAAGAAATCTTGAAAAAAAGCATAGACCTTTGTAAAATATACCGAGGTGAAACCCGCAACAACACCCAATACTAAAAAGAAAGGAACGTCACTAAGTGTAAATGGATCTGTATTCTTAAAAGGTAACAATACATCATTGCCGAAAAAGAAATAGGAAGTAAGTATCCCAGAAATAGAAGCTAACAAAAGTGGAAGCATGGAAGCCAATGTGAGGTCAAGACTGAAAACTTCAATTGCAAAAATCAGTGCTGCGATAGGTGCTTTGAAAATTGATGCCATTGCACCCGCAGCAGCGCAACCAATCAATAGCGTTCTGTTTGCTTGATTCAAGTGCAAAACTCTAGATAAGTTTGAACTTATTGCCGCGCCAGTAGCAACGGTAGGTCCCTCTAATCCTACAGAACCACCAAATCCCACTGTTAATGGTGCCGTTAGGATACTTCCAAACATTTGGTAGCGTTTTATAAAACCCTTCTTTTTTGAAATGGCAAATAATGTTGAAGGTATACCGTGACTTACCTTGTTTCGAATAACATATTTAATAATAATATATACAAGTAATAGACCAAGGATAGGAAAGATAAAATAGAAGGCTGTATGATAATATTCTATCAAATTACCTTCTAGCAAATGTTGGATAAAGTGGGTAAGGTTCTTTAAAATTACAGCCCCTACTCCTGCCAAAAAGCCCACCACAATACTTATTAAGTATACAAATTGGTTTTGGGAGATGTATTTAATTCTCCAAATTAAAAACCGGGTAAGTAAATTTCTTTTTTGCGTAGGCATCTTTAAAGCTATCAAAAAATCCTGCATTTGCAGGATTTTTTTATTATGATTTTATTTCAACCTTCAAATGAAGTTCTTCCAATTGTTTTTGGTCAATGGTTGCAGGCGCGTCAATCATCACATCGCGACCTGCGTTGTTTTTTGGGAAAGCAATAAAGTCGCGGATGGTTTCTTGTCCACCCAAAATGGCTACTAATCTATCCAATCCAAAAGCAATACCGCCGTGTGGTGGCGCGCCATATTGGAAGGCATCCATCAAAAAGCCAAACTGCGCTTTTGCTTCTTCAGGTGTAAAGCCTAAATAATCAAACATCAGCGCCTGTGTTTTTTTATCGTGAATTCGTATCGAGCCCCCGCCAATTTCGTTTCCATTCAAAACCAAATCGTAAGCGTTTGCTTTTACGTCACCGGGATTGGTGTCTAAAAGTTCTAATTGCCCAGGCTTTGGAGAGGTAAACGGGTGGTGCATGGCGTGGTATCGGTTTGTTTCTTCATCCCATTCCAATAACGGGAAATCCACTACCCAAAGTGGGGCGAATTCATTATTTTTTCTTAAACCCAGTTGTTCTGCCAAATGCATGCGCAATGCACTCAACTGTGTTCTTGCTTTATTTTTTGCTCCGGAAAGTACGCAGATTAAGTCGCCCGATTTTGCGCCGGTTGCTTCTGCCCAATTTGCCAAATCTTCTTGATCGTAAAATTTATCTACGGAAGATTTATAAGTACCGTCTTCGTTGCAACGAACGTAAACCATTCCCATTGCGCCAATCTGTGGACGTTTAAGCCAATCGATTAAATTGTCTATTTCTTTTCTCGTGAAAGCATTTCCGCCTGGAACTGCTATTCCCACAACCAATTCTGCTTGGTTGAAAACGCCAAAATCTTTGTGTTGGGCAACCGCGTTTAACTCTCCAAACTCCATTCCGAAGCGAATGTCTGGTTTATCATTTCCGTATTTTTCCATTGCTTCGTCGTAAGTCATTCTTGGAAATTCGGAAATTTCTACACCATTAATTTCTTTCAATAAATGTTTGGTCAGACCTTCAAAAGCATTCAGAATATCTTCTTGCTCTACGAAAGCCATTTCGCAGTCTATTTGTGTGAATTCTGGCTGACGGTCTGCACGCAAATCTTCATCGCGGAAGCACTTTACTATTTGGAAATATTTATCCAATCCACCAACCATCAACAATTGCTTAAAGGTTTGCGGACTCTGCGGAAGCGCATAAAATTGACCTTCGTTCATTCTGGAAGGAACAACGAAATCGCGAGCGCCTTCAGGGGTTGATTTTATTAAATAAGGAGTTTCCACTTCTACGAAACCTTCATTAGCTAAATAATTACGAACGGCAATTGCAACTTTTGAACGAAATATAAGGTTTTCACGAACGGGTTTTCTGCGGATGTCTAAATAACGATATTTCATTCGTAAATCTTCGCCGCCGTCAGTTTCGTCTTCTATAGTGAAAGGTGGGGTTAGGGATTCATTCAGAATGTTTAATTCAGAAACCAAAATTTCCACATCGCCAGTTGGCATGTTTGGGTTTTTGGATTCGCGCTCAATAACGGTTCCTTTTACCTGGATTACAAACTCACGGCCCAGTTTAGTGGCTTTTTCAATTACTTCTTTTGAAGTTCTTTCCTCATCAAAAATAAGTTGGGTGATGCCGTAACGGTCGCGAAGGTCTACCCACACCATAAAACCTTTGTCGCGGGTTTTCTGCACCCATCCCGCAAGGGTTACTTCTTTATTGATATCTGCCGAGCGAAGCTGGCCGTTGTTATGCGTTCTGTACATTTTCTTCTGAAAAAAATTAAAGGTGCAAATTTAATAAGTAATTAATGAATAGTTGTGGTTTTAAAGGGATTATTATTTATTGTTCCGAATTCACGTAGTTTTATAAAAAAAATCTGCAAGTATCAGGATACTTGCAGATTAATAAACTTTGTGTGTGCTTTTATTAGGTATTATTCTTTTAGAAATCTTTTAATTGCTTTACTGCCATTTTCATCTTCAATGTTTAGAAAATACATACCGCTTGATAGGTTGGAGACATCTATGGAGGTTTGGTCTTGAATTGCTACTGTTTGGGTGCTTAACAGTTTGCCCTCTATGTTGAAGATTTTTAGTTTTAAGTTTCCTGTGGTGTTTTTTGAATTTAAAAACAATTCATTTTTTGCTGGGTTTGGAAATAGTGTAAACTGAGAGAATGTATTATCCTGGATGCTTAAAGCCGCATTGCCGTATATTGCAGTATCTCCCCCTCCATTTATAATTGTAAGCTGAAATTCCTCGTTCGGCCCTGCATCTAAAATATAGTTAAATGTAAATGTTTGATTGGTTGGGTAACCACTATAAAATTCATAAAAATATGCATTTTGAAAATCTCTTGTTTCAGGATAATTGCACTCATATAACAAAATATTAAATTCGATCGCCGTAAATTCATCATTGGAAAATTCAGAAAGATCACCTCCTAAACTATCACATGCTGAGCTTTCTAAACGATTCATAAATAAATTCAAAGTTACTAAACCCATCTCTGAATTATTTGGGATAGGAATATTGGTATTATCTACCGTAAGTTCCATTAAAACCAATCGGTATCAAAAAGAACGGGATCCTGCGCAAGGCCTATTGCGCTGATGTTGAATAGCAGGATGTATAGTAGTGTTTTCATAATCTAAAAAATTGGACGACAGTTACACTTTTCAAGTTAAGTCAAAAACTTCAAAAATAAAAAAGGGTTTTCCCTGGTTTTTTTCGAAGTCCGTTTCCTACAAAATAAAAACCCCTTTGAGGAAATGACTTCTCAAGGGGTTTTTATAAAGATTTTGTTTTCTCTTACTTAAGAAAACCACTTTGCTTAATAGCTTCTTTTTCTTTCACCTTTTTTATCTCCTTCATTCTTCGTTTTTTTCTGAATTTTATCTTGGCGCGATTCACCAAATAGAACATTACTGGAACTACAATCAAGGTAAGGAAGGTGGCGAAGATCAATCCGAAGATTACCGTCCACGCCAGCGGACCCCAGAAAATTACGTTGTCACCTCCAATGTAGATGTTGGGATTATAATCTGTAAACAGTCCAAAGAAATCTATGTTTAGGCCTATAGCCAAAGGTATAAGCCCCAAAACGGTAGTAATTGCAGTAAGCAATACAGGACGCAGTCGCGATTTTCCTCCAGCCACGATGAGGTCGAAGTACTGACGCTTTGTGAGCATATCGTCATCGTCCATTTCTAGGGCGCTCATTTTTCGGTCTATCAAAATCTGGGTATAATCTATGAGTACGATAGCGTTGTTCACCACAATACCTGCAAGTGAAATAATACCCATCATCGTCATAATAATCACAAAGTCCATATGGAAAATGACCAGCCCGAGGAACACCCCTGCCAAACTTAGCACCACCGAAGTTAATATAATCACGGGTTTGGAAAGAGAGTTGAACTGCGCTACCAAAATTAGCAAGATGCCGCCTAAGGCATAAAACAACGCCATCAATAGGAAGCCCATATTGTCTGCCTGTTCTTCCTGCTCACCCGTAAATGCAAGATTTATGCCTTTGGGAAGTTCATAATTCTGCAATTCGGTTTTTAGATCATTCACAATTTCTGTTGCGTTGTATCCACCAATTACGTTGGAGTAAACAGTAATGGTTCGCTTTAAATCTTTTCTTTTAATAGCGCTGAAAGAAGCGGTGTTGTTCTTCGTAACCATCGCAGAAATTGGAACCTGTACAATTTTCCCTTGGTTGTTTCTAAAGGTAATTGGCTGATTGAAAAGCGCGCTTTCGTCATAGCGTGTTTTTTCTGAAAGACGTACGTTTATCTCATAATCGTCGTCGCCTTCTTTATAAGTGGAAGCTTCTTCCCCAAAAATTGCACGGCGCAAAGTTTGCCCAATCTGCCCTGTGGAAATGCCAAGTTGGCCTGCTTTTTCACGGTCCACGGTCACGTCCATTTCGGGCTTACTTTTGTTTACGTCTATCTTCAATTCCTCAATACCACTTATGCCCAACCCTTCAATATACGAACGTAGATTTTCGGCTTGGAGAAGCATTTCTTCATAATTTTCACCGCTCAATTCAATATTGATAGGGTAGCCAACGGGCGGGCCGGCGGCATTTTTTTCAACAATAATGGAGGCTCCAGGGAAACCTTTTACGGCATCGCGCACTTCTTCAAGCACGGTGCTACTTTTAACGCCACGGCGTAGTTGGTAGTCACGCATGGAAAGGGTTATTTTTCCTTTTTGTGGCATTTCGTTGCTCTGGCCACCATCGGTCTGTGGATTTCCGGCACCTTGGCCTACTTGCGAAATGGCAGATTCCACCATATAATTGTAGCCGTTGTTGTTATATTTCTCGATAGCGTCAAAAACGCGTTGCTCTACCTGTTTTGTGAGTTCGTTAGTCTTTTCAATGTCTGTTCCCTGTGGATATTCTATGTAAGTAATAATCTGATTCGGTTCATTT
Source organism: Aequorivita sp. (assembly GCA_024637015.1). Lineage (GTDB taxonomy): Bacteria > Bacteroidota > Bacteroidia > Flavobacteriales > Flavobacteriaceae > Aequorivita. Next base: position 164,861 of record JAGXGE010000004.1, on the reverse strand, counting down.
TCTGGGAAGAAGAGTACTTTTGGTTGTACTAAATACACCAATACAAAAGATAGAATTAAAAGAGCAATTGTTCCGAAGAAAAACACATAGGCTTTTCTTCCGCGCAACGCGTATTTTAGGGTTTTTTCGTAGGAATTCTCTAGTTTTTTAAGGGATTTATACTGAAAATAATCCACAGCTCCTGCTAGGAAGTATTTGTAAACCCAAAGCATAATGGCGGTTAGTATGGCCAAGTTTCCGAAACCACGAAAAGCGGCTACATCCAGAGCAAAGCCAGCGACTAAAAGCAAAATACCCACACCCAACAGAATCATACTCCAGCGGATGAGCTTCTTTTTAGTCATGGGTTCTTCTTCAGTTTTCATAAATTCTGAAGTAAGCATAGAGTTGATAACCAAGGCTACAAAAAGCGATGATGAAAGTACCACCGAGAGCGTTATTGGGAAATAAATCATAAACTTACCAATGGTTCCTGGCCAAAGCCCAAGTGGGAAAAATGCCGCCAGTGTTGTTGCGGTAGAGGCAATAATAGGCCAAGCAATTTCACCCATTCCTTGTTTCGCGGCTTTTCGGGGGGGCATGCCTTCGCTCATTAAAGTATACACGTTCTCAACCACCACAATACCGTTGTCCACTAACATCCCCAGTCCCATAACGAGTCCGAAAAGCACCATCGTGTTTAGTGTAAAGCCTAATGACGAAAGGATAAACAACGACATTAACATAGAAAGCGGAATGGCGAAACCTACGAATAACGCATTTCTGAAACCTAAGAAAAACATCAATACCAATACAACCAAAAGCACCCCGAAAATGATATTGTTTACCAAATCATTTACTTGGTTTTCTGTTTTGATAGATTGGTCGTTTGTCAAACTAACATGCAAACTTTGAGGTAGGTAATTTTCTTCTTCTTCGGACACGATTTTTTTAATCTGCTCTACAGCTTCAATCATGTTTTTACCGGCACGTTTTTTTATGTCGAGCATCACTACAGGTTTGCCGTATTCTCGGGCATAGGTAGTAGCGTCTTTTTCCTTAAATTTTATATCGGCGATGTCTTTTAGGAAAATAACCCCGTCGTCTTTTTTTACAACAACATTTTCCAGCTCCTTTGGGTCTTCAATTTCACCCGTGATGCGGATGTTTTTTTGTACGCCATTGGTGATAATGTTTCCCCCGGAAATGGTATTGTTTTCACCTTTCACAGCATTGATGATATTGTCAAAACTTACTTTTGAGGCAGTCATCTTATAAATGTCCACGGCAATTTCCACTTCTTTTTCCTCCGCTCCGCGGACAGTAGCTTCTTTTATTTGCGGAAGCAATTCAATCTTGTCTTGAAGATATTCGGCATAATCCTTCAACTGCTGCACCGGATAGTCTCCAGTAAGGTTAATGTTGAGGATGGGTACTTCTTCAGAAAAGTTTAAATCGAAAACGTTGGGTTCTACTTTGCCTCCATTGGTGAGTACTGGCCAAGTTGTTTCGGCCTTAACTTGATCAACTTTATCTTTTACCAACTGTTTTGCTACGGGAATTTCTACGCTTTCCTCAAATTCAACTATGATAATAGAATAATCCTGAAGAGTTGTGGAGGTAATTTCCTTTACGCCAGCTACGTCTTTAAATTCCTCTTCCAAAGGTTCGGTGATGAATTTTTCAACATCCTCAGCAGAGTTTCCTGGGTTTACGGAGCTAACGTAAATTTTAGTTTCAATAATTTCCGGAAAAGCTTCTCGCGGCATGCTGTAATAGGCGAAAGCACCCAAAAACAGGATGATGGCCATAATTACATAGACCGTCATTTTATTGTCAATGGCCCAAGACGAAATACTAAATTCTTTATACGGGTTTTTGCTCATGGTGCAAAGGGTTTCTTAGTTTTTGATGGTTACTTTTTGACCGTCACGAAGGGTTTTTGCACCTTCTTTAATGATGGTATCGCCTTTTTTTAAGCCAGATTTTACTTCTGTATGGTTTTGGTATGAAAGACCAGTTTTAAGAAGCACACGTTTTGCAATACCTATTGAATCATTCACGGGTTTGTAGATATAAGCGATAGTTTCACCTTCGGCGTTTTCCATAAGGATGTTCTCAGGTACAGTTATAGCTGCTTCTGCGCTGTAATCGTTCACCTTTACTGTTGCAATAAGGTTTGGTTTTACAAGCCCGTCTTTGTTCGGAATTTCAACCTGTATGTCAAAACTTCTGTTATTTGGGTTGATGTAATTGCTCACTTGGCGAACCGTTCCAGTGAAATCTTCATTTATGGAAGCAAGATTCACTTTTACTTGAGTTCCTTTCTTTATGTTTTTAAGATAGGTTTCGGGGATAGACGCTTTTACGTACATATCGCTCAGGTTTATCAATCGAATCACTTGCGTTTGCCCTGGAATTAGTACCTGCCCAGGATCAGAAATAATTTCATCAACAACTCCGCTGAAGGGAGCTGTAATAATTGTTTTGGACAATTGTGAGCGTAATTGCTGGGTAACATTTTTTGCAGATTCATAACTAGTCTTGGCTTGTAAATACTGTATTTCTGAACCAATTTTCTGATTCCACAAACGTTCCTGGCGCTCAAAAGTGGTTTGTGCCAAAGCCATTTGGGCTTCCTGTTGGGCCACTTGACTGGACAGGCCGCCATCATCTATTTTCGCAAGGCGTTGCCCTTTAGAAACTTGTTGTCCTTCCTTCACATAAACGTTCGTCAGTACTCCCGAATATTCCGCATTTAAAACTACGTTTTGATCCGTTTCCACATTGCCCTGCACTTCAACGTAATGTTTGAAAATAGTGTCTTTAATTACTTCAGCAGTTACCAAAGCTGGACGCTCTTTCTTTTCGTTTTGATCTATGTATTCGTTTAGCTTATCGATGTCTGCCTTAAGCTCGCGTTGCTGTTTGTTTAGATCAGTGCGCTTAGCTTTTACTGCTGCCATGTCGTTGGAATCAATTATCGCATCAACCGATTTGTTATCACCACCGCAGGAAGCAAGTGTGATAAGTGTTATTAATAATAGAATTGATTTTTTCATTGTTAATTTTTTTAAAAAGTCGATTAGTTTAGGAGTTGATGTGTTTAGGAGTGGTTTTTAGTATTTACCTTTAATTTCTTCATAATTGATACGCAACTTCGGAATGTTAAGTACAGTTTCAAGATTCGCTTTTTCATTGATTACATTAAGCATGGACTGAAAAAATTGCTGCTGTGCTGAATATAATTGCGTTTGGGCTTGACGTAAATCAAAACTGGTTGAAAGGCCTTCCGTGAATTTTATTTGGTTCTTGTTTTCAATACGCTCAGCCAAAGCAAGATTTTTTTTTGAATTTTCATAATTTTCTATGGCGAATTGGTAGTTGCTTTGTGCTGTTGTTAGGTCAAGTTTTATTTGTTGCCTTGTTTGATCGAGATCTGTCTTTGCTTGGTCCAACGCAATTTTAGTGCGTTGTGCAGCTGCATTTCTCATACCACTACTAAAGATAGGAATATTCAAACTAACCCCTAAAACAGAAGATTGATACCATATTTGATCCCCATTAAAAAAGCTAAAATTATCACTGTTTGCTGAAGTTCCGTAATTCACAAAAGCCGAAAGCCTTGGGAGGAACTTGCTCTTTTCCAGTCTATTTTCAAAATAGCGCTGCTCAGTAAGGTTAAAAGCGATTTTATAATCTACATTATCTTCAATTTTAATTGACGAATCTAAAAGTGAAAGGCTTATATTTTGATTGGCCAATTGATCCAAATCATCTGTTAATGTTACCGCCGCTTCCACATCTATGCCCAAAGCAAGATTGAACATTTGTTTGGCGATAACCTGACTTCTGCTTGCATTTCTGAGTTGGGTCTCGATTTCCAGAAGAGTGATTTCAAGCTGTTCCACACTTTCTTCTTCCCCCAAACCGTTTTCGTAAATTTTTCTGGTTTCGTTGAGGTTTTTCTCAAGGTTAGTTTTGTTTTTTTCAAAAATTTCCACCAATTCCTGCGCCAGCAGAACACTGCCATAAGCATTGATTACTCCTTTCCTGACTTCCAAACGTGTTTTTTCGTTGGCATTTTCTGAATATCTCAAAAATGCTTTTGCGGCTTTTAGCCCTACAAGATAGCTTCCGTCAAAAATTAGCTGATTCAAAGTTGCTACGGCATTTGCATTTTGTTTTGTTCCAAACCTAATTGGTATAAATGTGCCTGGTTCGCCACCGGTAATTTCAGCGGGAAGTAGTGTTACTGGCTGTTTTAAATTATTATTGTAAGATATATTTCCATCTATCTGCGGAAGGCCTTGTGCCGTAGTTTCCCACTTTTGTTTAATTGCTTTGGCTATATCACGTTGTGCATTTATGGAAGTGTAATTACTATCGAGTGCAAAAGTTACAGCCTCTTCCAAACTGAACGTGTAATTTTTCTGCTGCTGGGAAAAACCTAAAGTGGCGAACAGTAGAAAACTGAATATTAAAAGTTTTTTAGTCATTGGTTTGATGCTCTTTGATGAAATTTTTTAGTGTTAAGAAACCTTCAGATGTTACAATTCCGCGTAAATGATATTCCAGATATTCCTCTGTGATGAATTTGGTTGAAAACTTATCAAGCGGAAAAAGGTTTTGATCTTTAATTCCGTGAATGCCCAAAAAATAGAGCCTTGCGATGAATTCTACGTCCAGGTTGCTTCTGTAAAGACCTTCTTCAATTCCTTTACGAAGATTTTTTCTGGTACATTCCATCATTTTTTCAAAATGGCTTTCCTTGAGGCCTTCGCTTATTTCCGGATAATATTTTTGAAGTTGGTATTGTGGGGACGAGTTGTCATCTTCAATTTTCCCCATCACGAATTTTTTTATTTCATATAATTCCTCAATAGGGTTTTGTTCCAAGGAACAAATTTCATCGATGCCAATAGTAATGTTGTGCATCACATTACGGGTACATTCTTTAACTAAAGCTGTTTTGTTTTTGAAATGTGTATATATGGTTTTTTTTGAAATGGCCATTTCATTGGCAATATCATCCATTGTAACACTCTTAAAACCAAGCTTTAAAAATAGATCTGTTGCTTTTTGAACAATTTTTTCTCTCATAATCGGGCGCAAAGGTATGTCGGGAAACTTTAAAAACAAAAAAAGTTTCCAAAGTTTTATATTTTTTAACGCAGCATTAACAATGCACCTATTTTTGGTTTTAAATTGTGCGGTTTTGCTTTGCTTGTTTTACTTTAGCCAAAATTTTATTGAATGGATTTTTTGAATAAATACAACCAAGTACTTCAGGAATATATCGATAGTGCTGTTGCCCAAAAAGAACCGCGCCAACTTTACGACCCTATAAAATATATTCTTTCTTTAGGGGGCAAAAGGTTACGGCCTTTACTTACATTAATGGTTTGCGATTTTTTCGGAACTGATTTTGAAAAATCCATACATGCTGCGCTTGCCGTAGAATTGTTTCATAATTTCTCGCTTATTCACGACGACATAATGGATAATGCACCCTTGCGAAGGGGCCAAAAAACAGTTCATGAAAAATGGGATGTGAATACCGCTATTCTTTCCGGTGACGCGATGTTGATTTTGGCATACCGTTTTTTTGAAAACTACGAGCCGAAAATGTTTCAGGAGCTAGCTAAACTTTTCAGCGAAACCGCATTACAGGTTTGCGAGGGCCAGCAGCACGACATGGATTTTGAAACCCGTGATGACGTAACTTTGGTGGAATACACAACAATGATAGACCATAAAACAGCTGTATTACTGGGTGCAGCCATGAAAATGGGCGCCATTGTTGCTGAAGCTTCTGAAAATGATAAAGGCAAAATCTATCAATTTGGAAGAAATCTGGGTATCGCTTTCCAGTTGCAGGATGATTATTTAGATGTTTTTGGCAATCCAGAAACCTTTGGAAAACAGGTGGGAGGTGATATTATTTCAAACAAAAAAACCTTTTTGTATTTAATGGCCGCTGGGCAAGGTTCTTCTTCACAAGCAGAGGAACTAGAGCATCTTTTCAGTATCAATCCCAAAGACCCAACGGATAAAATTAGCACAGTAAAAGAAATATTCTTAACATCGGGTGCAGCAGAAGCAACACGTAGGGAAATTGAAAAATATAATAATCATGCTTTCTCGCTTTTGGAAAGCATAAATATTTCTAAAGAAAAAAAAGAAATGCTCCATGAGTTTGGAAATAGTTTGATGCAGCGGAACGTTTAATAAACCGATAAGCGAATTACGACTTTTCCTAACTATTATATTTGTGAATATTTTAAGATTTTCAGTCCTATAAATAAAAACAATCCACTCACCTAGTTTAGGTAATTGTTGTATTTTTGTACCGTTTTACAAAAAAAAGACCTTGCATATTTATCATGGATAAATTTTCCTTCTTAAACGCGGTTCACCCTTCTCACATCGCGGAACTTTACGAAAAATATTTACAATACCCAGACAGTGTTGAGCCCAGTTGGAGAGCTTTTTTCCAAGGATTTGATTTTGGTTCTGAGAACAGTGCGCATGAATTTTTTGGCGTATCAGAAGCTGCTGCAGCACCACAATTTGCAGATGGAGCGAACTATAAAGATGTTGTAAAGGAATTCCAGGTTGTAAAACTCATTGATGGATACCGAACACGAGGGCATCTTTTTACCAAGACAAATCCAGTAAGAGCCCGAAGAAAATATACGCCAACACTTGCTTTGGAAAATTTTGGTCTTTCACAGCAGGATCTTAAGGCTACTTTTAAGGCAGGAGAAATTTTAGGTATAGGAGAAACTACCCTCGAAAAAATTATAGAACATCTCGAATGCATTTATTGCGATTCTATTGGGGTTGAGTATATGTACATCCGTAAACCTGACGAGATTCAGTGGATCCAGCAGAAGTTGAACATAAATAACAATCAGCCCAATTTCTCCAAAGAACACAAAAAGCACATTCTTAAAAAACTTAATGAAGCTGTAGCTTTTGAAAGTTTTCTTCATACAAAATATGTTGGTCAAAAACGATTTTCACTGGAAGGTGGAGAAAGCCTGATTCCTGCTTTGGATTCATTGATTGAAAACGCTGCCGAAAAAGGGGTAGTGGAATTCGTGATGGGAATGGCCCATCGTGGACGCTTGAGCACATTGACAAATATCTTTGGGAAAAGTGCCAAGGATATTTTCAGCGAATTTGATGGAAAAGATTATGCGCAGGATATTTTTGACGGTGACGTAAAATATCATTTAGGCTGGACCTCAAAAAGGAAAACCGAATCTGGAAAAGAAATTAACCTGAACATAGCCCCAAACCCTTCGCATTTAGAGGCTGTTGGCGCTGTGGTTGAAGGAATAACTAGGGCTAAACAGGACGATCACCATAAAGCCGACCCCAATAAAGTGCTACCAATAATTGTTCATGGTGACGCCGCAATTGCTGGTCAAGGCATAGTTTATGAAATTGTGCAAATGGCTCAATTGGATGGCTATAAAACCCAGGGGACCATTCATATTGTAGTGAACAACCAAATTGGTTTCACTACCAACTATTTAGACGCACGTTCTTCAACCTACTGTACCGATGTTGGAAAAGTAACCCTTTCCCCAGTGCTTCACGTAAATGCTGATGATGTGGAAGCTGTGGTGCACGTCATGAATTTTGCCTTGGATTTCAGGATGGAATTTGGCCGTGATGTTTTCATTGATTTATTGGGTTATAGAAAATATGGACACAACGAAGGTGATGAACCGCGTTTCACCCAGCCAAAACTCTACAAGGCAATAGCCAAACATGACAATCCACGTGATATTTATGCAGAAGAACTGATCTCGCAAGGCATTATCGAAAAAGGATATACAGATAAATTAGAACAAGAATACAAAGATAAACTGGAAGAAAATCTTGAAGATTCCAGAAAAGAAGATAAAACCACTATCACTCCATTTATGCAAGATGAGTGGCATGGTTATGATTATGCCGAAGAAGATAAAATGATGGAGGCTGTTGACACTACTTTTGATTTGAAAAAGTTGGACGAAATTGCCGAAGTGATTACCAAATTGCCTGGGGATAAAAAATTTCTAAGAAAAACAGCCAAACTTGTTGAAGCAAGACACACCATGTATTTTGAAGACAACAAGCTTGATTGGGCGATGGGTGAGTTACTCGCTTATGGAACTCTTTTAAAAGAAGGTCATGATGTGCGTATGAGCGGACAAGATGTGGAACGCGGAACATTCTCACACCGCCACGCAGTATTAAAAGTTGAAGAAAGTGAGGAAGAAGTTGTGCTTTTGAACAATTTGAAAGGTGATCAGGGCGACTTCTATATTTACAACTCTTCACTTTCGGAATATGGCGTTGTTGGTTTTGACTATGGTTATGCAATGGCAAGCCCAGAAACATTAACAATCTGGGAAGCACAGTTCGGTGATTTCAGCAATGGGGCACAGATAATGATTGATCAATATATTTCTGCAGCCGAAGACAAGTGGAAGCTACAGAACGGTTTGGTAATGCTTTTGCCACATGGTTATGAAGGGCAGGGAGCAGAGCATTCTTCAGCCAGAATGGAACGTTACCTTCAACTTTGTGCAACTGATAATATGTTTGTGGCAGATGTTACAACACCTGCGAATCTTTTTCACCTTTTCAGAAGACAATTGAAAGTGAATTACCGCAAGCCGCTAATCGTATTCACTCCAAAAAGCTTGCTCCGTCATCCCAAAGTGGTTTCTACAAAAGAAGAATTTGCAAACGGAAGTTTCCAAATGGTAATTGACGATGCCGAAGCAAAAGTGGCAAAAGTGAAAACTTTGGTTTTCGTTACCGGAAAGTTCTATTATGATTTGCTCGAAAAAAGAGAAGAATTAAAAAGAGATGATGTTGCATTGGTACGTGTTGAACAATTGTTCCCATTGCCAACGGATACAATGAAAAAAACCATCAAAAAATATAAAAATGCAGACGATGTAGTTTGGGCACAGGAAGAGCCTAAAAACATGGGTGCCTATTCACATATTATGATGCATTTTGAGGAATCCAGAAACTTTAGGGTTTGTAGCAGAAAAATGTATGCGGCGCCTGCAGCTGGTAGCTCAGTAAGATCAAAAGCGCGACACGCTAAAGTGATTGAAAGCGTTTTTGATAAAAAAATGGATTAGTTTTTCTGAAAATTTTATAGAAAGGCAAAAAGAAATTAAATTTAAAGAATTGTAAACCGAGGTTTATATTAAATAACAATATTATGGCATTAGAAATGAAAGTCCCCTCTCCGGGAGAATCCATCACCGAAGTTGAAATAGCATCTTGGCTGGTAAAGGACGGCGATTATGTTGAAAAGGATCAGGCAATTGCTGAAGTTGATAGCGACAAAGCAACATTGGAACTTCCAGCGGAAGCCAGTGGCATTATTACTTTGAAAGCTGAAGAAGGAGATGTTGTGGCTGTTGGGGAAGTAATTTGCATTATTGATACTGATGCTAAAAAACCTGGCGGAGATGATTCTTCTGATAAAAAGGAAGAGCCAAAGGAAGAGCCAAAGGAAGAGCCAAAAGAAGATATATCCAAAAAGGCGGATGCCAAAACACAAACCCCTTCAAAATCTTCTACTCCTAATCAAGAGCAGGATAAAAAAACATATGCCACAGGCTCGCCTTCGCCTGCAGCAAAGAAAATTCTTGATGAAAAGGGAATGTCTTCAAAAGACGTAAAAGGAAGCGGTCGTGATGGTCGCATCACTAAAGACGATGCCAACAATGCTACACCATCTATGGGAACTCCCGGAACTGGCAGCCGTGGTAGCGAACGCAAAAAACTTTCAATGCTTCGCCGAAAAGTAGCAGAGCGTCTAGTTTCAGCAAAAAATGAAACTGCAATGCTCACCACTTTCAACGAAGTGGATATGACTGCTATTTATGAATTGAGAAACCAATACAAAGAACAGTTCAAAGAAAAACACGGAGTAGGACTTGGTTTTATGTCGTTTTTCACATTGGCAGTGGTTCGCGCATTGGAACTTTATCCAGATGTAAACTCCATGGTTGATGGCGATTATATGATAACCTATGATTTCAAAGACATTTCCATTGCGGTTTCTGGCCCAAAAGGCTTGATGGTTCCTGTCATTAGAAATGCGGAAAATCTAAGTTTCAGAAGTGTGGAAGATGAAGTAAAAAGACTTGCTGTTAGAGCACGCGATGGTCAGATTACCGTTGATGAAATGACAGGAGGCACATTTACAATATCTAATGGAGGTGTATTCGGAAGTATGCTTTCAACGCCAATCATTAACCCGCCACAATCTGCAATTTTAGGAATGCACAATATTGTTGAACGAGCAATAGTTCGTGATGGTGGAATTGTTGTTGCACCAGTTATGTTCGTTGCATTGTCTTATGACCACAGAATTATAGACGGTCGTGAATCTGTTGGATTTTTAGTTGCAGTAAAAGAAGCTTTGGAAAGTCCTGAGGAACTTTTAATGGACGGCAATGTTAAACACGCTTTGGAATTATAATCTGAAAAATTGATAAAAATTAAAAATCCGGCCATTTAAGCCGGATTTTTTTGGTTAGTTAGGAAACATCTTCTAGTAAAAAATCATTGTATTAATCAAATTGAGTATAAGAATTAATACAACTGAAACAATTACAGCAATAGCTACTGGTTTTTTTGAATAGGCAGTAGCTTCATAATCCTTTTCTTTGTCTTCTATATAAACTGAATCTTTCATTGTGTAAATATCCGCCTTTATATAGAAATATGAAATACGTGGTAACACGTAATTTTCGAAAAAGCAATTTAAGCAATTCTATAACAGCTTTTCATGATGCTCTTTTGCCCAAATAAGCAAACTATTTGTTTTGGGCTCTATGTTTAGTTTTGTAATGATATTGCTTCTGTGTTTTTCTACCGTTCTGTATGAAATGAAAAGTTGTGAAGCAATTTCTTTATTGGTTTTGTCTTGTGCAATTAACTTCAAAATCTTTTTTTCCGAAGGAGTAAGTGTTTTTAAATCGTTGTCTTCCATTAAAACGACCCCAATAAGTTCCTTTATTTTTTCACTGAAAAAAGGAACACCGTCAGTAACTGTTTTGATACAGTTTTCAATTTCTTCAAGAGCGAACTCTTTTAGTATATATCCAAAAAGGTTAAGTTCCTGTGCTTTTTGGTAAAGTTCTTTTTCTTTGTGAAGTGTTATTAAAACTATTTTTGTTTCAATATCAATACTTTTACATTTTTGAGCAATTTCAAGCCCAGACATATAAGGCATCTGAATGTCTAGTATGGCAATATCGGGTTCATTTTGGATTATTAGGTTATATGCTTCCCTTCCGTCTTTACCACTTCCCAGTAAATTGAAACCTTTTTCAATTAAAAAGTCGCTTAAACCTTTTAAAAGAAGCGGGTGGTCATCTGCAATAATAATGGATGGTGTAGTTTTGGTCATAAAGGAAATTGAAATTCAAGCACGGTACCTGTATCTTTTTTAGAGGTTACTTTCATTTGGCCTTTTAAAAATTTGGTACGTTCCAAAAGTGTTTTTAGACCCAATGATTTTACGTCTTGGTATTTTTCTGCAAAATCAAAGCCCACCCCGTTGTCACGGATGGAGATAAGAATATTGTTTGTGAATTTTTTCACTGATACCTTGCCCGCTTCGGCGTGGGCGTGTTTCAGTATATTGCTGAGGCTTTCTTGAATAATTCTATAAATGTTTACCTCGTCTTCTTTTGAAAAGATATCATCAATATTATCAATTTCGGCCGAAATGAAAAGCGTTGTGCTCTCGTCTATTAAATTTATAGTGTATTCAATGGCTTTAGTGATGCCCAGCTCCTGAAGATGGAACGGGTGCAGGTCTCGCGAAATGGCGCGTATTTCTTCAATGGTGTAATCTACCATTTTTTTTGTATTCTCATCACCGCTTGCAATAAGCTTATTTTTGATAACCAATAGTTGCTGGCCAATACCGTCGTGAAGGTCTTTTGATATTCTTCTTCGTTCTCCTTCCTGCGAAACCAGTAATTCTTGACTGAATTTTTCCTGCAGTATTTTATTGCTTTTTAAATGTCTTTGGTTACGATATAACAATATTACCCCAAACCCCAATAAAATTGCAATTCCTCCAAAAAGCATTGCTTTTTTGAAACTTTCATTGTCCTTTTCAAGCAGGGTAATGTTTGAGGTCTTTTCAACAAGTTCCTTTTCTTTTTTTTCAGTCTCGTAAAGGGTTTGATAGTAGGCAAGTGCGTTTGCAGTGCTTCTGTTGTAAATGGAATCTTTTATGGCTGTAGAAGCATGGTTGTATTCTAAGCTCTTTTTATAATCATCCAAATCAAAATATAATTCAGACAAAAATAAATTAGAATACATTATTTCGTCTTCCAGCCCTAATTTTTTGGCAACATCCAGTTTTTCCTTTGCGAGCGCCAATGCTTCATCATACTTTCCTGTGGATTGCAAATATTTGGCTTTTCCGCCAAGATAGTTAAGCATGGCGGAAGGATTTCCGGAAAGGTCAAAGCCCATATTTTCTATAAGGTCCAGATGTTTTTTTGCTTCAATAATTTGGTTGTGCTCACAATAATATTCTATAAGCCGTGAGTGTATACCTATAAAAATAGATTTGTTTGAAGCGTTTTTATCAAAAAGTTTTTCGGCCAAAAGCAATGATTTGTATTCCAAATCATGTTCGCCCATCTTTTTGTAATCCAAAGCTTGGTTATAATGTTCGTTAGGCAAAAATGAATTTAGGTTTAAAGCCTTCATCTTTTCAATAAGAGTGTTTCTTTCCTTTTTGGCTTTTTCATAAAAACCATTCATGCTGAACATATTGATGATGCCTTCCTGCGCAAAAACCATATAATCATACTCTTTTTTTGCTTCATAAATGGTGTAAGCTTTTGTGAAATCTTCACCAGCCAAAACAAATTTTCCCAACTGTGAATTTGCCTGACCCCTGAAAAGATAAGTGTCCGCAATATTTAAAGAGTCTTTGGACGAAAAATTTTTGAGGGCGAGATTGTAGTCTTCAATCGCTTTTTTAAGATTAACCTTTGTGTTGGCCTTTCCGCGTTTTATGTAGAGCCCTCCCAGCAGTAGGCTATCTTTTATTTTATACTTACGTGCAAGCACGCTGTTTATTATTGTTATTGCATTTAGTGGATCGTTTGCATAATTGGTTAGCGGATTCTGAAGATTCATTGCCTTTTTGGCAGCCCACTCAATACTATCCATCTCTTGAGCCAAGTTTATGTATTCAAGGCTATAAGCAATAAAAGATTCTGGATTTGTTGAAAAAGTTCTAATCAACAAACTGTCCAGCGCTGCTAATTTTAGGGACTTGTTTTGGGTTGTGTTTACAATTTTTTCAAAATGGGAAACATCTTGGCAGTACCCTGAGAGAGGATAAAGTGCAATTATGAAAAGTAAAATCAATAATTTTTTCAATACCGCTGAATTATCTGGATGAAGATAAAAGTACTTAAATTATTGGAAATAAACCATATCTGAAAAGCATTCTATTTTAAGTAGAAACAATTTCTTCCATAATCAATCACTGCTCGGTGCTGCTTTAAAAAATCGGCGCCAATGATACCATGCACAGGTTCTTCATTTACTTGTGAAAGCGCTTCGTTCACATGGGAGAGGTCAAAAAGCACGAAGTCCATATTTTTTACTTCCCAGTTTTTTATTACAAATACATTTCCTCGAGAAAGCATGGTTTCCATATTTATTGCGCCAGCTCCTGCAGCCTTTATGATACTGTCTTCACTTATCAGCAAAAAGTGGGCGCTATCTATAAAGCCTACACAGCTTGTGGAAGCGCCTGTGTCCAATATAAAATCACCCGAAACACCATTTATTTTTGCTGAAAAAAGATAGTGGCCGGTAGCGAGCCTTTTCAGTGGAATACGATAAAATCCTTGGGCTTCAATAAATTCACGTAATTGCATCAACTTTTTTATACAAAGATAGCAAACAAAATAAGTAGCTTTGCATCTATGTTGACAGACACACATACCCATTTATATAGTGATAGCTTTGCAGAAGACCGTAAAGAAATGATGCAACGTGCCATTGATCTAGGCATAAAACGGTTTTTCATTCCAGCTATAGATTCCGGTTACACTCAAGCCATGTATGCTTTGGAAAAGGAATATCAAGAAAACGTTTTTTTAATGATGGGCTTGCACCCAACTTCAGTAAAGGAAAATTTTGAAGAGGAATTGGCGCACGTAGAAGAACAATTCAAAAGAAGAAATTTTTATGCCGTGGGTGAAATTGGCATCGATCTTTATTGGGACACTTCTACTTTGGAAATACAAAAAATCGCTTTCAAAAGACAAATCCAATTGGCGAAGAAATACAAACTGCCCATCGTGATCCATTGCCGTGATGCTTTTGATGAAATTTTTGAAGTGCTTGAAACTGAAAAGGACGATTCTCTTTTCGGAATTTTTCACTGTTTCACTGGAACTTTTGAACAAGCCCAAAGAGCAATTTCTTTTAATATGAAGTTGGGCATAGGTGGAGTAGTAACATTTAAAAACGGAAAAATAGATACGTTTTTAAATCAAATTCCGCTTAAACATATCGTTTTGGAAACCGATTCGCCCTATCTTGCGCCGGTGCCGTATCGCGGTAAACGGAATGAAAGCAGTTATTTAGCCTTGGTCTGCAAAAAACTTTCGGAGATTTATAATGTCTCGGAAGAAGAAATAGCGCACATAACTACTAAAAATTCAAAAGCAGTTTTTGGGATATAATTAGGCATAACAACATGACAAAAAAACCAAACATACTCCTTATATATACTGGTGGAACCATCGGGATGATAAAAGACTTTGAAACTGGCGCCTTGCGCAATTTCAATTTTAATGAACTGTTGAACCATATTCCCGAGCTTAAACTGTTGGATTGCCACATTACAACCACTACATTCCCCAAACCAATCGACAGCTCCAATATGAATCCAAAGTATTGGATAGATATTGTAACAATTATTGAAGATAATTATGAAAAGATGGACGGCTTTGTTGTGCTTCACGGTAGTGATACTATGAGCTACACTGCTTCGGCTTTAAGTTTTATGTTGGAAAATTTAGGCAAACCAGTCATATTTACAGGCTCGCAATTACCAATTGGTGATTTAAGAACAGACGCAAAGGAAAATTTGATTACTTCTATTCAGATTGCAGCACTTCAGGAAAAAGGCGTTTCAAAAATTGCTGAAGTTTGTCTTTATTTTGAATACAAATTATATAGAGCAAACAGAACAACCAAGATCAACGCAGAGCATTTTGAAGCTTTCGCCTCGTTAAATTATCCTGATTTGGTTCAAAGCGGCGTGCATTTGGTTGTAAATAATGAAGCCCTCTATCGACCAAACCGGAGAAAAAAACTGAAAGTTCACAAAACGCTGGAAAGCAATATTCTTTTGATAAAAATGTTTCCAGGGGTTGATGAGGCTACCATAAAATATCTTTTTGAATATCCAGAGATGAAAGGATTGGTGCTTGAAACCTATGGAAGTGGAAATGTTACCAATACCGAATGGTTTATAAACTCGCTTAAAAAAGTAATAAAAAAAGGGATTCCCGTTATCAATGTAACGCAATGTTCAGGCGGAAGTGTGAATATGGGCCTTTATGAAACCAGTACCGAACTTAAAAAAATGGGAGTTATAAGTGGAAAAGACTGTACTACAGAAGCTGCTTTAGCAAAATTAATGTACTTATTAGGGCAAAAAATTTCGGCTAACAGCTTCAAAACCATATTCGAAACTTCTTTGCGCGGAGAAATGCAATAAATTAACACACTAAATTATTTTATAGCGTTATTTTTTTTGTGATATTTGGCACTCCATTCAAAAAATGGCTAATATTAATAGAGAGGTGGCCGAGTGGTCGAAGGCGCACGCCTGGAAAGTGTGTATACGCCACAAGCGTATCGAGGGTTCGAATCCCTTCCTCTCTGCGATAAACATTTAGATTATTATAATACTCGTTTAAGAGAGTCAATTAATATTCTTGCAGATTAACTAAATTATTTTATATCTTTAAACCTTTAACTAAAAACAAACTTTAAGTCGATAGCAATGAAAAAATTATTTTCTATTATGGCGGTTGCCGCAATCGTTTTTGTAGGCACATTAAACGCGAACGCTGCAACAGCGCAAACTTTGCCAACCAGTTCACAGGCTCTGGTAACAGCAGCTACAGTTTCAATTATTCAAGAGGAACCTGCTCCTGCAGCAGAACCTGAAAAAAGTTTTCACCAAGTACTGAAAGAACGCTTCGTGGAAGGTGGTCCTGCTTTTATGGGGATTGTACTATTGTGTTTAATTCTTGGATTGGCTATTGCTATTGAAAGAATTATCTACCTTAATCTTTCTACAACTAATACCCAAAAATTGGCTCAAGATGTGGAAGACGCATTGAACAGTGGCGGTATTGAAGCTGCAAAAGAAGTTTGCAGAAACACTAAGGGTCCTGTTGCCTCAATCTATTATCAAGGTCTAGATCGCGCCCACGAAGGTATCGACATTGCTGAAAAAGCAGTTGTAGCTTACGGAGGTGTGCAAATGGGTCAGCTTGAAAAGAACGTTTCTTGGATATCTCTTTTCATCGCAGTGGCGCCGATGCTTGGTTTCATGGGTACTGTAATTGGTATGATTGATGCCTTTGATAAAATCCAGGCGGCTGGAGATATGAACCCTTCTCTTGTGGCAGGTGGTATTAAAGTGGCGCTTTTAACAACTGTATTCGGTTTGATCGTGGCTATTATCCTTCAAGTTTTCTACAACTATATTATCGCTAAAATTGATAGTATCGTTAACAGTATGGAAGATGCTTCCATTACCCTGATCGATATGTTGTTCGACTACAAAACAAAAAACAAAATCTAAACAAACCACAAGATGGCATTACATAAAATTTTAAAAATAGTAGCGTTGCTTCTTGGCATTGCGGGAGTTATTTTTCTTGCAATGATCATCGCTAAAGGTGATGAGGTTGTAATAGCAACTGGCGAAGGAGTTGATGGTTTCTTGTATATTGCTTATATTACATTTGCTATTACAATTGCTTTTGTTCTCTTCTTTGTAATAAAAGGAATTTTTTCAGGAAACATCAAAAATACGCTTATATCAGTAGGGGCTTTTCTACTTGTTGTATTAATCGCTTACGTATTGGCAGAGGGAAACCCAATGACTATGCAAGAAGGCAAAATGCTTTCGGCTAGCAGCTCAAAATGGGTGGGAACAGGATTGTATGCTTTTTATATATTAGCATTATTAGCTGTAGGCGCAATGGTTTTTGGCGGAATTAAAAAAGTAACAAAATAATGGCAAGAAGAGCAACACCTGAAGTAAACGCAGGGTCTATGGCGGACATCGCTTTCCTACTGCTTATCTTTTTCTTGGTTACAACAACTATTGAAAAGGACAAGGGTATCGCGAGACAGTTGCCACCAAAGGAAGATATTGTTGACCCGCCAAAAATAAAAGAGAAAAACCTGTTCATAGTAAATGTGAACCGAAACGATCAATTATTGGTTGAAGAAAAACTGATGGAGCTAAAAGATCTTCGTCAGGCTGCGATTACTTTTCTTGATAACGGAGGAGCTCCTTCTGGAAGCCCAGAATATTGCAACTATTGTAAAGGGAGAAGAAACCCGGAATCTTCAGACAACCCAGATAAGGCTGTTATTTCTGTTCAGAACGACAGGCTTACTTCCTATAAAATGTATATTGCTGTACAGAATGAATTGGTTGCAGCATATAATTTTTTAAGAGATAGAGAGTCACAAAGACTTTATGGATGGAAGTTTACCGAAAAGACCAAAGATCTTAATGAAGGAAAAATAAAAGGGGAAGCAACCAAAGAAGCACTTCAGAAACAATTAGAAGAAGTTCAAAAATTATTTCCTTTAAAACTCTCTGAAGCAGAACCTAAAAAATCTGGACAATAACAATAACAGTATGTCAAAATTCACAAAGAAAAAAAGCAACGAATTACCTCCGGTAAGCACAGCGTCTCTTCCAGATATCGTATTTATGTTATTATTCTTTTTTATGGTAGTAACTGTATTGCGCGATGACAATTTGCTTGTTCAGAACAAATTGCCAAAAGCAGATCAGGTTGAGAAATTGAAAAAAGACCGCTCTGTATATATTTATGCAGGAAAACCAAGTTCCAGATATGTGGACAAATATGGTTCAGAGCCCAAAATACAGATTGGCGATAAATATACAGATATTACCAATATTAAATTTGCATTAACCGAAGCACGTCAAAAACTGCTTCCTGAGCTACAGGATAAGGTAATGGTAGCCCTGAAAGTTGATGAAAAAACAAATACTGGAATGGTAACAGACATTAAACAGGAATTGCGTGATCTTAATATGTTGAAGATTATATATATTACAACTCCTGGAAATGAAATAAACCAATAGACTAATCGATTTTATATTGAAAGCGCCTTGCTCCTAGGTTTTGGGATCAAGGCGTTTTTTTTTCGCTTATTCTGAAAATACATTTATCTTTATAGGTATGCAAAAAGTGTTTAAATTCTGTGTTGTTTTGCTTTTAGGTTTTGTTTCCTTTAGTGGCATAGCCCAAGATACCATTCAGCCCGTTGTGGCTGATTCATTATATAGAGAAGATCAGTTTTATGTAGGTGTTACCTATAACGTACTCTTAAACCTTCCTTCGGGAGCAAACATTCGAGGACTTTCCGGAGGATTTCAGCTTGGATTTTTACGCGATATGCCCATTAATAAAAAACGAACTATTGCCATCGCTATTGGAGGTGGGATTTCTATAGATCAATTTGGACAAAACCTTTTTATAGGCGAAACATCTAATAATGAAACAATTTTCCGAGTTTTAAATAATGTTGATTACACACGGAATCGTTTTAATACGGCTGTAATAGAAGCCCCTATTGAGTTTAGATGGCGAAACTCTACCCCAACAAGCTATAAGTTCTGGAGAGTTTATGCCGGCTTTAGGGTTGGATATGCATATTGGTATAAAGCAACATTTAAACAATCTGGAAACAACGTTAACCAAACAAAAATTCCTGAGTTTGATCCACTTCGCATGGCTGCTACCCTAAGTTTGGGGTATAATACCTTTAATTTTTTTGCCTCTTATAGTATCAATCCTTTCTTCAAAGATGCAGTAACAACAGATGGAGAAAAAGTGGATTTCCGAACCCTTAAAGTAGGTTTAATGTTTTATATTCTATAGCCAATTATTGAAAAGAATCAACTGTGGCAATGCTCCCAATAATATACCAATGCCAAGTTCTGGATACGTATGCGAATCATCTTCTAATCTGGAAGATGCCACCCAACCATTCACAAATAAAAAAAAACTGATAGAGATAAGTAGGTTTATTTTGAAATGGGCACTTAATCCAATAATAAACATTAAAATACTCGCAACACCCATTTGGTGCAAACTCACTTTCAGTTTAAAAAACACCATCACTAATGCACTGAATGCTGAAAAAACAATACCGATAAAAAAATTGTACAGTTCAGGGTCTTCATAGGGATCAAAAACCATTTTAATAATAAGCAGTAAGAGAATGCATTGAATCATTAACGGGAACTTGCGTTCTTTCACTTCCTTTAAATAAATTGTTTCAACAGCCCCTAAATTTTTTAGAAGAAAAAATATAACAATAGGAATGAAAATAGTTATAATTACAATGGCAAAAATATTTACGCGAACTAATTGAAGATCAAGATATCGCGGTGTAACTATAAAATAAATTATGGTGCCCAAAAGTGGCATCAACAGCGGGTGAAAAATATAGGAAGCAGCTTTAAGAAATAGTCTCATCAAATTTCCTTTCTAAGCCGTGCTACGGGCAAGTCTAATTGTTCCCTATACTTGGCAATAGTGCGCCGCGCGATAGGGTATCCCTTTTCCAATAAAATCTTCGCCAATTTATCATCAGTTAGAGGCTTTCTTTTGTTTTCTTCAGAAATGGTAATTTCTAGTATTTTCTTGATTTCTTTAGTAGAAACATCCTCCCCTTGGTCGTTTTTCATCGACTCACTGAAAAAATCCTTTATCAGCTTTGTTCCGTAGGGTGTGTCCACATACTTGCTGTTCGCAACTCGCGAAACCGTTGAAATATCCATATGTATTTCATCTGCAATGTCTTTCAGTATCATGGGCCTCAGCTTTCGCTCATCACCCGATAAAAAGAATTCTTCCTGATAGTGCATAATTGCATTCATAGTCACAAAGAGCGTTTGCTGGCGTTGTTTAATAGCATCTATAAACCACTTTGCAGCATCCAGCTTTTGTTTTATGAACATAACCGCATCTTTCTGCGCTTTCGATTTGTCTTTGGATTCTTTGTAGCCCTTTAACATATTTGTATAATCGTGGCTCACATGAAGTTCCGGAGCGTTTCTTCCGTTTAAGGTTAAATCCAATTCGCCATCAATAATCTTTATTGCAAAATCAGGTACTACGTGTTCCACAATTCTGTTGTTTCCCGAATAGGTTCCGCCAGGTTTTGGATTCAGTCCTTCAATTTCGTGAATGGCATCACGCAGTTGGTCTTCAGTAATATCAAACTTTTGAATAAGTTTTTTGTAATGCTTTTTGCTAAAATGGTCAAAAGAATCTTCTATAATTTCAATTGCCAAAGCAACGGAGGGATTCTGTTCTTTTCGCTCCAATTGAATCAATAAAGACTCTTGGAGATCCCGCGCAGCCACACCGGCAGGGTCCAATTCCTGAACTATTTTCAATACTTTTTCAACCTTATCTTCGGTAGTGTAAACATTTTGCGTGAAAGCCAAATCATCAACAATATCCTGAAGCTCGCGGCGTATATAGCCGCTTTCATCAACACTGCCCACCAAAAAGTGCGCTATCTCCTCTTCCTCCTCGTCCATCCGATAAGTGCTCAATTGCTGCATCAAATGTTGAGTGAATGAAGTTCCAGCGGCATACGGCATTTGCCGTTCTTCGTCATCCGCACTGTAGTTGTTTGCGGAAAGCTTGTAGCTTGGCACTTCGTCGTCGCTTAAGTAATCGTCAACGTTTATATCCGTTTCTATTACTTCATTCCCTTCGTCATAATTATCATCAAACTCATCGTTGTTAAATTCATCATCAAAGTCTTCACTTTCCTCTTTTCCACCCTCCAAGGCTGGGTTTTCCTCTAATTCCTGAGAAATACGCTGCTCAAAAGCTTGTGTAGGCAGTTGTATCATCTTCATCAGCTGAATCTGCTGAGGCGATAATTTCTGAGAAAGTTTAAAGTTTAATTGTTGTTTTAGCATGATTTGTTTTACTACCTCATAAAGTTAAAAAAAACCAGCTACTAAAATAATTAAGTAGCTAGTTTTAATTAAAAATTAAGGTTTGTGTTTCGAAAGTTTTGGCCGTTATTAGAAGTAGACCCGTAACCCTGCATTTGGGGTAATACCCAATGAACGTTGCTGGGTTTCAATAACCTCTTCATTGTCCACATGATAGAAATTATTGATTTCGTTTTCTCTGTCTAAAATATTCCAAATGGATATGCCCGCATCTGCTTTTATTTTTTTGGTAATATTAAAATTATAGCGAGCAGAAAGATCGATCCGCATGTAATTTTGCAGACGAGAGCTATTGGAAGTGGTATAATTAATTTCATTGTTCAAAATTTCATCACCTATCACAGGTGAAGTACTTGGTTTTCCTGAATGCCAATTGAAACTCGCTGATATTTTTAAATTTTTTAAGGAATAAGCTGTGCCAAAAGTAATGGCGTGGGTAATATCAAGATTGCTAGGAAAAACATTAGGCTGCAAATCAGTAAAAGTATATTGATTGTCCATAAACGAATAACTTAGCCAAAAATTAAATTCGCTCACTTTCTTTCTTAACAACACGTCCAAACCCTTAACATCGTAACTTCCGGTGAATTTTGAAAATTCATATTGATTCAGAAATCCTTGACTCTGGGTAGTAATTCCATCAACATATTTGTAATAGCCTTCAGTGCTCATAAGCCAACCGTTATTTGTAAAGTTTATTCCAACCGAAAATTGTTTACTCCTAATAATGGGTATATCTTTATTATTAGATAATTGCCATCTACGTTTTTCAATTCCCAAAAAATCATTCTGAAAATTTATAATCTGCGAGGTGTATTGATTTTTAAACTCTCCCAATATTTCAAAAGTGAAATTTTCAAGAAACCGTTGGGTAAAACTTAAGCGAGGTTCCAATAATGTTTTTTTAAACTTATCAATATAATTAAGACGAACCCCGCCCTTAATATTTGTATTCTTACTCACCGATTTGAAACCTAATTCGGAAAAAGCACTATGGTTTCGCACTACTTCAGAAACCAAAGAGCGAAAAAGTGGATCGTCAACATCGTCGAGATTAGTTATTTTCGTTTCCGCAAATTGATACCCACCCAACAAATCGAATTTTTCATCGAACTTATAATTCAATTTTAATTTTAAACTTGTTTCGGAAACTGCATTTTCTTGCAGAAAACGCTGAGTTTCCAATACATTCTCGTTTACGGCTTTCAATTTATAATCTGTTTCATATCCTTCGAACGTGGTTTGTAAGCTATTGTTCCAATGGTGACTGTAATAAATGGCGCCCGCAATACTGTTTTGTGACAGACTACTTTCCCGAGACTTTTGCTCATTGTTAATGAAGGCATTTTCATTAAATTCCAAATTGTTGGATACATTTATGAAATTGACACGGAGTATATCCTTATCACTTATTTGATAGATCCACCGCAAGGAAGCATCATAAAAATCAAAAGTTTTATCAGAATTTATAGTATTTCCAATGTTATTTTGAACTTCTGTATTTTGGGAAATTCTATCGAAAAATTCATTATAGGTTGGAGTTTTAAAATAATCACTTAGGGCTTTACGGCCAGCAATTTGAAGTGATGATTTTTCCCCAATGGGAAGGTCGACAAAAGCATTTGCATCTATCAAATTCAAACCCACATTTGCATTAAAATCTTTAGTTAGTTCTTCACTGGTATGCATTGCGATAGTTCCCGAAACGCCATCAGTATATGAAACGCCAGTTCCGTTTTTTAGAACAGAAACTTTCTGCGTAATTTGTGGGTTATACATTGAGATTAGACCAAAAAAATGACCGGATTGGTACATTTTTATTCCATCCCACATTATTAAATTTTGGTCATGAGTACCACCCCGTATATTGATGTTAGAAACAGTTTCATTAATACTCTGAATTCCTGGAAAAGCCTGTACTGCCTGAAGAACATCACTGTCTATAACCCCGGGTAAAATTCCGAAGTCTGAAAAATCTATTACAAATGAACCATCGCTTATTTTATTGATGCCCGTAGTAATATAATTGGAAACCAATACCTCGGGTAGAGCCTGAAAATTTGGAAGAAGAAGAATTTCATTGCATTTACCTCTATTAAAATCTTTCAATGGTCTGTCAAGGCTCTTATATCCCAAAAAACGAATGCTTATTATTTCGTCTTCATTTTCGAGTTTTAATTGAAAAAAACCATTTTCATCACTAACCGCATAATTTTTTTTGTTTTGAATGGTAGCAGATATTAAGGGTTTTGCAGTTTCTTTATCTCTAATGTATCCGCAAAGAAATCGAGTCTCTTTTTGTTTTACCAAAACAAGAGTATCGTTCATTTTTGTGAATGATAGGTTGCTGTTTTTTTCTATATATTGCAATGATTCTTCTAGCGAAATATCTACTGGTGGTAGTTTCAGAAATAATTCCGCAATAAGATCCTCTGCATAGTTAAACTGAATGTTGTGTTTTTTCTGAAGGGTTACAATTATTGAAGCAAGAGATTCCTTCTCTTGAGCAAAACCGCTTAAAGAGAATATTAAAGCAAAAAATAAAACGAATCTCCTAATTGTTTTTTCCACGAATTATAACTCGATTTGATGAACTCAATTCATACGTCATATTCATAGGTTGCGTTATGGAAATAAGGGCATTTTCTAAATTATGGTGAACGAAACCTCCGGTAAACAACCTATCAACATTCACATTTTTGTTTATTATTTTAATATTGTATTGACGCTCCATCTCCGCCAAAACTTCTTTAAATGGAACCGATTCAAAATCACTCATATTAGCTGCCCATTTTGGAGTTGTAGAATTTGTTGTTCCTTCAGAAAATTTGTGATTTGAAATGCGGAAAGTTTGCCCAGGATACAACATTCTTTTGATTGTATCTGAAACAACATTTACTTTTCCCTCAAAACATTTCACCTCAAAAAAGTTGGGGCGTTGCTTTACATTGAACTGCGTTCCCACTACAGTAACAACACCACTTTCTGTGACCACATCAAATTTTTTCCCTTTGGCTACTTTAAAATAAGCCTCGCCATCAAGTTGGAGTGATCTTTTTTCATCCCACTTTTTTGCGTTGTACTGAATACTTGAAAGCGCATTTATTACTACTTCTGATGTATCAGGTAATTCTACCGTAATCTTTTCGCCTGCTACCGTCTTTACTTGAGTTATACTATTATGGAGAAATGTAAAATACAATCCGAACCCTATCACTAAAACACTTGCAATTCTCAATAACGGGTTTAGCCAGGTTAATTTTTTTATTGGCTTGTTATAGGAATTATATCTTTTTTTAAACACTTCAAAATCATCTATTTCTGAAAAATGTGATGCTTTAAAATATTCAGCATTATCAACAATTGCTTGGTTGATTTCGAAATCATCAAGCTTGCCGAACGCCTCTTTTTCAGAGTCGTTCAATTCGTTATTTAACCATTTTTTGATTAAAATTTCTTTCTCCATAAATCAATTACTTTAGTATATAACAACTTCAGCCGTATTTCTCCTGATTATTTTATTTTAAACCCTTCAAGCTCGTTTTTCAAAAAACTAAAGGCGGTATATATTCTGTATTCCACAACTTTTCGAGTTACTCCTAACATGTCTGCTATTTCGCTGTGTTTTTTCCCCTCGGCTTTATTCATCAAAAAAGCGACACGCTGTTCCTCACTTAGTTTTTTCAAGGCTTTTTGGTACCGTTCAAGAAATTGTTCTTTTTCCAAAATAAACTCTGGACTTTCATTGGTATAGTTTTCGGGCTTTATTTTCTGGTGTTTTAAAACCACTTTTTGATGCTTAACCTCGTTTAGCATCATATTGTTCGCTATGGTAAAGAGATATGATTTCGCCTTTTCAAGAGGGACTTTCCTGCAATTGGCCCAAAGCTTCATAAATGCGTCCTGTGCTTTGTCTCCCGGGTTGAATTGTTCCCCAAATTTATAGTAAAGAAAATCATGAAGGTCTTTTGCGTATTTATTGTAAATACGTTCAAAGATTATTTCCTCACAGATGTTGTTGTTAATTTTTTTTGGCAAAGTCAGGTTTTTACTTCTGCTAAGTTATAGAAATATTCTTTCAGTTTTTTTCAGGATTTTTTTGAAGTGAGTTGTTCTATTTATAAAGAATACATTTTTATTCATCTTTTTATGAAAATAACAACTCTAAAAATATCATTACTTACGCTCTCATTTTTAGTGGTATTTTCTTCTTGCCGAAAAGAGGAAACGCAGCTTATTGAACCACCTGAGGAAGAAACTTTGGTAGTGAATTCTCCCATTTTTAATTTAATAAAACGAACGATCAGCAATGACGGCTCGGTGGATAACATAATTGATAATGCCAATTGCTTCAAAGTTAAATTGCCTGCCACAGTTTCTGCAAACAATATCGAAATTGAAGTAAATAACGAAATGGATTATGAAAGGATTGAAGATGTATTTGATGAGTTTGACGATGATGAAGATACCATCGAGATATTCTTTCCAATCACGATTATTTTAGAAGACTACTCTCAAGTTAACATTAACAACTACGAAGAACTTTCCAGCTTTTCAAGCAACTGCAATGGAGAAAACATTGCCGATGACGATATTGAATGCGTAGATTTTCAATATCCAATTACTGCGTCCATATTCAATTCCAACAGTGAAATGATTGATACTGCAATTTTTAATAATGATGAAGACTTTTATGTCTTTATAGATGAAATTGAGCAATATGATATAGTTACCATGGATTTTCCAATAGTTGTTTCACTTGCTGATGGAACTATCACGAACGTTGAAAATCTTAACGAGTTGGAAACAGTAATAGATACGTATAAGGATAGCTGTGACGAAGATGACGACAATAATTATGACGACGATGATTGTAATGAATGTACTACCAATCAATTAATGACTTATTTAACTGGCTGTCAAGATTGGATAGTAGATCGCCTAAGACGTGATGATAGCAGTAATACTGAAGATTATTATAATGACTATGTGTTTAATTTTTACCCAGACGGAACAGTAATTTCTATTTTTTCAGTATGGACTTATGAAGGAACATGGACTGCCAGCGGTTCAGCAAATAATATAATTGTTGTTATTGATATTCCTACACTTCCAGACTGTAATAATGAATGGATGCTACACGAAATAGAAGAAAATCCGAATGGAACAAAAGTAGACTTTAGGCTGGGCGAAGACCAAATACGTTATGTAAACGACTGTAATTAAAATCAATAACAAATGCGTAGATACTGGATTTTAATAGCGATAGTAATAATAACTTTTATAGGATATAACTATCTATATAAAGAGCATCGAAATATTGAAAATGAAAACGCCCAATTTTCATTGACGGCTCAGAAAATCCATTCCGAATTTAATGATGATCCCTTGGTTTCCCAAAAAAAGTACCTGAATGAAACCATTGAAATTTCTGGAGTTGTTTCAGAAATCAGTGAAAACGAAATCACAATAAGCGATATGGTATTTTGTCAATTTTCAGAACAGTTTACCCAAAATGAAATACAGCTAAATTCAAAAATCACCGTAAAAGGACGATTTATAGGATACGACGACTTACTGGAACAAATAAAACTTGACCAGTGTATTATTAATTAACTTAAATAAATCATTATGAAAACAAAACTATTATTACTGACCTTTTTAGGCTTTTTTGCCGCAAACGCTCAAACTACCTATAACCTGGATTGGTTCACGGGCATTGGAGCCAATGTAGATTTAACCATTGATCAAGGCGATACCGTTATTTGGACTTGGGGGGATGCTCTTCCCCATACTGTTGAAAATGAATCTGGAAATTCTGTTGAGACATTTAATAGTGGGGTTATTACGGGTATGGGTGAAACCTATTCCTATACTTTTACTGTGGTGGGCGACAATAACTATTTTTGTGGAATTCATGGGGCAGCAAGTATGTCTGGAAATATTACAGTATTAGAAGTTTTGGGTGTAGAAGAAAATGAATTGAACAAAATTAGTATTTACCCAAATCCCGCATCTTCAACCATAAATTTGGTATTGCCTAAAAATATGCAAACGGGACAAATAACCGCCTATGATATTTTAGGAAAGCAGATCTATTCACAAGAATTTGAATCAGAAGATAACATCGCAATAAATATCTCTAGTTGGAACACAGGAAGCTATTTCTTAAAAGTAGTTTCAGGTGAATCCATGCAAACGGAAAGATTCATTAAAAACTGATTCTTTTGAAATTTTTTTTACTGCTAATTTTGTGGATACCAGTTTTGGCCTTTGCCCAAGAAGACCTTCTTGCCGAAATTGACAATGACTCTTTAACAGAGGGCTACTATACAACAGCTACCTTTAAAGGCCTTAAAATTGTAAATTTTGAATCCACAAAATTAGTAGCTAAAAAGGAGCTTACACTTATAGTTTCCCACAGGTTTGGAAGTATTGAAAATGGTTTCGATAGCTTTTTTGGTCTCGACGACGCAGTTACTAGATTGAATTTTATCTATGGAATTTCTGATGGGTTGAATATCGGTGTTTCGCGTAGCTCGTATCAAAAAATTTATGAAGGTTCTTTAAAATACAGATTGGTAAATCAACAGGAAAATGGATTTCCATTTACCGTTGTTGGGTATAATTCTTTGATGATTAATACAGCTTTGGATAAAGACAATCTTCCAAAATTGAAGTTTAAACATCGCTTGTCATACGCGACTCAAGTTTTAATTTCCAGAAAACTGAACACCAATTTTTCTGTGGAAATAGCACCTACTTATTTTCATGATAATTATGTTGCGATTAACGAACAGGACAACGCCCAGTTTGCAATTGGAGTAGGAGGGCGCTACAAGTTAGGAAAACGCTGGTCGCTGAATATGGATTATGGTATCCACTTAAACCGTGCCAGTACATCACCTTTCAAAAACCCATTGTCAGTTGGTATAGATCTTGAAACGGGAGGTCATGTTTTCCAAATGCATTTTACCAACGCACAACCAATGAACACCAATGGGTTTTTAGGTCAAGCCTCTGGAGATTGGGGGGATGGTGATATTTATTTCGGATTTAATTTAAGCAGAGTATTTTAAAAGCATGTCTATGAAAAGGAATTTATTGCAAATGATACTGTTAAGCTCAATGATGATTTTAATGGGCTGCACTGCCGCAAGTGAGGAAGATTTGATTGATGCAACTCCAATACCTGAAGCGTTAACTTTCAATGAGGATGTAAAGCCAATAATTGACAATAATTGTATTACTTGCCATTCCAATCCGCCGCAAAATGGTGCGCCAATGCCTTTAGTTAGCTATGAAAATGTAAAGGAAGCAGTTCAAAATAGAAACTTGATTGGCCGTATTTCCAGCCAAAATCCCGCTTTCTTGATGCCATTTGGCGGACAAAGATTGCCCCAAAATTTAATAGATATCATCATTCAATGGAATGAGGATGGATTAATCGAAGAATAGAAATTATGAAAAGAATACTCTATATCTCCCTATTTATTTGCACCATTTCCTTTGGTCAAAATAAATTTATAACCAAAACGGGTACATTAAATTTTGAAGCCTCCGTGCCATCTTTTGAGGAGGTCGCAGCAAAAAACAATTCTGTAACTGTTATTATTAATACCGAAAATGGCGAGATAGCTGCGCTTGCGCTTGTTAAGGCTTTCCGATTTAAAAATGCTTTAATGGAAGAACACTTTAATGAAAATTACGCTGAATCTGACAAATTTCCCAAGGCTACTTTCAAAGGAAAGTTGATTGAATTCTCTTTTGAAAAGCTTAACACAACAAATAATTTATTCATTGACGGCGAACTTGAATTTCACGGAGTAACAAAACAATTCTCTAAAATTCCTGTTAGTTTGGAATACGCCAATGATAAAATCATTTTATCAGGACACTTTACGGCACATCCTTCCGATTTTGATATTAAAATCCCAAAAATTGTGCAAAGCAAAGTTTCAGATGAAGTGCAAATAGCCTTCAATTTTGAACTTCTGAAAAAATAAAAGATTCTTTTAAAATTCAGCGTTGCCAGGAGTTCTTGGGTAAGGAATTACATCGCGAATGTTACCCATTCCCGTTGTAAACTGTACCAAACGTTCAAAACCAAGCCCAAAACCACTGTGAACGGCGGTTCCGAACTTGCGAAGATCCAAATACCAATAGAGCTCCTCAGCACTAATGTCCATTGCTTCCATTTTTTGCTTTAGAACTTCGTAACGCTCTTCCCGCTGCGAACCTCCAACAATTTCCCCAATTCCGGGAAAAAGTACGTCCATGGCGCGAACGGTGTTTCCGTCATCATTCAAACGCATATAAAATGCCTTAATTTTTGCGGGATAATCAAAAAGAATTACAGGACATTTAAAATGCTTTTCAACCAAAAAGCGTTCGTGCTCGCTCTGTAGATCGGCACCCCATTCGTCAATTAGATATTTGAATTTTTTCTTTTTATTAGGAGTTGAATTTTTTAGAATGTCAATCGCTTCGGTATAAGTCACTCTTTTGAAATTGTTTTCCAAAATAAAGTGAAGCTTTTGGCGAAGTTTCATTTCACTGCGCTGATCTTGTGGTTTGCTTTTTTCTTCTTCCAGCAAACGGTTTTCAAGAAATTCAAGATCGTCGGCGCAATTTTCCAAAGCAAAGTTTACAACATACTTTATAAAATCTTCCGCTAAATCCATATTGGCGTCCAAATCGTTGAAAGCAACTTCTGGCTCAATCATCCAAAATTCTGCCAAGTGACGGCTAGTGTTTGAATTTTCAGCTCTAAAAGTTGGGCCGAAAGTATAAACCTTCCCAAGCGCCATCGCGTAAGTTTCAGCTTCCAATTGGCCGCTAACAGTAAGATTTGTTTCCTTTTCGAAGAAATCTTCTTTATAATTTACATTTCCGTTTTCATCAAGCGGCGGATTTTTAGCATCCAATGCTGAAACGCGAAACATTTCACCTGCACCTTCCGCATCACTTCCTGTTATGATTGGCGCGTGCATATAGTTAAATCCGTTTTTCTGAAAATATTCATGCACCGCAAAAGCAAGTTTAGAACGTGTACGCATTACCGCGCCAAAAGTATTGGTTCGGATTCGCAAATGCGCCTGCTCGCGCAAGGTTTCTAAGGAATGTCTTTTCGGCGAAAGGATGGTTAGTTTAACATCTTCTGGATTTGCTTCTCCTAATATAGTAAGTTTTGAAACCTGTATTTCTATCGTTTGGCCCTGTCCTTGGCTTTCCACTAAAATTCCAGAAACTTCAATAGCCGCACCAACGGTTACTTTTTTCAGAATTTCTTCTTCAAAATTTTCAAAATCCACCACACATTGTAGCGTTTTTATGGTAGATCCGTCGTTTAAAGCTATGAATCGGTTGCTTCTAAATGAGCGCACCCAACCTCTAACAATCACATCGTGATGTGTCGGCTCGGTTTTCAACAATTCATCTATAGTCTTGTCTTGCATGGTCGTTTTTTAAGAGGAGCAAATATAATTTTTTTAATTCTGAATTGAGAATTATGAAACATCTTCTTCATCATCCGTCAAAATCTCAATAGAAGGTTTTTTCATTGTTTCCTTATTCGCAATACTTCTTTCCAGAGAAAGTAGGAGTGTGGGAAGCAATAGTAGATTGGCCAACATTGCAAAAAGCAATGTTATTGAAACCAAGGCTCCTAAAGCCACCGTGCCTCCAAAACTGGAAATGGTGAATACCGAAAACCCAAAGAAAAGCACAATGGAAGTATAAAACATACTTACAGTGCTCTCGCGAAGTGCTGCATAGACAGACTTTTTGATTTTCCAATTGTTGGCTATCAGTTCCTGCCTGTATTTTGCGAGGAAGTGAATAGTATCATCTACCGAAATTCCGAACGCAATACTGAACACCAAAATAGTAGAAGGTTTTATGGGAACGCCCACAAAGCCCATTACTCCGGCTGTTATAATTAATGGAAGTAGGTTTGGAATCAATGAAATTAAAATCATTTTAAAACTTCGGAACATCCACGCCATAAACAAAGCAATTAAAAAGATGGCCAGTGAAAGCGAAAGGATTAGGTTATTCACCAGATAATGCGTTCCTTTTTGAAAAACCAATGCTTTTCCGGTTACCGAAACATTATAGCGCTCGGGAGGAAAAACTTTGGTTATTTCCTTGTGGAGATCTTCTTCAATACGGCTAAACCTGTCTGGCTTAGTATCTTTCATAAACGTAGTAATCCGTGCAAACTGGCCAGTACTGTCTACATAGCTACTTAAAAGATTTGTATTGGTATTGCTGCTTTTGGCGTAACTAAGTATAAAATTCTTTTCCTGACTATTGGGAAGTTGGTAATAATCCGGATTGCCATTATAATAAGCTTGTTTGGAATATTTCACCAATTCCACTACAGAAAGAGGTTTCGCAAATTCAGGAATTTCTTTAATGTGGTCTTGCAGTTCGTCAATACGTTTTAAAGTGGCGAGGCTCATAACACCTTTTTGTTTCTTCGTATCTACCATTATTTCCAGTGGCATTATGCCTTCATATTCCTTTTCAAAAAAGCGGATATCTTCAAAGAAGCCAGTATTCTTAGGCATATCTTCAATAAGGCTGCCCGAAATTTTAATGTTGAAAATTCCAATAATGCTAACGCAAAGAAGTGCAACCGCTACAATATAAATTGTGATGCGGCGCTCTTTTACCATGCGCTCTATCCAATTCACAAACTTATTTATCCACGTTTTGTTCAGATGCTTCAAATGTTTGTCCTTGGGCACGGGCATATAACTATAGATAATCGGAATGATAAACAAACTCAACAAAAAGATAGCTACAATATTGATGGAAGCCACAATACCAAATTCACTCAACAGTTCACTCTTCACCAAAATAAAAGTGGCAAACCCCGAAGCCGTCGTTAAGTTTGTCATCAACGTGGCGTTACCCACTTTTGTAATTACGCGTTGTAATGATTTAGCTTGGTTTCCGTGTAGTTTTATCTCCTGTTGATATTTATTGATAAGAAAAATACAGTTTGGAATTCCAATCACGATGATCAAAGGCGGAATCAAAGCCGTTAGCACCGTAATTTCATAATGCATCAGACCCAAAAACCCGAAGGCCCACATAACCCCGATAATCACGGTACACATAGAAATAAATGTAGCACGCCAAGAGCGGAAAAAGAAGAAAAAGATAAGCGAGGTTACCAAAAGCGCCGCTGCAATAAAAAGTCCAATCTCGTCAATAATACTCTGTGAATTCAGAGTGCGTATGTATGGCATACCCGAAGTATGTACTTTTACACCCGTCTCCGCCTCAAATTTTTTAATAAGCGGAATTAGATCATCCACAACAAAATCACGACGTTCCGAAGTGTTTACAATTTCTTTTTTAAGATAGATGGCCGAACGGATGGATTGTTTATCTGGGCTGTAAATAAGTCCATCATAAAATGGAAGTTTGTTGAAAAGCTCGTCCTTATATGCTGCAAGATTTGCATCGGTAAAAACGGAATCTTTTATAAAAGGAACCAATTCAAAACCAGTGGTGTCCGTTTTCTTTTCCAGTTTTTGAAGATTGCCAACGGAAAGCGTAAGCTCTACCTCTTTGAATTTGGCAATATCTTTTGAAAGTTGGTTCCAAGCCTTGAATTTCTCTGGTGTAAAGATGGTAGAATCCTTCACCCCCATAACAATCAGGTTGCCCTCTTCGCCAAAATGTGAAAGAAACTGATCGTACTCAAGATTGATGGGGTGATCATCTGGCAGTAGATTGGCTTCGGTATAAGTAAAGCGCATATTCTTCCACTGAAGTGCGAGCAGTACGGTAATGACTGCAATAACTATTAAAATCCCGGTTCGGTTCCGTAAAATAAAGCGGGCTACCCAACCCCAAAACCCGATGCTGAAAAGTTTGTTCAAAGCAATTTTTTAAAGACTTCGCAAAGGTAAGTATTCCCAATTAGTGGGAGATTTATTTTGTGTGGTATTTTAAAAGGGGTGAAAGCATAACAAACCCTTTTTGTAGCTTTACAAGAATAACTAGATATGCATTTTGCATATAAACTGTTAACAATTATAAGAACCACCCAATTTTAATAGCGCAATACAAATGGAAATTTTAGACTGGATACAGAATTGGTTTAAGAATAATTGTGACGGCGATTGGGAACAGGGTGAAGGTATTCAAATAACAACTTTGGACAATCCTGGGTGGGAAGTTGAAATTGATATATCAAACACTTCAATAGCGAATATCAATATAGAATGGATACTTAACGAAAATGGAGCACAAGATTGGTATGGTGTAAAAATAGAGAACCAAAAATTTAACGCTTCTGGCGACGCTGGAAAACTAAAATTTTTATTAGAATTATTTAAAGAGATGATTGAGAAAATTGAAAGCTAATATGCGACCAATTGATAACCGCTAACTGACAACCAAGAACCATCAAATCTTTAAATTAAAAGTAAACTTAAACGAAATATTATCTGAGAATTTTGGCAGGTTGTAATACCCATAGCGGTAAGCAGCACTGAGCCCAAACCCAAAAAGAATCTTATTCACCTCAAAACCGCTTTCGTTATAAAGATGTTCCAAGGTATTAAAAGGTATTCCAAAATGGCGGTCAGTATTGTTCATATCGCCCCAAGCGTGGCGCGTAATAAGCACTAGTTCTGGCTTCCACTTCTCGGCAAGTTTAAAGTATCTCAAACTATGTTTCACTTGTAGCGTTGTCAATTTATCTGAAAAGAATTCGCCAAAATACATCGTTTCAAAACTCTGCACTCCAGCTACGGAAAAACGTTGCAAAATTTCATCTTTTGTTGGCTGGTTGGGATAGGAATGAAATAAATGGGTCAATGGCACATCGCCCGTGGCAAGTGTACCTTCCAAAAGAATATTGGTGGAAGATAGATTGGTACGCTTTATATAATAGTCCAACTTCAGTCCAAATTTGGTATAATTGAAATCACTGCCTACAACGTCTTTGAATCCTTGTGTAATTTGTGCGCTTATCTTTGGAAAACCGTCAAAATATTCCTTGGTGCCATCTTCATTTGTAAAAAAATCCGTTTTCGGACTTATCCGAACCGAAACTGTAGCCTCCGCCAATTGATAGTCATTATAGGGTATGCCGTCATTTATGAAATAATAACTCTCAATATTCTCCACATTGCTATGCTCAACGCGGAATTCACCAAGTATTTTTGGTGAAAGCTCGCTTGTAACGTTTGCAAACCATTTTCGGTATTTGTAAAATTGGATAATATTAACGAGTCTTGGCTCAAAAATAGAATAGACCCGCGCATCAGTAAGGAAATCAAAAGTTCCAATTTCCTTTATATCATCAACATAATATACACTTACCCAGGTTTTATTTTCTTTGTTCATGCGGGCGCTGGCGCCTAAACTATATTTTAGGGCTTTGTCCTTAAAACCATAAGCAACATAACCACCCAGCTTGTATTTTTCAAAAAGTTTGTCGTTGGTTAGTCCGCCAATTCCCAAACGGAAGCTTTCATAATTGTTATATTTTATTAAGGTTTTAAGATCAATGTCAAAAAAACCAATAGGGTAATAACCCGAAGAAAGCGGGTGCTCTTTTTTGTCAGCAACACTTGAAATGGAATCCTTGTCAGTTTGTATTGAAGGCTCCTGTGCAACAACATAAAAAGTAACACTGAAAAAAACAAAAAAAAGGAGTTTTCGCATTCGGAAAGGTTAATTTTAAGCAGCTTAAAAGTAAAAAGAAAGCGGCTAATATGCCGCTTTATTGTATTTAGTTTAACGAAACGTGAATTACACAGTCATTATTTCTTTTTCTTTTTTAGCCAAGGTCTCATCAATCTTTTTGATGTGCTGATCGGTCATTTCTTGAATGTCATCTTCAAGGCTTTTCTTTAAATCTTCTGAAATTTCCAATCCTTTTAAATCATTGTTGGCGTTTTTACGGTCGTTGCGAACGCCTATTTTTGCTTCTTCACCAGCAGCTTTTGCCTGTTTTACCAAATCCTTTCTTCGTTCTTCTGTTAAAGGAGGAACGCTGATGATAACGCTTTCGCCGTTATTCATTGGGTTAAAACCAATATTTGCTAAATGGATACCGCGTTCAATTTCTGGAATCATTCCTTTTTCCCAAGGTTGAATGCTAATGGTCATTCCGTCTGGAGTACTCACATTTGCAACTTGGCTCAAAGGAGTTTGGCTTCCGTAATAATCAACCATTACACTACCAACCATTGACGGTGAAGCTTTTCCGGCACGAATGTTTACCAATTCTTTTTCTAAATGTTTCAACGCGTTGTCCATGGCTTCACGCGTTCCATCAATTATAAAATCTATTTCGTCTTCCATAGGATTCAAAATTCAGCCCTTCGACTGCGCTCAGGGGGACAGGTTTATATTTTTTATCACAAATTCACGAATAAAATTATTTAAATATTCCTGAATTCGCGGCTATTTTATTTACAAATTCACTTTCGTTCCAATCTTTTCACCGGAAACAACCTTTAAAAGATTGCCTTTGGTGTTCATATCAAAAACGATGATTGGCAATTCGTTTTCCTGGCTTAGCGTGAAAGCTGTGGTATCCATTACTTTCAGGCCCTTCCGCAACACATCTTCAAAACTGATAAAATCGAATTTTGTTGCCTGCTTGTCTTTTTCGGGGTCGCTAGTATAAATACCGTCTACGCGAGTTCCTTTCAAGATAACATCTGCACTAATTTCAATAGCCCGTAAAACCGCAGCAGAATCTGTAGTAAAGTATGGGTTTCCAGTACCTCCACCAAATATAACTACCCGCCCTTTTTCTAAATGGCGAATTGCTTTCCTGCGTATAAAAGGCTCTGCAACTTCATTGATGTTGATTGCACTCTGTAAACGGGTAGGTACATCTTCATTCTCTAAGGCACTTTGCAATGCAAGGCCGTTTATTACAGTTGCAAGCATTCCCATATGGTCGCCCTGTACACGGTCCATGCCGCTGCTGGCCCCAGACAAACCTCTAAAAATGTTACCGCCTCCAATAACGATGGCCACTTCCACACCTTTTTCGGTAATCTGTTTTATTTCGTGGGCGTATTCTTGAAGGCGAATGGGATCAATGCCATATTGTTGATCGCCCATTAAGGCTTCGCCGGAAAGTTTTAAAAGAATTCTTTTATAGTGCATACTATGGTTTTGCTGAGGCAAAAATAAAGAAAAATATTGATGCGGTGGAAGGAAATAAAATTGAATATGAAAGCAAGAATTGGAATAAAAAAAAAGAGGCTGAAATCAATCAGCCTCTTTTCGTTTTTTATAGAATAAATCTCAAAAGCTTATGCCAAAGAAACTCTTTTGAAGCCAACAACTTCAACATCACCATACGTTTTCACGTAATCTGCAACGTTCTTTTTGTCGTCTTTAATGAAATTTTGGTCAAGCAACGCTTTTTCGTGGTCCATTGTAGTGTTGTCACTAATGAAACGCTCAATTTTTCCTGGAAGGATTTTATCCCAGATTTGCTCTGGCTTGCCTTCAGCTTTCAATTCAGCTTTTGCATCCGCTTCAGCCTGAGCCATAATTTCTGGAGTCAATTGTGCTCTTGAAATATATTTAGGGACGTTTTTAAGCGTTTTGCCCAAACGACCCAATTCAATATTATCTTTTTCGATAACAGCGATTCTTGCTTCAGTTTCAGAAGCAACGAATTCTGGATCAAAATCTTTGTAAGAAAGCGTAGTAGCGCCCATAGAAGCAACTTGCATTGAAACATCTTTTGTTAATTCGTCAGCATTATCAACTGCTTTTGAAAGACCAGTTAAAGCAGCAATTTTGTTAACGTGTACATAAGAACCTACATATGGAGCTTCTAAAATTTCGAAACCACCAATTTCTATTTTCTCTCCAATTACACCAGTTTGCTCAGTTAATTTCTCAGCAACGGTCATTCCTCCGAAATCTGCAGCCAAAAACTCATCTTTAGATGAAGTATTCAAAGCAACTTCGGCCATTTTGTTTGCCATTTCAACGTAAGAGTCGTTTTTAGCAACAAAGTCAGTTTCACAATTCAATGAAATAGCAACACCTTTTGTGTTGTCGCTGTTCACTTTTGCAGTTGCAACACCTTCACTAGAGTCGCGGTCTGCTCTCTTTTCGGCAATTTTCTGTCCTTTTTTTCTAAGGATTGAAATTGCTTCTTCCATATTTCCGTCTGCTTCTACTAATGCCTTTTTACAGTCCATCATTCCAGCTCCGGTGGTTTGTCTTAGTTTATTTACTTCTGCGGCTGTTATGTTTGCCATTTTTATAAATTTTTAAAGTTTAGTATTATTGTAAAAAAGTCGTTCAATTTATTTCACTAAAGAAAAGAACTAAACGACTTTTGGATTTTAAGTTAAGGTTATTATTCCTCTTCGTTAAGAACTTCTTTTTTCGATTTCTGACGAACTGGCTGTTTTGCCTCTTTCATGGCTTCCACATCTTCTTCATCTGTTGAAGGAACTTCAGCTTTTACTGCTTTTTTTGCTGGTTTGGCTTCTTTTCCTTCTTTATCTTTTTTAGGAGCTTTAGCTTTTTTTGCCATTCCTTCTTCATCATCGCTATCATCATCGCCTCCAGATTTTCTTTCAGAAAGACCTTCAATAACGGCTTCTGAAACAAAACTCATAATAGCGTCAATAGATTTTGAAGCATCATCGTTTGATGGAATTACGTAATCAATAACGCGTGGGTCACTGTTAGTATCAACCATTGCGAAAATTGGAATGTTCAATTTCAACGCTTCAGCAACTGCAATGTGCTCACGAGTTGTATCTACAACAAAAAGTGCTGCAGGAAGACGACTCATATCAGAAATAGAACCTAAGTTTTTTTCCAATTTAGCACGAAGACGATCTACTGCCAAACGCTCTTTCTTTGAAAGAGTCATGAAAGTTCCGTCTTGCTTCATTCTATCAATAGAAGCCATTTTTTTAACGGCTTTACGGATAGTCACAAAGTTAGTAAGCATACCGCCAGGCCATCTTTCAGTGATGTAAGGCATGTTTGCATTCTTTGCTTTTTCAGCAACAATGTCTTTTGCTTGTTTTTTGGTAGCTACAAAAAGAATTTTGCGTCCACTAGCTGAAATTTTCTTAAGGGCTTCGCTAGCCTCTTCAATTTTTGCAGCGGTTTTGTAAAGGTTGATAATGTGGATCCCGTTGCGTTCCATATAGATATACGGCGCCATGTTCGGGTTCCATTTGCGGGTTAGGTGGCCAAAGTGCACACCAGCTTCTAGTAAGTCTTTTACTACTACTTTTTTTGCCATTTTTGTTTTAGTTTACGTTCTGTGAAAGGATAGCAACCAAAGCAGAGCTTTGGTTTAGATGCTAAACTAACTCCGCCTAAGGCGGATAACAGCTTTTTTAATTAATAATGAATATGAACTTAAAATTGTGCGGTGCCGCAACAAGTGCGGCACAACACACAAATTTTTAATATTATCGTTTAGAGAATTGGAATTTCTTACGAGCTTTCTTCTGTCCGAATTTCTTACGCTCTACCATTCTTGGATCTCTTGTAAGCAAACCTTCTGGTTTCAAGATTCCACGATTTTCGTCATTAAGTGTACACATAGCGCGGGAGATTGCAAGACGAATGGCTTCTGCCTGTCCTGTAATACCACCACCAAATACGTTTACTGTAATGTCGAAAGTAGTTTCGTTTTCTGTAAGTACTAAAGGTTGTTTTACTTTATACTGAAGGGTTCCAGTTGGAAAGTAGTTTTCAAACTCACGCTTGTTGATGGTAATGTTTCCTTTACCTTCTTTAAGGTACACACGTGCAACAGCAGTTTTTCTTCTGCCTATTTTGTGAATTGTCTCCATTACTTGTTGTCGTTAAAGTTAATAGCTCTAGGTTTTTGTGCTTCTTGACCGTGGTTTGCATCTACATAAACTTTTAAGTT
This sequence comes from Aequorivita sp., assembly GCA_024637015.1. Lineage (GTDB taxonomy): Bacteria > Bacteroidota > Bacteroidia > Flavobacteriales > Flavobacteriaceae > Aequorivita. The sequence goes on along the minus strand of JAGXGE010000004.1, from coordinate 125,607 downwards.
TCTGAAGATTTCCGCGCCCAATTTGTTTTTAGGAAGCATTCCTTTCACAGCTTTTTCAACAAGCCTTGCAGGATCTTTTTTGTACATTTCTGTAGCGGTAAGGCTACGTTGTCCACCAGGATATCCTGTGTGGCGAATGTACGTTTTGTCGTTCCATTTGTTACCAGTAAGGTTTATTTTACTGGAATTAATAATAATTACGTTATCACCGCAATCTACGTGAGGGGTGAAACTAGGTTTGTGCTTACCGCGAAGTAATTTAGCAACTTCGCTTGCAAGACGACCCAATGTTTGCCCGTCCGCATCTACCAATAACCATTCTTTTACAACGGTTCCTTTGTTGGCAGATACTGTTTTGTAACTTAATGTATCCATTTAGTCTTTGTCAATTGTTAATAATTCATTGTTTTCTCACCCTAAATCAAAACGAATTTTGCCTAAGAGGGGTGCAAATGTAGTGTTATTTATTTGAAAAGCAAGGGGTGGGAATAAAATTTAAGACAAAAGACCGCTGCGCTGAAAGACATAAGAATAAAGACTTTTTTGTTAATTAAAAAGCTTTGCGCTTTTGTTTGCAATTTTTCTCTCACAAAAGCGCAAAGCATTCAATTTAGTTTCAAAATTCTGGTTGCTGAGCGAAGCCAGAGTATTGATTTCAGAGCTATTCCAAAGTCAAAATCAAATCATCTTTCATTACCATTGTTCCTGGTTTTAGGGAGATGGATTTAACTTTCCCAGCTTTATTTGCAGTTATTGTAGTTTCCATTTTCATGGCTTCAATAATAAAGAGGTGATCGTTCTTTTTTATTTCCTGCCCTTTTTTCACCAAAATTTTATACAAACTTCCTTGTAATGGTGCTCCGTATTGAGCGGTGTCCTGAGGATCTATCTTTGCGTGAATCTCTTTTTCTACCTTAATAGACTTGTCTTTTATTTCTATAAAACGATTTTCACCATTTACCGAAAAGAAAACGATACGCACACCATCCTCATTTGGGATTCCTATAGAAAGAAGCTTTACAATAATTGATTTTCCTGGCTCAAGTTCAATAATGGCCTCTTCCTGAGGCTTCATTCCATAGAAGAAATTTTGGGTATCAAGAATGGCGACATTTCCATATAACTTATATTTTTCGTGTGCATCTTCAAAAACCCGTGGATATAAACTATAAGAAAGAAAATCTTCAAACTCAATGGGACGAGTAAAACCTTCCTGGAATTTTTTACTAAAAACTTTGAATTCCGCATCAAAATCTATGGGTTCCAAATGTGCATTTGGCCTATCGGTATATGCTTTATTGTTTTTTAGGATTATTTTTTGAAGCTCTTTCGGAAAACCACCCAAGGGTTGTCCCAAGTCACCCTTAAAGAAATTGATAACAGATTCTGGAAAGGAAATATCTTGTCCGCGCTCCATAACATCCTCGGGATACAAATTATTCGTTACCATAAAAATGGCCATATCGCCCACCACTTTGGAACTGGGGGTAACTTTCACTAAATTTCCAAACATTTCGTTTACCCGAGTGTACATTTTTTTCACTTCATCAAAACGGTCTCCCAACCCTAGGGCTTCAGCTTGAGGACGTAAATTTGAATACTGTCCACCCGGAATTTCGTGTTGATACACTTCAGCTGTTCCAGCTTTTAAGCCAGATTCAAAAGGATAGTACATTTCGCGAACATCTTCCCAATAATTAGAAAATTCATTCAGTTTATTGATGTCGAACTTGTTTTCACGATCCTGGTTTCGCATCATTTCAACAATTGAATTGAAGTTGGGTTGTGAGGTTAAGCCCGACAACCCGCCCAAAGCTACATCAACAACATCTACGCCCGCCTCAATTGCCTTTAAGTAAGTGGCAGATTGAATGGAGGAAGTATCATGGGTATGTAAATGCAACGGAATATTCACAGTGTCTTTTAAAGCTAAAACCAACTCCGTTGCCGCGTAAGGCTTTAACAATCCGGCCATATCTTTAATGGCAATCATATGGGCACCTGCGTTTTCAAGGTCTTTTGCTAGCTGGGTATAATATTTTAAAGTGTATTTGGTTTCCTTTGGGTCTAAAATATCACCGGTGTAACTTATGGCTGCTTCGGCAATTCCTCCAGTTTTGTTGCGAACGAAATTAATACTCGGTTCCATGGCTTTTACCCAGTTCAATGAATCGAATATCCTAAAAATATCTATTCCATTTTCCCAGGAAGTTTCGATGAATTTTTCAATAAGATTATCAGGATATGCTTTATAGCCAACGCCATTGGAACCGCGAAGCAACATTTGGAAGAGGATATTTGGCATCAATTTTCGAAGTTCGCGTAAACGTGTCCATGGGCTCTCATTTAAAAAACGAAGACAAACATCAAAAGTAGCACCGCCCCACATTTCAATACTAAAAGTGTTGGGATGGTTTTTGGCGAAGCTTTCTGCCACGTTAAGCATATCGTGGGTTCGCATCCTAGTTGCCAGTAAAGATTGATGGGCATCGCGGATCGTGGTGTCTGTATAATGTATCTTTTTTTCAGCTTTTAACCAGGCACAGAATTTTTCCGGCCCCATTTCTGTGAGCATATCTTTGGTTCCTTTAGGAAAATTTTCCATTGGCTCCACCCTTGGAATTTTTGGGGTTCTGAAAATTCTATTCTTATCAAATGTCTTTACATCGGGGTTTCCGTTTACAATTACTTCGCCTAAGTAATTCACAATTTTTGAAGTTCGGTCTTGCGAAAGTTTAATTTCAAACAATGCAGGCGTATTGCCAATAAAGTTGACGGTAGCTTTCCCTTCTTTAAATGTTTCGTGTTGAATTACATTTTGAAGAAAATGGATATTGGTCTTTACCCCGCGTATGCGGAATTCTTTTAAAGCGCGAACCATCTTGCGAACGGCTCCGTCCAAAGTTCTTCCATGAGCGGATACTTTTACAAGCATCGAATCGAAAAACGGACTTACGCTGTAGGACTGGTAAATACTCCCAGCATCCAGACGTATGCCCATGCCCGCAGCACTTCTGTAGGTAGTGATTGTGCCGTAATCTGGCGTAAAGTTATTTGCGGGATCTTCAGTGGTCAATCGGCACTGAAGTGCAAAACCATAGGTGGCCAGTGATTCCTGGCCATAAATTTTTATTTGTTGGTCTGAAAGTTTATAGCCGCCAGCAACAAAAATTTGAGTCTTTATTAGGTCTATGCCCGTTACCATTTCGGTTACGGTGTGTTCCACCTGAATTCGAGGGTTTACTTCAATAAAATAAACATCGTCTTTCTGATCAACCAGAAATTCCACAGTCCCAACATTATTATAATTTACTTCTTCGGCAATACTGATGGCGTATTTGTAAAGTGCTTGTTTAACATTTTCCGATACATTATGGGAAGGAGCAATTTCTACTACTTTTTGGTGTCTTCGCTGTACAGAGCAGTCGCGCTCAAAAAGATGACGGATGTTTCCGTGGTTATCTGCAACAATCTGAACCTCCAAGTGTTTTGGATTCTCAATATATTTTTCAAGAAACATCGTATCATCCCCAAAAGCATTTAAGGATTCGCTTTTTGCAGACTCAAAATTATTTTTTAAATCTTCATCGGTTCTAATTATACGCATTCCTCTTCCGCCACCGCCAGATGCTGCTTTGAGCATTAATGGATAGCCAATGGCATCGGCTTCGGAAAGGGCAATTTTTAAAGAAGATAGCTTTTTAGTGTTACTTTTTATAATGGGAACCTTGCATTTTTCGGCGATTTTTTTTGCGGTTATTTTATCGCCGAGAGCATCCATAACTTTTGGGTCTGGGCCAATAAAAATGATTCCGTTTTTGGCACATTTACGGGCAAATTCAGAATTTTCAGATAAAAATCCGTATCCGGGGTGGATGGCATCCACGTTTTTGGATTTGGCCAATGCAATGATAGCATCGCCATCGAGATACGGCTTTAAAGGTTGGTCGTTTTCGCCTATTTGGTAAGATTCATCTGCTTTATAGCGATGCTGTGAATAGCGGTCTTCATAAGTAAAAATGGCGACCGTCTTCAAATTAATTTCTGTACAGGCACGTAAAACCCTGATTGCAATTTCACTGCGATTGGCGACTAACACTTTTTTAATTTCCATGGAAAAGACTTTTAATTTTTAGAATATACAAAATATAACCCGTCCGGATAAAGATAAAAAATACTATGCGCGCATAACAAATAGACGTATGTTACTTATCAACATTTTATATCTAAGAAATTATGAACGGGTTTTCACTTTTATAATTCCGTATAATAAAATCCAACGCGCTTTTTAAAATTTCGCCCATATTCTTGGATTTTTTAAAATTTATGTCGCCCGTCAGACTGAATAAATCCATTTTTAATTCCTTAATTTTTTGAGGGGTTGAAATATGGTCGTTCAGCATACAATCCATAAGTTCTTTAAGACGATTTTTTTCACTAGTGGCTCTTTTTGCCAATAAGGAACGTTCTTCGTTTTTGTATTGTTCTATTGATGCTTCCTGTAGTAATTCGGAAGTCATTTTTACAAGTTTGTTATTTTCTTTTAGAAATTGGGGAAGATAAACCTTTGCATTGCCTTCATAACTTTGCTGGTCAAAATCTATGGCGCGGATTCTATATTGAATACGATCAAAATCGTGGGTCAGCACCATTACATAATTATAGGATCGCATATCGCCCAAGAGCCTAACAAAGCAGCGTTCGTTGAATTTTACGAACTCTTTTGCTATCTCTTTTTTATCTCTTTCAGAACATGTATTAAGATTGTTTTTAATAAAATCGTCTCCAGGAATGCCTGAAATATGTTCTTCTATCAATGTATTTCCATGCACTAGAAAGTTAATGTGGTTGGGTGAAAGAAGGTGTTCCAACTCCAAACCATAAATACGCGAAGCGTCTGCCTTTTTTATGTAAAGAAAAAGATAGTTATCGTTTAATATGTTTCGGACCTTTACTCGGAAAGGTTTTGAATTTCCAAACGTGCAAAAGTCTATCTGGTCAATGTTTAAGTAGGGTAGCAGGATATCGCTTCCGTCAGAATGCAATATGGAATACATTCTTTTTAGGCTGAGATTTATTTCTTCGGTTTCAAATTCAGAATAATAGACACTTACCCACAGGGTATCATTCCCATTTTTGTCATAAATGTTCACCGAGCCATGAAAACGCATAAGGTCGTCATAATAAATGGGGATTTTTATATTACGTCCATGGCGGGTAAGATATTTTGAAAGCGCTTCGGTAATTGGGTAGGCGGGTTTCTTTTTTGAAATCAGTTTGCTCATATCCTTTGATAATTGTTCTTAAAGATATAGATTTCATTAAAGATGTAAGTCCGCTTCGCTTTAAGATTTAAGACGTAAGACTGAAAAACTCTTATTAATGTTGTTTCGATAAAAAGATTGAAATGCAAAGACAGCCAACTTGTTTAATATTCTTACTCTCAATTCTCCCCAACCCCCAAGTTTTCACAGAATGGCACTGAACGTTTCGATTAAAAATATATGTGTTTATTTAACGTTTGAAAGAGCTCGTTAGGTTTAATTTCATTTAGTTTTGCGCCCATAAAAAAACAAAACTATGAAAAAATTATTTGGATTACTTCTTGTGGCTGCAGCTTTTACAGCTTGCTCTAAAGATGATGACAACAGCAACAACAGTACTTCTGTGGAAGGGAACTGGAAACTGACCGCTTTTGAAACTGAGAATGCTTACGACTTAAATAATGATGGAACGGCCTCAAAAAGTGTAATGGATGAGACTGATTGTTACCAAAACGAGACTCTTAGCTTTGATGGTAATGGTACCGGAGAGGCTACTTCTACTTCATATGCCGACATACAACTTACATTGGTTGTCGGAACAACAGATGAGTATGAGTACACTATTGATTGTGTTTCTGAAACTGAGGTAACTCCTTTTGTTTACACCAAGGAAGGTAATGATGTGTCGTTAGTAGTTGGTGGTTTTGGCAATGCCAATGCTACTATTTCTGGCAACACACTTACCTATGTTATCCAGGAAGGTTTATTTATTGAAGTGGACGACAACGGCACTACCACTACTGTTACCGAGGATATTACTTTTGTGTATACAAAGCAATAAGCGAATACTTTTATAAGCAAAAAAGCCGAAAGATGTTCTTTCGGCTTTTTTATTTTTATAATCTTATCTAAATAATTTAATGCGCCTCCAACCAATTATCCCCAACACCCATATCTACATCCAACGGCACGGTAAGTTTGTAGGCGTTCTCCATTTCAAGCTTCACCATGGTTTTTAGTTTTTCCAGTTCGGGTTTGTAAGCATCAAAAACAAGTTCATCATGCACTTGGAGAAGCATTTTGCTTTTGTAGTTTTCTTCTTCAAGTTTTTTGTAGATGTTTATCATTGCTATTTTAATGATGTCTGCCGCGCTTCCCTGTATTGGAGCGTTCACGGCGTTTCGCTCTGCGGCACCACGCACTACTTGGTTGCTTCCGTTGATGTCCTTTAGATAACGTCTTCTGCCCAAAACCGTTTGTACATAACCGTTTTCACGTGCAAAATCGATTTGCTCGCTTATGTAATTGCGAAGTTTTGGATAGGTTTTGTAATAGGTGTCTATCAAATCTTTGGCTTCGCCTCTGGAAAGATCGGTTTGGTTGCTTAAGCCAAAAGCGGAAACGCCGTAGATTATTCCGAAATTCACCGTTTTTGCATTGCTTCGTTGCTCACGCGTCACTTCACCCAAAGGAACATTAAACACTTTTGAAGCGGTGGAAGCGTGAATATCTTCCCCATGTTTAAAGGCTTCAATCATTGTATCTTCTTCGCTCAAAGCTGCTATAATACGCAATTCTATTTGTGAATAATCCGCCGCCATCAAAACGTAGTCTTCGTTTCTTGGAATGAATGCTTTACGCACTTCACGCCCACGCTCGGTGCGGATAGGAATGTTCTGAAGGTTTGGGTTGTTGCTGCTCAAGCGGCCCGTAGCTGCAACAGTTTGCATATAATCTGTATGCACACGACCTGTGGATTTTTCAACTTGCTCGGGCAAGGCGTCAACATAGGTGCTTTTCAGCTTTGCCAAACCACGGTATTCCAAAACATCGCAGATAATCTTATGGTCTTTTGCCAAATAGGAAAGCACATCTTCCGCCGTAGAATATTGGCCTGTTTTGGTTTTTTTCGGTTTGTCTATCAATTTCATTTTTCCGAAGAGAATATCGCCTAACTGCTTTGGAGATGCGATGTTGAAGGTTTCGCCAGCTTCTTCGTAAATGCGTTTTTCAAGTTGAAGAATATCTATATCCAGTTCTTTGGAAAGCTTTTTCAGAAAACCCTCGTCTAGATTAATGCCTTCTAGTTCCATAGCTGCTAAAACCCGCAGGAGCGGTACTTCAATTTCATCAAAAAGTTTTTGGGTGTTTGCTTCGCCAAGTTCTTTTTCGAAATGTTCCTTTAATTGATAGGTAACATCGGCATCTTCAACGGCGTATTCAGTCTGTTTTTCAACAGAAACTTCGCGCATATTCAATTGATTTTTACCTTTTTTACCAATCAATTCTGTGATAGAAACGGGGGTATAGTTGAGGTAGGTTTCGCTCAAAACGTCCATGTTGTGGCGCATATCTGGATTTATGAGATAGTGCGCAAGCATGGTATCAAACAATTTTCCTTTTACTGAAATATTGTACTTGGCTAATACTTTAATGTCGTATTTCAAGTTTTGACCAATTTTCTGAATAGTTTCGTCTTCAAAAAAGGGACGTAGTTCTTCCAAAAGTTGTTGTGCTTCTTCACGGTTTTCTGGGAAGGGAATATAGAACCCTTTTCCTTTTTCCCAAGAAAAAGCAATGCCGACCAATTCAGCTTCCAACGGATTCAAACCTGTAGTTTCAGTATCAAAACAAACGCTTTTCTTCTTCATTAAATTTTGAAGAAACAATTTGGTGCCCATTCCGGGCTGCACGGTTTGGTAGAAATGTTCAGTGTTTTCAATGGTAGCGCGAGAGTTGTAAGTTTTTATTTCTTCGGAAGCATCGCCACCGTTGCCGAAGAGCGAGAATTGACCTTCGCCAGCAGGATTGTTTTTAGCAGGATTCGGTTTTGTATCTGAAGCGTTGTTATTTTCTTGGGTTACACGGCTGGTGCCCATAGAAGCCATGCCTTCAATAGAAAAAGCGTTGAGGAAATTGTCTTTTAGTCTTCTGAACTCCAAATCATCAAAAATTTCCAAGACTTTTTCGGTATCAGGAGGGCACATTTCAAAATCAGCTTCGTTGAATTCAACGGGCACATCCAGCATAATGGTTGCCAGTTTTTTGCTGAGTAAACCAAGTTCAACGTTTTCTTCAACCTTTTCTTTCATTTTACCTTTTAGCTGTGCGGTGTTTGCAAGCAGGCCTTCCATAGAGCCAAATTCCTTCAAAAATTTCTTGGCAGTTTTTTCGCCTACGCCTGGAAGTCCGGGAATGTTGTCACTGCTATCTCCCATCATTCCTAAAAAGTCAATTACTTGTAGCGGATCATTCACTTCAAATTTTTTCTGAACTTCGGGAATACCCCAAGTTTCATAACCACCTCCAAAAACGGGGCGATACATAAATATATTTTCTGAAACCAATTGCGCAAAATCCTTGTCTGGCGTAACCATAAATGTAGTATAGCCTTCCTTTTCGGCTTTTTTTGCTAAGGTGCCAATTACGTCATCTGCTTCAAAACCATCCTTCACCATAATTGGAATTTTCATAGCTTCGAGAATACTATAAATGTAAGGAATGGCAAGCCTTATGGCATCTGGCGTTTCGTCTCTATTAGCTTTGTAGTCTGGAAACATTTCGTTGCGGGCTTCACTGCCGCCTTTGTCGAAACAAACGGCCAGATGGTCTGGGCGTTCTCTTTTTACCACGTCTATAAGTGAATTCATAAACCCCATAATGGCTGAAGTGTTTTGGCCTTTGCTGTTTATTTGTGGGTTTTTTATTAAAGCGAAATACCCTCTAAAAATTAGGGCGTAGGCATCAACAAGGAAGAGTCGTTTTTTGGCAGACATAGTTTTTTGTTTTATTCTAAATGTCTCCCCGAGCGCAGTCGAGGGGTCTCTTTTAAAGCAAGAATTCGTTAAAGATTTCCCGACTGCGCTCGAGCGGACAAATCGTTAGCTTTACAAGGTTTTCAAAAATAAAAAGAACACTTCACAAATGAAGTGTTTTCTGTGAAAAAGAAAATTATAAATGAAAGAGTTTATTGTGAAAGGCAATTCGTATTTTTCGCCTTTAAATTAATGATTGATGAATAAATATTCAATAGTAATCCACGGCGGCGCAGGAACTCTTGTAAAAGGATTAATGACCCCCGAAAAGGAAGAAGAGTATAAAACTGCCTTAAGCGCAGCGCTTGAAAAAGGATATGCTATTTTGGAAAACAATGGTTCTGCTATGGAAGCTATAGAATCTGCAGTAAATTATTTGGAAGATTCCCCACTTTTCAACGCTGGCAAAGGAAGCGTTTTCACCAATGATGGCACCCACGAAATGGACGCCGCTATTATGGACGGGAAGACTTTGGATGCTGGAGCTGTTTCTTTAATTACTGGGATTAAAAATCCAATTTCATTGGCGCGAGATATAATGGAAAAAACAGACCACGTTTTTCTGGCAGGTGAAGGTGCAATGCGTTTTGCAAATAGCTTGGGATACAATATAGAAACTCCAGATTATTTTTATGATGAACACCGCTACCAACAATGGCAAAATATAAAAGATAGCGATAAGTTCCAGCTGGATCACAGCATGAAAAAGGAAGGCAAGTTTGGCACTGTAGGCGCTGTGGCTTGTGATAAAAATGGGAATATTGCGGCTGCAACCTCAACAGGCGGCATGACCAACAAGCGATGGGGCCGTGTAGGCGATAGTCCAATGATTGGGTCAGGAACCTATGCCAACAATAAAACCTGCGCAGTAAGTTGTACGGGTAGCGGCGAATATTTCATACGTGGCGTGGTGGCTTATGATGTTTCCTGTTTAATGGAATACAAAGGAATGTCTCTGCAAGAAGCTGCTTCCGAAGTAATAAATAAAAGGGTTTTGGAAATTGGTGGTGACGGCGGACTGATTGCCGTTGATGCCGATGGAAATATTGCAATGCCTTTTAATACTGAAGGGATGTATCGAGGGTGTAAAAATTCAAATGGATTAAATAAAGTCTTAATTTACAGAAACTAGTCTTGATTAAGATTTTTAATGATTTATAATTACTTCTTTGATAAAAATACCTTGACTCCCTTTAATTACTAAAAAATAAGGAGCATTGGTTAAAGAAGAAACATCAAAGGTAAACTCTGTTCCCATATTCGTTAAATCTACTTTACTAACGATTCTACCCATTAGGTCATAAAGAGTTACATCACTAAGGTTTATATGTTTAGGATTGCTTATGTACACTTCATTATCAGTAGGATTAGGATATATTACTATCGAAGCAAAATCTTCAGAATTATTATCATAGATTCCAAGTACACTCTCTACAGTCAACTCGAAGGTACAAGTTCCTAAATTTCTGTATTCATCTTCCGCCATCATAGTGACAGTATATACTCCATCAGGTAATAAACTGCCTGGCTCAGGATCTTGAGTAAGAATTGTTAATGGATATGTACAATTATCGACAGCTGTTGCTTCCCCTAGGGCGAAGTAATCTGGCACTTGATAGAACAAATTACCACTACCTGGATCTACTGTAATGTCTGGTGGACATATAACTACAGGCGCGAATAGATCTACTACAGTTACTACCGACGTACAAGTGGAAGAGTTACCATTGTTATCTACTACAAATACAGTTACAGTCACTGGGGTTCCAATATCACTACAATCGAAGTCTACTATATTTACTGCTGAGGTTAAAATACCACAATTATCAACTGATGAATCAATAACATCTGCTGGAGTAATCGTTGCCGTACCATTCGATTCTAATTCAAGGGTAATGTCCATGCATACAAGATCAGGAGCTATTAGATCTTCAACGGTGACAATAGCGGAACATGTAGAAGCGTTTCCGCTTCCATCAGTAACTGTTAGTGTAACTGTATTTGGCCCTATATCATCACAAGTAAAATCGGTTTGACTTGCGCTAAAGGATAAAGTTGAAGGTCCTGCAGGAATAGTATAAAACTCTAAACCACTAAAATAAGAAACAGAAGGCCCAATAAGTGTTGAGAAACCTGTGGTGTCCATTGTTATCATTTCCATATTATAATTATCAACAAGTATAAACTCACCTCCACCTATATACTGAGTACCACTCACAGTATAGGGTGGATATCCAGATATAGGAATAGTAGTTACAACTAAAGTATTGGGATTGATGCTTTTAAATGAAATACTGTTAGCCCCATTATCTAGTGACCAACGATAAATTAATCCATCATCTGGATTATATGCAATTGAATTTTCACTTAAATCTATAGTTAATAACTGAGATAAAGTTCCAGTAATTGTATCGATAGTAAATAATCCAAAAGCTGAAATACCGTATAGTATTCCATCAGATGTAAAGGTAATGCTATAAATATTTTCTAAAAGATTACTTCCAATAATTGTCACTAAACCAGTTTGTGGATCTAAAGTAGCTAAGTAAGGATCATTTTGATCAATAATATAAGCTACTGTATAATATAAACCATCAATAGGGTTTAAATCCAACCCAAGTATTCCATGAATTGGATTACCTGCAAATGTAATTTGAATATCTGGACTCACAGAAGTATATGTGTCAGTATCAATGTAGCTTAAAAAATGATCAAAACGATGAGCAGCTATCAATACAGGAATACTATTACTGGTACAATTATCCGTACTTCCACCATCTAAGTCTGAGTCTAATATACTTATATTTCCAGTTACATCTAATGCTACCGTAATGTCTTGACAAACAACTTCTGGGGCTTCATCATCAATAACAGTAACGTTAAAACTACAAGTATCTGTTAAGCCTGCTAGATCTGTAACTACAATAGTATTAGTAGTCGTTCCTAGTGGGAAAATTGCTCCAGATGGTAATCCTTCAGTAAGCGTTGTTGTAAGATTACTAATTGAACAATTATCAAAAAGAGTAAGATCGTAATCAACTATTGCACCACATTGACCTAGATCATTACTAACTGTTATATTTGCAGGACAAGTAATTGTTGGAGGTACGCCATCTTCTACGGTAACTATAGCTGTACAAATAGCTTCATATCCTGTACTATCCGTAACCGTTAGAGTAACTGTATTTGAACCTAAATCCTCACAAGTAAAGGAATCAATATCCAGTGATAAAGTTACCGGACCATTAGGGTCGGAAGATCCATTATCTATATCCGAAGGTAAAATTGTAACATTTCCTGTTGTATCTAGCTGTACAGTTATATCCTGACAGTTAGCTGTAGGTATTGAATTGACAACTAATACAATATCATTACCATCTCCACCATCATAGAATATATAGAAGAACTCTTCATTTAAAAATATAGGTGTATTATTTGGAAGCCCATTAAAATTACCAATAATAGTATCTGTACCATCATTGTCGATAATTACATATTCATCAGCTTCAGGATAATTATCACTAGCCGAATAATCAAAGAGGCTCAAAGTTGCATCGGTTACATCTACCGTACCGTTAGTAATAAGTATTTGGTCATATTCCGAGACATTGTCATCACGTGTTATTTCCCATAGATAGGTACTGCCCAAATTAATTGAAAAGTCACCATTCACATACATATTTCCTATTGACTGTTCTTGTCCAGGCGATATTAATCCATTCACTTCAGTGGAAGTAGCATCAAAGAGTCGATATAATTCACCCCCAGGAGTCGAAAAGCCAGTAGGTGTGTTTAGTCCACCGGTAATGGCAGTAGCAGTAAAAACACCCCCTGCTATCAAAAGGTATTGATATTCTTGAAAATTTATAGCTGAATAATTTGCAGCACCTGAAGTGCCACTAAATATTATATTTCCGTTAATAGATTCAATTTTGTTATCTACTAAACATAAACCATAATTCCGAACACCTGTAATATCGGTAGCAATTCCAGTACATATAATATCTCCGTTAGTAGCTAACATATTAACATCTTGAATATATATCCCCATTGCCTCTCTTGTAGCAGCCCCTCCTGTTCCATTTAAAACTATATTCCCGTTGCCAGAGTCTGATATAACTGTGGCATCCATTGAGATTCCAGAAGCATTATCACCACTACTACCATCACTTCCTGGAGTTGAAATACCCCCAAGCCCCGTTAAATTTATTCCTCCACCGTTAGAAATAATACTATCACCACCATAAAGATTTATCCCTTCAATATTCTGACTGCCAGCACCTCCTGTGCCTAAAATTGTGATAGACGCAGAGCCTGTAGCTTCTACTAACCCACGATCCAAGAAAACTCCGATATTAAATGGGTCTGTTCCGTTGCCGCCAGAACCATTAATATTTATAGCTCCGTTATGCGCTCTAACAACACTTTCAGCAACTATTTCAACTCCAGATCCATTCCCTCCGCCAAGGCCTCCAGTACCATGCAGTTGTACATTCCCAGATGCAAGATCCTCAATTGTTGCACCCGATAAGAGATAGACTCCTTTACTATTAACTCCATTACCAATTACAGTTATTCCACCACCATTAGATCTTACTAAAGCATTATCGTGTAAATACACTCCAGCAAAATTTCCGGTATCATCTCCAGAGAGAGAAATACTTCCAGCTCCAGTAGTCTGTAGCGTAGCATTATTAATGCTTAATCCAGCTGAGAGTGCTGTACCTGCCGTCATATTGATGTTCCCGTCTGTAGATTGAACCGTAGCATTATTGTTTACAATTGTGTTGTCTGTGGAAGTAGTAGTAATTGTACCTGTGGTACTGACATCGGCTGAGATTAATAATATTTCTGAAAAAGTAGTAAGTGCTCCACTTCCTATATTTGTTGCATTAATCTGGAAGTTGATGGTGTCATTATCATCGTCTCCATTAATTGTTAAATCGGCATCGAATCCTGCATCTACCCCTTTAATATTAATAATATCGTCACCAGTGCCGGCATTTATCGTAAGTGAGTTGGAAGGATTATTGAAGTCTACCGATTCCCCAAGAGAAGAATCTATTTGATCGTTAAGAGTTCCTCCTGCATTTAGTGTAATGGTTTCGGCGCCTCCATTAAAATTAAAAACTCTATCGGTAACGTTTAAATTATCAATAATTGGTTCTAATCCTTTATAAAAAATAGTGCTGTTTCCTGTAATATTTACCGTACCATCATTTTCATTGGTAAAATTGTGGGTTACTTGAGCAAAACTTGCTCCACCATTAAAAGATAGTAAATCTCCCGGAGCAGCACTTTGGGATCCCCCGTTATAGTATATAGCATTCGTGAAGTTTCCTCCAGAAAAATCTACATTTAATAAATCATCACCATCTTGGGTGTTGATTTGTATTTCTCCAGTTACTAAAGCAATAGTAGCCATTATTTCTGTTCCATCTTGTGTGGTTCCTTTACCAGCAGTTAAATTACCATTGGGATTACCAATACGATAGTTAGTTCCATCAACTACAATAGTTATAACATCGTCAACCCCATTTGAATCAGTATAAACTAGATTTCCAGAACCATCTATCGCAATATTTGGTGTCATATTGGTGACCCGAAGATAGTGTTCAGAAATATTTCTAATGCCTCCGATTACTCCTTTAGTTATATTGATTGTACAGCTTCTATTAGTGTCTAAGCCACTAGTTGTAATGGCTACAGTAAAACCTGTAAAACTAGGTGGAGGAGTGAATCCGTTATCTGTAATAGGAAAAGAGTCGCAAATACTACCAACACTATAATTTGTATTATATGAAACTCCCATTAATTTTGCATTGTTAATAGCGATATTTTTAAAAGCTAAAAGTTTGTTGTTTTTATCCGATAGCGTAGCTATAGCAAAAATTGATAGCGTAGAAATAAATAGTAACAATACGATACTAAATCTCTGTTTTCTGAGAATATTTTTTTTCATGATTGATACTATTTTTTTGCCTTTTTAATTTCTACTTTTCTTGAAGTAAATGCATCGTGTTTTTACAATCTCTTTACAATTTTATTCTTTTTGTAATTTAACTGGTTTTTAGTTCTGTTTAAATATAAGTAATTTCCTTATAGGAAGCGTTTTCACCAATGACGGCATCCACGAAGTGCAAGTTACCATTATGGACGGCAAGTTTTTGGATGCGGGAGGGGTTTCTTTAATCAATAGAACACAAAGGAATGACTTTGGAAGAAGCCGCTCAAGAAGTAATAAACAAGCGTGTTTTAGAAATCGGTGGAGACGGAGGTTTAATTGCAGTTGATGCCAACGGAAATATTGCAATGCCGTTCAATACCGAAGGAATGTATCGGGCCTTTAAAAATTCCGAAGGAAAAAAGGAGATTGGGATCTATAAAGTTTGAGATTCAATGACCCTAAGGTGATATGGCGAAATTTTAAGCTTGTTTTTCTTAATATCAAAACGGTCGCCATTCGCCAAAATATGGGTTTTTAAATTATTGAGAGACATTGGGGTACCATTTTCAACCATTGCTTGATTGTTGTGCTTCAATTTTCTTGGATCAAAAAGGATGACCATTCCTGAGCCAATCACTTCAACTATATTGCACTTTTTGATTACGAGTCCGGTATCTTCAGCTAAACCAATACCAATAAGTTTTGGGAAACGTGCAACAGCTTCGGCAAGCCTTCCAAAACGTCCGCGACGAATAAAGTGTGAATCTATAATCAAGTTTGGAATAAATCCCATGCCTTCTCCCATCATAACAGCTCCTTTTGTAAATGCCTCTTTAATACCACCACCTTTAATCATTTCTTGGCTCATGCACATAGCACCTGCGCTGGTTCCAGCAATTACAAAATTGTCTTTTTCGTATCGGTTTTGAATTATTTTGTGGAGTTTAGTTCCACCGATATACTGGACAATTTTAGACTGGTCTCCGCCGGAAAACATCACACAGTCTGCTTTTTGCATTAAATCAAGATGTAGCGGATCCTCAGCTTCTTCACGATTGCGGATGTCCATGATACGAACATTTTTGCAGCCCAATTTTCCAAAAGCGTTTAGGTAATTTTCACTCACTTCATTTGGAATACTGGATGCGGTTGGAATCACGACAATTAGTGCGTCTTTACCACCACTCTCTCGCACCACGCGGGAAAGAATCCCTTCCTGAATATATTCTAAAGTATATATTTCACTTTGTTCAATGCCCTTGTCTTCATTTCCACCTATGGGGATCAGTGTGCCTTTTACGCTCATGAATTTATTTGATTTGCGGGCAAAAATACGTTAATTGTTATAAAAATTAATCATATATTTATCAAATTCGAAATAAACTAATAAATCTGTAAACGTATGCGAATTAGGGAAATCAACGCCATGCGAGGACCAAATTACTGGTCCATTCGTCGGCATAAATTAATAGTTATGGTTCTGGATCTTGAAGAAATGGAAGAGCTCCCTTCTAACAAGATTGAAGGCTTCAGCGACCGACTTAAAATGATGTTCCCGAGTATGTATAGCCATCGTTGCAGCGTGGGCGAGCCGGGCGGTTTTTTTCAAAGAGTTGAAGAAGGAACGTGGATGGGACATGTTATAGAACATATTGCCCTTGAAATACAAACTTTGGCAGATATGGACACGGGATTCGGAAGAACAAGGGGCTATGGAGAAAAAGGTGTTTATAATGTAGTTTTCAGTTATATTGAAGAAAACGTTGGACGTTATGCTGCAAATGCTGCGGTTGATATTTGCAATGCGATTATTGCTGGCGATAATTATAATTTGGAAGCCGACATTCAGCGAATGCGCGAAATTCGTGAAGATGAACGTTTGGGGCCAAGTACGGGTTCTATTGTTGAAGAGGCCGAAGCACGTGGTATCCCATGGATTCGTTTGAATAAATATTCATTGGTTCAATTGGGTTATGGAGCCAACCAAAAAAGAATTCAGGCAACCGTAACCTCCGAAACAAGTAGCATTGGTGTAGAAATAGCCTGCGACAAAGAAGATACTAAATATCTTTTGGAGCAAGCTGAGGTTGAAGTGCCACGTGGCGATATAATCAGTCGCGAAAGCAGTTTGAAAGAAGCTTGCAGATATGTAGGCTTTCCTTTGGTTGTAAAGCCTGTGGGGGGAAATCACGGCCGCGGAATTACGGTAAATATTAAAAACTATGAAGATGCTTTAGTGGCATTTCACGCTGCAAAAATTGTTTCTCCAAAAGTAATTATTGAAAAATTTGTTACAGGCGAAGATTACAGGTTACTCGTTATAAATAATGTATTGGTTGCCGCGGCAAAACGAAGTCCAGCACACATTATTGGTGACGGAAAATCAACCATAAAAGAATTGGTTGATGAGGTGAATAAAGATCCCCGTCGTGGTTATGGGCACGAAAATGTGCTTACAAAAATCACCATAAATGATTTGACCAAAACAATCATTGCAGCAAACGGATATACGGAAGATTCCGTGCCAGCAAAGGATGAAATAGTTATTTTAAAAGACACTGCCAACCTTAGTACGGGTGGAACTGCGGAAGATATTACCGATATTGTACATCCATCTAATGTATCAATGGCTGAACGAATTTCAAAAATAATAGATCTCGATATTTGTGGAATTGATATAATGACTACAGACATTAGCCAGCCGTTGAGTGAAACTGGCGGTGCTATTTTAGAAGTTAACGCTGGACCTGGATTTAGAATGCATTTGGCACCAACCACAGGTTTACCCAGAAACGTTGCAGCACCAGTTGTTGACAAACTATTTCCGCAGCAAGGGCAGCAAGGTGGTACAGGAAGAATTCCAATTATAGCAATTACCGGAACCAACGGAAAAACCACAACAACACGCCTTATTGCACATATGGCAAAAATGAAAGGCTACAGAGTGGGCTACACCACCAGTGATGGTGTTTACATTCAGAACAGATTGTTGATGAAAGGCGATTGTACAGGTCCTGCAAGTGCAGAATTTGTACTGAAAGATCCAACAGTAAATTTCGCAGTTTTGGAATGTGCACGGGGCGGACTTTTACGTGCTGGGCTCGGTTTCAAAAAATGTGATGTTGGTATTGTAACCAATGTTGCCGCAGATCATTTGGGACTGAAAGGAATTCATACTGTAGAACAACTAGCAAAAGTGAAAGGCGTAATTCCTGAAACTGTTTTGCCCGATGGTTACGCTATTTTAAACGCCGATGACGATTTGGTATACGAAATGCGAAGAACCATTAATTGCAACCTCGCACTTTTCTCGATGGATGAAGAAAATCCGCGGATAAAAGCGCTTCAAAAACTTGGTGGAATTACCGCTATTTATGAAAATGGATACGTTACGCTTTGCCGTGGTACTTGGAAAATGCGGATTATGAAAGCTGAAGATATTCCATTGACTTATGGAGGGAAGGCAACTTTCATGATTCAAAATGTTCTTCCGGCTGTGATTGCTGCAAATGTTCGCGGCATTAGCATTGAAGATATGAAAGTGGCTTTGGAAACCTTTATTCCTTCGGCTTCCCAAACACCAGGAAGGTTGAATCTTTTCAAATTTGAAAATTTCAGCATATTGCTTGATTATGCGCATAATCCAGCAGGAATGCGGGCGCTACAAAAATTTACAGATACTTTTGACGCAACTGAAAAAATAGGAATTATTGCGGGAGTGGGAGATAGAAGGGAAGAAGACACCAACGAATTGGGAAGTATAGCTGCAGAAATGTTTGACGAAATAATTATTAGACAGGATAAAAATCTTCGCGGAAAATCTGAGGAAGATTTAATAAAAATGCTGAATGACGGTATAAAAATGAGAGATCCAAACAAAAAAACTACCATCATTCCTTCAGAAAAAGAAGCCATTACATATGCGGTTAAAAATGCCAAAAAGGGTTCTTTGATTATTTGCTGCAGCGATGTTATCCCAGACGCATTGGAACTTGTAATGAAATTTAAGGAACTTGAAAGCAAAGGCGAAATGATCTTTGCGCAATAAAAAAGCAAAAGTCGCTCCTCCTCAAAAGCGACTTTACTCTTTAACACTGAAAATTGAAAACAATTTGATCACGATTGATTTCAGGTCAAAACTAATAACTTACTATTACCTTATCCTTAATTCAGTATTATTAAAAAACTATTAAAAGAAAGCCACACCCCACAGTGGCTTTCTTTAATCAAATCAGAAATCAAGAACATAACTTAGTTCACAACAATTTTTTAAACGTAAAGCTGTAAACTAAAAACTTAACCCGATTATATAAATAAATTTTTAGTGAATGTTATGGTTTTTTTAGTGAATGAAAGCTAAAATGTTGACTATATGCGCGAACGACTTTTCATTCTCCCAAAAATAAAGATGTAACCATAACAGGCAATCACGAGTAGAAGTGCAATTTTAAAACCGACATTGTCAGTTAAAAAACCATACGCTGGCGGAATAACGGCGCCTCCCACAATTGCCATACAAAGCAAACCAGAAGCCTGAGGTTTCAAATCTCCCAAACCATCAATAGTCAAAGCAAAGATTGTTGGAAACATTATAGAATTGAAAAGTCCAACAGCAAGAATAGACCACATAGCTGTTAAACCACTTGTATTCATTGAAATCAATAACATTGTTACGGCCAAAACAGCAAATACAGAAAGCACTTTTGAAGGCTTAATTATTTTTGTGAGATACGCTCCTACAAATCGACCAACCATG
This sequence comes from Aequorivita sp., assembly GCA_024637015.1. Taxonomy (GTDB): domain Bacteria; phylum Bacteroidota; class Bacteroidia; order Flavobacteriales; family Flavobacteriaceae; genus Aequorivita. Next base: position 105,825 of record JAGXGE010000004.1, on the reverse strand, counting down.
GCACCACTCCAGTAAAAAACAACAAATGCGCCCACAATTGCCTTGTTATCTATCATATTTATATCTGTGTTTAAAAGACGTTCTGCAATGTATTTCATGGTTTCGTTTTGCTGGATTATTTCTGCAATATTCATACTCATAAAATAATTCACCAAATAACTGCCAATAGCAACTTCCGCACCTACGTATAGGAAAATACCCAAAGCGCCGAGCATCACGATTTTATTTTTCAGAAGTTTTCCGTAGCCACCCACGGGACTTTTTTCCAAAATCTTCGGAAGTTTTATAAAAACAAATAACAATGCCAAAAACCCTATAAATGCTGCAATAAATAGGAAAGGCGTTTGAACAGCTGAAGCTTCCGAAATGTAATAAGTACTGCGGTCAACATCCGCTAAAACTGAAATTTCTTCCGAAGATTTAATGGTATCACTCAACAAAAAGGAAGCGCCGATTAAAGGTGCAATCGCTGTTCCCAAAGAGTTGAAAGCTTGTGAAAGATTCAATCTGCTTGAAGCGCCATCTTCACTTCCCAAAACCGAGACGTACGGATTTGCAGCTACTTGCAATACGGTTATTCCACCCGCAAGTGTGAAATACGCAACTAAAAAAATCCAAAATTCCCTATCCGCAGCTGCTGGATAAAAGAGCAAGCAGCCAATTGCCATAGTTACCAAGCCTACAATTATCCCTTTTTGATAACCTATGCGTGAAAGCAAAGCCCCTGCGGGAACAGAAATCACCAAATAAGCCAAAAAAAAAGCAAACTGAACAAGTCCCGCTTGAAAATAAGTGAGCTCAAAAACATCTTTTAAACGCGGAATTAAACTATCGACCAAAACAGTAATAAATCCCCAAAGGAAAAAAAGTACGGTAACGGTTATAAAAGCGGAGCGGAAGGGTTTTTTTTCGGTCATTGTTATTTGTTGTTGAGTCTAGCAATATTATTTTTTGTCATAAAAACTCGAAGGAATATTTTCATTCTTTTCGTTTTGATATTTCGTTATCCAAAACCCATCGTGAATAGAATAATAACCTGTTTCACCCTTTTTGTTCACTGCAATGTAACCAACCTGAAAATCCTTAAAATCAGGGTTCTTTTTAATAATTCTGCCAATAGCTTCTTCGCAGGCTTCTTGCGGAGTTTTGCCTTGACGCATCAATTCCACAATTAGAAAACTTCCAACGGTTTTTAAAACTTCCTCGCCCAAACCTGTTGCAGTTGCGCCACCCACTTGATTATCAATAAACAATCCCGAACCAATTATAGGCGAATCGCCTACGCGTCCAGCCATTTTGTATGCAAGTCCGCTTGTAGTACAACCTCCAGAAATATCGCCGTTTTTATCAATTGCCAGCATACCTATGGTGTCGTGGTTTTCAATATTTATTATTGGTTTGTATTTTGACGTCTTTTTCCATTCTTCCCAAGCTTTTTTGGAGGCCTCTGTCAACAAATTCGTTTTTTCAAAACCTTCGGAAATTGCAAATTGTTCTGCGCCTTTTCCAGCTAAAATAACATGCGTCGTATCTTCCATTACTTTTCTTGCTACGGAAATTGGGTGCATAATATTCTGAAGATAGACCACGGCACCATAATCACCCTCTTTGTTCATAATACAAGCGTCCAACGTTACATTTCCATCACGATCAGGCAGACCTCCAATTCCAACGGATTGTCCTTCAGCATTGGCCTCTTCAATCATACAGCCCTTTTCTACAGCATCAAGTGCAGATTTCCCTTCCTGCAAAACGCGCCACGCTTCAGCAGTGCTATCATTTACGTTCCAAGTGGCAATTACCATTGGATATCCAGCATTTTTAGGCAGAATTTCATTTACTTCAGAAATTGATTTTTTAATTTCTGAAGCAAAAACTGAGGATCCAACTGCAATTCCAAAAGTGGAAAGGGAAGCATTTTGAATAAATTTTCTGCGTTTCATAAGTATTGTTTCAGGTTTCAGAGTGAAAGCTATAAATTTTTATTTAAAGTACATTCAAGCTCTATATATAATACTTTAATATCCCAAATTTTAGTGGAACTAGGAATTCTTGGATAAGGGATTAATTCAAAAATACGGTAACTTTCTCCAATTGAAATACTGCGATCATTTAGGAATATATCAATAGCTAATCTTTTAAAATTGTCGGATCTAAAATAATTATAAAAGATTGATAGATTACGTAACTCAATTTTTGTAATCTCTTTATTTTTTACAACTATAGCTTTGTATCTTTTCTTAACGACTATTCCATTTTCGAATGTTGCGACATAACAATATCTTATAGCGAGTGGTAAGTAAATTATAATAAAAAGCATTGAAAATGTTATAGCAATCCAGATAAAGAATTCACTATTAAAAGTATTAATCAATTCTATAGATTTAACAATACCAATTATTAAAATCAAAATCGAATAAATTAGTAAAACAAACGTAAAGCCAGAAATAGTGGTGGTGTAGATTTTCAGGAGCTTACCTAATTCTTTTTCAAATTGATTAGGGTTGACTTTTGTTTTAAAATTAATCATATTTTAAAGTCAAAACATTAGTTTAGTCGTGGTTCGTGTTTCCCTTCAGTCGTGATTCAATTTTCAATTTCTATTTCATCCACAAAAAGCCAAGCTTTTCCGCCATACCCCAAATGACCTTTCGGAAGATCGCCAAAGTTTTTTGCAGTGATTTTCAGGTATTGGATATTTTTATTTATTTCAAATTGAATCGTAGTGATTCCAGCTTCTTCCGAAGGTTTTTCTGCATTTATTGTTTGAATTGGCAACTCAGTAAAATCCTTTCCATTTTCTGAAACTGTGCAGAAAACTTCCGTGGGATAAAAAATCCAGCTGCGTTGATCTTGAAGAAAATTCACCGAAATGTTTTTAACTTCTTTTTTTGAACCTAGATCCACGGTCGCTTTTAAATCTTTGTTGTGATAGCCCTGCCAAGCCCCAGTTCGAAAATCGATTGTGCCATGAACGCCGTCAATCAAAGCATTGCCACCGCCGCCGTTATATTGGTTGGCGTATTCGGCATCAAGTTTTATGCTGAGGTTGGGATCAATCTTGTAAAAATGGGTTGAAAGAATTTTACTTTCTTTTCCAAAGCCGTTAGAAGCATATGTTTTTAATTCTGTTTCTTCCGAAATTGTAAATGGTTCAGTATATATTTTAAAGTCAGAATTATTTAAGCTGTATAGAATTTCGGTTTCAGAAATAGGCATATCCAACGAAATTTCAGTTTCGTTCTTAAAAGCCACATCCCCTTTTGCAATGAATGGTGCTGGAACAATTAGATTTTCAGTGATTTCCGTCTTTGGAATTTCATCATCTTTTGTGGCCCAAGTTGTAGGTTTTTCGGTCATTTTAAAAACCAGTTTTCCGCCATTCATAATTTCGGAATGCTGTATAAAACTTCTCTTTAAAGACTTTCCATTCAGTTTTGCCGAAGCGATATATTTGTTTTCACCGGAAATGTTTTCAGCTTCAATTTCAAAGGTCTTTCCATCTTCTAAATTAATCGTAACCATTTCAAATAAAGGCGTTCCGATAATATATTGATTGCTAACTGGTGTTACGGGATAAAACCCCATCGCACTGAAAACATACCAGGCGCTCATTTGCCCGCAATCCTCGTTGCCGGAAATTCCGTCGGGTGTGTTTTGGTACATTTCATTTAATATTTGGCGAACTTTTTCTTGAGTTTTTGCTGGTTTGTTTACAAAATTATAGAGATAGGCCATATGGTGACTCGGTTCGTTCCCGTGTGCATATTGACCAATTAAGCCTGTAATATCAGCCTGTTCGCGGCCAGAGGTTTCATTTTTTGCAGTGAAAAGTTTGTCGAGCTGTTTTTCAAATTCGGTTTTTCCTCCCATTAAATCTATCAATCCCGAAATATCTTGGGGCACATAAAAACTGTATTGCCACGAATTTGCTTCGGTATAGTTGAAATTCACTTCATACGGGTCAAAAGGCCCGAACCAAGTATTTCGAAAACGACCACGCATAAATTTGGTTTCGGGGTCGAAAACGTTTTTATAACCCTGAGCCCTTTCAGAGAAAAGTCTGTAATCTTCTGTTTTGCCCATGGCTTTCGCCATTTCTGCAATCGTCCAATCATCATATGCATATTCCAAGGTTTTTGACACCGACTCGCTTTCTTCTTCTACAGGAATAAAACCGAATTTCTTATAACTTTTCAATCCTAATTTATCTTGCATTGCGCTGTGCTTCATCGCTTCGAATGCTTTTTCAGCGTCAAAATCATTGATCCCTTTTAAGTATGCATCGGCAATAACCGGAACGGCGTGATAACCGACCATACACCAAGTGTAATTGCCTGCCAATGGCCAAATGGGAAGGATTCCGCCGTCATCATATTTTCCTAAAAGTGAATTAATAAAATCAGAAGTTCGTTCTTTTTCAATAATTGTATAAAGCGGATGCGCAGCGCGATAGGTGTCCCAAAGTGAAAAAACGGTGTAGTTCTGAAAATCTTTGGACTGATGAATCTTTAAATCTATTCCACGGTAACGGTAGTCAATGTCTTGATACAAGTTTGGCGCAATCATCGTGTGATAAAGGGCAGTATAGAAAATTGTTTTTTGGTTTTCGTTTTCTCCCGATGATTCGGGATGGATTTCGATTTTTTTAAGCTGTTTTTCCCAAGTATTTTCGGCTTCGGTTTTTACTTGCTGAAATGATTTATCACCAATTTCTGCTTCCAGGTTTTTCTTCGCGCCAGCTTCGTCAACTGCTGAAATTGCTGCTTTAACTTCAAGTTCTTTTCCTTCGGAAGGGTCAAATTCAAAAGCCACTTTCACTTTTTTACCTTCAGTTTTTTCATTCAAAAAAACTATATTTTTATAGGGTCTGGAAAATTCAATATTGAAAAAAAGTCGCTGGTCTTTTGCCCAACCTTCTGAATGGCGATGGCCAGAAATTTCGTTTTTTGAAATCACATTGATTTCAGAACTCAACACTTTGTCGCGGTGTTCCAAATCTAGTATGACAACCTGCTTTGAATTATTTGGAAAAGTATAATGGTGAATTCCGCTTCTTTTTGAAACTGTTAGTTCCACTTCAATATTTGTTTCATCTAAAAGTACTTTGTAAAAACCCGGAGAAGCAGTTTCATTTTCATGTGAAAAATGGGCGCGGTAGCCCAAGTTTCCATCTGCGCCGTTATTGAAATTTACAGTATTTGTAGGCATCAAAAGTACATCGCCATAATCGCTAACACCCGTTCCACTGAGGTGGGTGTGTGAAAATCCGTAAATGTATTCATCACTATAATGATAACCGCTGCAGCCGTCCCAGCCCTCTAAACGTGTATCTGGGCTCAATTGTATCATTCCGAACGGCATAGTAGCACCTGGATAGGTATGTCCATGACCGCCAGTGCCAATAAATGGGTTGACGTATGATATAAGTTTTTCGGGTGAAACTTTTTCCTGTGAAAAACAGAAAAATGAGAAGAAACAAAATAATAGGGATAAGGTTTTTCGCATTTCAAAAAAAATATTTTGAAAAGATACTAAAACAGTTAAAATAAAGTGAAGTAGCATTTCAGTTTTTTGAAACATACTATCTTTAAAAATTCTTTCTATTCTATGCGTTGGCTCATTTTTATTATCATTTACATTCTTGTTGATATTTATGCCTTTCAGGCTGTAAAAATGATTACAAAAAGTCCATGGCTACACGGATTTTATGTTTTTATTTCACTGGCTGTTTTAGCAGGATTGATATATCAACTCTCTTTTTTTGGTTCCGCAAAAATGATGGAGCCGCCGAAAATGTATTTCTTCGGAATTTTTCTTGCTGTTTTTCTTCCGAAATTGATCATAATAGTTTTTATGTTTGGTGAAGATATCGCCCGTTTTTTTGTTGGCATCTTTATGAAAGCTGCTGGAAGTAACGAGGTAAATTTTATGGCTTCCCGCAGAAAATTTGTGAGTGTAATTGTTTTAGGGATTGCAGCAATCCCTTTTGCATCGCTTATTTACGGAATGGTTCAAGGGAAGTACAATTACAAAGTCCTTAAATATGCATTGGAATTTGATGATCTTCCAGATGAATTTGACGGTTTTACTTTAACGCAGATTAGCGATGTGCACAGCGGTAGTTTTGACAACCGTCACAAAGTGGAATATGCCGTTAATCTTATAAATGAACAGCAAAGCGATGTGATTCTTTTTACTGGTGATTTGGTTAACAATGTCGCAGATGAAATGAACGATTGGAAAATACTTTTTTCAACTTTGAAGGCTCCGCGAGGTGTTTACGCTATTTTGGGGAACCACGATTATGGTGATTATGTAAATTGGGAAAGTGCGACTGAAAAAGCTGAAAACCTTGAGAAATTGAAATCACTTCAAAAAGAAATGGGTTGGGATCTGTTGCTGAACGAAAATAGATATTTCAAAAAAAACGGGCAGAAAATTGCTTTGGTGGGTGTTGAAAATTGGGGTGAAAACGGTTTTAAACAAACTGGCGATTTAGATAAAGCTTGTGAGGGAGTTTCAGATAGCGATTTTAAAATATTGATGAGCCACGATCCGTCACATTGGCAAGCAAAGGTAAAGGACGATCCACGACATTTTCATTTAACGTTGAGTGGCCATACGCACGGAATGCAATTTGGCATTGAAATTCCGGGAATAATAAAATGGAGCCCCATAAAATATAGGTATAAAAATTGGGCCGGAATATATGAGGAATTTGGAAGGTATATAAACGTGAATCGCGGTTTCGGCTTTTTGGGCTATCCGGGGCGCGTGGGTATTTGGCCAGAAATTTCCGTTATCCAACTTAAAAAAAGACAGAATACCGTATAATAATCGGGAAATGTTATATTTGTAATACAATTGTTCAACTAACACATTAGGCGAATGTCAAAATTTGGAGAATTAATTGAAACCCGTATCCCAGTTCTGTTGGACTTTTATGCTGAATGGGATGAGTCTTGTAAAGGAATGCACCCTGTATTGAGAGACGTAGCTGCCGCATTGGGCGATAAAGCTCGCGTAATAAAAATAGATGTGGATAAAAATAAAGAACTTGCCGAAGCACTTCGAGTAAAGGGTCTTCCTACTTTAATGATCTACAAAAATGGCGAAATGAAATGGCGCCAAAGCGGAGAACAAGATGCCAATACGCTTATTGGGCTTGTTAATGAATACGTGTAACTTATTTCTGAATGGGCAAATATTTCCACCCTTTTTCTGATATAAATTCCAAAACCTTCGGCAGAACGTAACGAAGGTTTTTTTCTGCTTTTAAGCTATCGTGAAAAACAACCACGCTTCCAGGTTTGATATTTTTCAAAATATTTTGAAGGCACTTTTCTTCGGAAATAGTAGTTTCATAATCATAACTAATTATATCCCACATCACAATTTTAAATCCTTTTTTCTGAAGTATTTTGGCTTGCTTTGAAGTGGCTTTGCCATAGGGTGGCCGGAACAATAATTCTGAATTGGAAACATCCCCCCGGCCCCCTTCAAAGGGGGAGTTTTTTTGAATGGTCGAAATAATGTCCTCACATTTCAAAACATTCTCAACATATGCAGAGGTTTCGGTTTTCCAGCCGTTCAAATGGTTAAATGTGTGGTTGCCCACGGAATGGCCTTCTGCAATTATTCTTCTGAAAATTTCAGGATTTTTTTTAACGTTATCGCCAATGCAGAAAAATGTGGCTTTAGCATTATGACTTTTAAGTATGTCTAAAACCCAAGGCGTAACTTCTGGAATTGGGCCATCATCAAAAGTGAGATATATAGCGTTTGATTTACGTGAAAATGCCCAAATCCGCTCAGGGTATAACCACTGAATGAATCTGGGCATTTTTACTAGACGTAGTTGCACTTTCTATTAATTTACAGGTGCTTCTTCATCAATTTTTTGGGTTGGCTCGCGCTCCATTTCTTTCAAAAGATTTGGATCTAAAGGAATTTCAATGGTTGAATCTTTTTGAACGTCTTTGTCCAAATCCATCGCTTCATCTGGAGAATAGAAATGGCGGAAAAGTTTTAAGTAATCATTGAACTCTTTTGCTTCTGCGCGGCCATACGCTTCATCGTCATACATAACTACAAGTTGCACCAAACTTCGGTAGCGTTCCATATCGCTAATTATTTCCTCTGCAATAACGCGCTGTTTGTTGAATTTAAGACTGTTGTAATACGAAAGATGTTCTTGATATTTTTTGGAAACGTCTTCGTAAACTTTTCGTGCTTTTTCTTTTTTATCCAATTCATAATAGCCAATAACGTATGGCTCCAACAAAGAGTAGTATTCAAAATAATCAACTGGCATTTTCTCCATTGCCAAATCCAGCACTTTTTCAGCTTTGCCTTTTTCCCCTTCATTAATTAATGTCTCTGCAAGGCGAGCAAGGTTGCTACGGTAAGTTATTCCATTTCTGCGTGTTTCAGTGTCGTGATATATGTCTGGACTACCGCTGTTTCCCCAGTCCCAATCCATAACAATATCATACATTTTGTTTGCATCAATTCGACCCATGTCAAAAGGACTCCTTTTGTTGATAGGTGTTCTTATGGGAACTAGTTTATAAACCACACCATCTAATTGCAGATAATCTTTCATCCACAAATAATCGTCATCGCCAAAGCTACCGCCGCTAAAATATATTGGACGTTCCCAATTATTATTGGCAATGATATCTAGCATCAGCATTCGGTTTTTGTATATAACATCTCCTTTAAGATTGATGTCTATGTATGGAACAATTTTATCAGCATCTTTCTGGTCCACTATTCCGTTGCGAAGCACCGCTTCTTTATCTACTGGAACACGAATAACTTTTGAAGGGAAGGTGTTTACTTGTTGTCCGCTAGGCAACTCCATCTGTGTGGCCGGACTGTCGTTTGCAACAAAATTCATCCACGTTTTAATATCTATTGTGTCCTGAGTGGTTTTTTGGTATATCAAAAAGTCGCGTGTACCCCATCGGTATTTGTCGTGTGTTAATTGTGAAGGGATTGGATCGCTGGTAAATGCTTTCTTTTTCATATCGTCAATATACCAATCTGTTTGGAACAGACTGGTGTTTACAATACGAACGTCCTGGCGGTAGCCTTCAATATTCTGAGCATACCACAGCGCAAAAGTGTCATTATCTCCAATGGTGAAAAGGATTGCATTTTTATCACACGAATCCAAATACATTTTTCCCATGGACTGTGCGGTATAGCGGTTACTACGGTCGTGGTCGTCCCAGTTTTGTGTTGCCAACAAAACAGGTGCCGCCAAAGTTGTGGCAATTATAACAATGGGAAGTGCGATTTTTGGTTTTAAATAATTTTTCAAAAGATCAAAAAGGGCGTAAACTCCGTAACCTATCCACATTGCGAAAACATAAAAACTTCCAACTAATGCATAGTCACGTTCACGAGGTTCAAAGGGTCTCTCGTTGAGGTATATTTTTAATGCAAGCCCAGTAAATAGAAAGAACACCAATAATACCCAAAAACTTTTTTGATCGTTCTTAAAGTGAAAAACCAATCCGATAACTCCTAAAATCAAAGGAAGGAAAAAGTAGGTGTTCCGCGCTTTATTATTTGCCATATCACTTGAGAGCACATCTTGATTTCCCAAACGGAGCTGATCTATAAATTTGACGCCACTAATCCAGTTTCCGTGGAGGTCTGTGTATTGACCTTGCACATCATCCTGTCTTCCTGTGAAATTCCACATAAAATAGCGCCAGTACATATAACCAAACTGGAACTCGAACATAAATTTCATATTCTGAAAAAAGGAAGGCTTTTTTATGTCAAGATACTCTCCGAAATTCTTTAGAAATTTATCGTAATCACTTTTGTCAACCAGGTTTTGGTTATAGGCTTGTTTAAACTTATTTACTTCCTCAACAAGTCGGGGTTCACTTAAATATTCACTTTTAATGGAAAAATCAAGTCCGCCAGTAAACTCCATATAATTGGCGTTATGTTCTGTGCTCCACATTCTTGGTAAAAAAGCTTTCTGTGAATCATCGGTATTTTGGCTAGCATTTTTGTAGTTGTTTACAATAATGTATTTGCCGGTGGTTTCGTCTTTTTCATATTTTGGTTTGTCATCCTTATATGGATTGTCTTCATCAAGCCCTACATAGGTTTCGGTGAAAAGAGGGCCGTAAAATAGATGTGTTTCCGGGTACTGCTCTCGGTTGTAGTAGGCCAAAAGTTCACGGGCATTGTTAGGGTTGTTCTCATTGATAACCGTTCCGGCATTTGCCCGAATTGGAAGCATCAACCAACTAGAAAACCCCATAAATATAAAAAGGACGCAAAGAAGCAAGGTGTTTAATTGCTTATAACCTTTGTGGTGGGTGAAACGCAGTCCGTAAACAAAAAGGATAATAAATAATAATGCGGCAAAAATGGTCCCCGAGTTGAAGGGAAGCCCCATGCTATTCACAAAAAACAATTCCGAAGCACTGAAAAACTTCATTGTCATCGGCAACAAAAGCTTGAAGATGAAAAGAAGAATTGCAACGGTTACAATATTCGCAATTATGAAATTTTTAACCGTAATGGTTTTGTAATGTTTGAAGAAATAAAGAAATCCGATAGCAGGAATGGTAAGCAAAGCCATAAAGTGAACCCCAAAAGAAAGCCCAATAATAAAGGCAATAAGTATAGCCCATCGGTTGCCACGGGGCTCTAGCATTTCACGCTCCCAGCGAAGCGCCGTATAGAATAGCACAGACATTAAAAATGCAGCACTTGCGTATACTTCAGCTTCGACTGCGTTGAACCAAAAACTATCTGTAAACCCAAAAGCAAGCGCTCCAATAGCTGCGCTAGCAATAATCGCTATGGAATTGGTCTTTTCAATCTCTTGGTGTTTTGAAACAATATTCGTCAATAAAATGGAAAGTGACCAAAAAAGGAATAAAACGGTAAAAGCACTTGAGAAAACCGACATCAAGTTAATTGTTAATGCGATTTGGGAGGCATCTGGAGCAAAAATAGAGAAAAATGCACCGAGCAATTGGTAAAGTGGAGCTCCCGGTGGGTGGCCAACTTCTAGATTACTAGCGGTGGTTATATACTCTCCGGCATCCCAAAAACTGGCAGTAGGTTCTACTGTAAGCCAATAAGTTGTGAGCGCAATTGCAAAAACAATCCAGCCGGTGATTTTGTTCCATTTTGTAAAGTTGAAAGAACCCATAAGAATGTAAAATTTTAATGGGACGAATTTACTAATAATATAGATAGCCCCAATTATCTAATTGATGTAACGTGCAATATGATGTGATATTTTTATCTGGAGAAAGGTTTGAAAATACAAACTGTATTTTTTTGTATTAAAATATTTGTACAAGCCAAACTTTGTATTAAATTTGCACCTTCTAGGCAAAAAAATATTTTTGACTAGGTGGGCGAAAGCTCAAGTTTTTTTGGAATTGGCCCATGGTGTAACTGGCAACACGTCTGTTTTTGGTACAGAAGAGTCTAGGTTCGAGCCCTAGTGGGCCAACAAAAGTCTCAATCTATTTTAGGTTGAGACTTTTTTATTTCCACTGTTTTTGCAGAAATTAATTGCTTGTTGGCCCAAGTGACTGTGGGTGGTATAAGTGCAAAAGTTGGAAGCTTTTGCACTTATACCGTTTCTCATTAAGTATCCCAATCTTGAAAGGGGTTGGGGTTTTTCTTTTTTCGACAAATTTAATTGAATTTATTGGTCTGCTTGAGCGTGGGTGGGTTTAATCGGATTGTAGAAACTTTGCAATTCCCAGCGTTCCTGTTCCGTTTATTCCAAACTTTTTAGAGGGTAGGATTTTTTATTTAAGCAATTAAAAAAATATTTTGATATGTTTGCAATACGTAAAAACCTTAATTAAAACAATTATGAAGAAACAATTAACGCTGATTGCCGTGCTGTTTTGCACTACTTTTATGTTTTCACAAAAAGAGAAAGTTACCCAAGGTGATTTTAAAAATTTAAAGGGAATCACCGCATACAATCTTGAGTTCGATTACTCAAACCTTTCCATCCCAAAATACAAATCTGAAGAGGAGTTTCTGGAGGACAAAATGGCTAAGAGAGATGAAAAGAATCCAGAATCTGGTGAAAAATTCAAAGAATCTTGGTTTGCTGACCGTCCAAATCGTTATGAGCCTAAATTTATTGAATCATTTAACAAGCGTTTTGATAATGGTGAAGTGAAGGTGGGAAAAGACATTGGCGCAGAATATACAATGAAAGTGCACACTACAATGATGTATGCTGGTTATAACGTAGGGATAGTTCGCCAAAATTCAAAAATTGAAGCAACTATTTCAATTTACAAAACTGGCGACCCAAGCCATGTTATTTTTTCAGGAGACTATACGAAAGTTGAAGGTAATGGAGCCTTCGGAATGGATTATGATTCTGGCTACAGAATTTCTGAAGCCTATGCAAAATTGGCAAAAGAACTTGCAGCAAACATTCGGAAAAAAGCTAAATAATTTTAGCTTTAGCAATACTTTAATTATTAAACAGCCGCCAAGTTTAGGCGGCTGTTTGCTTTAATTGTTTTTTTGTTCATATTTAAATTGTATCAAAATGAAATTTGTCGTTTTTTTTATTCTATTTATTTTTTTGTCAGTTGGTCTTTTTGCCCAGGAAATTACTATAGTTTCAGGCAGTTTCAAAAATTTGAAGGGTATTTCGGAATACAATCTGGTCTTTGATTATTCAGATCTCGCTGTAAAGGATTTTGAAAACGAAGAAGCATATCTTCAAAAAACAATGCTTGAAAAAGAGCTGGCAAAACCTGGAAACGCACGTGTTTTTCGAGAGGAATGGTTTGGTGACAGAGCATACAGATATGAACCCAGATATATAAAAGCTTTCAATGAATATTTTAAAAAAGAAGAGGTAAAAGTAATAAAAAACCGGCCAAATTTACCCTATTCTATGAAAATCCATACCACAGAAATCTACCCAGGATATAACAATGGTTTCACAAGAAAAAGTGGAAATCTTGAAATAACCATTTCCATTTATGAAACAGATAACGCTGAAAACATTCTGTTTTCTGCAAATATAACTGATGTAGAATGTACGTATTCTGGAGATAAAGCAACATTGGAAGGATTCGATTTTCACCAAGGAGAAAGAATAGCATACGGTTATAGGAACCTTGCCAAATTTTTTGCAAAAAAATTGAGGAGAGGTATTAAGTATAATTAATTAGCCATCTCATTTTCCATATCAATAACTTTTGCAACCGTCTTTATAAGGCGATTGTGGTTTTTCACAAAAGGATTGGTTTCATCCCAAACATAACCTGCAAGAACTGCACAAATCTGTTCTTTTATTACAGGATTTTCGGGACGATGGAAAAATATTTTCTGAAGATTGCCCGTGTACCACTCGCTCACGTAGGTTCTAAAAACATCTACGCCTTTCATAATGTAGCCCGTATAATCCTCTTGCCAATCTACCTTTTCACCATTTAATTCTTTGGTTATTAATTTAGCCGCTTTCAAACCAGATTCAGTCGCGAAAGTAACACCCGATGAAAAAACAGGATCTAAAAATTCGGCGCTATTTCCTGTAAGGGCATAACCCTTTCCGTAGAGTTGCTTTACCGCTTTTGAATAATTTTTTATGATGTGCGGCTCAAAAAGAAATTCTTGATCTTTTAACCTGTCGTAATAATAGTCTGAAATTTTCAGCATTTTGCGAAGTCTTTCAGCATTTGTACCTTCAAAAGATTCAATAAATTCAGTTGGCCCAACAAAACCAATACTTGTATTTCCATTTGAAAAAGGAATTACCCAAAGCCATACTTCATCTTTCACCACATCAAATGTAATGAGGGTGCCTTCAACACCTTCGGGGCGTTCGGTTTCTTTTATATGTGTATAAATTGCAGAGTTCGGGTTTAATGTAGAGGATTTTTCCAAATCCAGTAAACGCGGTAAAACTCTTCCATAACCACTGCTATCGATGATGAATTTTGCGTTGATTTTATATTCTTGGTCTTCTTCGTCTTTTATTGTTGTGATTGAATGGCCATTTTCGTCAAACTGAACATCTGTCACTTCGTGCCCAAAGGAAACGTCCACCCCTTTTTTTACAATTTCTTTGGCGAGGGTATTGTCAAAATCTGCACGTGGAACCTGCCATGTATAGTCCCAACCTGGAGTATGTTTTTTCCCAAAATCAAAATTACAAACAATGTTATCCTTCAAAAATCTAGCACCAGCTTTGATTTCAAATTTTTGCTCCATCAAACAATCCAAAAGACCTGTCTCCTCAAAATGGTCCATACAGCGAGGTAAAAGACTTTCTCCAATCACAAAGCGTGGAAACTTACTTTTTTCTACTACTTTTGAACTTATTCCATTGTTTTTTAAGTAGGCAGAAGCTACACAGCCCGAAGGTCCAGCGCCAATAATTAACACATCAACATCAATATCATTCATATTATTAATATATAGATTGTTAAAAAATTCTAAATTTGCATTCTAAAGTAACTAAATTATATTAGCCCTCAAAAATTTAATCAAACCATTGATTCAACAATAAATGCCAACATTACAAGGAAAACTGGAAATAGCCGATTTTGATAAAATAATTTTCAAAAACGATACTGTCCAACTTCACAAAGATATAATAGATAGAGTTCAAAACAGTTTTGATTTTCTGAAAGAATTTTCTGAAAATAAAATTATTTACGGCGTCAACACAGGTTTTGGTCCGATGGCGCAGTACAAAATTAGAGATGACGAGCGCATTCAGTTGCAGTATAACCTTATTCGGAGCCACTCTTCCGGTACCGGAAACCCAATTCCTGCACAATATGTTCGTGCTGCTATGCTTGCACGATTGAACACCTTAAGTCTTGGAAATAGTGGTGTGCATCCTTCGGTTATTAAATTGATGGGTGAATTGCTTAACAGAAATATTATTCCACTCATTTATGAACACGGTGGCGTTGGTGCCAGTGGCGATTTGGTGCAACTTGCCCATTTGGCTTTGGTATTGATTGGCGAAGGCGAAGTTTTTTTCAAAGGTGAACGAAAAAATACTGGAGAAGTTTTCAAAATGGAAAATCTTCAGCCTATAAAAGTAGAGCTTCGCGAAGGTTTGGCTTTGATGAATGGAACCTCAGTAATGACGGGGATTGGAGTTGTAAATGTTCTTTACACAAAACGAATTCTGGATTGGATGATTAAAGCATCTTCTGCCATAAACGAAATTGTAAAAGCCTATGATGATCACCTTTCCTTTGAACTGAACCAAACCAAAAAACACAAAGGACAGCGACAAATTGCTGAAATGATGCGTGAACATTTAAAAGACAGCAGCTTGACCCGTAAGCGTGAGCATCATTTATACAATGGGAATTTAAACGATGAGGTGTTTGTAGAAAAAGTACAGGAATACTATTCGTTGCGTTGTGTTCCTCAAATTTTGGGACCTGTGCTGGACACGCTCAATTCCGTGGAAAAAATATTGATTGAAGAAGTAAATTCAGCCAACGACAACCCAATTGTAGATGTTGAAAAACGAAATGTCTATCACGGTGGAAACTTTCATGGCGATTATGTTTCCTTGGAAATGGACAAGCTGAAAATAGTGGTTGCGAAAATGACGATGCTTTCCGAGCGCCAACTGAATTATTTGCTTAATTCAAAATTAAACGACATATTGCCTCCGTTTGTAAATTTGGGCAAACTAGGATTGAATTTTGGAATGCAGGGTGTACAGTTCACCGCAACTTCAACTACGGCTGAAAGCCAAATGCTAAGCAACCCAATGTACGTTCACAGTATCCCGAATAATAATGACAATCAGGATATTGTAAGTATGGGAACCAATGCTGCATTGATTACAAAAAAAGTGATTGAAAATTCTTTTGAAGTAGTTGCAATAGAACTCATAACCATTGTTCAGGCAATAGAATACTTAAAAGTACAGAATCAGGTTTCTTCTGAAACCAAAAAGATGTACGATGAAATTCGCGCAATTGTGCCTGTTTTCAAGGAAGATGTGGTCATGTATCCATATGTAAACAAGGTTAAAGGTTTTTTGATGGATTCTGCAAAATAACTTCGGAATATATTATTAAATTGTTTATTTTAACTTCAACTAACTTAAATTGATATTATTATGAAAACAATTTTTTCTTCCGTGTTAATTCTTTTATTAGGAATAACCACTGTTTCTGCACAGGAACTAGCTTTGGTCCGCGACAATGACCTCTTTGGATATATTAACAAATCTGGAGAGTACGCTATTCAACCGCAATTTGAAAAGGCAGATAGTTTTTCAGGCAAGATGGCTGCTGCAATGAAAGATAAAAAATGGGGCTTTATAAATACTTCCGGCGAATGGGCAATCCAACCCGAATATGACCGCGTGAAAGAATTTAATTCCGGATACGCTTTAGTACTTCAAAACGACCAATGGAAATACATAAATTACAAAGGCGAGACTTTAGATACGCCTGCAAGAGATAAATATTACGATTTTGATAACGGGGCAGCTATAATACGCGATGGCGATAAAATTGGTTTAATGAATACCACTGGGAAAACCATATTGGAGCCAAAATATGATGAAATCAAAGGTTTTAACAACGGTCATGCGAAATTCAAGAATGGTGAGAATTGGGGCTTGTTAAATACAAAAGGTGAAGTTGTTGTTCCAGCAGATTATAATGAAATTGGTGATTTCAGTAAAAATGGAATTTGGGCAAGAAAAGGCGAAAGCTTTGGTGTGCTGATTAATGGAACTTTTACCCCAATTAGTGGTGTAGATAAAATTTGGGATTTTACAAATGATTCTCCACTAACCTATGCCCGAAGTAATAAAGAGATGGGTTTTATCAACGGTAAAGGTGAATGGGTAATACAGCCAACTTATGATAAAGTACGTGCTTTCAATGCAGGTCTTGCGCCAGTGAACGAAGGAAAGGAATGGGGATTTATTAATGAAAAAGGAGAAAAGATAATCGATATAAAATATAGGGATGCCGAAATATTTTCGGATAATGGTCTGGCTCCTGTGAAAGAGAAAAAACTATGGGGGTTTGTTGATAAAACTGGCAAATTGGTAATCCCAATGGAATATGATATTTCAATAGGAATGTTTGGATTTCTACAAAGTGGATCAGATAAAGGTTTTATTGATGGTCTTGCCCGTGTAAAGAAAAACAAGGAGTGGGGTTTTATAGATGAAAAAGGGCATGTAGTTGGCAAATGGCACCAAAATGCTGAGGCTTTTGTAGATACTTCGAAGTAGAGAAAAGAATAAAGAAAATAGAAAAAAGAGAAAAGACAAGTTTAAGTCGTTTCTACTTTGCGAGAGAAAAAATTAAATGGAAGAGAAAAAGACAAAACAAAAATATGCATTAGTAACGGGAGGTTCCCGCGGTATTGGCCGTGCGGTTTGTATTCAACTCGCGAAGGATTTGGAATACAGCCTTCTTATAAATTACAACGGCAATAAAGAAGCGGCCCAACAAACTTTGAAAGAAGTGGAAGCTCTCGGCGGTAAAGGCGAAATAATACAGTTTGACGTTACAAACGCCGAAGCTGTTAATAAGGCATTTGACGTATGGCACGAAGCTAATAAAGACGCTATCATTGAAGTGATTATAAACAATGCAGGAATTACCAAAGACGGGATGTTTATGTGGATGAAACCCGAAGATTGGCACAGTGTGATAAACACCAGTTTAAATGGTTTTTATAACGTTACCAATGCGTTGATTCAAAAATTGCTGGTCAATAAATACGGAAGGGTCATCAATATGGTTTCTGTTTCTGGATTGAAAGGAACTGCAGGACAGGTAAACTATTCAGCTGCAAAAGGAGCCGTTATTGGTGCTACAAAAGCATTGGCGCAGGAAGTTGCAAAACGGAATATAACAGTAAATGCAGTAGCACCTGGTTTTATAAAAAGTGATATGACCGCAGAACTTGACGAAAAGGAACTTAAAAAAATGATTCCAGCCAACCGTTTTGGTGAGGCTGAGGAAGTAGCGCACTTAGTTAGCTTTTTGGCTTCATCAAATTCTTCTTATATTACCGGAGAAGTGATTAATATTAATGGAGGAATTTATTCCTAAATTGACAAAGAAGTGAGAAGAGTAGTTATAACCGGAATGGGCATTTATTCCTGCATTGGCAAAAACCTGCAGGAAGTGAAAGAGTCTTTGTATAATGGGAAATCTGGAATCGTCTCTGACGAAAAAAGAAAGGAATTCGGCTATCGTTCCAGTTTAACAGGCTGGGTGGAAGAACCGAATTTGAGAGAACTACTTTCCCGAAGAGAGCGTGTAAGCTTGGGCGAAGAAGGTGCATTTGCCTATACTGCAACCATTGAAGCATTAAAAAATGCTAAAATAGACCAACAATTTCTCGACGAGAACGAAGTAGGCATACTCTATGGAAATGATAGCACTGCAAAATCGGTTATCGAATCTGTGGATAAAATTCGTGAAAAGAAAGATACAACCTTGGTAGGTTCGGGCGCAATTTTTAAGGCTATGAACTCTTCTGTTACGATGAACCTTTCAACTATTTTTAAATTGAGAGGAATAAATTTTACAATTAGTGCTGCTTGCGCAAGTGGATCCCATTCCATTGGAATGGCATATTTTTTAATAAAAAATGGCTTGCAGGATTGTATCATTTCAGGCGGAGCCCAAGAAATAAATGAACTTGCAATGGGTAGTTTTGATGGTCTCGGCGTGTTTTCAACGCAAGCAGATCCAACAAAAGCTTGCCGTCCGTTCGACAAAGATCGAGATGGATTGGTGCCAAGTGGCGGCGCTGCAACTTTGGTTATTGAAAGCTACGAAAGTGCTGTAAAACGCGGTGCGCCAATTCTGGGTGAAATTATAGGCTACGGTTTTTCTTCAAACGGGGACCATATTTCAACCCCAAACGTTGACGGACCTGCCCGAGCTATGAAAATGGCACTGGATCAAGCAAATATTAAAGCTTCTGAAATAGATTACGTAAATGCCCATGCAACCTCAACACCTGTTGGTGATGCGAATGAAGCACTTGCCATTACAGAGGTCTTCGGAGAAAATGGTCCGTATGTAAGCTCCACAAAATCTATGACTGGACACGAATGTTGGATGGCAGGGGCAAGCGAAGTTATTTATTCCATGCTGATGATGGAACATTCCTTCATAGCACCAAATATAAATCTTGAAACGCCCGACGAAGCGGCTTCAAAATTAAACCTTGTTAACAAAACGTTAAATAGAAAAATTGATGTATTTTTGTCCAATTCTTTCGGATTTGGGGGAACTAATTCCGCATTAATTATTAAAAAGTGCACACATTAAAAATGAATAAAGAAGTTATAGTTGAGAAGATAAACTACTTTTTGGTAGATGAGTTTGAGGTAGAAACCGAAGACATTGAACCAAGAGCCAATTTAAAGGAAACTTTAGAGTTGGATAGCTTGGACTTTGTAGATTTGGTTGTTGCCATTGAGGCCAATTTTGGCGTGAAATTGACTGGTGAAGATTTCATTAATGTTATAACACTTCAAGATTTTTACGATCTAATTGAAAAGAAAGTCGCCTGAAAATGCAATAACTATTTATGGCAGGTGAGTGGGAAGGCAAAAGCAAAGGAACCGTTTTAGGGTATAAAATTTTTATATTCTTTATACGAAAACTGGGAGTCCGTGCTGCATATGGGCTACTTTATTTTGTCGCCCTCTATTATGTTTTTTTTGCTGGAAAAAGCACACGTTCCATAAACTATTATTTTAAAAAAAGACTGAAATACTCCGCTTCAAAAAGTCTTTTTAGCATTTATAAAAGTTATTACACATTCGGAAAAACTATTATAGATAAGGCCGCCATTTCTTCTGGTCTTAAAAATCAGTTCACTTATGAATGTGACGGAGTGGAGAACATCATTGAACTTCTCGATAAAAAACAAGGTGGAATTATGATCAGCGCCCACGTTGGCAATTTTGAGATAGCCGAGTTTTTTTTCGAGGAAATTGATACTCGTTCCCAAATAAGCCTTGTTACAACTGACGCCGAGCAT
The DNA here is from genome assembly GCA_024637015.1 of Aequorivita sp. GTDB lineage: Bacteria > Bacteroidota > Bacteroidia > Flavobacteriales > Flavobacteriaceae > Aequorivita. The sequence continues at coordinate 85,773 of JAGXGE010000004.1, read as the reverse complement.
CAAAACATAAAGGAGTACATGGAGAAAGTAACCGTGCGTTCCAAAGTGAAATTTATTTTGGTGAAGGATGATATGTCGCATATTTTTGAAATAAACAACGCCCTTAACAATGGTGAATTAGTTTGTTTTACAGGAGATAGATATATGAAAGGCCAAAAAGTATTGGCTGAATCGCTGATGGGAAAAGAAGCAAATTTTCCCGCTGGTCCTTTTTTATTGGCCAGTAGGCTAAATGTTCCGGTTTTGTTTGTGTACGTAATGAAGGAAACCAACAAACACTACCATCTTTATGCACGCCAAGCCGAAGTGAAGAACCGAGATGCACAAGACCTGTTGAAAAAATTCACCGAAAGCGTTGAATGGATGCTTAAAAAATATCCAATACAATGGTTCAATTATTTTGATTTTTGGGACACAAACGATTAAGAAATGAAGGAAGTACTAGTAATATACTATTCACAAACAGGACAACTTTTTGATATTCTGAAAAATATTGTTTCAACGGTTTCAGGTGAAAACGTGAATATATCTTATTGTGAAATTATTCCGAAGAAAAAATTTCCCTTTCCCTGGAAACAGGAAGAATTTTATGGAGCTTTTCCGGAAACCTTTCTTCAAATTCCAACTCCTTTGGAAGTAATTCCCGCTGAAATTCTTCAGAAAAAATACGATTTAGTAGTTTTAGGCTACACCACTTGGTACTTAACCCCGTCAATCCCAATCAATTCATTTTTAAAATCTGAGGAAGCAAAAACTTTATTGGCCAAAACACCCGTCGTCACAGTATCAGCCAGCCGAAATATGTGGATTATGGCGCAGGAAAAAATGAAAAAATTGCTGGTTGCAAACAATGCAAAATTGGTTGGGAATATTGCTTTAGTCGACAGAAATCTGAACCACATCAGTGTAATAACAATCGTGCATTGGTTGATGGGCGGAAAGAAAACTAAAATGCTCGGTATTTTTCCAAAACCTGGTGTTTCGGATTATGATATTGAAGCGTCTTCACGTTTTGGAGCTCCAATTAAAGAGGCTTTATTTCAAAATGAATATTCAAATCTGCAACAAAATCTTTTGGATATTGGTGCTGTAAAAGTAGATCCTTCACTCATTGCCACAGATATTCGGGGTAATGTTGTTTTCACAAAATGGGCCAACCATTTAATTAAAAAAGAAGGCGAAGAAAGAAGCAAATGGCTCGTTTTTTTTAAATATTATTTGTTATTTGCAATATGGCTAATAGCGCCAATAGTATTTGTTGTATTTTTGCTCACTTATTTTCCAATGTATCGTAAAATACAGCGGGATAAAGCCTATTATTCATCAGTTGCATTAAAGCAAGATTAATGAAGAATGTATATATAACAAGGATTGCGAAGTTTTTGCCCAATGAGCCTGTAGACAATGAGGCGATGGAGGAAAAACTTGGGGTTATCAACGGGAAAACTTCAAAAGCCCGCCGCATTATCCTTCGAAACAATCAAATAAAAACTCGTTATTACGCCATTGATAAAGATGGAAATGTAACCCACAACAACGCACAACTTGCTGCAAAAGCAGTTGAAGGGTTGTGTGATGAAACTTTCAATAAAAACGAAATTGAATTGCTATCCTGTGGTACTTCCAGTCCAGACCAGATATTGCCCAGCCACGCCGCAATGGTACATGGCTTTTTAAAGAATGGAAATCTAGAAATAAATTCTCCTTCCGGTGCTTGTTGCAGTGGAATGAATGCTCTGAAATACGGCTATATGGCCATAAAATCTGACCAAGTAAATAACGCTGTTTGTACAGGTTCTGAGCGAACTTCTTCTTGGATGAGGTCTGATATTTTTGAAGACGAAGTAGCACATTTGCGGGAAATTGAAGAACATCCCATTCTTGCTTTTAATAAAGAATTTTTACGTTGGATGCTTTCCGACGGAGCAGGAGCAATGCTTTTGGAAAGTGAGCCAAATGGTAATACACCATTAAAAATTGAATGGATGGAAGGCTACAGTTACGCTTTTGAACTGGAAACTTGTATGTACGCCGGTGGTGATAAACTTGAGGACGGTAGCTTAAAACCTTGGAGTGAATATCCCGCTGATGTTTGGGGGAAAAAATCACTTTTTGCAATGAAACAAGATGTGAAATTGCTAGGTGAAAACATCCTCGAAAAAGGTGTTGCAAGTATGAAGTTGGCAATGGAGAAACACAACATTACCGAGGACGATATAGATTACTACTTGCCACATATTTCTTCCTATTATTTCAAGGAAAATCTTTACAATGAAATTGAACGCCAAGGCCTTCACTTACCATGGGAAAAATGGTTTCTGAACCTTCAAAAGGTTGGGAATGTTGGAGCGGGTTCCATCTATCTTATGTTAGAAGAATTAGCTCATTCTGGAAAACTTAAAAAAGGCGACAAAATATTTCTTCAGGTGCCCGAAAGCGCTCGTTTCGCATATTCGTATGCATATTTGACAGTAGTTTAAATGGATGTATTCACCGAAAAAATAACGGACAAAGATTTCATCGGAAAATTGATTCCGCAGAAAGCACCGTTTGTGATGGTGGATAAACTACTTCATTTTGAGGAAAAAAGAGTGGTTGCAGGACTGACTATTTCCGAAGAAAATATTTTTACCAAAAACAATAAATTTACTGGCCCCGGCTTGATTGAGCATATGGCGCAAACGGTGGCACTTTATACGGGCTACCAATTTTTTCTGAAAAAGGAAGATGCTCCAACAGGCTACATTGGCGCCATTAAAAAAGCAGAAATCTTTGAACTTCCTTCCATAGGAAAAGAACTTAAAACAACGGTAAGTATTCTGCACGATATTATGGGTGTTACCTTAGTGTCGGCTGAAACCGAATGTGATGGAAAAATAATCGCTGTCAGTGAAATGAAAACTGTATTGGCCACTTAATGAAAGCGCCTAACATTTCAAATATCGATATTTCCAACTTTTTGCCACACCGTGAACCGATGTTGATGGTTACTTCGGTACTTGAAATTGACGAAAATTCAGTTTCAACCCAATTTTATATTTCTGAAAAATGTGTGTTTTTAAAAGCCGGAAAACTTTCTGAAACTGGACTTATTGAGAATGCTGCACAAGCCGCTTCTGGTGTTGTGGGACAAAGTTTTTTTGAAAAGGATGATTTGGAGGGAACTGGCAATAAACTGGTTGGTTATATTAGTGCTGTCAAAAAAGTGGAGATTTTTCAGCTTCCAAATGTTGGTGAAACTATTGTTACAAAGGCAAAACTTCTTTCACGATTTGATACCGGCGAAATGACAATGTGCAGTCTCGAAACTGAAACATTCCTTGCTGAAAAATTAATTGTATCTTCTACCATGAATTTTTTAATCCATGAAGTCTGATTATGAAGAAAAAAGAAGTGCCACAGGACAAAAGCAATCTGGAATCCGCAAATTTTCGTGAATTGTGTTACGCCGTTGACGAAAATGGTGAGTATGTCACTGAAAATAGCAGTGGATGGGAACCAAAAACCGTAGCTTTAAATAACGCAATTGAAGAAATCAACGAGCGTATTGAAGGCGCAAAAAACCGTGTAATTGCAGGCCAAACAAGCCCTATTGAATATTATATGGAACTCCACAAAATGGACGTTGGTATTTTGGCGAGCTACGTTAGTTTTTGGCAATGGAAAGTGAAACGACACTTTAAACCTTCAGTTTTTAAAAAATTAAGCCACAAAACGTTGAATAAATACGCTGAGGTTTTTGAGATTTCAGTTGAAGAACTTCAGAACATTTCAAAATAATGGAAATAGACTTTACCCACCACCAATCTGCACATTGCGAAAACGGTGTAGTTTCAAATTTGATGAAACACAACGGCTTCAGCGTTAGTGAGCCTATGGTTTTTGGTATAGGTAGTGGCTTGTTGTTTTGCTATATTCCTTTGTTGAAAGTAAATCACGCGCCAGTGATTACCTATCGCGCATTACCTGGACATATTTTTAAGAAATTCGCCAAGCGCACAGGCGTAAAAATGAAACGTGAAAAGTTCAGAAATCCAAAAGATGCAAAAGCGAGATTGGATGAAAATCTTGAGAAAGATAATCCTGTTGGGTTACAGGTTGGAGTTTACAACTTGGTGTATTTTCCTGATGAATATCGTTTCCATTTCAATGCCCACAATATGGTGGTTTATGGGAAAGAAGGCAATCGTTATTTAATCAGTGATCCGGTGATGGAAAACGTTACTTCTCTTTCTGAAAAAGAATTGGAAAAAGTACGTTTTGCAAAAGGCGCTTTTGCTCCCAAAGGGCATATGTATTATCCAATCGCTTTTCCAGAAAAAATGGAGCTTGAAAAAGCAATTGTAAAAGGAATCAAAGATACTTGTAAGGCAATGCTAGCGCCGGTTTCATTTGTTGGAGTAAAGGGTATTCATAAAATTGCAAAACTTATCCGTAAATGGCCGAAAAAAAAAGGCATTAAAACTGCCAACCATTATTTGGGACAAGTGGTACGGATGCAAGAAGAAATAGGAACTGGTGGTGGAGGTTTTCGATATATTTACGCGGCATTTTTACAGGAAGCTGGAAAATTACTTGGTAATGATAAATTAATCGAACTTTCAAAAGAAATGACCGAAATAGGTGACTTATGGCGCGATTTTGCCCTTGAAGCATCAAGAATATATAAAAACCGTAGCGCACAAACAGATAGCTATAACAAAGTGGCGGATCAATTAGACCATATTGCCAATTTGGAAAAGGTGTTTTTTAAGAAGTTGAAAAAAGCAATTTAAAAAGTTCCTCTTTCAGGGAATTTAGGAGGACAATGATAGAAATAAACCAACTTTCAAAAAAATACAAAGGCGCCGAAGATTTTTCGGTAAAAGACCTTAATTTGAAAGTTGAAGATGGTGAAATTTACGGCTTGCTCGGTCCAAACGGTGCAGGAAAAACCACGCTGATTTCAATGTTGACTTCCTTACTGAAACCAACTTCTGGCTCTTTCACAATCAACGGATTGAATTTTAAGGAAAACAAAAACCAATTAAAACAACTAATTGGTATCGTGCCGCAGGAATATGCATTGTATCCAACGCTCACCGCTTTTGAAAATTTACAATACTTCGGAAGTATGTATGGAATTAAAGGTGAAATTCTTAAAAAATCCATCAACAAGCATCTCGAAGTTATGGGGCTTTCAAAATTTGCCCATAAAAAAACAGACACTTTTTCTGGCGGAATGAAGCGCCGTGTAAACTTGATTGCTGGGATACTTCATGAACCAAAAGTTTTATTTCTAGACGAACCAACAGTAGGTGTTGACGTACAATCTAAAAACGTAATAATAGATTATTTAAAATTACTCAATAAGCAAGGAACTACAATCGTTTATACTTCACACCATTTGAACGAAGCCGAATTTTTCTGTACACACGTTGCGATAATCGATCGTGGTAAAATTATTATAAAAGGCATTCCTTCAGAATTGATAAAAAACCAAACTGGAGCCAACAATCTTGAGGATGTGTTTTTAGCACAAACTGGAAATGCCCTTCGCGATTATGCATAAACTCTGGGCCTCCACATATAAAGAAATGCTTTTGCTGCTGAGAGATTTGGGCGGAATAGCTATTCTTTTTATAATGCCAATTTTACTGTTGATTGTTATCACTTTGGTGCAGGACAGTACCTTCAAAACCATCAGTGATATTAAAATTCCTGTGCTTTTGGTTGATAATGACAAAGGCGAAGTTTCAAAAAATATCATTGAAAATCTATCCGACTCGAATTCGTTTGAAATTCTTCAGAAATCTTCGGAAGAAGAAGCAAAAGAAGCGGTTTTCTCAGGTAAATATCAGCTTGCCATTGTAATTCCGGAAAACCTTTCCACTTCACTTCAAAAGAAAGTTGACCAAAACGTTGAAGGTATTTTATCAAAATTTGGACTAGAAGAAGATTCATTGAACGTTGCAAAAGAAGTTATTCCGCAAAAAGAAGTCCGTTTGTATTTTGATCCCGCCACGCAAGTTAGTTTCAAATCTTCGGTGAAGAACGGCATCGAGAAAATGATTTCAAAAATTGAAACACAAAGTATTTACAAAGCTTTTCAAACGGAATTGGGCGATGAAGATGAAAAACCAATTTTCGACACAGAAAATTTTATTGCCTTCAAAGAAATTCTTCCCACAAAAAACAATGAAGAAATCATCCCAAATTCAGCACAGCATAACGTTCCGGCATGGACGCTGTTTGCTATTTTCTTTATTATTGTTCCTCTTTCCATCAATTTGGTGAAGGAAAAAAATCAGGGAACTTTTGTGCGTCTGCGGACTAATCCAGTGAGTTATGCAACAGTTTTGAGCGGAAAAACCATTGTTTATTTGGGTGTTTGCTTGATACAATTTACGTTGATGTTGCTTGTTGGCATTTATCTTTTTCCGGCTATAGGCCTTCCGGGAGTTGATGTTTCAGGGAAATTGACGATGCTTTATATTGTCGCACTTTTCTCTGGTTTGGCTGCTATAGGTTTGGGATTGCTTATGGGAACCATCGCAAAGACACAAGAGCAGGCTGCTCCGTTTGGAGCCACTTCGGTTGTTATTTTGGCTGCACTTGGTGGGGTTTGGGTTCCCGTTTTTGTAATGCCGAAATTTATGCAATTAGTTTCCAAAATATCCCCAATGAATTGGGGCTTGGAAGCTTTTTACGACGTATTTTTAAGAAATGTGGGTTTTGCTAAAATCCTTCCCGAAATTTCGTTATTATTGTTGTTTTTCCTTGTAACAATCATAATAGCAATAATATATAACAAAAGAGAAAATGCTGTCTGACAACAAAAAAGAAATAAGTTTTACTTCTGAAATTCGTGTACGTTTCACCGAGACAGATCCCTTGGGAATTGTGTGGCACGGCAACTATATCCAATATTTTGAGGATGGCCGCGAGGCTTTCGGTCGTGAGCATGGTATTTCATATTTGGAACAGAAAGCGAATGGATATACTTCCCCAATTGTGAAATCTTCCTGCGAACATAAGCTACCGTTGCGTTATGGCGATGTGGCAACTATTAAAACTAACTTTATAAATTCTCCCGCGGCGAAAATGATTTTTCGTTATCGAATTTTTGACCCAAAAGGAAGGCTTGCCTGTTTGGGTGAAACCATCCAGGTTTTTTTGAACGAAGAAGGCGATCTTTCATTGACTCCACCAGAGTTTTTTGCAAAATGGAAAGATAAAATGGAGCTTTAAAAAAATGGCAAAAACATATCTTTCATATAACAATATTTTCAGCAGTTTGGGCTTTGACAGCGAATCGGTTGTCGAAAATATTTCGAAAGGTGTGTCGGGTCTTGATAGATATGAAGACGCTTCGCTATTGCCCGAACCTTTTTGCGCTTCCCTAATTTCTTCAAAAAAAATAGAGGATGAATTCAATAAAATTGGAGATGCTTCAAAGTTTACGAAGCTAGAGCAAATGATGATTCTTTCGTTGAAAAAGGTTGTCGATGCTTCAAATACTCCTTTGAATGAAAAAGTAGGTCTGGTAATTTCAACTACAAAAGGTAATATCGACATACTTGAAGAAGACAGTAATTTCTCTGAAAGTCGCGCTTATTTGAGTGAATTGGGAAAAATAATTCAAAATTTCTTTGGTTTTAAAAATGAACCGATTGTGCTTTCAAATGCTTGTGTTTCTGGAGTTATGGCTATTTCCGTTGCAAAACGCTTCATTTCTGAAGGAAAATATGATCACGTTTTTATAACGAGTGGTGATTTGGTTACAAAATTTATTCTTTCAGGCTTCAATTCATTTCAAGCTTTATCGGCAGAGCCCTGTAAACCTTATGATAAAAATAGGATTGGGATTAACCTCGGGGAAGTGGCGGCGAGTGTTTTGGTTACCTCTTCCACAGAAAATTTTCCAAAGGAAGCTATGGAAATTTTAGGCGATGCAACTCGAAATGATGCTAACCATATTTCCGGTCCATCACGAACAGGCGAAGGACTTTTCCGCAGTGTGAAAGCTGCTCTGAATGAAGCAAATATTACTTCTGGGGAAATCGATTATATTTCTGCACACGGTACCGCGACTCCTTTTAATGATGAAATGGAGGCCATTGCTTTCAGCAGATTGGGAATGGAACATGTGCCATTAAACAGTTTAAAAGGATTTTTTGGCCATACTTTGGGTGCTTCGGGTTTGCTGGAAACCATTGTGGGGATGCATTCTATGGAAAAAAATATACTTTTTTCATCCAAAGGATTTTCCGAACTTGGCGTTTCAAAAAATATAAATATCATCAAAAGAAATATACCGACAAACTTGCATACATTTTTAAAAACGGCCTCGGGTTTTGGAGGTTGCAACACTGCGGTAATTTTAAAAAAAAGAACAACTAACCAACCATAAATGCAAACAACCACTAAAAAAATGAACGCTATTGAGGCTTTGGAAGAAGCGCATCGGATTGCTTTTGCGCCCTTTGTTTTCCAAGCTTCGGTATCGCTCCGGAAACTTGGAATACTCGATTATATTTTTGACCAACGTGACGCTGGTGGCCCTACAGTTGACGAGATTTCCAAAAAACTTTCACTAAGTCCTTATGGAGTTGGAGTTTTGTTAGAAATTGCTGAAACATCAAATATTGTAAGCAAAAATATTGACAATAAATTTGAATTGACCAAAGTTGGCTATTTTCTCAACTACAATACTACCGCAAGTGTAAACCTAAACTTCACGCACGATGTTTGTTACAAAGGTTTGTTCTATTTAAATGATTCTATCAAAACCGGTAAACCTGAAGGACTTAAAGAACTAGGGCATTGGTCAACTATTTATGAAGGGCTTTCCCAGTTAAAACCCGCAGAACAAAAATCCTGGTTTGATTTTGACCATCATTATTCTGACGGTATTTTTGAAGATGCACTCGAAAAAATATTTGAAAGAAAACCAAAGACGCTTTTTGATATTGGAGGGAACACCGGTAAATTTTCTGTAAAATGCTGTAGTTTCAATGAGGATGTGGATGTGAAAATAATCGATTTGCCTGGCCAGTTGAATATTGCATTGAAAAATGCAGAGAGCAATGGTTTTAAACACAGAATTTCTGGTTATCCTATTGATTGGCTTTCTGAAAATCCGCAAATTCCAAAAGGAGCAGATGTAATTTGGATGTGCCAATTTTTGGATTGTTTTTCCGAAGATGAAATAGTGAAAGTGTTAAGCACTTGTGCAGATTCTATGGGTGGAAATGCTGAATTGATTATTGTGGAAACCTTCACCGATAGACAGCATTTTAAATCAACACAATTTATTTTGGAGGCAACATCGCTTTATTTTACTGTGCTTGCAAACGGAAATAGCAAAATGTATCCAGCTAGTGTTTTTTTAAAATTGATTGATAAAGCAGGTTTGCAATTACACAAGGACATCCAATTGGGTGAATATCACACGATGTTGGTCTGCAAAAAGAAGTAAAATTTTGTCTGAAATTTTTCACATAAAGAGTTATAGCCACATTAAAAACCAAACTGTTTCAGTTAACGGCCAAACTATTTATAGAGAGGAATCTGAAGATTTTTCAATATTTATCAAAAATGCTTACAAGTTTTTGAAAACGGGATATCCCAAGTTTTTCAAAATGGATAACCTAAGCAAACTCGCTTTTTTGGCGGCAGATGTATTGTTGAAAGATGAAAACCTGAACGAAGAAGAAAACAACATTGCACTCATATTTTCAAACAAAGCTTCCAGTTTGGACACAGACCGGAAACATCAAGCGGCTATAGAGAATGAAGCTGAATACTTCCCTAGTCCGGCGGTTTTTGTTTACACACTCCCAAATATTTGTTTAGGCGAGATAAGTATCAAACACAGACTGTATTCTGAAAATAGTTTTTTTATCTTTGACCGCTTTAATGCAGAGCATTTGCAATTGTATGCCAATAATTTGTTGCGAAGGGGGAAGGCCGAAAAAGTTCTCTGTGGCTGGGTAGATTTTGATAAAAACAGTTATGAGGCTTTTCTTTATTTAGTTGAAAATGAAGGTGAAATTGTACACAACACTGAAGAAATAACCAGATTATACAAAACATTATGAGCGACTTAAAACAAGAATTGAAAGAAAAAATCATTGAACAATTAAATCTCGAAGATGTTTCAGTTGCCGAGATTGCAGACGACGATGCACTTTTTGGCGACGGTCTAGGCTTGGATTCCATTGATGCATTGGAACTTATCGTGATGCTTGATAAAGATTACGGCATCCGCTTGAGCGACCCAAAAGAAGGACGTAAGATTTTTGAATCTGTACAGGTAATGGCAGATTATATTGAAGAGCACCGCACGAAGTAATTTCCGAAATAAAACTTTATGAGTAAAGGCGTAGCCATAACCGGAATGGGTATTATTTCTGCCATTGGCAACAATGTAGTGGAGAATTATGAGGCGCTTATAAACGGAAAAAAAGGCATCACCCGCGTTGACAATATTGAAACAGTTCAGCGCAGTGAAATTATGGTGGGTGAAGTGAAATTCACTAATGATGAATTGATTACCCAACTAAACCTTCCTTCAGATAATAATTATTCCCGTACCGCAATGCTCGGCGCCATAGCCGCAAAAGAAGCATTTGCTGATGCAGGAATTACCGATATAAAAAAATACAAAACCGGCATCGTTTCTGGCACCAGCGTAGGCGGAATGGATATGACCGAAAAATATTATTACGAATACCTTACCGAAAAAGAACACCAAAAATATATTGAAAGTCACCACGCGGGCGATTCCACACAGAAAATCGCTGAGCAATTGGGGATTGAAGAAAGTTTGGTAACAACAATTAGCACCGCTTGTTCTTCCGCAGCAAATGCAATTATGCTTGGTGCGCGTTTAATAAAATCTGGAAAGTTGGATCGCGTTTTGGTTGGCGGCGCTGATTGCCTTTCAAAATTCACCATTAATGGGTTCAAAACATTGATGATTTTAAGTGATACCTATAACACTCCTTTTGACGAAAACCGAAAAGGTTTGAATTTGGGGGAAGCCGCTGCATTTTTGGTTTTGGAAAGTGACGAAGTTGTTAAAGCTGAGAACAAAAAAGTTCTCGCATACGTAAAAGGCTACGGCAATGCCAACGATGCCTTTCACCAAACCGCTTCTTCAGATAATGGAGATGGAGCAACTTTGGCAATGGAAAAAGCCTTAAAAACTGCTAATTTAAAAGCTTCGGAAATTGATTATATTAATGCGCACGGGACTGCCACTGGCAATAACGACCTTTCGGAGGGCAGAGCGATACTTCGCGTTTTTGGTGGAGATTTACCGGAATTTAGCTCAACAAAAGCATTCACAGGGCACACTTTGGCCGCGGCTGGAGCCATTGAAGCAGTTTATTCTGTTTTGGCATTGCAGCACAACGTGATTTTCCCGAATCTGAATTTTAAAACCCCGATGAAGGAGTTTTCAATGATTCCGCAAACGGAATTGAAGAAAAAAGAATTGAATACAGTGCTTTCAAATTCGCTTGGTTTTGGAGGGAATTGTTCTACTGTAATATTTTCAAAAGAAGCGTAATGAAGAAGGTATACATAAATAGCATCGCTTCCATTTCGCCTCAAAAAACGTATGATAATAGTATGTTTTTGGATGAAATTACTGATTATAATGACACAGTAATTTTTCCCCAAGATCCAGACTACAAACAATACATTCCGCCCGCCGCCGCCCGCCGGATGGCAAAAGGAATAAAAATGGGCGTGGTTGCTTCCAAAATTGCAATGGACGAAGCGGGAATTGAAACAGTTGACGCCATCATCACAGGTACTGGAATGGGCTGTATGATTGATTCGGAAAAATTTGTCAGCGCCATTATTGATAATAACGAGCAATATTTAACGCCAACATCTTTCATTCAAAGCACACATAACACAGTTGCTGGACAGATTGCATTGGGGATGGAGTGCAAAGCTTATAATTTCACCTACGTACATTCAGCTATTTCGTTTGAATCTGCTTTGCTGGACACCAAAATGCAACTCGAAACTGATGAAGCCCAGCATATTTTGGTGGGCGGCGTAGAGGAATTAGGCGAACATACTACAAAAGTACACCGCGTAATTAATCACATAAAACCTGATACTGTATGTATTTCAGAAGTTTTAAACTCTAAAACGGAAGGTGCAGTTTTCAGCGAAGGAGCCAATTTTTTTGTTGTTTCCAACGAAAAAAAGCAAAGCTGTTATGCTGAATTGGTTGCTGTGAAAACACTCAATAGCCTCATAAAAGAAAAGGTTTCCAAAACCATTGAAAACTTTTTGGAAGAAAACAACTTGATGAGAAGCGATATTGATGTTGTTGTTTTTGGAAACAATGGCGATGTAGATTATGACGATTATTATCAGCAACTTTCAGAAGGAATCTTTAACAAAATCCAACAGGTTTTTTACAAACATTTGGTTGGTGAAAACAATACTGTTTCCGCTTTTGGTGTTTGGTTGGCATCGAAAATTTTGAAAACCCAAACAATTCCGGAAATTGTAAAACTTAACGAAATCAATACTTCGGAAATTAAAACGGCTCTTTGCTACAACCAATACCGTGGCCAAAATCACAGCCTTGTTTTACTAAAAAAATGTTGAAGTTTTACACCATAAACGCCCTTGCGTTAGTAGTTTTTTTTGGACTACTGCTCGCAGGTTTCTTCGGTGATGTTCCAGCTTGGCTATATGTTCTTTTTGTTTTTATTTGGTTTGTGATTACCGCAATTGGGTCATTTCAGATTAGGTGGAACTATCACCTTCAGTCTTTGAATCACAATTATAAAGTTTCGGAAAATTACATTTCAATCACATTTGATGATGGGCCAAATCCAGAATTTACACCAAAAGTTCTGTCGCTTTTGAAAGAATACGGCGCAAAAGCTACTTTCTTTTTAATAGGAAAGAATGCTGAAAAGTATCCTGAGTTAGTTCAGCAAATAATAAATGAAGGTCACACAATAGGCAGCCATTCGTTTTCTCATTCCAAGAATTTCGGGTTTTTTTCTACGGAAAAAGTTGCTGCTGAATTGAAACAGACAAATTCAATATTGAAAGAAATTACTGGAAAGGAATTGAAACTTTTCCGTCCACCTTTTGGAGTGACAAATCCAAACATCAAAAAGGCTTTGAAAAACACGGGATATTTTTCAATTGGCTGGAGCAAACGCAGCCTGGACACGACAAACCTTTCCGAAGAAAAAATTTTGAAACGGATTACATCCAATTTGAAAAAGGGAGATATTATTTTGCTCCATGATAGCAGTGCAAAAACCGTTGCCGTATTGGAACAGTTATTGCTATTTTTGCAACCGCACAAATTGCAGTCGGTTCCAGTGGACCGCTTACTTGAAATTGAAGCCTATGCGTAATTATTTTCTATTGCTATTTTTAATTGTTATTAGCAGCTCAATTCAGGCGCAGGAAACTGCGATGAGTGCTTCAGAAATTAATTCTTTTAAAGAAAAGGTAATTGCCACGGCAAAAACGACCAAGACTATCAAAACAGACTTTGTGCAATACAAGCACCTCGTTTTTTTGGCGGATGATGTGAAAACTTCCGGAAAAATGGTTTTTAAAGCACCTAATTTGGTAAAATGGGAATACACAAACCCGTACAAATACAGTGTGATTTTTAAGGAAGATCAATTGCTGATTAATGACGGTGGAACTAAAAGCAAAGTGGATATCGGCAACAGCAAACTCTTCAAAAAACTGAACCAACTTATAGTAAACAGTGTAAAAGGCAATATGTTCAACGATGCCGATTTCACCGTTTATTTCTTCAAATCTTTAAAATACAACAAAGCGGTTTTTGTGCCGAAGGACAAGAAAATAGCGGGTTACATAGCGTCGTTTGAGTTACTTTTCAATAAAGATGATGCACAGGTTTATGAAGTGAAAATGGTAGAACCATCGCAGGACTTCACACAAATTATCTTTAGCGATCGCGTTTTAAACAACACCGTAAATGATTCGATTTTTAGCAATTAGTTTTCTGTCAATTTTTGGATTGGCTTCGTGTTCCTTAAAGACTACGGAAGGATTGCGGCAAGTGCATTTCAACAAAGTGGAGGTTGAAAATCCTTATTTTTCGAATTCAGAAATAGATTATGTTTACAAAGCAAAGATTGAGGTTTACGGAAAAAATTTTGGAGGAATATTGATCTTAAAAAAAATTGGTCCTGAAAATCACCGTGTTGTTTTTACTACCGAATTTGGCAGCAAGCTATTTGATTTTGAGTTTGAAGGAGATACTTTCACAAAACATTTCATAGCAGAAGATTTAGACAAAAAATTCATTGTAAATATTTTAAAAGATGATTTCAAATTATTGGTCAACGAAAGCGCAGAGGTTTTAGCAGTTTATGAATCTAAAAATGAAAGAATTTACAAAACACAATCTGATGAAAGATTCAATTTTTATTTTTTGGAAGACAGGTCTGAAAAGCTTAAAAAAATAATAAACACTACAAAAACAAAAGAGAAATTGGAGATTGATTTTATTTCTTCCGAAGATAATATTGCAGATATCATCGCCATCAAACACAACAATATCAAGTTAACCATAGACTTGGAAAAATTTAAAAAGGAATAATATGCTTATCGAAGGATTATATAAAGTTACTTCAACCGAAAACACTTCCGAAGGGATTCTCTCAAAAGTCCATTTAAACAAAGACCATGCAATTTTTAAAGGTCATTTCCCTGGTAATCCTGTAATGCCTGGTGTTTGTATGATTCAAATTATAAAGGAACTGACTGAGGAGTCAACGGGCAAAAATTTGTTTTTGGCAGTTTCTTCAAACATAAAATTTATGGCGATTATTAACCCTGAAAAAAATCCCGATTTGCAAATTGCTATTGATATAGCTCAAGAAAATGGCGAAGTAAAAGTGAAAAACGTAACTTCTTTTGAAAATATTGTAGCTTTGAAACTTAGCGCTACATTTAAAGTTATTGACTGATGAAATATTTATTATTTATAGTTTTTTTCATCTCTTTTGCTGGGACTGCCCAGGACTTGAACGAAACCCGTTCGGAATATACAGAGGCAGTGGAAAGTTCTGAAATCGCTACTAAACTTGATGGAGAACTTGCAGGAGTAAGTTCCTCAAGCAAGCCCGTTTTATTGGCTTATAAAGGAGCGATTTCAACGCTGAAGGCAAAATTTGCTAAATCGATAAATGATAAAAAAGAATTTTTCAAAGAAGGCGTTTCCTTAATTGAAAGCGCCATAGAGGCTGAGCCTTCAAATATTGAAATTCGTTATGTCCGTATGAGTGTGCAGGAAAACTCGCCCAAGTTTTTGGGTTACTATAAAAATATTGAGGAGGACAAGCAGTTTATTTTGAAGAATTATGCAAATGTTACTTCAAATGAATTGAAAGATACGATTAAGAATTTTGTTTTGAAATCTGAAAGTTTTTCTGAAAATGAAAAAGCAAGTTTTAAAATATCTTGATTTTTATTAAACAAAACGAGTTCTTGAATTCTATATTAATTCGTAAAACTTATATTTGCTTTGTACCCTCTGTCTCTCCGTGGTGCAAAGTTAATCACCGAGAGCATAGCGAAGAATTTCCCAAATGAACCGAAAACTACTTTCAGAAAAATTCAAAACCCTGAAATGTTGCGTAATTATTCCCACCTACAATAATTACAAAACATTGCAGAAGGTTATTGAAGAGGTTTTGGTTTATACAGAAGATATTATTATTGTCAATGACGGCTCCACAGATTCCACTTCTGAAGTACTGGTTCAATTTCCACAAATCCAGCAAATACATATTTCAAAAAACAAGGGAAAAGGCAATGCGCTGCGCAAGGGTTTTAAGCATGCTGATAGTTTGGGTTATAACTACACAATTACAATTGATAGTGACGGGCAACATTTTCCCGAAGACATTCCAGCTTTTATCGAAGCTTTGGAAAATGAAACAAATAAAGAAGTCTTGCTTATCGGCTCACGAAATATGACCCAGCTCGGCGTTCCAAAAAAGAGCAGTTTTGGGAACAAATTTTCCAACTTTTGGTTTTGGGTAGAAACAGGAAAACGTTTGCAGGATACCCAATCTGGCTTTAGGCTATATCCACTTTTTGCGATGAAAAAGCTGAAATTTTACACTAAAAAGTTTGAGTTTGAAATCGAAGCAATTGTAAAAGCAGCGTGGAACGATATTGAAGTAAAAAATATCCCAATTCAAGTACATTACGAGTTGGAAGATCGCGTTTCACATTTTCGTCCTTTTAAAGATTTTACGCGAATTAGTATTTTAAACACTTGGTTCGTATTTGTTACATTTCTCTACATAAAACCACGAAATCTTTTCAGAAAATTAAAAAAAAAAGGACTCAAGCGGTTTATAATGGAAGACTTTTTGGGCAGTAACGATTCTGCCGAAAAGAAAGCTTTTTCCATCGCACTTGGTGTTTTTATTGGACTCTCACCATTTTGGGGCTTTCATACCGTAGTGGTTATTTTTTTAGCATTGCTATTAAATTTAAATAAAGTGATTGCCTTTGCTTTTTCAAACGTGAGTCTTCCTCCGTTTATTCCATTGATACTTTATTTCAGTCTGAAATTGGGAAGCTGGCTTTTGGGTGAAAATTTTGTGCTATCCATGAGCGAAATTGACCCAAGTTTGGAGCTGATGAAATATTTAAAATCCTATATTGTCGGCAGTTTGGCGCTTTCGGTGACAGCAGCTATCGCTTGCGGAATCATAGGCTATGTTTTCTTAACGTTGTTTGAACGGAAAAAGATTCTCGATAATGGGTAACTGGTTTTTCAAAGCATATCAATTTTTATTGAAAAATAAAATAGCTAGCGCCTTTGCCTTGCTATTACTGCTTTTTGGACTTATGTTGTTGGTTTCCAAAATTCGTTTTGAGGAGGATATTTCTAAATTAATCCCCCTAAACACTGAAAATCAGGATCTTCAAAAAGTTCTTAAAACCGTAAATTTTACAGATAAAATCATTGTAACCATCCACCGGAATGATTCAACAGCTTTTGACGAACTTACCCAATATGCCACGGAATTTGTGGATAGTCTGCAGGCTCATTCCGGAAAGTATATAAAAAACATTCGTGGAAAAGTAAACGATGACGATTTACTGCGAACCATGGATTTTGTTTACCAAAATCTTCCGCTTTTTTTAGATAAACAGGATTACAAAACCATTTCGGAAAAACTTCAAAAAGACAGTATTTCTGCTATTACTGAATCCAATTACAGAACGCTCATTTCACCTTCGGGCATTGTTTCAAAAGATATTATTTTGAAAGATCCGTTGGGTCTTTCATTCATCGCTTTAAAGAAATTACGCCAGCTTGGCGTTACGGATGACTTTGTTTTGAAGGATGGTTTTTTGGTAAGCAAAGACGAAAAAAATATCCTTCTTTTTATTACCCCAAAATTTTCAAGCAGTGAAACGGCTGAAAACGCGAAGTTCGCTGAAGAACTTTATGAGCTTCAAAATACACTGAATCAGAAATTTTCTGGAAATGTTAGTGGTGAATATTTTGGTGCTGCGCTTATTGCAGTTGCCAATGCACAACAAATTAAAAGTGATATTCAGTTTACCGTTGGCATCGCTTTCTCATTACTTATTTTGGTCTTCATTTTCTTTTATAGGAAACTTTATGTGCCGATAATTCTTTTTATTCCAACACTTTTTGGTGGCCTTTTGGCAGTGGCTTTGCTGTATTTACTTCGCGAAGAAATTTCTGCGATTTCCCTTGGAATTGGTTCTGTTTTGCTGGGCGTAACGCTAGATTATTCACTCCACATTTTAACACACATCCGCAATAACGAAACACTCAAAAGTCTATATAAAGATGTAACCGAGCCAATTTTGATGAGCAGTCTAACCACGGCTTTAGCATTTTTATGCCTCCTGTTTTTAGGTTCGCAAGCTTTGCAGGATTTGGGGATTTTTGCTGCGGTAAGCGTTTTGGGAGCTTCGGTTTTTGCACTTTTCTTTATTCCGCTGGTGTACAAAAATCCACTTTCACGGAAACAGCAAATCAACGTTTTGGATAAAGTCGCTGATTATCCTTTTCATAAAAATAAATGGTTACTGATTGGTTTGGGAGTGGTCTTAATTGTTAGCATTTTCACGTATAACAAAGTAGAATTCAACAAAGACATTTCGAAATTAAATTATGAACCTTCGGAAATAAAGGCCGCAATGCAGCATTTGGATGAACTGACCGATATATCCTCCAAATCGGTTTATTTAGCCACTTACGGAAAATCTGTTGAGGGAACGTTACAGTTGAATGATTCCATCCACAAAACCTTGGAATTGCTGAAGGAGGAGGGTAAAATAAGTAGTTTCAGTTCAATAGGCGCTCTGGTGCATTCGCAAAGGGACCAACGAAAAAAAATCGCGCAATGGGAACAGTTTTGGACTGAAGCCAGAAAGGATAGCACCGAAGAGAATTTGATTGAAAGCGGTGCCGAAAAAGGTTTTAAATCTACTACTTTCAAACAATTTTATGTTTTTTTGGATAGAGATTTCAAAACTTTGAAACCGGAAGATTACCAACAAATTCCTTCCGTGCTTTTAGAAGACTACATTACATCGGAAGCTGATTTCACGACAATTACAACACTTATTAAACTCGATAGTGAAAATGCTTCCCAAATAAAAAATGAATTTAAAAACATTCCAAATACACTCGTTATCGACCGTCAAGAAATGAACGAGACTTTTTTGGGCAATCTTAAAAACGATTTCAATAGCCTGATTGGATATTGCTTGATTGCAGTTCTCTTTATACTTTTCCTCTTCTTCCGTAGTTTTGCTCTAACACTCGTCACTGCTGTTCCCATATTTATTACGTGGTTTTTGACACTCGGAATTATGGGGCTTTTTCACATTCAGTTCAACATTTTCAATATTATCATTTCCACATTTATCTTTGGTTTGGGCATCGATTACAGTATTTTTATGACCAAGGGTTTGTTGAAGGAACTTCGCACAGGCGAAAAAGTAATGGCAACCCATAAAACTTCAATCATACTTTCGGTTTTGACCACCATTTTAGGTGTTGGCGTGTTAGTTTTTGCAAAACATCCTGCATTGTATTCCATCTCCATCGTTTCAATTATTGGAATTTTTTCAGCAATGTTTACCTCGTTTACTGTTCAACCTTTGCTTTTTAAACTATTTATTGGTAGCAAGACAAAACGCCCTATAACACCACGCATGTTTGTGCATTCTCTGTTTTCTTTTGGCTACTTCGGATTGGGAGGAATTTGTCTCTCAATTTATAGTATCTCTTTGATGCCGATTTTACCCATCAGCAAAAAAATTAAAATGGGCTGGTTCCACAAAGTGATTGCAAAATTTATGAAATCGGTGTTGTACACCAATCCGTTCGTGAAGAAAAATGTGATTAACGAAACAGGAGAGGATTTCTCAAAACCAGCTGTAATTATTGCAAATCATACATCATTTCTTGATATTTTGGCGGTTGGGATGTTACATCCAAAAATTTGTTTTTTGGTGAATGATTGGGTCTATAATTCTCCAGTATTTGGAAAAGCCGTACAACGTGCAGATTTTTATCCGGTTTCCAGCGGTATAGAAAACAGTTTGGAACCACTTCAGAAAAAAATAAAACAAGGCTACTCTCTGATGGCATTTCCAGAGGGAACTCGTAGCGAAAGCAATAAAATAAAACGTTTTCACAAAGGCGCTTTTTATTTGGCGAATCAATTTAATCTGGACATTCTGCCAGTTTTAATTCACGGAAATAGTGAAGTAAACCCAAAAGGCAGCCCGATTATAAAAGACGGAAGTATTACGGTTAAAATTTTACCACGTATAAAAGCAGACGAAAATTCTTTTGGCGAAAACCGTACCCAGCAAGCGAAGAGAATAGGAGCTTATTTTAAAAGTGAATTTTCGAAACTTCGTGAAAAGATGGAGGGATCGAAATATTTTCACAGAATTGTTTTAGAAGAATACCGCTATAAAGGCGATACGCTTTATCGAAATGTGAAAAAAGATTTAAAGGAAAATACAGAAACTTACTTTGAAATTATTCGCCAAATTAACAAAAGTGGAACTATTGCCCACATTTCGGAAGATTCCGGACAGCTCGATTTTCTTTTGGCGCTCGATGGTCCGGATCGAAAAATTTATAGTTTTATTGAGGATGCGGAAACACGAACAATACTTCAAAATAGTTACGTCACCCAAAAATATGGAAGGCTTCATTTTACAGATTCTCTAGAAAGAACATTACTTCCAACAGCAGAAACTCTGATTCTCAGTTCAGAAAGAATGGCTTCGGAAGTGATACAACAACTGCCTAATTTTTCTGTAAAAACCATTGTTTTATTAAAAGAAACCATTTTAGGACAAAGCGAAAATATTAGTACCTTAGGCTATCAAAACGTGTATGGAAATACTAATATTAGTATCTTTAAAAAATCGGGAAACCCAACAAAATGAGTGAAAAATATGATGTAGTTATCATCGGTAGCGGTCTTGGCGGGTTAGTTTCGGCTATTATTCTCGCCAGGGAGGGCTACAGCGTTTGTGTGCTCGAAAAAAACCAACAATTTGGTGGTAACCTGCAAACTTTTGTGCGTGACAAAACTATTTTTGATACTGGTGTTCATTACATTGGCGGTCTTTCCGAAGGTCAAAATCTGTACAGATATTTTAAATATTTGGATATTTTGGACGACATCACCCTCAAAAAAATGGATGAGGATGGGTTTGACAGAATTACTTTTGATAACGATCCCAAAGAGTATTGTCACGCCCAAGGTTATGAAAATTTCAAAAAAACACTACTCGAAGAATTTCCAGAAGAGGAAAAAGCAATTGAGGTTTATTGCCAAAAAATGCAGGATACTTGCAGTTTTTTCCCTCTTTATGGCCTGAAACTTGGAAAACCGTATTATGAAAATACCGCGCTTTTTGAAGTAAAGGCAAAGGAATTTATAGATTCTATAACCGAAAACGAAAAGCTTCGCGCCGTTTTGGGCGGCAGCAATTTACTTTATGCTGGTGAAGGTGAGCGGACACCCTTTTATATGCATGCACTATCAGTAAACTCATACATTGAAAGTTCATACCGCTGCATCAACGGCGGAAGCCAAATAACAAAAGCCCTATTGGCACGATTTCGTGAAAAGGGTGGGAAAGCCTATAAACGGCACGAGGTAACAAAATTTGAAACGGAAAACGGAGTGGTAACTGCCGTGCAAACCGCAAACGGAAAAACCATATACGGCGATATCTTTATTTCAAATGTTGATCCAAAGATGACACTTGAGATGATTGGGCAGGATAATTTCAGAAAATCATATACCAGCCGAATCGAAAATATTGAAAGCACTGTCGCGGCTTTTAGTCTTTATTTGGTTCTTAAACCGAACTGCTTTAAATATCTGAACCATAATTACTACCATTTTAAAGATTATCGTTCCATTTGGGACGTCCATAATTATACACAGGAAAGTTGGCCCGAAGCCTATATGATTTCTATGGGAATCAAAAAGGATAAGGAGGAATATGGCGATAATATTACGGTGATGACCTATATGCACTTTGACGAAGTGGAGCCTTGGGCAAACACTTTTAACACAGCTGCCCAAAAAAATGATCGCGGACAAACCTATGAAGAATTCAAAGCCTATAAATCTGAAGTAATAATTAAAGAACTGGAGAAAAAATTCCCGAATCTTCGTGATTGTATTGAAGCTGTTTACTCTTCAACCCCTTTGTCTTATCGCGACTATATTGGTTGTAACAAAGGTTCCATGTATGGATATGTGAAAGACGCCAACAATCCATTAAAATCTTTTGTTTCGCCCCGCACCAAAATCAAAAATCTGTATTTTACTGGGCAAAGTTTAAACATGCACGGCATTCTGGGCGTTACCATAAGTGGTGTGGTTACATGTTCGGAAATTTTGGGTAGCGAATATTTGCTGAACAAAATATTGGAAGCCACAAAAAAGGAAGAAATCACTTAATGTTTTTGGAAGATGGAACAGATCAAAACAACACCGGTTGAAAGGGTTCGGAATATTTCAAAGAAGGATTTCATCGAAAATTATTACAAACCTCAAAAACCAATTCTTATTGAAGGTTTGACACAAAATTGGGAAGCTTTCCAGAAATGGAATTTGGATTATATTCAGAAACATGCCGGCGACCAAACAGTTCCGCTTTATAACAATGAGCCCACCAAAGGCAAACAGAATTCTGCCGAGCCCGCAACCGAAATGAAAATGGCAGATTATATTGAATTGATAAAAACAAAACCCACGGATCTGCGCATCTTCTTTTATGATTTAAAAGTGAAATTACCCGAACTTTTGAGGGATTTTGAATACCCAGACATTGGGTTGAAATTTTTTAAAAGACTTCCAGTGCTTTTCTTCGGAGGAGAAGGTTCCAAAGTTTTGCCACATTATGATATGGACTTGGCAGATTTGGTGCATTTTCACTTTCACGGCACAAAAAGTGTCACTTTATTTTCACCGAAGCAAACTAAATATCTTTATAAAATACCCTTCGCAGTACACAATTTGGAAAGCATAGATTTGGACAATCCAGATTTTGAAAAATATCCCGCGTTACAATATTTGGAAGGACTGCACGCCACAATGAAACACGGCGATGCGCTATATATGCCCAGCGGTTATTGGCATTACATAAAATATTTGGACGGCGGTTTTTCGATGACACTTAGGGCTTTTCCACGGCATCTAGGCCGTTTGGGAAACATGCTCTACAATGTATTTTTTATGCGTCATTTTGAAAATGTAATGCGTAAATCCCTCGGACAGAAATGGATTGATTACAAAGAAAATCATACGCTCTCAAAAACCAATAAGCGTGCTGCAAAACTGAATAGACAAAGCATTTAAGATGAAACATTTGGGACGGTCTTTGGTGTTTACTTTTCTTGTAATTATTCTGAATTCATGTGGCGTTTCAAAATCCCTTCATAATCGCCCAGATGTTAGTAGCTATAATGCAACAATTCCCGAAAAAGTAAAAATAAACGATTCCACTTTTGTAGCCGGAAACAATTTTTTTCTGAAAAATGAACAAGGACAATGGGAGCTTTATGTGGAAGGAAACCCATTGCAAATAGGCAAAATTACAGGAAGTCTCACTCAAGATTTAATGCAAAAACAGGAAGCCATATTTTTCAACAAAGTGGAAGATTTGGTGCCATCAAAAACGCAGCAATATTTGCTGAGAAAGTTTTTGGCTTGGTACAGCAGAAAAATGTACCTGCATATTCCCGAGGAATACAAAACAGAAATTTATGGACTTTCACAGTTTTCTTCCTCAAACTTCAGTGATATTGGAGAGCCTTATTTGCGTTTGCTTTATCTTCATGGCGCGCACGATATCGGTCACGCTCTGCAGGATTTGATGCTTGTGGGCTGTTCCGCCTTTGCTGTTTGGGGCGATAAAACAGTTGACGGCGAATTGCTTATAGGACGGAATTTTGATTTTTATGCTGGTGATGATTTTGCGAAGGAAAAAATAATAGCTTTTGTAAATCCTTCCGAAGGACACAAATTTATGTCTGTCACTTGGGGTGGGATGATGGGTGTGGTTTCAGGGATGAACGACCAAGGCATGACGGTAACCATCAACGCCGGAAAATCTGAAATTCCACTGCTTGCTAAAACACCGATTTCAATTGTAACCCGCGAAATTCTACAATATGCTTCAACCATAGAAGAAGCGATTGCCATTGCAAAAAAACGTGAAGTATTTGTTTCCGAAGCTATTTTTGTGGGAAGCGCAAAGGATAAAAAAGCTGCAATTATTGAAGTTGCACCCGATAATTTTGACGTTTACGAAGTTGAAAATACAGATGAACTTATTTGCAGCAATCATTTTCAAAGTGAAACATACAAAAACGATGAACGAAATTTAAAATGGATTGCCGAAAGTCATTCAATGTATCGTTTTGAGCGAATGGAAGAATTGATTTCAGAAGAAAATAAACTGGATGTTCCCGATGCGGTTTCTATTCTTCGGAACAAAAAAGGATTGGATGATAAAGAAATTGGTTTCGGAAATGAAAAGGCACTCAATCAGCTTTTGGCACA
Organism: Aequorivita sp.; assembly: GCA_024637015.1. Lineage (GTDB taxonomy): Bacteria > Bacteroidota > Bacteroidia > Flavobacteriales > Flavobacteriaceae > Aequorivita. The sequence continues at coordinate 61,639 of JAGXGE010000004.1, read as the reverse complement.
TCACGGCATCGTTTTCAAACCGGAAAGCAGAAAGGTTTGGGTTTCTTCAGATCCGTATCAATTGGGGGAATTTGTAGAGTATAATTTGGATGAAATTTTTAAAAATAGGGGAGGAAATCCTGCAACAAAAACCATTTCAAACCCAAAAGGAAAAATAGCCGAAGACCCATTTGTACATTCCAAAGAATACAAAGATTACGAAGAATACCGAATTTTGGAGCGGAAAGTGGAAACTGCAATTGAAAACGATGAAACTATTTCTGTCGAAACCCTTTCTGCGTTACAACAAAAAAATCCCGAGTATTGGAAGACCTATTATTTAACAGGAAAGTATTACTTTGAAAAAAAGTATGACGCTGCAGCTAAAAAAGCTTTTGAAACAGCTTTGACCAAAGAAATTACAACCGTTCCTGACAGAGAGAGAATTGAAAAGTATCTTCAGAAATTGAAAAAATAACGATGATTCCAGAAATAGAAAAAGAATCCAAAGATAAAATTAAAGCCTTTCAGGAAGAAAAACTGAAAGAAACACTTCAATATTTAAATGAGAAATCAACTTTTTATAGGCGCTTTTTCAGAGAAAACAACATTCAAGTTTCAAAAATAGAAAGTTTGGAAGATCTTCAAAAAATCCCTGTAACCACAAAAGACCATCTTCAGCAATTCAACAACGATTTTATCTGCGTTCCGAAATCGGAAATAATAGATTATGTAACTACTTCAGGTACTTTGGGAGATCCCGTAATTTTTGCTTTGACCGATAAAGATTTGGAACGGTTGGCTTATAATGAAGCAATTTCCTTTGCCTGTTGCGGTGTTGGCAAGGAAGATACTTTGCAGTTAATGACCACTATGGATCGGCGTTTTATGGCCGGATTGGCATATTTTTTGGGTGCTCGAAAACTGGGCTCGGGCATCATTCGTGTGGGTTCCGGGATCCCAGAGCTTCAATGGGATTCCATTTTGAAATTTAAACCTACTTATTTGATCACAGTGCCTTCTTTCCTTTTAAAATTGATTGAATATGCACAACAACACAATATCAATTTAAAAAATACTGGCGTTAAAGCTGCTATCTGCATAGGTGAAACCATCCGTGAGCAGGATTTTTCATTGAACATTTTGGCAAAAAAGATTAAAAAGGATTGGGATATTGAACTTTTTTCAACTTATGCTTCCACCGAAATGAGTACTGCTTTCAATGAATGTGAAATGCATAAAGGAGTCCACCATCATCCCGGGCTTATAATTGCTGAAATTCTCGATGACAACAATTTGCCAGTTTCCGACGGTGAAGTAGGTGAGTTGACAATAACAACTTTGGGCGTTGAAGCTATGCCTTTGCTAAGATTTAAAACAGGCGATATGGTTCAGGCTTATAATGAACCTTGCAAATGTGGCAGAAACACTTTGCGTTTGGGCCCCGTTGTGGGCCGCAAAAAACAAATGATAAAATATAAAGGCACAACCCTTTATCCGCCTGCCATGTATAATATTCTTAACGATTTTTCGGTGATTGAAAGCTATGTCATTGAAATTTTCCACAATGACCTGGGTACGGATGAAATATTGATAAAAATTGCTTCGGAAAATATTTCTGAAGAATTATTACTGGAAATAAAAGACCATTTCCGCGCAAAATTACGTGTCGCGCCAAAAATTGAATTTGCCACTTCCGAAGTAATTGAAGAGCTTCTGTTTCCCCCCTTAAGTCGAAAACCGGTTAATTTAATTGATAGGCGAAAATAGTTTTATTCCTTAATTGAAACACTTTCCCGCATCAGTTTCCAAGTGAATTTTTTCTCACTTTTTCTATCCATATTAAAAACAGAGTAGTAGCGTAATAGTTGCGTACTGTCTTTTGGGTTGTTACTTATTGGGATTAAGGTATCCGTCATATTACTTTTATGGATATCAAAGCGGTTTACGGGTTGTTTCCAGACAGAATCTCTCCAAACAAAGAGATAGTACTCATTAAAGTTTGTGTCTTTCAGCTTTGCATTTACCAATAAAATATCATTGCCGAAATTTTTAAGCTTCAAAAGCTGAAGTTCTGCACCTATACTTTCGGGAATATTAATTTCGGGCAGTTTTTCGTTTTCAAAACCGATACGTGTGATTTCATTTATGGGGTCAATCTTTTTTATATATGCATACACGGAATCTCGATTCCCAAAAAAATCTGCGGTTAACGCACCTTCGGGAAGTTCGGGTTTTTCCGAAATGATAACTGGAGGTTCATCAATAACAATATCTGTCCCTGGCAGCTGTTTATCATCAAGCTTTTTACAGCTTAAAAAAAGAAACAGCATAGCAAGGAACAAATACTTCATTTAAATTTTAAAGGTTATCACTGGCATATTGGCGTGGTTTACCATGTCTTCACTTATACTTCCGTTAAAGAAATGCGAAATGCCTTTGCGGCCGTGTGTTCCCATTCCAATCAATTGTGCATTAATCTGTTGTGCAAAATTAAGAATACCTTTTTCTACGGAAGTGTCGTTATAAATATTGAGTGTGTAGTTTTCCACTGCCATTCCCCTCACGAAATTTTCCATAATAATCTGTGCTTGTGCAGAGGTCTTAAAGTCAGCGGGAGTGTTCACGAAAAGTAAATGCATTTTTGCTTCAACTTTTTTGGCGAACTTTTGAGCTTTGTCTAATGACCCGCGGCCTTCTTCGGAAAAGTCGGTAGCGAAAACAAAATCATTTATATTAAATTCCGGATGATTATTCTTTATTACAAGTACGGGGATTTTGGAAGTACGCACAACTTTTTCAGTATTGCTTCCCACGAACATTTCCTTAAAGCCGCTGGCGCCATTGGAACCCATTACTATAAGGTCTATATTGTTTTTCTTGCAGGCCTCTTCAATGTCTTCATAAATTTCTTTATGGCCTATAGCTTCACTTAGATCAATTCCTTCTAAATATGAATTCTTTCTCAAGTCGCTAAACCGCTTTTCGGCAAGCTTAATAAAAAACAAAGATTCTGGAAGGCTTCCGGAATCTGATGATGAAGAAAGGTGAAGTGGCATCTCCATGGAGTGGAGCACGTAAATTTCGCTATTATGTTTTTTTGAAAGCTTTACGGCTACTTTTAGTGCATTTTCTGCTTGTTTGGAGAAATCTGTAGGTACAAGAATACGTTTCATAAATTGTTTTGATTGATTTTTTTTGAAGCATCAAATTACAAAAATAAATCGTTTGCGCTTCGTTTTTATAATATTAAAAAATATAGTATATTTGCACCGAATTTGATACGAAACTATCTGAGGGGACTAAAGTCCCCTCTTTTTATAGCTTAAAATGATGCGTGAAAAAGTAGCACAACTGCTGGAAAGTGCGCTAGACGAGAACAAATCACTGTTTTTGATCGACCTAAATATTTCTGAAGACAACCAAATACGGGTCATTCTGGACGGCGATAAAGGCGTTACAGTAGAGGATTGCATTGCTGTTAGCCGTGCAATTGAACACAATTTGGACCGTGAGGAATATGACTTTTCTTTGGAGGTTATGTCTGCTGGGACTTCGGAACCGTTGACATTGCCAAGGCAGTTCAAAAAAAATATTGGTAGAAACCTAAAGGTGAAAACCAAAAAAGAAGAAAAAATTGAAGGGGAGCTTATTTCCGTAAACGACGAAAGTTTTACTTTAACATGGTCTGCGCGCGAGCCCAAACCGGTTGGTAAAGGAAAAGTAACCGTTCAAAAAGAGGTAACCCTGCCTTATAAAGATATTGTAGAAGCAAAAGTGATGATAACATTTTAATTGGATTGATATGGAAAATTTAGCACTGATCGATTCTTTTTCGGAATTTAAAGACGATAAACAAATAGACAGAGTAACGCTAATGGCGATACTTGAAGAGGTTTTCAGAAATGCACTGAAAAAAAAATACGGAAGCGACGACAACTTTGATATTATTGTGAACCCAGACAAGGGAGATCTTGAAATATGGAGAAACCGTATAGTTGTTGCTGATGGCGAAGTGGAAGACCCAAACGAGGAAATTTCATTGAGTGCCGCTCAAAAAATTGAGCCGGATTTTGAGATTGGAGAAGATGTTTCAGAAGAAGTGAAATTGATTGACCTTGGCCGCCGTTCAATTTTGGCGCTTCGTCAAAATCTTATTTCAAAAATACACGAACACGATAACACTATTGTTTATAAACAGTTCAAGGATCTTGAAGGCGAAATTTATACTGCGGAAGTACATCACATCCGCCATCGCGCCGTGATTCTTTTGGATGATGAAGGCAATGAGATAATACTTCCCAAGGAAAAACAAATCCCTTCAGATTTTTTCAGAAAAGGAGACAACGTTCGTGGAATTATTGAAAGTGTGGATTTGAAAGGAAACAAACCTACAATTATCATGTCCCGCGCAAATCCAGTTTTCCTTGAAAAGTTATTTGAACAGGAAATCCCAGAGGTTTTTGATGGTTTGATTACTGTTAAAAAGGTAGTTAGAATTCCAGGTGAAAAAGCTAAAGTTGCCGTTGATTCGTACGATGATCGTATTGACCCTGTGGGTGCTTGTGTAGGTATGAAAGGATCTAGAATTCACGGAATTGTTCGTGAACTTGGCAACGAGAATATAGACGTAATTAATTATACCAGCAACCTTACCTTGTATATAACTCGGGCGCTTAGCCCTGCAAAGGTTACTTCGGTAAAAATAGATGAGGTTAAAAAACGTGCTGAGGTTATTCTTCGTCCAGAAGAAGTAAGTAAAGCAATTGGTCGTGGCGGGCACAACATTCGCTTGGCAGGACAATTAACAGGTTATGAAATAGATGTACTTCGCGAAGGTGCAGAAGAAGATGTAGAATTGAGCGAATTCTCTGATGAAATAGAAGGGTGGGTAATTCAAGAATTCCATAAAATTGGCCTGGATACTGCTAAAAGTATACTAGAGCATGACATCAACGATTTGGTAAAACGAACCGATTTGGAAGAAGAAACCATTCGTGATGTAATAAATATATTAAAAGAAGAATTTGAGTAGTAGTTAAAACTTTAATTACTTTTATACAAATTTTTTAAAAAGACAAAATAGGAAAAAGCATTTATGGCTGAAGTAAAAACGAAAAGACTAAGTCAGGTATTACGTGAGTTCAATATCTCGTTAGATCGTGCCGTGGAATTTTTGAGTTCCAAAGGGTTCGATGTGGACGCAAGTCCCAACACCAAAATAACGGGTGATGAGTACGAAGTTCTTTTTGAAGAGTTTGAAACCGACAAGAGTAAAAAAGTAGCTTCCAAGGAAGTAGGTGAAGAAAAGCGCAAAGAAAAGGAAGAATTTCGTTTGGAGCGTGAACGTGAGATTGAAGAAAAGCATAAAAAGGAAGAGGCTTCCCGAGTTATAAAAGCTGAGGCTAAATTGGAAGGACCAAAGCAGGTAGGCAAAATTGATCTTGACGCTGGAAAAGCTAAAAAGGAAGAGACAAAGGTTGAGGAAAAACCAGTTGAGGCTAAAGAGATTAAAGAAGCCAAGAAAGAAGAAAAGGTAGAAAAACCTGAAGTTGTAACTGAAAAGCCTAAAGCGGAGAAGACAGAAGAAAAACCTGTTGAACCTATTAAGGAAGAAAAGGTTGAGAAACCTGCTGAAAAAGCCAAGGAAACTCCTGTTGCAAAAGAGGAACCTAAGGAAGAAAAGCCAAAAGAGTCAGATACAGTTACAACGCAATATCGTAAACTGGACGGTCCAAACTTTACAGGTCAAAAAATTGATCTTACCCAATTCAAAAAACCTGAAAAGAAGAAGGAAACTAAGCCTGACGACAAAAAAGATAAAAAAGGGAAAAGACGCCGAATAAGTAAAGAGACTCCGAAACCAGGAACTACTGGTGGAGGAAACAATTTCAACAAAGATAACAATCGCGGGCCTGCAAGAAAAGGGCGAAGCAATACCCCAAAAGAAGAGCCAAGCGAAGAAGAAGTACAAAAGCAAGTGCGCGAAACCCTTGAAAAACTTCAAGGTAAATCCTCTAAAGGAAAAGGCGCAAAATATCGTCGTGAAAAGCGAGATACCCACCGTCAAAAATCTGAGGATGATCTAGCACAACAAGAAGCAGATAGCAAATTTATTAAAGTTACCGAGTTTGTTACCGCTAGTGAAATGGCAACGATGATGGATGTTCCAGTTACCAAAATTATCTCAGCCTGTATGTCATTGGGAATGATGGTAACGATGAACCAGCGTCTCGATGCTGAAACATTAAGTATAGTTGCTGAAGAATTTGGTTATGAAGTAGAATTTGTAACTGCCGATATTGGAGAATCAATTGATCAAAAAATTGATGCTGAGGAAGACCTTGAGCCACGCGCTCCTATTGTTACCGTAATGGGTCACGTTGACCACGGTAAAACATCACTTTTGGATTATATCCGTAAAGAAAACGTGATTGCTGGCGAGTCTGGTGGAATCACACAACATATTGGCGCCTATGGCGTTGAACTGGATGGTGGGCAAAAAATAGCTTTTCTTGATACTCCTGGTCACGAAGCGTTTACCGCAATGCGTGCCCGTGGGGCGCAGGTAACTGACCTTGCAATTATTGTGGTTGCAGCGGACGATGATATTATGCCACAAACCAAAGAGGCTATCAGCCACGCTCAAGCAGCGGGTGTTCCGATAGTTTTCGCAATAAATAAAATAGATAAGCCCAACGCAAATCCTGAAAAAATTAAAGAAGGACTTGCTCAAATGAACCTTTTGGTAGAAGATTGGGGCGGAAAAATACAGTCGCATGACATTTCTGCAAAAACTGGAGATGGTGTAAAAGAATTACTTGAAAAAGTATTACTTGAAGCAGAATTACTTGAATTAACAGCAAACCCGAACCGCCAAGCAAATGGTACTGTTGTAGAAGCATTCCTTGACAAGGGTCGTGGATATGTTTCAACTGTATTAGTACAGGGCGGAACCCTAAAAGTAGGTGATTACGTTCTTGCAGGTCAGCATAGTGGTAAGGTTAAAGCTATGCAAGATGAGCGTGGCAACAACGTGAAGGAAGCTGGACCATCAACGCCAGTTTCTGTGCTTGGTTTGGACGGCGCACCACAAGCTGGTGATAAATTCAACGTATTTGATGATGAACGCGAAGCAAAAACAATTGCAACAAAACGTACACAACTTCAGCGTGAGCAGTCTGTGAGAACACAACGACACATTACACTTGATGAAATTGGAAGACGTATCGCTCTTGGTGACTTTAAAGAATTGAATATTATCCTTAAAGGTGACGTTGACGGTTCTGTGGAAGCATTGACAGATTCGTTATTAAAACTTTCTACTGAAGAAATTCAGGTAAATATTATTCACAAAGCAGTTGGTCCAATTACCGAAAGCGATGTATTGTTGGCTTCGGCTTCCGATGCAATCATTATTGGCTTCAACGTTCGTCCAATGGGCAACGCACGTCAAATTGCAGATAAGGAAGAAATAGATATCCGAACTTATTCAATCATTTATGACGCAATCAATGACGTGAAAGATGCAATGGAAGGAATGCTTTCGCCGGAAATGAAAGAAGAAATTACCGGTACTGCAGAAATTCGTGAAACTTTCAAAATTTCGAAAGTGGGTACTATTGCAGGATGTATGGTTACCAGCGGGAAAATATTCCGAAACTCTGGAATCCGAATTATCCGTGAAGGTGTTGTGGTTTATACTGGAGAGCTCGCTTCCTTGAAGCGCTTTAAAGATGACGTAAAGGAAGTGTCCAAAGGATACGATTGCGGTATTCAAATCAAAAACTACAATGACATTTATGAGAACGATGTTATTGAAGCATTTCAAGAAGTAATGATTAAGAAAAAGTTGAAGTAACTTTAAATAATAATTTTTTTTAAACGACCTGAAAATTAATTTTCAGGTCGTTTTTTATTTCAGCAGTTCTTGAAATTTTCTATAACAATGTAACATCAAGTTTTTTTAGGTGTCTATTAAGAAAGCTTTCCAAATGAACATTTGTTTAAAACTTGTTTTCTTTCCTCAATTTATTTCTTTGGGCTATTCTCTATATGCTCAAACTGAAGATAGCATTCCAAGAAAAAAAATAACCATTCCAAGAATTACGGAAACACCAAAAATTGATGGGGTTCTAAATGATGCCGTTTGGCAAAACGCCCCAGTCGCCACTAATTTTGTGGAACGGCAGCCCAATAATGGAAGACCAATTCCAGATAGTTTAAAAACTGATGTGAAAATTGTTTACGACGATTTGGGAATCTACTTTGGCGCAACAATGAAAGACCCGCAGCCGGACAAAATTTTAAAGGAACTTACCGAAAGGGACGGCATTGGAAATGATGATTTTTTCTTTATTCTTTTAAACGGTTATAACGACAGACAGCAGAGTTTACAGTTTATAGTAACCGCGGCGGGTGTTCAGTATGACGCGAAAAAGGCCGCGGAGAACTTCGACTTCAGTTTAGCCCACAATATCGTGTTTCGGACAAATGGAAAATATTTTTGAGTACAAATGTGGTTCTATCAGACAAAGAAGAAGGGTTTGTAGATTTGGTAAATGAAAATATAATTTTTGGAAAACGCGATAGAAATACGGTAATTAATTCATTGGAATCACAGTATATTTTTAACAATAAAATGGCGATAAACCTAGCCTTCCGCCATTATTATTCAGAAGTGGAATACAGCCAGTTTTTCACTTTACAAAATGATGGGGAACTCTTTAAAAATTCACTATATAACGAAGACCAAGATGCTACATACAACAATTGGAACATAGACTTTCGCTTTTCCTGGTGGTTTGCTCCGGGAAGCCAACTTACGCTGCTTTACAGAAATGCCACGGAAAGTTATGTGAGTGATTCACGTGTAAATTTTTCAAACAACTTCAGAAATTTGTTTGATGAGCCACAACTTAATAGCCTATCCTTGCGGGTCAGCTATTATTTAGACTATAATAGAGTGAAAAATTGGTTTGGTTTAAAAGGCAAATCAAATGAAGTTGGCTATGCGTTGCGTAATGAAAAAGTAAACAGATCTGCTTTTTCAAACAAAAGAGGTTTAAAGTTATAAATCTTTATTTTCGTCTTTCAGGCTTTAAGATAAATGCAGAAGAAAAGCTTTTTTGAATCTCAATGAGGGCCCTTTCAGCTTCAATGCGTGATGAAAAATTACCTGCCCAAACTTTATAATTTGGAGTTTCGTATTCAATGGAGGCAGGCCAATTGTTATAGCTTCCTTTGTATTTTCTTAGTGTTTGGTTTGCTTTGTCCAATTCGCCATAATACAGCTGGATAGTATATCCGTCTGAAAACTCACGGCCTTTTTCCAATTCTTTCTTCAATTCAAGCAACTGTGTGATTTTTGAATCTTGATTTACGGTTAATGTAGCGCTTTGGGCAACGGCTTTTCCGGAAATAAAAATCATTAAAATGCTGGCAATAAAAAGTTTGAGAAATGTTCGTTGTTTCATATAAATATAAGTTTATTGCAAATGTAAAACTTAATAACTTTGCGGAAGGCTGAAATATTATTTAGAATAAATATAAATTAATAGCAACACTTTGTTTGCATTTTCAAAATCGACTTTATAATGTACTTTTGTGCCTTTATTTGGGTACAAAATAAGCATTAAGAATACATTTGTGTGTAACTAATTCTGTGCCAATCTATCGACCATAATTTAACAATTAGTATGAAAAAGGTGAATTTTATACATCTACGCTCAAAATTGCCATTTCTTTTGTTAGTGTTTTTACTAACTTTTTCAACTACCATATATTCTCAGGATAACCCTGCTGGTAAAGCTTCTGCTGTTGAAGTCGCTGCGCCTCCAGCTGATGCCCCTGCCGTTGCTGGTGGTGATGTTGCTGCAGGAGAATCTTTGTTTAAGGCAAACTGTGCCGCATGCCATAAGATGGACGCAAAGGCTGTTGGGCCAGCTCTGCGTAATGTTGCAGATAAATATGATAGGGATTGGCTTTACAAATGGATTAAGAACAGTTCTGCGCTTATTGCCTCAGGTGACCCAACCGCTGTAAAAATTTTTGAAGCCAACAACAAAACTGTAATGACAGCTTTTCCTGCGCTTTCAAATACAGATATTGACAATATCCTTGCTTATACCAGTCAGCCTAAGCCTGAGCCTAAAGTGGCGGCTACTTCCACTCCCGCTGATGGCGGACAGAACGGCAGCGGTGGTGCTTCAAATGGTTTGGTTTTAGGTGCTTTAGCGCTTATCTTCTTATTGTTGGTAATAATGCTTTTCTTGGTAACAAACACTTTGAAAAGAATTGCAGAAGCAAACGGAGTAGTTTATGAAGAAAAAGAAAAGCGCACTCCAATTTGGAAAGCTTTTGTTCAAAATCAGTTTTTGGTTTTGGTGTTTTCAATTTTCTTAATTCTTGCTGCTGGTTATTTTGCTTACTGCTATATGATGCAAGTAGGTGTTGACCAGGGATATGCTCCTGTTCAACCAATTCATTATTCACACAAAATTCACGCTGGCGATAATCAGATTGATTGTAATTTTTGCCACAGTTCTGCAAGGAAAAGTAAGCATTCTGGAATCCCTTCCTTGAATGTTTGTATGAACTGTCACAAAAATATTGCAGAAGTTGCTCCGGAAACTGCTACTCCTGAATATTCAAAAGAATTTTACGATGGTGAGATCGCTAAACTATACAAAGCAGTAGGTTGGGATGCTGCCAATCAGAAATATACTGGAAAAACCGAACCTGTAAAATGGGTTCGTATCCACAACCTTCCTGATTTCGTATATTTCAACCACTCGCAACACGTTACTGTTGCTGGTATTGCCTGCCAAACTTGTCACGGTGAGATGCAGACAATGGAAATTGCTTCGCAGTTTGCCCCACTCACTATGGGTTGGTGTATCAGTTGCCATAGAACGACCAATGTAAATTTGGAAAGCAACGAATATTACGCCAAAATACACGAAGAGCTTTCAAAAAAGTATGGAGTTGAAAAGTTGACAATCGCCGAAATGGGTGGATTGGAATGTGGCAAATGTCACTATTAATTAATTAAAAAGATTATTACATATACTAATATGGCATCAAACAAGAAATACTGGAAAAGTGTTGAAGAGCTGAATGAAGACAGCCCAATTGTGAAGGCACTGCAGGACAATGAGTTTGTAACCGAAATTCCAACAGACGAATTTCTTGGCAATAAGGAAGCGTTGGAGTCGTCTTCAACCACGCGTCGTGATTTCTTAAAATATGTAGGCTTTACCACTGCTGCTGCAACTTTGGCAGCGTGTGAAGGACCTGTAATTAAATCAATTCCCTATGTGGTTCAGCCGGACGAAATAGTTCCTGGAATAGCAAATTATTATGCTTCCACAATGGCGGATGGTTTTGATTTTGCTAATATTTTGGTGAAGACACGCGAAGGCCGACCTATTAAAATTGAAAGAAATGATTTGGCAGTGAATGGTGGAAGCGTAAATGCACGTGTGTATGCTTCAGTTCTTTCATTGTATGATAAAAATAGATTGACCGGCCCAATGATGGACGGTGCTGAAGTTAGCTGGCCAGAGTTTGATACTGCTGTTGCACAGAAAATGAATGAAATGTCTAGTAAAGATGTTGTTTTGCTTACACAAACATTCGCAAGTCCATCTACTTCAAAATTGATTTCTGAATTTACTGCGAAATATCCAAACATTCGTCACGTCGTATACGATGCCGTTTCCTGTTCAGGAGCTTTAGACGCTTTTCAGAATAAATACGGAACACGCGCTTTACCCGATTACAATTTTTCAAAAGCTGAGGTAATTGTTTCTGTGGGTGCAGATTTCTTGGGAGATTGGCAAGGTGGAAGTTACAGCAAAGGATACGCACAAGGACGCGTTCCTAAAAATGGAAAAATGTCTCGCCACATTCAGTTTGAAGCTAACCTTACCTTGACAGGAGCAAAAGCTGACAAGCGTGTTCGTGCAACACCTTCACAACAATTAGAAATTTTAAAAGCTTTGACAGGCGGAAGCGCTTCAGGCTTGCCAGAAAATATTGTTGATTCTGTTAACAAAGCAAAAGCACAACTACAAAAAGCAGGTAGCAAAGCATTATTGGTAACTAGCTTGCCAGATGTAGCTTCTCAAACTATGGCTTTGAATTTCAATGCCAGTAGCGAAGCGATAGACGTTAGTAAGCCATTACTTACAAGACAAGGTAGCAATACTGAAGTGATGAATGTTATTAATGGTGTTGTTTCAGGTAGTATTAAAGGTTTGATCACTGTAGGTGTAGATCCTGTGTATTCTTTCCCTAATAGTAAAGAATTTACAGAAGGCTACAAAAAACTTGAAATGACTCTTGCATTTGCAATGAAGCAGGATGCAACTGCTTCCCTTGCAAAAATGGTTGCTGCAACACCTCACTACCTAGAATCTTGGGGCGATGCACAAATCAAGAAAGGTACCTATAGTCTTGCGCAACCAACTATCCGACCTTTATTTAATACGCGTCAATTTCAAGACAGTATTTTGCAGTGGACAGGCAATACACAAAAATATTACGATTATATAAAAGAGAACTGGACTGCTTCAATGTTGGCAGGTGGTTCTTGGAATCAAGCACTTCACGATGGTTTTATTGCCAGTGATACTGAAATGGTAATGGAGGAAGTAAAACCAACCGCAGAAGGAAATGGCACAATGGAAGAAGGTACTTCCAACGGTGCGCTTTCAGCTTTTATGCAGGAAGGTGGTTATGACCTAACCTTATATACTTCAACTGGTTTGGGAGATGGGCAACAAGCAAATAACCCTTGGTTACAGGAGTTTCCAGATCCGATAACAAGAGCCTCTTGGGATAACTACCTCACAGTTTCGGCAGCAGATGCTGAAGCATTAGAACTTGAGAACACTCACGTTTCTAATGGTGCTTTAAACGGTAGCTATGTAAATGTGAAAATGGGCAACGTGGTGGTTGAAAATATACCTGTAATAATCCAACCAGGACAAGCAAAAGGTTCTGTTGGCTTAGCTTTGGGTTATGGAAATACTGCTGACGGCATTCAAAAAGAAATGCAGACGGGTGTAAATGCTTACCCCCTTTATCAAAATTTCTCTAACATTCAAAAAGTTTCAATTGAGAAAGCTAGCGGAATGCACGAATTTGCTTGTGTGCAGCTGCAAAGTACTATGGCGGGCCGAAGCGAAGATATAATAAAAGAAACAACGCTTGAAATTTTCAACACAAAGGATAAAGAATATTGGAATTCTGTTCCAGTAACTGATTATGATCATAATGAAATTTCAGTTCGTGATAAAAAGGCAGATATTTGGAGTCCGTTTGACGAAACTGTAGGACCTCACTTTAATCTTTCCATAGACTTGAATGCTTGTACTGGTTGTGGAGCTTGCGTTATAGCTTGTCACGCTGAAAACAACGTTCCAGTGGTTGGTAAAGAGGAAGTTAGAAAATTCCGCGATATGCACTGGTTGCGTATTGATAGATATTATTCTGCTGGTGAGTCTTTCAAAGAAGAAATTGAAACCCTTGAAAACCTTCCTGCTTTTGATAGTTATAAAGTAGTAGAAGTTCCAGCTTATGAAAACCCACAGGTTGCATTTCAACCTGTAATGTGCCAGCACTGTAACCACGCACCTTGTGAGACTGTTTGTCCAGTTGCAGCAACATCACACGGTCGTCAAGGTCAAAACCAAATGGCATACAACCGTTGTGTGGGTACTCGTTACTGCGCAAACAACTGTCCTTATAAAGTACGTCGTTTCAATTGGTTTTTATACAATGAAAACGATGAGTTTGATTACAACATGAATAATGACCTAGGTAGAATGGTATTGAACCCAGATGTTGTAGTTCGTTCTCGAGGGGTTATGGAAAAATGTTCAATGTGTATTCAATTGACCCAAAAAACAATCCTTGATGCCAAGAGAGATGGAAGAGCAATTAAAGATGGTGAATTCCATACTGCTTGTTCCAGCGCTTGTGAAACTGGAGCGATGGTATTTGGGGATGTTAATGATAAAGAATCCGAAGTAGCGAAAATGAAGGAAGATAGACGTATGTATCATCTTTTGGAAAACGTGGGAACCAAACCAAATGTGTTTTACCACGCGATGATAAAGAATACAACGGAAGCATAAAAATTTTAGTCAAGAACCAATTATTTAAGAATTAAATATGTCGTCACACTACGAAGCACCTATAAGAGAGCCTTTAGTTCTGGGAGAAAAGTCCTATCATGACATCAGTGTAGATGTAGGAGCTCCAGTTTTAGGAAAGGCCAATAAATCTTGGTGGATTGTTTTTACCATTGCCCTTGTCGCATTTTTGTGGGGATTGGGTTGTATCATTTATACAATCTCAACCGGAATAGGGGTTTGGGGATTGAACAAAACCATTGGATGGGCTTGGGATATCACAAACTTTGTTTGGTGGGTAGGTATTGGTCACGCCGGAACTCTTATTTCTGCGGTATTATTACTTTTCCGCCAGAAATGGAGAATGGCTGTTAACCGCTCTGCGGAAGCAATGACTATTTTCGCGGTAGTTCAGGCGGGGCTGTTTCCAATTATCCACATGGGGCGTCCTTGGTTGGCATATTGGGTACTTCCAATTCCAAACCAGTTTGGATCGCTTTGGGTAAACTTCAACTCACCACTACTTTGGGACGTGTTTGCGATTTCAACCTATCTTTCTGTGTCACTCGTTTTTTGGTGGACAGGATTGCTGCCTGACTTTGCGATGATTCGTGACAGGACTACAAGTCCATTTCAGAAAAAAATGTACGGCATCCTTAGTTTTGGATGGAGCGGCCGTGTAAAAGATTGGCAACGTTTTGAAGAAGTGTCACTTGTTTTGGCAGGTTTGGCAACACCATTGGTACTTTCGGTTCACACTATTGTATCCTTTGACTTTGCTACTTCGGTAGTTCCGGGATGGCACAGTACCATTTTCCCTCCTTACTTTGTAGCGGGTGCAATCTTTTCTGGATTTGCGATGGTGCAAACGTTACTTATTATTATGCGTAAAGTTTCAAACCTTGAAAGTTACATTACGGTACTTCACATAGAGTATATGAACAAGGTAATCTTGTTGACTGGTGGTATTGTTACTGTTGCATATCTTACTGAATATTTTATCGGTTGGTACTCTGGAGTGCCTTATGAAAATTATACATATCTTTCTTTTGGTGCTGCAACTGGGCCATATTGGTGGGCATTTTGGGCATTGATTATCTGTAACCTTATTGTTCCCCTTTCTCTTTGGGTGAAATCCTTAAGAAGAAATATTATGTGGACTTTCTTTGTTGCACTTGTTATTAATATCGGGATGTGGTTCGAGCGTTTTGATATTATTGTGGTGGATTTAAGTAAAGACCGTCTTACTTCTTCTTGGACCATGTTTCAACCTACATTTGTAGATATCGGAACGTTTATAGGGACCATTGGATTTTTCTTTGTGCTTTTCCTTCTATATGCACGTACCTTCCCAGTAATTGCACAAGCAGAAGTAAAAACAATTTTGAAATCTTCAGGAGAATCTTTCAAAAGATTGCGCGCTGAGCACGGTGACGACCACAGCCACGTTCAAACAGTAGAAGAATATCCTGCAGATGCAGGCCCAGCAGCAAATGTGGAAGACAAACATTTTAACTCTGCTTTTGATTCAACCGATGAAGAAACTAAAAACAATGAGGTTGACTTTGAAGCTCACAGAGGAAAAATTGATAACTTACTTAGTGGCGTTGGTACTTTCGACCCAGCAGTTCAAGAACAGGATGATCTTAAAAAGATTAATGGAGTTGGTCCCGTTATGGAACAAAAACTTCACCAATTAGGAATTTTCACCTTTGAGCAGGTTAGCCGAATGACCGATCGCGAATACGATTTATTGGACGAGATAATTAGTGAATTCCCTGGAAAGGCCAAACGTGAAGATTGGGCTGGACAGGCACTAATCCTAAAAAATAACAACTAATTATGGCTTCAAAAAAGATACACGCTATTTATACAGATGATGATCTGTTGTTGCATGCCGTTAAGGAGACTCGCGCAGCAAATTATCACATATCTGAAGTGTTCACGCCTTTCCCAGTGCACGGTTTAGACCACGCTGTGGGAATAGCACCAACCCGTATTGCAATTACCTCCTTCATCTATGGTTTAATAGGTTTGGGCGTTGCAGTGGTGATGATGAATTATATGATGATTCAGGATTGGCCCCAAAACATTGGAGGTAAACCAAGCTTCACATACTATCAGAATATGCCGGCATTCATTCCTATTATGTTTGAACTTACCGTATTTTTTGCAGCCCACTTGATGGTTGTAACATTTTATATGAGAAGTAAGATTTGGCCTTTTAAAAAAGCTGAAAACCCTGATGTTCGTACAACAGATGACCATTTTCTAATGGAAATAGATGTAGAGAACCATGACGTTGAAAAGCTTACTAAATTTTTATATGATACGGGCGCATCGGAGATTAGTTTAATTGAAAACGAGCAAGACCATTAATATGAAGACACTTATAAACATAGGAATTGCCATTATTGCATCTGCAACCATGGTTTCTTGTTTTAACGATAAAAAACCAAACTATCAGTATTTTCCAAACATGTATGCACCTGTTGGCTATGATACTTATGGCGAGTATGGTGTGTTTCCAAACCAACAGGAAGCGATGACTCCACCTGAGCATACCGTACCACGAGGATTTACACCTTATGATTATGAAAATACTACTCAAGGATTGGAGCTTGCGAAAGCAGAGTTGAAAAACCCCTACGAAGTAACTGAAGAAAATTTAGCGGTAGGAACCCAATTATATGCTATTTACTGTGCTGTATGTCACGGAGACAAAGGTGATGGCAAAGGAATTTTGGCAACACGAGAAAAGTTTTTGGGAATTCCAAGTTATGCAGATCCAGGACGAAACATTGTGCCAGGCGGTATATATCATGTAGAAACCTATGGTCTGAATGCAATGGGCTCGTATGCATCACAAACCAATGAAAAGGAAAGGTGGCAAATTGCAATGCATGTAATGGATCTTAAAGCAGCACTTAATGGGGAACCAGGTTTGTTGGAAACTTCTCAAGCTGGCGCAATGGCAGATAGTACCAAAGTTGAAATGGACCCAGCTGCAGCTAATACTGCTTCAGAAATGGAACCTAAATAAAGATTTAAAAGAGAATAGCTAAAGATATGTACACGCTACCAAGAAATTTAAAACTGTTTTCTATTGTTCTCATAGTTCTAGGACTTGCGGGAATAATCTTCGGGTTTTTAACCACACCGAAAACTATAGACGATGTAAAAAAAATAATGGCCGAACAAGAAGGTCATCACGGTGAAGAGCATGCTGTTGTCGCACACGACGAAGAGCACACTGCAAACTTTGTGGATGAAGCTCGTGGACAGGAAGGCTATTCTGAAACTTCCATGGAGCATGCCACAGATTTAAAACCTGAAGGTCACGGAGCAGCTTCCCATGAAGAACATGTATTGCACCAATTGCAAACAAGACCTTGGTCCGCAACCTTTGTTGCTGCATTTTTCTTTATGATGATTGCTTTGGGTGCCTTGGTTTTTTACGCGATTCAATATGCTTCATCGGCAGGATGGTCTCCAGTTCTTTATAGGATTATGGAAGGTATTACAACCTATTTGTTGCCTGGCTCTGTGATAGTATTTTTAATAGTTGTTTTCGCTGGAACACATTTTTACCCTTGGCAAAACCACGATTTGGTGGCTGGTGATAAAATTCTTCAGGGCAAAGCGGGCTATTTAAATTTTCCATTCTTTGTAATACGCGCTGTTATCTACCTCTTGGGTTGGAACTTGTACCGTTATTTCTCAAGAAAAAACTCATTGGCACAAGCAGAAACAAATAATTATGAGCCTCACAGAAAGAATTTTAAGGCTTCTGTGTTTTTCCTGATTTTTTTCCTTCTTACCGAAGCAACAATGTCTTGGGACTGGTTTATGTCTATGACACCACACTGGTACAGCACCCTTTTTGCTTGGTATATTTTTGCCAGTATGTTTGTTTCTGCAATTACAGTTATTGCTTTGGTTACAATTCATTTGAAGAACATGGGGCTAATACCTTTTGTGAGCGATAAACACTTACACGATTTAGCAAAATTTATGTTTGCTTTCAGTATTTTCTGGACGTATCTATGGTTCGGACAGTTTATGCTAATTTGGTACGCAAACATTCCAGAAGAAGTAACATACTTTATCATTAGAATACAAGAATATAAACTATTGTTTTTCGGAATGCTTATCCTTAATTTTGTGATGCCAATTTTGGTGTTGATGAATAGCGACTATAAGAGAATTCCGTGGTTCGTGGTTATAGCAGCAGTATTTATTTTGGTAGGTCACTATATAGACATTTTCCTTTTGGTAATGCCTTCAACGGTAGGTCACAATTGGAGTTTTGGAATTCCGGAAATAGCAGCGTTTTTGTTCTTTTTGGGCCTATTCATTTTTATTGTTGGAACTGGACTTGGCAAAGTTTCCTTAAGACCGAAAAATGATCCATATATTAAAGAAAGTGAAAACTACCATTTTTAATCATTTAGTTTAAAGAAGATATTATAAGATGACCGCATTTTTAGTTATACTAGTAATCATCCTTTTTGGAATCTCTGTTTGGCAAATGAACAGAATATTCCAACTGGCAAAGGTAAAGCCATCAACCGATTCTGAAATAGCATCAGATAAGGACAATAACATAAACGGTTATTTGATGATGGGCTTTCTCGCCTTTATGTATATTTTGACTATTGTTACTTTTTGGCTTTGGGGAGATGTTCTTTTACCCGAATCAGGATCAGAGCATGGAGTTAAAATTGATAATCTAATGTTGATTTCGATGATTGTTATTTTCTTCGTCGGAATTCTTACTCAGTGGTTGTTGCACTATTTTGCTTTTGTATACAGAGGAAATAAAGCCAAAAGAGCAACTTTTTATGCAGATAATGATAAGTTGGAATTTATTTGGACTATTATTCCTGTAATTGTTCTGGCAGGGCTTATTATTTATGGCCTTTTTACTTGGACAGACATTATGAATGTTGATAAGGACGATGACCCTCTGGTTGTTGAACTTTATGCACAGCAGTTTAACTGGAAGGCACGCTACGGCGGAAACGACAATACACTCGGTGAGGCCAATGTTCGTTTAATTGAGGGTATTAACCAATTAGGAGTTGACCCTGCAGATCCGAACGGGCAGGATGACAAAGTAGTTACGGAACTACATTTGCCTGTTGGAAGAAAAGTTTTATTCAAAATGCGTTCACAGGATGTGCTTCACTCAGCATATATGCCACACTTTAGAGCACAGATGAATTGTGTTCCTGGAATGATTACCCAATTTGCCTTTACGCCCACAGTCACCACAGTAGAAATGAGGCAAAATGACAAAGTAGTTGAAAAAGTTGCTCGAATAAATAAAATTAGAACGGATAAAAATATTGCGCTTACTGCTGCAGGCCAAGAAACTTTAGACACTTATGAGTTTGATTACTTGCTTCTGTGTAACAAGATTTGCGGAGTTAGCCATTACAACATGCAGATGAAGATTGTAGTAGAATCAGAAGAAGATTATAAAGCTTGGTTGGCAGAACAGCCCACCTTGGCAGAACAACTTAGCAAATAAAACAAATAAAATTTAGCTTAAAAAGATATGTCAGCACACGAACAGGTCCACGCAGTAGAAGATCACCACGACGATCACGGGCATCATCATAAAGAAACATTTGTAACTAAATATATCTTTAGCCAAGATCATAAAATGATCTCTAAACAATACCTAATTACAGGTTTGTTTATGGGTATCATTGGTATATTAATGTCTTTATTGTTCAGATTACAATTGGCTTGGCCAGACCATAAATTCACCATTTTTGAAATATTTTTGGGAAAATGGGCGCCAGACGGTGTTATGGATCCCAGCATTTATCTTGCATTGGTGACAATTCATGGTACCATCATGGTATTCTTTGTATTGACTGCTGGATTGAGTGGAACCTTTAGTAACCTTTTGATTCCCCTGCAAATTGGTGCACGCGATATGGCTTCCGGTTTCTTGAACATGGTTTCGTATTGGTTATTCTTCCTTTCTAGTGTTATAATGTTATTCTCTTTGTTTGTTGAAGCCGGACCTGCATCAGCAGGATGGACCATTTATCCTCCATTGAGTGCCTTGCCACAGGCTATTCCTGGCTCTGGTGCAGGGATGACACTTTGGTTAACATCTATAGCAATTTTCATTGCTTCCTCATTATTGGGATCATTAAACTATATAGTTACTGTTATCAACCTTCGAACTAAAGGAATGTCTATGACGCGCCTACCATTAACAATTTGGGCGTTTTTCGTAACAGCAATTATTGGAGTTGTTTCCTTTCCAGTATTATTTTCGGCTGCGCTAATGTTGATAATGGATAGAAGTTTCGGTACTTCTTTCTTCCTTTCAGATATTTATATTGCAGGTGAAGTACTGCACCATCAAGGTGGCTCTCCAGTTCTGTTTGAACACTTGTTTTGGTTCTTAGGTCACCCGGAAGTTTACATTGTAATTCTTCCTGCAATGGGTATTGTTTCTGAAGTAATGGCAACAAACTCCCGAAAACCTATATTTGGATATCGAGCGATGGTTGCATCCATACTCGCTATTGCATTTCTATCAACAATTGTTTGGGGTAACCACATGTTTGTTTCAGGGATGAACCCATTCTTAGGATC
Source organism: Aequorivita sp. (assembly GCA_024637015.1). Lineage (GTDB taxonomy): Bacteria > Bacteroidota > Bacteroidia > Flavobacteriales > Flavobacteriaceae > Aequorivita. The sequence goes on along the minus strand of JAGXGE010000004.1, from coordinate 40,895 downwards.
AGTATTTACTTTTACAACATTGTTGATTGCTATTCCATCGGCAGTAAAAGCTTTTAACTGGATCACTACACTTTGGAAAGGAAATCTGCAGATGAACACTGCCATGTTGTTTTCCATAGCCTTTGTTTCCACATTTATTACAGGTGGTTTAACAGGAATTATTCTTGGTGACAGTGCTTTGGATATTAATGTTCACGATACTTATTTCGTTGTTGCTCACTTCCACTTAGTAATGGGTATTTCTGCACTTTACGGTTTGCTCGCAGGAGTTTACCATTGGTTCCCAAAGATGTTCCAAGGGAGAATGATGAACAAAAAACTTGGTTATATTCACTTTTGGGTAACGGCAATTGGGGCTTACGGAATTTTCTTCCCAATGCACTTTGTGGGTATGGCAGGTTTGCCACGTAGATATTATACAAATACAAATTTCCCTTATTTTGATGATTTAGCAGATATAAATGTTGTAATGACCATATTCGCTATCATCACTATTAGTGTTCAGGTAATATTTTTATACAATTTTTTCCACTCAATTTTCTACGGAAAAAAAGGTCCAAAAAACCCTTGGAAGGCTACAACTTTGGAATGGACTGCCGAAATGAAGCACATCCACGGAAACTGGGATGGCCCAATTCCGCACGTTTATCGTTGGTCTTATGATTATAGTAAACTTAATAAAGATGAAACAGATTACGTGATTCCTGGACAGGATTTTATTCCTCAGAACGTTCCGCTTCAAGATAATGAAGACGAGATGGATCACTAATCATTTAAAAACCATAAAATGAAAAGGCCTTCCAATTTTGGAAGGTTTTTTTATTTTATTTAAATAAATCCGTAGTACTACGTAGTAAAATTTTCCTCACTTTGCATTATCTTTACGGTATTGAGTTAATAATATGTAGGAAGTGAGGAATCTACTGTTTATTTCAAAAGCCATACTGAAAAGTATGGCTTTGTTTTTTAAAGTAGCTTCCAAAGGATTGCTATATTTGTGTTATGAACGAACACCTTGACCCCACCGGAGAAAACCTCTCGCCACAGGAACTGGATATTGAAAAAAAACTCCGTCCTCTCAGTTTTGAGGATTTCACGGGGCAGGATCAGGCTTTGGAAAACCTGCAAATATTTGTGCAGGCGGCAAACTTGCGCAGTGAAGCATTGGATCACACTTTATTTCACGGACCTCCTGGTTTGGGAAAAACAACACTTGCGTATATACTTGCAAACGAGCTTAATGTAAATATTAGAGTTACTTCCGGGCCCGTTTTGGACAAACCTGGTGATCTTGCTGGATTGCTTACTAATCTAGAGGAAAGGGATGTTCTATTTATTGACGAAATCCATCGGTTGAGCCCCATTGTTGAAGAATACTTGTATTCTGCAATGGAAGATTACAAGATTGACATTATGATTGAATCCGGTCCAAATGCACGCTCGGTTCAAATAAATTTAAATCCTTTTACACTTATTGGTGCTACTACACGTTCAGGGTTATTGACTGCGCCCATGCGTGCTCGATTCGGAATTTCTTCAAGACTACAATATTACACCACAGAATTACTTACCACAATTTTGCAACGTAGTGCGGGAATACTAAACGTTCCTATTTCTATGGAAGCGGCAATTGAAATCGCTGGAAGAAGTAGGGGGACACCACGAATTGCCAATGCACTTTTACGAAGAATCCGTGATTTTGCACAGATAAAAGGAAATGGTAAAATTGATGTCCAAATTGCCAAGTTTGGTTTAGACGCCTTGCATGTTGATGCACATGGCTTAGATGAAATGGACAACAGAATTCTATTAACAATAATTGAAAAATTTAAAGGTGGGCCTGTTGGAATCTCTACAATTGCCACGGCGGTTTCTGAAAGTCCCGAAACCATTGAGGAAGTTTATGAGCCATTTTTGATCCAACAAGGATTCATTATGCGCACGCCCCGTGGCCGTGAAGTTACAGAAGCTGCCTACAAACATCTTGGCAAGTTGAAAGGCCCTTCGCAGGGCGGATTGTTTTAAAATAATACTATGGAACCAAAGAAAATTCCATCGGTTTCTGCCTTCCGGTTTTTGGTTCATTCAACCCAAATCCTTAAGAATCCATTGCCTTTTCACCATAAAAATTTTGAAACCAAAGGTGATACCTTTCGGTTAAAATTAGGTTTTGGAAATTCGGTTATTTTTTCACGTGACGCTGGGTTTGCACAATATGCACTGCAAAAAAATCATAGAAATTACAAAAAATCACCAATCCAAACCCGAGATCTTTCAAAATACGTGGGTTTTGGATTGTTGACTTCTGAAGGAGAACTTTGGCAGAAACAACGCAAACTAATTCAGCCTGCTTTTCATAAAAAACAATTGATAAACCTATTGGACACAATTGATGCCGCTATTAAAACGGAACTGGTAAAAATTGAAACAGATAAACCAATAGATATTTTTTCTGTTTTTAACGATCTTGCTTTTCAAACAGTGGTAAAATCACTTTTCAGTAGTGCGGTTGATCAAAAGGAAATAAATAAACTTCAGCAGATTACGGAATCTGCACAACAAATGTTGGTTAAAGAGTTGCGCCAACCTTATTTGGGATGGTGGTTTAAATTAAGCGGACAAATAAATAGGCACATTTTAGAAACTGAGGAAGCGCGATCAATTTTGAAAAGACTTGTCAATGAAAGAAGAAATTCTGGAAAACGGGAGGACGATTTATTGGATATGCTTTTGGAAGCAAGATATGAAGATGGTGGCGCAATGGAGGAAGGCCAGTTGATCGATGAAATTTTAATCCTTTTTACGGCAGGTCATGAAACCACATCAAATGCACTGACTTTTACTTGTGAATTATTGGCCAGAAATCCTAAAATTCAGGAAGAACTTTTTGCAGAAGTAACCAAAGCAAAAACCGATTCAGAAACTTTGATGGACTTTATAAAGAATTGTCCGTTCACTAAAAATGTTATTGAAGAATCGCTTCGGTTGTATCCGCCGGCATATTTTATTGATCGTGTAAATATTGATGAAGACGAATTTAATGGAATGAAAATTCCGAAAAATTCAAGTTTGCTGTTTTCATTATTGGAAATCCACACCAATCCTGCAAATTGGGATGAACCCCAAAAATTTAACCCTGAACGTTTTTCAGAAGTTAATCCCAACCATTTTTCTGGACAATACTTTCCTTTTGGCGCAGGCCCTAGAATGTGCATCGGCAATAATTTTGCGATGTACGAAATGGTTTTGGCCATTGCAGAGATTATGCGGAAATATAAAATTTCTGAAAAGGAAACACCAATTGAAATCAAGCCATTGATTACACTTAAACCAAAAAACGCCATTTTAAAATTCAATTTAAGATAATTTAGTGATCCAGAATTCTTCAAAATATTCACAATTAATAAAAGCCGAAGCCAAACGCCTTGGATTTATTTCCTGCGGAATAAGCAAAGCTGAATTTCTTGAGAAAGAAGCACCGCGCCTCGAAAACTGGCTCAACAAAAATATGCACGGCGAAATGGCCTATATGGAAAACCATTTTGACAAAAGGTTGGACCCAACGAAACTTGTTTCCGATTCCAAAAGTGTCATTTCACTATTGCTGAATTATTACCCTTCAGAAACCCAAGTTTCAGAAACCTATAAAATTTCAAAATATGCTTACGGCACCGATTATCATTTCGTAATAAAAGATAAATTGAAGCAATTAATGGATTTCATTTCCGAAGAAATTGGCGATGTTCACGGCCGTGCTTTTGTAGATTCCGCACCGGTTTTGGATAAAGCTTGGGCGGCTAAAAGTGGTTTGGGCTGGATTGGCAAGCACAGCAATCTGCTCACCAAACAACTAGGTTCCTTCTATTTTATTGCTGAATTAATCATTGATTTGGATTTGGAGTATGACACTCCCGTAACCGACCACTGCGGAAGTTGCACCGCCTGCATCGACGCCTGCCCGACCAATGCAATTGTTGCCGACAAAGTGGTAGATGGCAGTAAATGTATCTCCTATTTTACCATTGAATTGAAGAACGAAATCCCAACTTCCCAAAAAGGTAACTTTGAAGATTGGATGTTTGGCTGCGATATTTGCCAAGACGTCTGTCCGTGGAACCGGTTCAGCAAACCTCACAACGAACCACTTTTCAATCCGAATTCCGAAATGCTTTTGATGTCCAAAAAAGATTGGGAAGAAATAACTGAGGACGTTTTTCAGAAAGTATTTAAAAATAGCGCAGTGAAGCGCACCAAATTTTCCGGTTTGAAGCGCAATATAAACTTCTTGAAAGATTAACCATTAAAATTGCTTCCTTTCGGTTAACCGAGTAACTTTGTAAATTACAAAATTGAAACTTATGAGCAAGCAAAGCAAACGTCGCGAGGCCTTACTATATCACGCAAAACCAAGACCTGGAAAAATTCAGGTGGTTCCAACAAAAAGTTATTCAACACAACGGGATCTTTCTTTGGCATATTCGCCCGGTGTTGCAGATCCTTGCCTTGAAATTGAAAAGGAAACCAATAATGTTTATAAATACACAAACAAAGGTAATCTTGTAGCTGTAATTTCAAATGGAACTGCCGTTTTAGGATTGGGGAATATTGGTCCCGAAGCCTCCAAACCCGTGATGGAAGGAAAGGCGTTACTTTTCAAAATATTTGCAGATATTGATGTTTTCGATATTGAAATAGATACCGAAAATATTGACGAATTTGTTGCAACAGTAAAAAACATTGCACCCACCTTCGGTGGAATAAACCTAGAAGATATAAAAGCCCCCGAAGCTTTTGAAATTGAAAGAAGACTTAAGGAAGAGCTGAATATTCCCGTAATGCATGACGACCAGCATGGAACAGCAATCATTTCAGCGGCTGCATTACTCAATGCCTTGGAAATTTCAGAAAAAAAGATTGAAGATGTTTCAATAGTAATTAGTGGTGCTGGCGCTGCGGCAGTTTCGTGTACGCGACTTTACAAAGCTTTTGGCGCAAAGCCCGAAAATATCGTAATGCTTGACAGCAAAGGTGTTATCCGCAAAGATCGCGAAAGTCTTACAGATGAAAAAGCAGAGTTTGCTTCGCATCGTAAAATTGATACTTTAGAAGAAGCAATGAAAGATGCTGACGTTTTTGTTGGGCTTTCTGTTAAAAACATTGTTACGCCAGAAATGCTCTTGAGCATGGCCCCAAACCCAATTGTTTTCGCAATGGCCAATCCCGATCCGGAGATTGAATATGATTTGGCTATTAAAACACGTAAGGATATCATTATGGCAACAGGGCGCAGCGATCATCCAAATCAAGTGAACAATGTACTTGGGTTTCCGTTTATTTTCCGCGGAGCGTTGGATGTTCGCGCAACTAAAATTAACGAAGCCATGAAAATGGCTGCCGTAAAAGCTTTAGCTGAACTCGCTAAAGAACCCGTGCCGGAGCAAGTAAATATCGCTTACGGTGAAACCAGGCTTACTTTTGGAAAAGAATACATCATCCCAAAACCTTTTGATCCACGATTGATTACCGCCGTTCCTCCAGCAGTTGCAAGAGCTGCGATGGAAAGTGGGGTGGCTCTTACCGATATCACAGACTGGGAAAAATATCAAGACGAACTTTACGAACGAATGGGTAGCGATAATAAAATCATTCGTTTGCTGGTGAATCGTGCAAAGTTGAATCCGAAGCGTATTGTTTTTGCAGAAGCGGATCACTTGGACGTGCTGAAAGCTGCGCAGATTGTTTTTGAAGAAGGCATAGGTATTCCTGTTTTATTGGGAAGAAAGGAAATTATTCTTGAACTGATGGAGCAGATTGATTTTGACGCCGATCTTGAAATAATCGATCCTAAAAGTGATGAACAGGCTGATAAACAAAAGCACTACGCACAAAAACTTTGGGAAAAGCGAAAAAGAAGCGGTATTTCACTTTACACTGCTGAAAAGCTTGTTCGCGAGCGGAATTATTTTGCAGGAATGATGCTTAGCGAAGGCGATGTTGATTGTATGATTTCTGGTTATGCACGTTCCTATCCTTCGGTAGTAATTCCTGTTTTTGAAACCGTTGGAAGGTTTGAAGGTGTAACGAAAGTAGCCACAACAAACTTGATGCTTACCAAACGTGGCCCATTGTTTATTTCAGATACTTCTATAAACATCGACCCAACAGCGAAAGAGCTTGCGAAGATTGCGCAAATGACGAATTATACCATGAAAATGTTTGGTTTGCAGCCAGTAATTGCAATGATTTCTTACGCCAATTTCGGTTCTTCCAAAGATCCGCACGCAACAAAAGTACGCGAAGCTGTAGAATTACTTCACAAGAGTAACCCCGATATGATTGTAGATGGCGAATTGCAGACCGATTTTGCCTTAAATCCAGAATTGCTTCAAAGAAAATTTCCGTTTTCAAAATTGGCAGGTAAAAAAGTGAACGCGCTTATCTTTCCAAACCTCGATTCGGCAAACAGTAATTACAAATTATTGAAAGAGCTGAATGGTGTGGAATCCATTGGTCCAATAATGCTGGGAATGCGCAAGCCTGTGCATATTTTACAGTTGGGCGCTAGCGTTGAGGAAATGGTAAATATGAGTGCCGTTGCGGTTGTGGATGCTCAGCAGAAGGAGAAGCGGGTACGGGAGTAGGCAAGCAAGTAAATGCGTAGCATTTTCCCCAATATTTTCACAAAAACCCCAATGCCATTTGTAAATAATTATACTATATTTGACCCTTTAAGTTTTCGTTAACACATGATAACCCATATACAGGGCAGACTGGTTGAAAAAAACCCGACAGATGTAGTGATAGATTGCAATGGGGTAGGGTACTTTATCAATATTTCCTTGCACACATTTTCCGAAATTCCCTCAAGCGAAAATGTTAAACTGTTTACTCATTTACTTATTCGGGAGGATTCCCATACCCTGTTCGGATTTTCCAGTGTGGCGGAACGTGAAATATTTAGGTTGTTAATAAGCGTTTCCGGAGTTGGAGCAAGTATAGCAAGAACGATGCTGTCATCCTTGGCGCCAGAGCAAGTGCTGGATGCGATTTCCCAAAACGATATTACAACTATACAATCAGTAAAAGGAATAGGAGCCAAGACTGCACAGCGTGTGGTTTTGGATTTAAAAGATAAGATTTTAAAAGTGTACGGTTTGTCGTCTATTTCTGCTGGAACAAGCAATACGAACAAAAATGAAGCGTTATCTGCTTTGGAGACGTTGGGCTTTGTTCGCAAACAGTCTGAGAAAGTGGTAGATTCCATTGTGAAAGAAAATCCACAGGCTTCGGTAGAAATGATCATTAAACAAGCTTTAAAAAATTTGTAAAATTTGAAGGCAAAAAATTACGTTTACAAGGATGGCTTTTTCAAGCTTTTAGCAATAGTAAGTTTCATTTTGGTCAGCAATGCTTCGCTGGCGCAGGATTCAACAGCCGTAGGGAGTGAAATGGGAAGGATGGATTTACCAACTCCCACCAGCATTCAAGATCTGTATACCTACGATCCCATAACCGATAGATATATTTATACCCAGACCTTGGGTAATTTTAACATTTCATACCCTATCATCCTTACGCCCCAAGAATATCAGCGATTGGTTCAAGAGGAGCAGATGAAGGCCTATTTCAAAGAAAAAATAGACGCTGCCGATGGTAGAAAAGAAGGTTCCGAAGAACAACAGAAAAATTTACTTCCTACCTTTTATGTGAATTCAAACTTTTTTGAATCTATTTTTGGCGGAAATACCATTGAAGTAATTCCGCAAGGTTCTGTAGAAATGGATTTGGGGTTACTATATACAAAACAGGACAACCCCCAATATTCGCCGCGAAACAGAAGCAACTTCTCTTTTGATTTTGACCAAAGAATCAGTTTGAGTCTTTTGGCGAAAGTTGGAACCAGACTTCAGGTTACAGCAAACTACGATACCGAAAGTACCTTTGATTTTCAAAACCAGATAAAGTTGGAATACACCCCAACAGAAGACGATATTATTCAAAAAATTGAAGTGGGTAACGTAAGTATGCCACTTAACAGTACTTTAATTCAAGGGGCGCAAAGTCTTTTCGGAGTAAAGACACAGCTTCAGTTTGGAAAAACCACCATCACAGGAGTTTTCTCTGAACAAAAATCCGAAACCCGCACCGTTACTGCTGAAGGTGGCGCAACCATTACAGATTTTGAACTTTTTGCCTTGGATTATGACGAAAACCGTCACTTCTTCTTGGCCCATTATTTTAGGGACAATTATGACCGTGCTTTGCAACAATATCCTTTCATCAATAGCAACGTACAGATTACCCGAATGGAAATTTGGATAACCAACCGCACCAGCCGTACTGAAAACGTTCGAAACATTGTGGCTTTACAGGATATCGGTGAGTCTGATCCATTAAATGTTGGATTAAATGTTCCGCCGGGAGGTTTTATAAATGCCAGTAGAAACGCATATCCCGATAATGGGAATAACGACTTTAATCCCTTCGGAATTGACCGAGGAGGAGTACAAACTATTCTTAATCCGGCAATCCGTGATGTGGCAACAGTGGCTCAGGGTTTTACGGGCGTACAGGTAAACGAAGGCGTAGATTATGTAACATTGGAAAATGCTAGAAGATTGGATGCAGGAGAATATTCCCTTAACTCACAATTGGGTTATATCTCCTTAAATCAAAAATTGAACAATGATGAAGTTTTAGCGGTTTCTTATCAATTTACTGTAAACGGAAAGGTTTATCAAGTAGGAGAATTCTCAAACGACGGTGTGGAAGCAAACGGTGGAACACCAGGTGGTGGAACCAATCCTCCTGGACAGGAAGTTGGTCTTGCACAAAACCTTGTTGTGAAACTTTTGAAAAGTAGCATTACAAATGTAAATGAGCCAAATTGGGATTTGATGATGAAAAACATATACCCAATTGGAGCATACCAACTTGAAAAAGAAGATTTCAGGCTAAATATTCTTTATACAGACCCTTCGCCATTAAACTATATTAAGGAAGCACAGGCAACCGTTGGTCATCCAGCAGCAGATTTACCGGATGATGTTAAGGATCAAATACTTCTAAAAGTTTTCAATCTTGACCGGTTGAACTTCAACAACGATCCACAACAGGGAGGTGATGGTTTCTTTGACTTTCTTCCTGGAATAACCGTTGATGCTCAAAACGGACGTATTATTTTCACAACCGTTGAGCCTTTCGGAAAGCATTTGTTCGATAAACTGAACGTACCATCTGCTCCTGCTAATTATAGCATACCGGACACCTATAATGCCAACCAAGACAAATACGTTTTTAGAACATTATATTCCGGAACAAAAATACAGGCAGAGCAACAAGAGAGTGAGAAAAATAAATTTCAGTTAAAGGGAAGTTATAAATCCACAGGTGCTGATGGTATTCCAATTGGTGCCTTCAACATTCCGCAGGGGTCTGTTACGGTAACTGCTGGTGGAAGAACTTTGGTAGAAGGTGTGGATTATACCGTTAACTATCAACTGGGAAGGGTGCAAATTTTGGATCCCTCATTATTGAATAGCAACACTCCAATTTCTGTAAGTACTGAAAACAATTCACTTTTCGGACAGCAGAGCAAGCGTTTTACGGGCCTTAATGTGGAGCATAGATTCAGCGATAAATTTCTTGTGGGCGCAACCTATTTAAACCTTAACGAACGTCCATTGACGCAGAAATCCTCTTATGGGGTTGAGCCTATAAACAATACTATTTTTGGAATAAATTTAAATTATTCAACAGAAGTTCCTTTCCTTACCCGATTGGTGAACCATTTGCCTAACATTGATACCGATGTGGAATCCAACGTTTCTTTGCGTGGTGAATTTGCATATTTAAAACCCGGTGCGCCAAAAGTTTCAGATTTCAATGGAAAAACAACATCGTATGTTGACGATTTTGAATCTTCACAGACAGGAAATGATATAAGCACACCAGCCAGTTGGTCGTTAGCTAGCACACCTCTTGATTATGGAGGTGAATTGGAAAATGATAATCTTCAATATAATTATAGACGTGCTAAATTGGCTTGGTACACTATCGATCCTATTTTCTACAGTAGTCAGCGGCCCGAGGGCATTAACGATGAGGATCTTTCTTCGCCATTTACCCGCCGTGTTTTTAGGGATGAAATTTTTCCAAACCAAGATATTATTCAAGGGCAAACTCAGGCTTTGTTCACTTTAGATTTAGCTTATTATCCGTCATTACGTGGGGAATATAACTATAACCCCGTAGCCGCTAATGGAACGCCACTTCCAACCCCTGAAAATAATTTTGGAGGGATAATGAGGCAATTAACAACGACGGATTTTGAAAAATCGAATGTGGAATACATCCAGTTTTGGGTGATGGATCCTTTCATATATGATGAAAATAATACAAACCCTGGTGGAGTATTAAATTTTGACCTTGGAAGCATTTCTGAAGATGTTTTAAAAGATGGTAGAAAACAATATGAAAATGGATTGCCAGAAGATGGTGGCAATTCAAATACTCTTGAAACCAATTGGGGTAAAGTGCCGCTAAACCAATCGCTTGTTTACACCTTTAATACGGAAGGACAGCAAAGAACCAATCAAGATGCTGGATTGGATGGTTTAAGCAATGGCGAAGAGGCGGCCAAATACGGTGCGGCTTTTGGTAATGACCCCGCCAACGATGACTATCAATACTTTTTGCAAGCCGAGGGAAACATTTTAGATCGTTATCTTAAATACAACGGTACCCAAGGAAACTCACCAGTAGAAGTTACAAATACAAATCGTGGAAGCACTGCGCAACCCGATGTGGAAGATATAAATCGTGACAACACAATGAACACGATAAACAGCTATTATGAATACAATGTTCCTATGTTCCCTGGAATGAACAGAGAAAATAATAATTATATTTCAGATATAAAGTTACTTGACGTTACTACCCAAGATAATAATGTAATACCAGTTCGCTGGGTACAGTTTAAAATTCCTATTAGCAAACCAGATCAGGCTAAAGGTGGAATTTCAGATTTCAGATCCATTCGTTTTATGCGAATGTTCCTTTCACAGTTTTCACAAAGCACTGTATTTCGTTTTGGAACTATGGAATTGATTCGTGGCGATTACAGAAGATTTCAGCAAACTTTGGACGATGTAACTTTTGAGGATCCTGCCAACGATGATACTTTGTTTGAAGTACAATCGGTTAGTATTGAAGAAAACGAAAACCGTGAACCAATTCCTTATGTGCTGCCCCCTGGACTAGTACGTGAAGAGTTGAACAACAACAATAACATCATTCGTGAAAATGAACAATCGCTTTCTATGAGAGTCTGTGGATTGGAGCCAAACGATGGGCGCTCCGTTTATAAAAATTTCAACGTGGATATGCGCCAGTATAAAAACCTGGAAATGTTCATCCACGCAGAATCTATAATAAATGACAGTAACCCTACAGGACTTATGGATGGACAATTGCTGGCATTTATGCGTTTGGGGAATGACCTTACCAATAACTACTACGAAGTTCAAATTCCTTTGAGTCCAACTAACTTTGGAGCACGAACTGCTGATGAAATTTGGCCAGAGGCAAACAGATTGAACCTTCCGCTGGAGTTGTTGCAAGAAGTAAAAACAAAAGCTTTAGAGTTTTTTAGGAATAACCCAAGTGCAGATCCAACAGAAGTAAAATTCTACCAACAAGATGAACTTGATGGTACGATTCCCAGCGGCCAAAATCCATTGAAAATAGGGATTAAAGGAAATCCAAGTTTCGGTAATGTTCGAACCATTATGTTGGGTGTTCGAAACAGCACAAATGATGATTTGTGCGGAGAAGTTTGGTTTAACGAACTTAGAATGTCAGAGCTTGAAAACCAAGGTGGTTGGGCAGCCGTTTTAAGTATGGACGCCAACGTTGCAGATTTTGCAACAGTTAGCGCTACCGGACGAAGAAGTACTATTGGGTTTGGATCCATAGAGCAAGGCCCTAACCAGAGAAGCCGTGAAGATGTTCAAGAGTATGATGTGGTTACAAATGTTAATCTTGGGCAAATGATGCCGAAGAAATGGGGAATTCAGTTACCATTCAATTATGGTCGATCCGAGAAACTCATAACGCCACAATACGATCCAGAATTTCAGGATATTGAACTGGACTCAAGATTGGCCAATACAGAAGATTCAGCTGAAAAGGACAGAATAAAAGAACAGTCTGTAGATTATACAAAGCGCCAAAGTATAAACTTTATAGGTGTCAGAAAAGAACGGACAGGAGAAGGTAAGCCTAAAGTGTATGATGTTGAGAATTTAACGGGATCATTTTCGTATAACCAAACAGACCATCACGATTTTGAAGTGGAGGATGCACTGGAGCAAAATGTTCGCGCCGGGGCAACATACAATTATAACTTTACAGCAAAACCTGTTGAACCTTTCAAAAAGAACGATTCTTTGTTTGTAGGGAAGTATTGGCAATTTCTTAAAGATTTCAACTTTAACTATTTGCCGACAAATATTTCCGTAAGCTCAAATATTACACGTCAATACAACGAGCAGAAATTTAGAGAGATTAATTTACTTGAGGGTAATATTGGACTTCCAACATTGTACCAGCGAAATTTTCTCTTTGATTGGCAATATACGATCAATCATAACTTGACAAAATCATTGCGATTTAATTTCACTTCTTCAAACAATATGATTGTGAATAATTATTTGGATCAGGATGGTTTTGTTAATAATGAAATTGACGTTTGGGATGGTTTCTTTGATGTTGGGGATCCGAACCAGCACTTTCAATCATTGCAGGTAAATTATGATTTGCCTTTCAACAAGTTTCCGTTCCTAAAATTCATAAGGTCTACTTATTCCTATACTGGCGATTATCAATGGCAGGCGAGTAGTGACCTTTTCAACGAAATTCCAATTCAGCTGAGTGATGGAACTACGAATACTTATAATTTAGGTAATTCCATTCAAAATGCGAGCACGCACCAAATCAATTCTAGTATAGATATGAACGGTTTTTACCGTTACATTGGACTTACAAAAATTAAGAAGAGCAAGCCTAAAAAATCTGCAGGGGGCGAAGGAACTGGAGGTGGCGATAGTAAAGGCGGAGAAAAAGGTGCCGGTAATGAAGAAAAATCTTCAAGAGAGAGCAAGTTGGTTGAAGAAAAGAACGGAGCACTTTCAAATGGGAAAACTGGTGCGCCAAGTGTTCTTGGCAGAGGAGCAGGCACTGAAGGAGGGCTAAATGCAGGCGACAAAGCTTTAAACACTGCTATTGGTTTTGCAACGATGCTTAAGAAAATTCAGTTCAACTATCAGGAAAACAATGGTATTTTCTTACCAGGATATTTGCCATCTATTGGTTTTATTGGAACACTGAAACCTACTACTGGTTTTGTTTTTGGTAGTCAAGCAGAAATAAGAGAATTGGCTGCGCGAAAAGGTTGGCTGACGCTTTACCCAGAATTTAACGAACAGTATACCGAAGTGGAAAGCCGTCAAATGGACATTCAAGCTAATCTAGAACCGATTAATGATTTAACCATAGATATAAACGGAAGTCGAATTTATTCAGAAAACTATTCAGAAAACTATATTGTGCAGGATGGGTTGTATCAATCTTTGACGCCGAATACTTTTGGTAACTTCAACATTTCCACAGTATTGATCAAAACTGCTTTTAGTGCTAGTGATGAAAACAGTTCTGCAGCGTTTGATGATTTTAGAAGTAACCGTTTAACAATTGCAAACAGACTTGCTGAAGAACATTACCAAGGAGGGCCAATTCCGCGAACCGCAGATGGATATCCTGTAGGTTTTGGAAGGAACAGCCAGGATGTGTTGTTGCCTTCATTCCTTTCAGCATATAAAGGGAGCAATGCTTCCAGTGAAAAAACAGGAATTTTGAGGGATATCCCGCTCCCAAACTGGGATATTAAATATACTGGCTTGATGAACATTCCTTGGTTTAAGAAAAACTTTAAGCGTTTTTCACTTACCCATGGATATAGAGCGAGTTATACGGTTAATCAATTTCAGTCTAATTTAGATTACGATCCGAATGATACTGAAGCTATTGATCAGGCAGGAAACTTTAAAGTTAAAACACTATTGACAAACGTAAACTTGACCGAACAGTTTTCACCATTGATCCGCATGGATTTTGAAATGAACAATTCAGTAAAAATACTAGCTGAAATGCGCAAAGATCGTGCACTCTCTTTGAGCTTTGCAAATAATTTATTGACAGAGATTAAAGGAAACGAATATATTATTGGGCTTGGCTACCGTGTTAAAGACCTTCGTATTGCAACCAATTTTGGAGGTAAAAAATCTGTATTAAAAAGTGATTTGAACTTTAAGGTAGATTTGTCAAGAAGGGATAACATAACAATTATTAGGTACCTTGATATTCAAAACAACCAAACAACCGCAGGACAAACCATTTATGGAGCACAATTGTCCATTGATTATGCACTTAGCAAAAACCTGACCGCGTTGTTCTATTATGACCACTCATTCTCTAAATATGCAATTTCTACGGCCTTCCCACAGACTACCATACGAAGTGGCTTTACATTGAGATATAATTTTGGAAACTAAAAAATTTAATTTATGAATATACCAGCTAATTTAAAATACACTGAAGACCACGAATGGGTTAAAATTGAAGGCGATACTGCAACAGTAGGTGTTACTGATTTTGCACAAGGCGAACTTGGAGATATTGTATATGTTGAAGTAGAAACCGTAGGCGAAACCTTGGAAAGAGGAGATGAGTTTGGAACCGTGGAAGCTGTAAAAACAGTGTCGGAACTATTTTCACCTTTGTCTGGCGAAATCCTCGAATTTAACGATAGTCTTGAATCTGAGCCAGAAAAAGTTAATTCGGATCCTTACGGCAAAGGTTGGATGGTTAAAATAAAAATCTCAAACCCAGATGAAATAGCTGAACTTTTGGATGATGCTGCATATAAAACACTTATTGGGGGATAAAACCCTTTTTTTTATTGCTGTATTATACAGTTGCATTATATCTGTTCTCTTTTTTATACCCAGTCCAGATTTACCTGAAATTCATTTTTCCGCGGCAGACAAAATAGTTCATTGCCTTATTTATTTTATATTAATAAATATATGGTTGCTCTATTTTTTCAAAAAAAAGGACTTCCGTTTTAATAGTAAATGGATTCTTGTCCTTTGGTTTTCAATCCTGCTTTATGGCATAATAATTGAGATATTGCAGGATCTATTGACTGTTTCAAGGAGCGCAGATATTTTTGATGTAGCTGCAAATTTTATAGGCTCATTGCTTGGAATCATTTTTTTCAGAAGCATAAAGCATAAATTTAATTTTTAAAATTTCAATTAAGTTTTAAATTGAATGATAATTTCTATATTTTAGCAACAAGTTAAACCCACTATTATGGAACCCAAAAAAAATCCAAAATCAGACGTAAGTCGTAAAAGTATGCTGTTCTTTCAACTCGGAATGGTTGTTATGCTTTTTCTTGCATGGCAGGTAATTGAGTGGAAATCTTACGACAAATCTGATAATGACTTCGGAAAATTAGATGTAGGAGAAGATCTTGAAGAAGAAATTCCAATTACACAACAATTGACACCACCTCCACCTCCACCACCACCACCTCCAGCTCCGGAAGTAATTGAAGTTATGGAAGACGAGGATGAAGAGGAAGAAACTATCATAGAGTCTACCGAAGCAAAACAAGATGAAAAAATTGTTGAAGTAAAGGAAATTAAAGAAGAAGTGGTAGAAGAAGAAATTGCTGACGTTCCATTTGCAGTAATTGAAAACGTGCCTATCTATCCTGGCTGTGAGAAAGAAAGTGGAAATGAAGCGAAAAAGAAATGCATGTCTTCAAAAATTAGCGAGTTCATTAACAAAAAGTTCAATAGCGATTTGGCATCTGATCTTGGTTTGGAAGGCAGACAGCGTATTGCTGTTCAATTTAAAATTGATAAAAACGGAAAAGTAGTGGATGTACGTGCTCGTGCACCGCACCCAAGACTGGAAAAAGAAGCAGTTGATGTTGTTCAATCACTTCCAAATATGACACCCGGTAAACAACGTGGAAAACCAGTTGGGGTACTTTATTCACTTCCAATCGTGTTCGATATTCAGTAATTAAAATATATATTTATTATAGAAACCCCGTCTTTGTAATAGCAAGGACGGGGTTTCTCGTTTTTTGGCACAACAGTTGTAACTTATAAAGTGTTAACCTTTAAATCTCGTAATTATGAAAGCAACTGTAGAAAATGCCCGCAACAAAAGACAAGAAAAAAAACAAACAAACATTAAATGGAATTCACGTTTATTTTTTCAAATAGGTGTCATCACTAGCTTGTTTATAGCTTTCTTCATTATGCAGACTAATTTTGAAATAAAGGAATATAAAATGACTTCTTCAACCTCGGAAGGAATTATAGATCCTCCAATATTTGATTACGTATTGGATCTAGATAAGCCCAAACCAGCAGAGCCTGTAAAGAAAATAATAGAAAAGCAGGCGCCTATTCAAAAACCAGTGAAAAGTACTGTTTTTGAAGTAAAGCCAGATGAATCACTTGAAGTTGAAACACCAATTGCTGCCAATGACACCCCTGTAATTGATGCACCAATAACTCCAGAGCAACCTCCAATTGATACTAAACCAGTAGGGCCTACTTCTATATTAAATGTAGAATTTGTACCAGTATTTCCTGGTTGTGAGGCTTTGGGTACAAATGCTGAAAAAATTGAATGTATGTCTTCAAAAATAAATTCTTTTATAAATAAGAATTTTAGAAAGGAATTATTAGAAAACTTAAGGTCCAATGAAACGTATAAAATTTATGTGAATTTTAAAATTGATTATAACGGTTTTGTAACCGATGTTTTTGCAAATTCAAATGACGCCAATTTAAAGAAAGAAGCGCAACGGGTTATAAATAATTTGCCAACAATGAAGCCTGGAAAACAAGGAGACAAAAATGTGGATGTACTCTATACCGTCCCGATTACCTTTAAGATCCAATAATAGATTTTAAATACAAAAGCTAAAGCTCCCTTTAAAAAAGGGAGCTTTTTTTGAAACCCGTCATTGCAAAAAAACTGTATCTTTCGGGTTTAAACAAGCAAACTCCAATGAAGCAGTTTATCTTCCTTTATATTTTTTGTTTTTCAATAGTATCCTTAGCGCAAGTTCCTACAGCCCAATATGAGAAATATCCGGTTTTTAAGGAATGTGAAAATTCAGACGTTGATGTTATGGAATATTGTTTTAAGAACACCCTGCAACAATTCATTTTTAAGAATTTTGAAGTTCCCGAAATAGTTTTTACAGAAAATTATAAAGGGAATGTGAACGTACTATTTGAAGTTACAAAAGAAGGAAAATTTAAGGTTTTATATGTTGACGGTATTTATGATGAATTGAAAGAAGAAGCGCAACGTGTTTTTGAAAGCCTCCCCGAAGTGAAACCAGCAACCTATAACGGGTCTCCTGCGTATGTTCAGTTCACCTTGCCTATTACAATTCCATTGGTGGCTCCTGGCGAAAGCATTGTACAAACAACCGAAAATGCAATGAAAAGCGAAAGAGAGGCGTTGGTTAATGAATATGATGCTGTTGAAAATCTTCCCTATAATAACGATGAGTACAAAAGCAATATTAACATTCCACTTTCTCATCATAATTACAGTCTTTTTGATCCCGCGATGAACCGCGTGGGTTTGAACAACCACACCGCACAAAAGCCCTATATTTATAATGAGGTGAATAAATATTACGATTTTGAAGCAGCCAATAAAGAAATTTTAAAAAACAAAACTTCGTGGTTTGGCCGAAAGCTTTGGAACGAACACCTTGTTACTATAAAAGGAAAGGACTATTGGTTGACGCTTGATGCCGGTGTAGATTTGCAGGCTGGAAAAGATTTTGACGCAGATATTGATACCTATAATAATACCCGTTTGGTTTACACCCAGGGGAGTGTAGGGAAGCAGCTTAGCTTTTTTGGGGTTATTTATGAAAGCCAAGGCCGTTTTGCAGATTATTTTAATAGATATGCAGAATCTATAAAACCTGATGGTGGAAATCCGGCAATCATTCCAGGACGCGGAATAGCAAAAGGTTTTAGATCAGACTCCTATGATTACCCTATTGCAACTGGCCATATTTCTTATACTCCTTCAAAATATTTCAATATTCAGCTGGGTCATGGAAAGACCTTTTTGGGCGACGGTTATCGCTCTTTATTGACAAGTGATAATGCCAGTTCGTATCCTTTCTTCAAAATAAACACTACTTTTTGGAAACTTAAATACACCAATACATGGATGTCGCTCCGCGATGTTCGTCCCGAGGTTACAGAAGATGGCTCCTTCCGCACAAAGTATATGGCAAATCATTATTTGAGCTACAACATCACCAAACGTTTGAATATTGGTCTCTTTGAATCTGTAACTTGGCAGAACGATAACGGACGAGGTTTTGATGTGAATTATTTAAATCCCATAATATTTTACCGAGCTATAGAATTTTCAACTGGTTCTCGCGGCGGTAACGCTTTGATAGGAATCACCGGAAAGTATAAAGTGAATGACCGTATAAACGCTTATGGCCAACTTATTATCGACGAATTTTCTTCCAGTGATGTTTTTGGTGGAAAAGGAAGTTATAAAAATAAAACGGGCTACCAACTGGGACTTAAATATTATGATGCATTTGGTTTAAAAAACCTCTATTTACAAACAGAATATAATAGAGTTAGGCCATACACATATTCGCACAATACTATTGTATTAAATTATGGACACAATAATCAGTCTATGGCTCATACACTTGGTGCTAATTTTTCTGAATTTATAGCAATTGCACGCTACCAAAAAGGAAGAATTTATGGAGATGCCAAATTTATTGTTGCAAAGCGAGGCTTTGAGTTCAACACGCCAGAAGACTCAAGTTTTTATGGCAGCAATATCTACGGAAATGAAGACGATAGAATCTCCACTGATGGAAACGATATTGCACAGGGAAACACTACAGATTTTCTCCACGCTGAAGTACAAGCGGGGTATGTAATAAATCCAGCCACCAACTTAAAAATTTACGGAAGTTTTATTTACAGAAATTTTGACCCTAAAGTGGACACCGAAACTGTTTTCAAAAACCAAACTAGTTGGGTGAATTTTGGAATCCGTACAGATTTGTTTAACTGGTATTACGATTTTTAAAAAAGTTTAATCCAAATCAGTGCTTCCCTTTATATTTTGCGAAGGTTTTGGAGGATTGTTTTCTTTTTGCTTAGCCTGCTCTTCCATCATCTTTTCAACCTTTTCGCGAGCTTTTCGATTTTTTTCCGCATTGCTTTCAATGTCGCCACGTTCTTTCGCCACTTCATTGTAAATTACTCTTAAAAAAGCTTCCGTTGAGATAAATCCGTCTCCATAACCATTTTCATCATATTCTTTGGTTAAATCAGTCATTTTCACAACTTCTTCTTCCGTCTTTTTGTTTATGTAATTCATGGCTACCCTTTTGTAAACAATAGAGAGCATGTTTACTGTATTTTGAAGATCCTTATAAGTGCCAACATCGCCATGGCCAGGAATAATTTTGGTGTCTTCATTAATTACCATTATAGCTTTTTCAAGACCCTCTATACACCCTGTAATACTACCTCCATTTTCGGTATCGATAAAAGGGTATTTTCCATTGAAGAAAACATCACCGGTATGCAGCACGTTGCTTTCAGTAAAATAAACCATTGCGTCGCCATCAGTATGTGCATTGTGAATGTGAAAAACATATATTTTTTCACCGTTATAATGAAATGTAAGGTCTTCGGAAAAGGTAACCATCGGAAGGATTTCTTGGGGAATTTTTTTCTTTTCTTCATTAATCATTCCGAGTAAGCGCGTGCGAACATTTTCCTGTGAAAATATAATTGTTCCTGTTTCGGCCAAAATTGCATTTCCACCAGTATGGTCGGCGTGAAAATGTGTGTTTACCAAAAACTGCACGGGTTTTTTGCTGATTGTTTTTATGTCTTTTTGAATTTGCTCAATACTTTCGGCAAATTGGTCATCTATCATAAAAACACCGTCATTTCCAAAGCTAAGACCAATATTCCCACCTTTACCTTGAAGCATGTAGATTTTGTTGTTGACCTTTATAAGTTTTGTATACACATTAACCCCATTGTCAGACTGTGAATAAACCGTTAATACAGAGAAGAATAGTGTTGCGATAAAAATTAATTTGGATAGCATATTTTTTATGTTTGAAAATCGGTTCAAATTAATAAAAATGCTGAAATAAAAGCACAAGATTGTTGATAATATATTGCGAAAAAAATACAGGAAGCGTATCTTTGCCACGCCTAAAAATAAGAGCTTGTCCATTACCCAGTCAGTCATTAGAAATTTTACTGAAATCACCAAGCTTAGGCTTTCGGTGAGTGTAGTTTTTTCTTCAGTTGCAGGTTATTTGTTGGGCGCAGAGTCCATAGACTTTTATATACTTTTTCTATTATGCGTGGGCGGATATTGTATGGTAGGAGCTTCAAATGTGTATAACCAAATAATAGAGCGCGACCTAGATGCGCTAATGGACCGCACTAAAAATAGGCCGCTGCCTGCTGGACAAATGAGCGTTCGTTCGGCATTTATACTTGCCAGTGTCCTCACTTTAATAGGGATTGTAGTGTTGTATTCTATAAACCCTATCACTGCAATGTTTGGTGCTATTTCTATTTTTATGTATGTGAGCCTTTATACGCCTTTAAAAACAAAAACTCCGCTTTCGGTTTTTGTGGGTGCATTTCCGGGAGCTATTCCTTTTATGTTGGGCTGGGTTGCGGCAACAGGTAATTTTGGAATAGAGCCAGGCACATTGTTTATGATTCAGTTTTTTTGGCAGTTTCCACATTTTTGGGCCATAGGCTGGTTTCTTTTTGACGATTACCAAAAAGGAGGTTTCTATATGCTTCCTAACGGAAAGCGGGATAGGGGAACGGCAATACAAGTTATTTTATACACAATCTGGACTGTGCTAGTCTCTTTAATTCCCATTTTGGGGATTACAGGAAAGCTATACTTAACGCCAGTTTCAGGGGTTTTAATTGGTCTTTTGGGAATTGGCCTTCTTTATTACGCACTTAGACTTTATAAAGAGAAAACCTCAAAAGCGGCTAAACAGCTTATGCTTGCTAGCGTGAGCTATATTACATTGCTGCAAATAATTTATGTTGCGGATAAATTTTTAAGATGATAAAAGTCATTTTGGCTTTGCAATAATTTAGAGAAAATAAAAAATGGATTTAACCGAAGGAACTGAACAGATAAAGATAAACCGAGCAAAAAAAAATATGCTCTGGTTTGGTATTATTAGCCTAACGATGAGTTTTGCGGGACTCACCAGCGCCTATGTAGTAAGCAAAGAAAGGCCGGATTGGATTTCAACTTTTGATATTCCACAGGCTTTCTATATTAGTCTTGCTTTGATAATTGCGAGTAGTATTACGGTGCATCTTGCATTAAAAACAATCAGGAAACAACAAAATGGCCTAGGTATGTTTTTTTTGGTTACTACTTTTTTATTGGGAGTTTTATTTGTCATTTTTCAATTTGTAGGATTTTCTGAAATCATACAGAACGGATATAATTTTACGGGACCCACAAGCAGCATAACTACTTCTTTTATTTACCTGGTAGTTTTGTTGCACGTTGCTCACGTTTTTGCAGGGCTAATATCGCTTTTGGTTGTAATTTATAATCATTTTAAACTAAAATATGAAAACGGAAGGACTCTTGGTGTGGAGCTGGCTGCAACTTTTTGGCATTTTGTGGACATAGTGTGGATTTATCTGTTTTTATTTTTATATTTTGTTTAGCCTTAAATATTGATTTTAAAGCATAACCAAAACATCATACCGTCCTATTTGAATAGATTTTTTCAAAATTAATAATTGATGTTTCGTTAAATAAAAATTAAACGTATTTTTGAACCTTATTTAAAAACCTATTTCTTTTTATGGAAGCTACCGTTGTTAAAACAGGTACCGAAGGAAAAACCTGGGGTGGTGGAAACCAGCCGCTAAAAGCCAGTTATGGCAAAATGATGATGTGGTTTTTCATCGTTTCTGATGCCTTGACGTTTTCAGGATTTCTTGCCTCTTATGGATTTTCAAGATTTAAATTTGTGGACGCTTGGCCTATTCCCGATGAAGTTTTTACTCACTTCCCGTTCCTTCACGGAGTAGATGCACCTATGTATTATGTTGCGTTTATGACCTTTATCTTGATCTTTTCATCCGTGACCATGGTTTTGGCTGTGGATGCAGGGCATAAAATGCAGCAAAATAAAGTAATCCTTTATATGTTTCTTACCATAATTGGAGGTTTTATTTTCTTGGGCTCGCAAGCTTGGGAATGGGCAACCTTCATTAAAGGTGATTATGGAGCAATAGAAACTAAAGGTGGACAGATTGTCCAGTTTTTAGATAAAGAAGGAGAACGAGTGGCGCTTCGTGATTTTGCGGTAATGGCAACAGGCGAGCGAGCTGAACAAACAAAAGAAAACGGAATTTGGTTCAAAAATGAATCGGAGTATTACCCGAGTGTTTCTTTTGAACAGGTTAAAGAAGGCTTTCTTGCCAATGATAATCTGTTGGTTAGAGTTCAGCATAAAGACGAGCATGGACACCACATAATTTTAAATCGTGAAGAATCCATAGCAAAGGTTGTTAATGATGGCCAAATGGTAGTTGAAGGCGCAAACCTTCGCCACAATGAATACGGGCACCCGCTATTTGCAAACTTCTTCTTTTTTATTACAGGTTTTCACGGATTTCACGTAGCTACCGGGGTATTGATAAACTGTATCATATTCTTCAACATAATATTGGGTACCTACGAGCGCCGCGGCCATTACGAAATGGTTGAAAAAGTTGGACTGTACTGGCACTTTGTAGATTTAGTATGGGTATTTGTATTTACATTCTTTTATCTTGTATAAAATTTTATATTAAAAAATGGCACACGATCAAGCACATAAATTAGCAATTTTTAGAGGGACTTTAAAGTTCAAATCAAATGTAACCAAGATTTGGGGTGTATTTGTAATACTCTCCATCGTTACCACAATAGAAGTTGCGTTGGGTATTATCCGTCCAGCCTTTTTGGTGGATACTCACTTTTTGGCACTAAAACTTCTTAACTGGATATTCATCCTGCTTACACTGTTTAAGGCATACTACATTACTTGGGACTTTATGCACATGCGTGATGAGACCACCGGTTTGCGAAGAGCCGTAATCTGGACCTCCCTATTTTTGATTAGTTATTTGGTGGTACTTTTGCTAATTGAAGGTGATTATATTTATGAAGTTTATAAAATTGGTTTTATAAAATTCAACTTCTAAAGAATATTGGAAATAAAATATTGCCCAACCCCCTTTTACCCTGTATTTTTGCAAAAGCAAAAAAACATTCAAAATGAAAAAATACTTAGTGCTTGGCATACTCTTTTTACTGCCTATTACGGCCTATGTTTTTTTTGCTTCCGGGAAAAATAACTTTGCTACACTTCCTGTGCTCACTAATTCCATTACAGAATTAAATGGGTTTAAAACCCTCGATGGAAAAGCTGTTCAATTAAAGGACCACATTACGGTTTTGGGTTTTTTCGGAAGTGATTTAGAAGCCCATAGGGCCTATGCTTACAATCTTGCCCATAAAATATACAGCAAAAACCACGAGTTTAATGAATTTCAGTTTGTGATTCTTTTGCCAAGCGGTACTGAAGAACAAGCCAGAAATATTGAAGAAAAGCTTAAGGAGATTGCACCAACAGATTCTTGGCATTTCGCTTTTGGAGCGGAAGAAGATATCAATAATGTTTTTCAGTCGCTAAAATCAAATCTTGCTTTGGACCCAAATTTATCAACTCCCTACGTTTTTATAGTAGATAAAGAGAGAAGCCTTCGCGGAAGAGATGATGACGAAGATGAAGGGGTAATGTATGGTTTTGATTCCAGTACCATTGCCGAAATAAACAACAAAATGAGTGATGACGTAAAAGTGCTTTTGGCAGAATATAGACGAGCTCTGAAAAAATATAATACCGCTGATAGGGAAATATAGCCACAGGAATGAAAAATAAAGAATAATTAGTAATGAGTAATGAGTAATGAGTAATGAGTATTGAGTATTGAGAAATGAGTAATGAGTAATGAAATTTGTGCTTTAGTTTCAACAGTTTCAACAGTATCCACAGTATCCATAGTATCAACAGCATAATTTAAAAAATGAAAAAAAAATATTCATACGTTGGCATAACTGCTGTCATTTTAATTTTTGGAATTTGGGCAGTAAATGAAATGGATAATAGATTATCAAAATCTGATATTGCATTTGTGGAAAAAAATGGAATAAAAGCTAAAGTTCCGGCATTCAGTTTTACCGATCAAAACGGAAATACCATCACGAATGAAGCGTTTAAAGACAAAGTATATATTGTTGAGTTTTTCTTCACAACTTGCCCCTCCATTTGCCCGATTATGACGGAGAACATGATCAAAATCCAAGATGCTTTTTTGGGAAATCCAAACGTAGGAATTGCTTCTTTTTCGATTGATCCAGCTCACGACACACCCCAAGTTTTAAAGGAGTATGCCGAAAATAAAGGAATAACAAAACCGCAATGGCATTTATTAACGGGTGAAAAGGAGAAAATATTCAAGCTTGCCAATGAAGGCTTTAACCTTTATGTTGGCGAAACCTCTGAAGTGGAAGGTGGGTTTGAGCATTCCGGTTTTTTTGCATTGATTGATCAAGAAGGCAACATCCGTTCCCGAAAAGATGAAAACGGAAATCCGATTGTTTATTATGATGGTTTGGAAGACAAAGGAATCCAAATGCTGAAAGAGGATATTAAAAAACTATTATAATTCTAAAATGGAAAATACTATTACCACATCAAAAAAGTATAATGTTTGGATTTGGATTATTTCCATTGCAATTCCAGTGGCGGTGGCTGTTTTGTTTACAATAAAAATTCCTGGAGTGGAACGTCTAGGGTTTCTGCCGCCTATTTACGCAACAATTAATGGAATGACTGCTATCTTATTGATTATAGCCGTTTTTCAAATTAGAAAAGGAAACAGAAAAGCGCACGAACGGTTAATGAAGACCGCAATTATCTTTTCAGTATTATTTTTGGTAATGTATGTGGCCTATCATATGACCTCTGAATCAACCACATATGGCGGCGAAGGAATGCTGAAATATGTATATTATTTCATTCTTTTAACGCATATTTTATTGTCCATAGTTGTTATACCTTTTGTTCTAATTACATACGTTAGGGCCATTTCAGGACAGTTTTACCAACACCGAAAAATAGCGCGAATAACGTATCCACTTTGGCTATATGTTGCGGTAACAGGCGTAATTGTTTATTTAATGATTTCACCTTATTATTGATTTGGAGAATTCCCCCTTTGAAGGGGGTCAGGGGGATGTTCTTGAATTGAAACTAAATTAAAATGAATCAAAAAATTCTTTTCATAATATTAATTATTTTTCTCTTCGCCGCAATTCCAGCAGAGGCACAATGCGCCATGTGCCGGGCCGTTTTGGAAAGCGAAGAAGGAGGACAAGCTGCAAAAGGAATCAATAATGGTATCATGTATTTAATGATATTTCCTTATCTGCTAATTGCTGGCGTTGGCTACGCAATCTACCGAAGCCGAAAAAAAGCACGTTCACAAGAAACCGAGTGATTTTTTTCTTTTTGCTGTAACATCTAACGGTTTTTAAAGTCTTATTAAAAACCAAGAGTATTAATCTTTTCAAGTCTTAACAAGAATTTCACATTTGAAAGGGTATTTCCCTCTTATTTTGTATTTCAACAATTTTCAGAATGATAGAAATAAAAAACCTTCATAAATCATATCACATGGGCAAGAATTCACTCCATGTTTTAAAAGGCTTAAATTTTTCAGTTGCTGAAGGCGAAATGGTTTCCATCATGGGTTCTTCGGGTTCTGGAAAATCCACATTATTGAATATTCTAGGGATACTCGATGAAGCTGATGAGGGCACATATACCTTGGACGGCACTTTAATAAAAAACCTGAACGAAAAAGTTGCTGCCCGCTATCGCAACAAATTTTTGGGTTTCATTTTTCAATCTTTCAACCTAATTAATTATAAATCTGCCTTGGACAATGTTTCGATGCCGCTTTATTACCAAGGTGTAAAACGAAACATCCGCAATGAGAAAGCGATGCATTATCTGGAAAAAGTAGGCTTGGCAGATTGGGCTTCACACCTTCCTAACGAGCTTTCAGGAGGACAAAAACAAAGAGTGGCAATTGCCCGCGCCTTGGCCAGCGATCCAAAAGTATTGCTTGCTGATGAACCCACGGGAGCTTTAGACACAAAAACTTCCTACGAAGTAATGGAGCTGATTCAGGGCATCAATGACGAAGGAAAAACAATATTGATTGTAACACATGAAGAAGACATTGCACATATGACCAAGCGCATAGTAAACCTAAAAGATGGATTGATTATTGACGATTCGCTTGTTAATCAAGTGAGAGCCAAAACGGAAGCTTATGTTTAATATTGAACGCTGGCAGGAAATTTTTGAGGCGATTCGCAAAAACAAATTACGGACGTTTCTCACAGGGCTTTCCGTTGCTTCTGGTATTTTTATTTTGGTCATTCTGTTAGCTATTGGTCAAGGTATGTCAAACGGCGTGGCAAAGGAATTTGAAAATGATGCCACAAACCGTATCAGCGTTTGGACAAATGTAACTTCAGAAGAATATAAAGGCCTTAACCCAGGCCGGATAATAGAAATGGACAATCGCGATTATGAAATGGCGGTCAACAAAAACAGGGACAAACTGGAATACAAATCTGGAGTTTACAGCAGATGGGGGCAATTGACCACTTATAAAAAGGAAAATGGAAGTTATCGGGTTGAAGGCGTCCGTGGTGACTATCAATTTCTTGAAAATGCAACACTGGTAGCTGGAAGGTATATCAACCAAGGTGATTTAAACTCTTTTGAAAAAGTTACGGTTATAGGAAACCAAGTATATCTCGATCTGTTTAAGGGAGAAAATGCTATTGGAGAATATGTTGATGTTGCGGAAATAAAATTTAAGGTAGTGGGCATTTATACAGACCCTGGAGGAGAACGAGAGGAAACTAGACTTTTTATTCCCTTAACTACCGCACAAAAGGTTTTTAATGCTGGGGATAAACTTCGGTCTTTAGCATTCACACTCATAAAGCAGGATAATTATAAAGATGCACTAGCTGCCTCTGAAGCTTTTTCCGCAGAATTGGAAAGCGATTTAAAAGTTGCACATACCATTTCTCCAACCGATGATAGAGCGGTGAATGTGAATAATACACTTGAAAATGCAAAAAAGTTTTACGATCTCAACAATATGATCCGCTGGTTTTTTTGGGGAGTGGGTATTTGTACCATTATTGCAGGAGTTGTGGGCGTTAGCAATATTATGCTCATAATAGTTAAAGAGCGCACCAAAGAAATTGGCATACGCAAAGCCATTGGAGCACAGCCTTGGTCTATTATTGGAATGATACTTCACGAATCTATTTTTGTAACCGCAGTGGCAGGTTTTGTTGGGCTTATTTTTAGTTTGTTATTATTACAATTTGTTGGGCCATTCATTGAAACAGATTACATTCGAAATCCTTCTGTCGATTTTTCGGTAGCAATTACAACGGTCATCATACTTGTTGTTGCCGGTGCAGTTGCAGGATTCTTTCCAGCATACCGTGCGGCAAATATTAAACCCATAGAAGCTTTGCGCGATGAGTAAATTATTTAGCAGAGACAGTTGGGCAGAAATATTAGAAGCCCTGAGCAGCAATTGGTTCAGGACAGTTATGACGGCTTTTGGGGTGCTTTGGGGTATTTTTATTTTGGTGATTTTGCTCGCGGCAGGCAATGGCTTGGAAAACGGCATAAAACAAGGTTTTAACGGAATGGCCACAAACTCAATGTTTATGTGGTCGCAAACCGCTTCACAACCCTACAAAGGATTGCCAAAAGGGCGCCGTTATAACTTCAAAACGGATGACGTTACAGCTATAAAACAAAATGTTGATGGTCTACGCTTCGTTTCGCCCAGAAACCAATTGGGTGGTTTTCGTGGAAGCAATAATGTGGTTCGCGGATTGGAAACGGGTGCTTTCAACGTCTATGGCGATTATCCAGAAATAATTCAACAGCAACCTATGGATATTACTTCGGGTAGGTTTGTAAGCTATTCAGATATAAACCAGAAAAGAAAAGTAGCCATTATTGGAAGCGGCGTGCAAAGTGCATTGTATGCTCCAAATGAAGAGGTAATTGGTTCTTACATAAAAATAAATGGCGTCAATTTTATGGTTATTGGCACCTACAAAAAGAAGGGAAATAACGGCGATCCAGAAGAAATGCAAAAAGAAATTTATGTTCCGTTTACCTCATTTTCGCAAGCCTTTAATATGGGCGACATTGTAGGTTGGATGGCAATTACTGCAAAGGATGGTTATTCAATAACAGAATTGAAAAGTCAAATTTTTGATGTAATAAAAACACGTCATACCATAAACCCAAACGACGATCGTGCCGTGGGAAATTTTGACCTTTACCAAGAATACAGCAAGATTAATGGCCTGTTTACCGCATTAAATTTCGTTGCATATTTCGTGGGAATACTCGTGCTCCTTTCTGGAATCATCGGTATTAGCAATATTATGCTAATTGTGGTAAAAGAACGCACAAAGGAAATCGGTATCCGGCGAGCTTTGGGGGCAACGCCTTGGAGTATTCGCTCACAAATATTATTGGAATCTATATTTCTAACAATTGTTTCAGGAATGGCAGGGATTGTTTTGGCAACGGCCGTGCTTTGGTTGGTTAACTATCAGCTTAGCGGAATGGATACCAGCGAGATGATGTTTATAAACCCATCGGTAAACATCGGTGTTGTATTTATTGCCTTGACCATTTTGATAGTTTCCGGACTTTTGGCAGGATTGATTCCTGCGCAAAACGCCATAAAAGTGAAACCTGTTGAAGCGTTAAGAACTGAGTAAAAAAAGAATAATGAAATTGACGAGTGACCCAAAAGTTGCAGCTGTTTTTGAGAACTACCCCAAAAGGGTTAAGCAAAAAATGCTTCATCTTAGGAAACTGGTTTTGAGCGCCGCATCAGAAACTGAGGGGCTCGAAAAACTAGAAGAAACACTTAAATGGGGAGAACCAAGCTTTCTAACAAAATTTGGAAGCACGGTGCGGATGGATTGGAAAGAAAAGACTCCAGATCAAGTTGCGGTATATTTTAAATGTACTTCAAAATTGGTACCCACATTTAAGGAAGTCTATAAAGACAAATTTAACTTTGAAGGTAACAGGGCAATTGTTTTTAAACTGAACGAAAAAATACCAGAAGCTGAATTAAAGCATTGCTTTGCAATGGCATTGAGTTACCATCAAATAAAAAATATACCGCTTTTAGGAGCATAAATTGAAAGATTAAAGTAGAAAACATCAATTAAAGACCATAATTTCAATAATCAAAAAAATGAAAAAAACAAAAACCATAGTCATCCTTGCTACAATTGCAGTATTATTTGTTGTTTCTATGTATTGGCTATATTCAAAAAATGCGGAGGATCCGGTTGTGTATGAAACGGAAAAACCTGCAATGGGTTCAATTGTGAAAAAAACTGTCGCAACGGGTAGTATTGTTCCCAAAGAAGAAGTGCTAATAAAACCCAATATTTCAGGAATCATTGACGAAATTTTTGTGGAGGCGGGTACTGTTGTAAAAGCGGGAGACTTGATAGCTAAAGTAAAAGTAGTTCCTAATGTATCATCTTTGAACAATGCAAAGAGCAATATTAATAACGTTCGTACGCAGGTAGAAACAGCTCGTCTGGCTTTAGAAAACCAAAAAAGTATTTATAACCGACAGAAAGCATTGTTTGAAAAAGGAGTTATTTCTGCCAATGAATTTGACAATGCACAATTGGCCTACGACCAAGCACAACAGCGACTAAAGCAGGAGCAAGTAGGGCTTACGGCAGCCAATCAAAATTATGACATTGTAAAAACTGGAACCACAAGTGGTATGGGTGCTTCGGCAAATACTGAAATTCGTGCTACCGTTTCGGGCATGGTGCTGGATGTTCCAGTGAAAACAGGAAATCAAGTAATTGAAGCAAATAATTTCAATGACGGAACTACCATCGCTACCTTGGCAGATATTGAAAAAATGATTTTTGAAGGAAAAGTGGACGAAAGTGAAGTGGGGAAAATTAAAGAAGGTCTTCCGCTAGAAATTACTGTGGGCGCAATTCAAGATAAAATTTTTAACGCAGAGTTGGATTATATCGCACCAAAAGGAATCAGTGAAAATGGAGCAATCCAGTTTGAAATAAAAGGAACCATGAAAAACCTCGATACTACCAGTACTTTTATTCGTGCCGGTTTGAGCGCCAATGCTTCCATTATTCTTGCCAAAGCTGAAAATGTACTTACTATTAAAGAAGCTTTAGTTCAGTATGATCCAAAAACCCAAAAACCTTTTGTGGAAGTTATGGTTGGAGATCAAGAGTTTGAAAGAAAAGATATAGAGTTGGGCGTGAGTGACGGGATAGACGTTGAAGTAAAAAACGGAATTTCAAAAGACGATAATATAAAAGTGTGGAACCAACTGAAACCCGCAAAATCGCCAAACGGCAGAGGATAATTTTGTAAAATCCTTCACTCCCTTTGTGGTTTAAAAACATAGAAAAACTTTTTAAAAAATTATTATTTTATAAATTTTGTAACGCAATCGCAATACAAAAGACTCATTCAGCAACATAAAACTTATGAAGAAAATAACAATCCCTTTCTTTTTTTTGATACTTAGCATTTCCTTGAATGCCCAAGCCAAGAAGTGGACACTTCAGGAATGTGTAAATCACGCACTAGAAAATAACATATCCGTTAAACAAAGCGAACTTGACCTAGAGATTACTGATGCCGAAAAACTGGAAGCGATAGGTAATTTTTTACCAACGCTCAATGCAAATGCAAGCGGTTCAAAAAATACTGGTTTAAGTTTAAACCCAACAACCAACCAGTTGGAAAACACAACTTTTGGTTCAGCCTCAGGAGCAATAAATGTTGGCTACACACTTTTTGATGGCCTTAAAAATGTGCGCCAATTACAGCGATCAAAACTTTCGGAACTTGCCGCCCAATACCGGTTGGACAAAATGAAGGATGATATTGCTTTGGCCGTAGCAAATTCCTATTTACAGGTTTTATTAAACAAAGCAAACTTGGAAGTGGTAAAATCACAGAACATCGTTACGCTTGAGCAGTTGGAAAGAACTAACAACCTTGTGGATGCAGGAGTACTTCCACGGGGTGATCTTTTAGAAATAAAGGCTACAGACGCCAGCGAAAAACAGAAAATTGTGGTAGCGGAAAACACTGTGAAAATTTCATTGATAAGCCTAGCACAATTACTATTAATAAAGGATTATTCCAATTTTGAAATTGCTGATGAAGATTATACAATTGTAGATGGTGGTATTGCCAATAAAGATGTTTCCGAAATAATCGAGAGTGCAAAAGCAACTCGTTCCGAAGTGAAAATTGCAGAAAAAAATGTGGAGCTTGCCCAAAAAGATTTACAAATTTCCCGAGGAAATTATTATCCTACGCTATCTGCGTTTTTTGGGTATAACACTCGCTATGCTGATAATGATCCGCTGAACCGTCAGTTTGTGGAACAATTATATTTGAATGACGGTATTGGTTATGGCTTACAACTGAATGTGCCTATTTTTAATGGTTTTGCAGTGCGTAGTAATGTAAAACGCAGTAAAGTCAATCTTAAAAATACCGAATATCAGTTGGAGCAAGCCGAGCTCGATCTCGAATCAAATGTCTATCAAGCATATGTTGACGCAAACGGCGCTCTGAAAGCCTATGAATCAGCTACGGTAGCATTGGAGTCCCAAGAGCTCGCCTATCAATACGCAAAAGATCGTTACGATGTGGGGCTTACAAATGCCTTCGATTTTAGCCAATCAAAATTGCGGTATGATAATGCAAAAATTGAAGAAAACAGAACTAAATTTGAATACATTTTTAAATTGAAAGTTTTGGAACTTTACTTTGGCGTTCCGGCTAGCGAATTAAAATTTTAAGTATGAAGAAAAAAACACTCATTTGGATTATTGTAGTTGTTGTATTGCTTATCGCTTTGCTTCTAATTGGAAAAAAAGCAGGATGGTTTGGAAAATCAGGAGATTTTAAAGAAGTTGAAATAACTCAAATTACGCCTATAGATATTACTGAAACCGTTGCCGCAACCGGAAAAATACAACCGGAAATAGAGGTGGCCCTTTCTTCTGAAGTTTCTGGAGAAATTATTGAACTTCCCGTGAAAGAAGGCCAAATTGTTGAAAAAGGGGATCTTTTAGTAAAAATAAATCCCGATTTAATTCAAGCAGCGGTGAGTCAAAACCAAGCTGAATTGCAAACTGTTCGTGCACAATATACCCAAGCTCAGGCAAGTGAGAAAAACGCAAAGCTCAATTATGAACGAAACAAAGCTCTGTTTGAAAAAGGAGTGATTTCAAAGTCTGAATGGGATAAATCTGTAGCCGATTATGATATGGCAAAGGCAAGTGCCCAAGCTGCATATTATAACGTTCAGAGCTCTTCTGCAAATGTAAAGCAGTCCGTTGACAACCTTTCCCGAACCAGTATTTATGCCCCTATGAGCGGAACCATTTCAAAACTTTCCGCTGAATTGGGAGAAAGGGTAGTAGGAACCGCGCAAATGGCAGGGACAGAAATTATGCGTGTTGCCAATCTTCAAAATATGGAAGTTGAGGTAGATGTAAACGAAAATGATATCGTAAAGGTTTCCTTGGGTGATTCAACGATTGTTGAGGTTGATGCCTATTTAAAGCGCGAATTCAAAGGAATTGTCACCGAAATAGCAAACAGTGCCGAAAGTTCACTTACCGCAGATCAGGTTACCAATTTTAAGGTGAAAGTTCGTATTGTTCCGGAATCATACAAAGATTTAACTGAAGGGAAACCAGAAAGCTTTTCGCCTTTCCGTCCTGGAATGACAGCCACGGTTGATATTGTTACCAATAAAAAGAAAAACATTATCGGGGTGCCAATTAGTGCTATTGTTATAAAAACTGATACAACCGATACCAAAAAAATATACACAAACGAAATTTCAAGCACAGCTGCTGAAAAATTTGAGGCTGTTTATGTTAAAGAAGGAGAAGAAGCCCAGTTGCGTATTGTAAAAACCGGAATTCAGGACGATTCAAATATTGAAATAATCACTGGTTTGAAAGAAGGCGAAACCGTAATAACGGGTCCGTATAACACAGTAACTAAATCTTTGAAACAAGGCGATAAAGTTGAGGTTTCCGTTCCTGAAAAGGATAAAAAGGAAAAGTAATGGCTGTTATACTTTGCATTGAAACGTCAACGACCAACTGCTCTGTAGCCATTGCTGTTGATGGTGAAATAAAGGCCATTCGCGAAGAAAACAATCAAAAATATTCGCACGCTGAAAAGCTTCATGTTTTTATTGATGAAGTTTTAAAGGAAGCAAATCTTGACAAAAAACAATTAAATGCTGTTGCCGTAAGTAAGGGCCCAGGTTCTTATACGGGTTTACGTATTGGCGTTTCGGCGGCAAAGGGCTTGTGTTTTGCGTTGGATATTCCTTTGGTTTCCACATTTACTTTGGAAGTGTTGGTACAGCAAGTTAAATGTGAAGATTGTTACATCATTCCACTCCTTGATGCTAGAAGAATGGAGGTGTATTCAGCGGTTTTTAATTCAGAAAAAAAACAGATTCGAGAAACGAAAGCGGAAATTTTGGATGAAAATTCATTTTTTGAGTATTT
Source organism: Aequorivita sp. (assembly GCA_024637015.1). Lineage (GTDB taxonomy): Bacteria > Bacteroidota > Bacteroidia > Flavobacteriales > Flavobacteriaceae > Aequorivita. The sequence goes on along the minus strand of JAGXGE010000004.1, from coordinate 6,893 downwards.
AAAAGAACGTAAAACCATTTTTATAGGTGACGGTTCCAATAAATTTGAATCTTTGTGCAAACATAAAAATGCAATTTTTTACAAAGATGGTATTCCTTCTTCTGCAGATATGGCCCTTTTGGCCGAAGCCAAATACAAAATAAGCGACACCGAGGATGTCGCTTATTTTGAGCCTTTTTATTTAAAGGAATTTATACTTGGATAATGACTTTTACAGTAAAGAATCGAAATAGGAAATAGCTTTAATCAAATCTGCTTCCTTATCAAGGTCTATATCGTTCTCCTTTATATATTTTTTCATCTCACCTTTCTTACGATCCATCATTTTTAGAATTTTGGACTTGCTGTTAGGCATTTCCAAAAATGTACCATTTTGAACCAAATAATAAGTTACCGTCTTAGGGAAAGAGGGTGGCATGTCCCGTGCGTAACTTGTTTCAGCTTTTTGCGGTTCTCGGTAAAGAGCTTTTGTCTTTTTGTAAAGATCATAGGTTTTTCCATCGCTAAGTACATTGAAATAACCTCCTTTTTCATTGCTGCCTTCATACGGAACAAAAACATAGATATCTCTGAACATTTTTACAAAAATACTTGGGTCCTTAATCAATGCCCCATAACTTTCGTCAGAAGGATTTTTTTTGATTTCAATTTCATCTGCATAGGCATTATAGCGCATCGGAACGTCATCTTTAATCAATTGATCTTCTTGAAATATCTTTCCCTGAACAAAATTTGGATTTGCGTAAGCCTCATCTTTTATAGAATTAAACTGAGCTTCTGTAAGACCAAAAGCCAATGATTTTTGATTTAGATCAATAGTCCTCGAGTAAATGTCAAAATTAGTACTTGCTCGCTGCGCGAAAACAGGAGCCATTAACAAAACGGCAAGACCGAATAAAAGTATTTTTTTCATTTTGAGATTTTTAATGTGTTATATATAATTCTTACAAACTTAATGATTTATTTCTTTAAACTCTCTAAATTAAAATGGTGAACATCGCGTTGTGGGAATGGAATAGTGATTCCGCCAGCTTCCAATCTTGCCTTTCCTTCTTCCAAAACCAACCATCGTAGCGCCCAAAAATCTTCGTTGTTTGCCCAATAACGTACTGTTAAATTAACAGAACTATCACCAAGTTCAGCTACAGCTACCATTGGCATTTTATCTTCAAGCTTCAAAACAGTTTCTTGTTCTGATACCAAATTCAATAAAATTTCCTTGGCTTGCTTTATATCATCATCATAACTTATGCCAAAAGTGAGATTCTCACGGCGAATCCCTTCTTCGGTGTAGTTTATAATGCTATCATTGCTCAGTTTTCCGTTTGGAATAATGGCGAGCTGATTTCCAAAAGTGATAAGTCTTGTATTGAATATAGAAATGTCCTTTACGGTCCCTTCCACGTCTTGGGCTTTTATCCAATGGCCCACTTTAAACGGTTTTAACAACAATATTAAAACCCCGCCAGCGAAATTAGACAAGGAACCCTGCAATGCCAAACCTATGGCAAGTCCTGCGGCACCAATAACGGTGATAAGGGAAGCAGATTCTACCCCCAATTGGGTTATTACTAAAACAAACAGGATGATTTTTAGCGCCCAATTTATAAGGCTCGCAATAAAATTTTCAAGGGTGGGATCGTATTCTTGGTTGTCAAAAAATTTCTTTATAAAACGATTTACAATTTTTATTAACCACAGACCAAATACTAACATTATTGCCGCGCCAATAACGCTAGGTAAAAAATCGATTAGCTTTTGTCCATACTTTTCCATGTAAATATCCAAGTCCTGAAATTTTTCCATAAAATTTATTCTTTTTTGTTTAATGATTCACTTGCAATTTTTGTGTCTTTCACAGGTAGTTTGCATGCATTGTTCACACAAACATAAATCAGCGTTTCGTTTGGAAAATAGCGATTTTCAAACAACGGACCATTATTTTCCGTCGCACTTCCAGCAATAATGATATTTGGAAGATAATAGCTATTCAATTCTTTAATTTTTTCCGAAGCCTTTTCACCCACAACTACAACTTCGTAAAAATTGTGTTGGAAATTACTCAAAAGGTCCAACCAGTTTGAAAATCCGCTGGGATACTGTTCCATTTCAACTGAAACATTTTTCAGCATTTGATGCGAAATTTCGTCAAATCCAGTATTTTCAAAATATTTTGAAAGCATAAAAAGATTCTTAGCCATCGCCGAATTAGAAGCGGGTATCACATTGTCGCGATATTCAAAATTTCGGGTAACAATAGCCGGATCTTCCTTTGAGGTGAAATAAAACATATGCTTTTCCGAATCGAAAAAATTTGCCATCGCGTAATCTGCCATTTTCTTTGAAAGCGTAAGCCACTTTTCGTCAAGCGTTACCTGATAAAGATCTATAAAAGCTTGGATGGTAAAGGCGTAATCTTCCAAATAGCCGTTAATGTTACTTTTTCCGTCTTTATAATTGTGGAATAATGCGCCATTTTTCTGTAGCTGATTTTGGGAAAGAAAAGCTGCGTTTTTTAGCGCTGCGTCTAAATATTCTTTTTTACCAAAAGTTTTGTATGCATCAACATAACCTTTCAGCATCAAACCGTTCCACGAGGTTAGTGTTTTATCGTCCAATCGAGGTTTTGCTCTTTTGTTGCGATAGGCGAGGAGTGTGTTTTTCCAACTTTTCTTTTTTTGTTGAAATGCTTCAGAAGTGAGTCCAAACTCGGTTTCAATTTCGGCATCAGTCTTTTTTCTTATAAGCACAAAATGGTTGTTCTCCCACTTGCCGTAACTGTTCACATTAAAATATTCTTTAAAAATATTGAAATCATCTTTAAGTTGTGCTTGCAATTCCTCTGAAGTAAAAACATAAAATGCACCTTCTTCCAATTTTCCAGTTTCTGTTTTACTATCTGCATCCAAAGAGGAATAAAATCCACCTTCTTTGTTTGTCATTTCACGGGCTACGAAATTTAAAGTTTCTTCAACCACTTCTTTATAGAGCGGCTTTTTTGTGACCGAATAAGCATTGCTATAAAGGCTTACAAGTTGTGCATTGTCATAAAGCATTTTTTCAAAATGGGGGATGTGCCATTTTTCATCAGTACTATAACGGGCGAAACCACCGCCAATTTGGTCGTAAAGTCCGCCGTAAGCCATTTTATTTAAGGTAAGTGTTACATAGCCCAATAATTTTTCGTCATTTTCAGTAACCGCTTGTCGCAATAAAAATTCAAGATTGTTCGGCATCATAAATTTTGGTGCGCCTTTAAAACCTCCATTCTGCTCATCAAACTGTTGTGACCAATTTTTTAAGATTTTATCCGTTGGAAAATTTTTAAAATCAACATCCTCAGTATTTAAATGAACGAGATCCATGCTTTTTATGCCCTCCTCAAGCCTATTTGCATAAGCAATCAATTTTTCGGGTTCTTTTATGTACAATTCCTGTATTTGCTCCAGTGCGTTTATCCAATCTTGTTTTTTGAAATAAGTACCGCCCCAAACGGGTCTTCCGTCGGGAAGCGTTATTACATTCAGTGGCCAACCCGCACTTCCGGTCATTAGCTGTACTGCATTTATGTAGGTTTGATCTACATCGGGTCGTTCCTCCCGATCTACTTTTACTGAAATAAAATTTTTATTCATTACCGCAGCTACCGTGCTGTCTTCAAAACTTTCGTGCTCCATAACGTGGCACCAATGGCAAGCTGAGTAACCGATGCTAATAATCATCAGTTTTTTTTCCTTTTTAGATTGTTCCAAAGTAGCTTCGTTCCAAGGTTTCCAATTTACAGGATTGTGTGCATGCTGCAGCAGATATGGGCTAGATTCGTTTATTAAATCATTTGTAAAAGCGTGTGTTTCCAAAGTTTCTTTTTTTGAAGAATTGCAACTTAACATAAAAGTTATTGCCACAAAAGCAAGTGTCAATCGCATAGAAGGGATTTTAGGAAAACAAAAATACGCTTTTGAATTTTCAAAAGCGTATTTTGATGGTTCCTTGGAATATTTATTTTACTTCAAATGTAATTTTTACGTTCACTCTAAACTGTGTAATATTATTTCCGTCCACTACACAACTTTGTTCGCGTAGATACACTGAACGGATATCTTTCACACTTTTAGAAGCTTCCTTTACTGCATTTCGTGTTGCATCTTCCCAACTTTCACTTGAGTTTGCAAGAACTTCAATAACTTTTAATACTGCCATAATTTCTTGGTTTTAGGTTAAAAAAATAGTGAAAAACTAAGGTACAATTAATAGAAGTTAATTTTCAGAAAATTAAGTTAAAAGGAAAGATGAAAAAAGCTCTAAATATTAACCGTTTATTGCAACCACACTATTTACCTGCCCGTGTAGCATTTCCTTTAGCATTGTTTCAATTCCGTTTTTTAACGTGATGGTAGAAGAAGGGCATCCGCTGCAAGCGCCTTGCAGGATAACCTTTACCGTTTTTGTTTCTTCATTGAAGGAATCAAAAAGAATGTGGCCACCGTCACTTGCAACAGCTGGCTTTATATACTCATCCAAGATTGAAATTATTTCTTTTTCAATGTCGGTGTGCACCTTTTCATTTTTTTCAGAAGTGTTTATTTCTGAAGAAGAACTGCTTGCGGGAGTGTTAATATTGTTTAGTATTTCGTCATTCAGCACAGGCTTACCGTCTTCTATGAATTTACGGATGAACTCGCGGATTTCCATAGAAATTTCCTGCCATTCAGCCACGTTGTATTTCATTACTGAAACATAGTTAGTGCTTATAAATACTTCCTTTACAAAGGAAAAATTGAACAAAGCTTTTGCTAAAGGTGAATGGATAGCATCATCAATATTTTTAAATTCAAATGTTCCTGTTGCCAAGGGTTTGTTTGCTACAAATTTCATTACCGTAGGGTTAGGCGTGCTTTCTGCATAAACGCTTACAGGAATTTTTTTGGGAGCGTCGGTTTCAATAATTACCGGTTTATCAGCATTTAGGTATTCAAGGATTGAATCTGCAACTTCTTGTTGCACATCTTTCCACTCAACAATGTTGTATTTTTCAATAGCAATAAAATTCTGCGAAATATATACGGTTTTTACAAAAGGAAGGTAAAAAAGTTGTTGTGCTAAAGGGCTGGATTTTGCTTCATCAATATTCTTGAACTCGTAGCTCGTAGAGCGTGTTAAGAAAGAATTAGCGATAAATTTAACAATATTTTGGTTGGATGTTTCGGAAATTTCTATGTTAAATTGGGACATTTAGTTGTTTTTTTTGCAAAAATATAAAAAGAAAAACAATGTATTCAATATATTTGGCACTGTAATACCCAGATTTATGAAAAAATTAATATTTCTCTTAATATTCGTATTTCCGCTTTTCGTTTTTTCACAGCCTGTAACGTTGTTCCAACAGTTCAATGGAAGGTATGATTTTACAGCAGTAGGAAATACTCTGAATGCGCAACCAAATTTTAACGGGTATTGTGGTCAACTGCTTCAAAGTAGCGCCAGTTTATCTTTAAATCCTGGACAAACCTTTGTGTCTGCACATCTTTATTGGGGGTCCATTGGTACTGGAGATTTTGATGTTTCTTTAAATGGAACTCCTATTAGTGCACAGCGTATCTTTAGCCATACTTTTAATGGACAACCTTATTTTTCGGCATATGCCGATGTTACGGCTTTTGTAGGCGCTACTGGGAATGGCACTTATACCTTTGCCGATATGGATGTGCAAGCATTACTGAGTCAATATTGCGGCACCAATTTTGGAGGCTGGGCCATTTATGTTATTTACGAGGATCCATCTCTTTTACTCAATCAGATAAGTCTTTTTGATGGTTTGGAGAGTGTTTCTGCAAATAATAACAACCTAAGTATCACATTGACCAATATTGAGGTGAGTTCTGATATACTTTCAAAAATCGGTTTTTTGGCTTGGGAAGGTGAACAAGAAATTGCCAATGGAGAAAGTCTTTTTATTAATGGAACTTTGATATCAAATGCATTAAATCCTGCAAATAATGCATTTAATGGAACCAATTCTTATATAGGCCCGCCATTAAATACCCAATGCTATAATATGGATTTGGATTATTACGATTTGATGGGAATTGTCGCTCCAGGCGATACAAGTATTCTCATTGAGTTGGAATCGCAACAGGATTTTATAATGGTAAATAATATTATTACCAGCGTAAACTCAGAATTACCGGATGCTACCATAGAGATAGATGATCTTGGGGTGCTTTGTCAGAATAACAATATAGATGTTGATTATACAGTATATAATGTTAATAGCACCAGTGACCTTCCAGCCAATACCCCTATAGCTTTTTATGCTGATTTAGTGTTGATCGGCCAAACCACTACTACTAATATCATACCCTTAGGAGGTTCTGAAAGTGGTACCATTACTTTGAATATACCTATTGCTACTCCCAATAACTTTAATCTTAGAGCAGTAGTGGATGATATTGGTAACGGTACTGGTATTGTTGCGGAAACTGATGAAAGTAACAATGAGTTTATATACCCGGTTGATCTTAGTACTGCCGGTATCCTCCTTAATCCAGGCCCGGCATGCCTTGGAAGACCAGTTATCTTAGATTCAGGCGTAACAGATCCTCCATTCAATATCCAATGGTTTAGAAATGGTATTCCTATCCCAGGAGCAACAAATGCCACACTAACCGTGACAACAGATGGTATATATTCTGTTGAAGCAGTAGATGGTATTTGTCGAGTAGATAGCAATTCGGTGGTAATTACCTTTAAACCCCAGCCCATCGCCAACCCTGCGTTAGATTTGTACCAGTGCGACGACGGTACGACCTCTGGTGTTTTCAATCTTACGGACAATGACGTTAACATATTGGGCGGTCAGGACCCGGCGCTTTTCACGATCAAGTACTACCAGA